>DGLB01000034.1:0-216420 GCA_002387845.1 Stenotrophomonas maltophilia | reverse complement strand
CTGGATTTCGCCGGCCCCGGCGCGTCGCCGTCGGCCCGCCTGGCGAGCATCCGCCAGTACATTCCGCTGCGCGGTGGCAACCAGCTGATCATCGCTGCTGAACACCGCCCACCGGAGCTGCAGCTGGCCGGTGCCACCCAGCAATCGCGCACCGCCGCTCCGAACCTGGTGCTGGCTGCACGGCACGAAGCAGACTGGGGCAGCGTGCAGCTGGCCGGCGTGCTGCGCTACCTGGCATTCGACTCGGCGCGCAACAGCGGCGAGGGAAGTGATGGCACCACCGCCGGGGGACTGGCCTTCAGCGGCACCTGGGGCGGCAGCAGCGGCAGCTATTTCGTGTTCGGTGCGGTGGGCGGGCAGGGCATCGCCGCCTACCTCGGCGATCTGGGCGGTTTGAACCTGGATGGCGTGGTGGATGCCAACAACGACCTGCAGACCCTGCAACAGTACGGTGGCTGGGTCGGCTACACGCATCGCTGGTCGCAGCGCTGGCATTCCACCCTGACCTGGAGCCGGCTGTATCTGGAACGTGATGCGCTGCTGGACCCGTCGGTGTTCCGGCGCAGCGACTACGCCGCCGCCAACCTGATCTGGCAGCCGGCACCGAGCTGGAGCTGGGGCGCGGAAGTGCTGTACGGCAAGCTGCAGGAACAGAGCGGAGCCAGCGCGGACGTGTTCCGCGTGCAGACCGCATTGAAGTACGACTTCATCAAGTAGGAGGGTGTCATGGGCATGCGGTGCACCCGACGCTGGCGACTGCTGGCATGGGCGGTCACGGTGGGCTGCGTCTCCCCGGCGGTTGCACAGGACGCCATGCTGGGCACGCTGCTGGAAGAGCCCGGCAGTGCCGGGCTGGGCTTCCTGATGCGGGTGGAGTCCTCGCCGTATCGGGGCGCGGATGACCGTGTCGATCTGCTGCCGTTGTACCTGTATGAAGGCGAGCGCTTCTTCCTGCGCTCCAATGCCGCCGGTGTGCGGCTGGCAACGCAGGAAGACCAGGGGCTGGAACTGTTCGTCGAACGACGGCTGGAAGGGTATCCGGAGGACGAAACCCCCGAGATTCTTGAAGGACTGCGTACCCGCAACGGAGAAGCCGATCTTGGCGCGCGCTACTACTGGAAGCACGAGGGCCATACCTGGGACCTGAGCGCACGCCAGGATATCTCCAGCACCTCCAAAGGCAGCGAACTGCGCGCGGGCTATGGATACCTCTGGCGGGGAGCGCGCTGGGACGTGCAACCGGTACTGAGCCTTGAATGGCGCAGTGCCAAGCTGAACGACTACTACTTCGGCGTGGAGCCGTACGAGGCCACGGCAGAGCGCGCGGCCTATGCCGCCGGATCCGGGCTGGACGTGACCGCCGGCCTGTACGCGCGCTATCGGTTCCTGCAGCACTGGAGCCTGCTGGGCGGTGTATACGCCACGCGGCCGTCCAGCGCCGTGCGCAACAGCCCGCTGGTGGACGACCGCGTGCAGTGGGGCGCGTTGCTGGGTGCGGCGTACGACTTCGGCAACGGCCAGGTGCGCTGGGACGAGCCCACCTCGCCAACCTACGTCAAAGTGTTCTACGGCCGCGATTCGGCGGATGGCTGCCACATGGTCAAGATCATGACCTTCAGCTGCACCGATCTGAACGACGAAGATCCCACCGATATCTGGGGCGTGCATGTGGGCCGGCCGTTTGTTTCAGGACTGAACGGCTGGCCGCTGGATCTGGTCGGTTACGTGGGTGTGCTGCGCCATGATGAGAAGGGGCACCAGCCGGATGCCTGGCAGATCGATGCCTACATGAAGGCGTTCTACTACGGGTTCCCGTGGTCGCATCGGGTCAAGACCCGGATCGGCTTTGGCTTCGGCCTTTCCTATGCCGAACGCGTGCCGTATGCCGAAGTGCAGTCGCAGGCACGACGCGATCGCAATACCTCCAAGCTGCTGAACTACCTCGATCCCAGCATCGACATCAGCCTGGGCGACATCTTCGGCAGCCGCCGCTGGCACGACCTGTACCTGGGCGTGGGCATCTCGCACCGGTCCGGCATCTTCGGCTCGGCGCAGATGCTGGGCACGGTGGATGGCGGCTCCAACTACATCTATGCCTATCTGGAGGCGGCGCTCTAGGGCGTACCGGAACGCGGCGGGGTGTCGCTGTGGTGGCGGGCCAGCAGGGCAATGGCAATGTAGGCCAGCCCCATCGCCAGCATCGCGACCCCGACGCCCCACGAGGCGGCCGCGCGGCCGGCCCAGGCGACGCCGGTGACACAGATCACGGCCGCGACCAGGGCAATCACCCCGGATGCCAGCGAGATCCAGCGCCGCCCTCCATCACTGAACCCGAACGCCAGGCTGAACTGGGCCAGGGCCTGGACGACCAGGACCGCCGCGACCGTGGTGGCCACGGCATATGCGGCCCATTCCGGATGGGTGTAGATCGCAATGCCGCCGATGATCTGTGCAGCACCCAGCGCAATGGTCATGGCGAAGCTCGGCAGGCCGCGCAGCAGGAAGGCCTGTGAAAGCTGCAGGGCCCCGGCAATCACCAGCAGCGCGGCGACCAGCACCGTCATGGTGCGCACCAGCAAGGACGCGGCGTACAACCCCACGATGCCGACCACTGCCAGCAGCACACCCAGCACCAGCAGACGCCGCCAGTGCACTTTCATGGCCACACCGATGGAGCCGGGCTGGCGGCCAAGGCGGGAGAATACGGTCATGCCGGTACTCCAAGCGAGGGACTGCGTGTCATTAGGACGCTGCGCGCGTGCCGCTGCAAGCGGCTTGCGTCATTCACTGGCCGCCAGCCGGTAGAAGTACTGAGCCGTCGGCCCGCACCGGGCGAGGCAGCAGGTATACCGTGAACGGGTCTGCATCAACATGGTGTTCCCATGTCGCACCGTCTGCTACGCATGCTCGCGGCTGCATTGGCCAGCATCGGAATGCTGATCCTGGGGCCCGCCGCCGCCCAGCCGGTCGGGTCGCCTGAAGCACCCACCACCACGTTGTTCGCCAACGTGCGCATATTCGACGGCACCCACGCCCAGCTGTCGCCACCGCGGCATGTGCTGGTGGAGGGCAACCGGATCACCCGGATCTCTGCCACGCCGCTGGAGGCCCCAGGTGCGCGACGCATCGAGGGCAATGGGCGCACCCTGATGCCCGGCTTGATCGATGTGCACTGGCACAGCATGTTCGCCGCCGTACCGATCCAGGCCGCGATGAGCGCGGACAACGGTTTCCTGAACATCGTGGCGGCGGACGAATCACGCAGGACGCTGATGCGTGGCTTCACCACGGTGCGCGACGTCGGCGGGGCTGTGTTCGGGTTGAAGGCGGCCATTGATGCGGGAGAGGCGCAGGGCCCGCGGATTTTTCCTTCGGGCGCGATGATCACGGTGACCAGTGGCCATGGCGACTTCCGCGATGCGACCGATCTGCCGCGGACCCTGGGGCAACCCGGGTCGCGCCATGACGTGGTGGGCGACAGCGCGATTGCCGACACGCCGGACGAAGTGCGGGTGCGCGTGCGCGAGATGCTGATGCGCGGTGCGAGCCAGATCAAACTGACCGCCGGTGGCGGCGTGTCATCGCCGCACAGTCCGTTGGACGTGGTGTCGTTCAGCGAGGCCGAACTGCGTGCAGCGCAGGATGCGGCGCACGACTGGGGCACCTACGTGACCGTACATGCGTACACGCCCGAAGCGATCACGCGTGCCATCCGTGCCGGCATCCCCTGCATCGAGCATGCCAGCCTGATGGATGACGCGACCGCACGGATCATGCGCGACAAAGGGATATGGCTGAGTACGCAGCCGCTGCCGCCGGAACTGGCAAACGCCTTTCCGCCGGACTCGGAGCAATGGCAGAAGGCGCAGGAAGTGTTCGCCGGCACCGACCGCACCTATGCATTGGCAAAGAAGTACCGCCTGAAGACCGCATTCGGCACCGACGTGCTGTTCTCGCGGGCGCTGGCAGCGCGACAGAACCATATTCTGGCCAGCATGACCCGTTGGTACACGCCGGCCGAAACACTGGTCATGGCGACCGGCACCAATGCGCAGCTGCTGGCGCTGTCGGGCAAGCGCAGTCCTTACGCCGGCCGCCTTGGGGTGGTGGAGGAGGGGGCACTGGCCGATCTGCTGCTGGTCAACGGCGACCCGTTGAGCGACATCAATCTGATCACCGACCCGGATCGCAACTTTGCGGTGATCATGAAAGACGGGGTCGCAGTCAAAGCGCTGCCGTGAGTCTGCTGACCACAGGGTGTGACTGCGTCGTTCACTGGCACCGGTTCCGTAGAAGTACTGACGCGGGCCGCAGGCCCATTGCGCATGCTCAGCCTCATGGATATTCCCGCCAGTTACCCCACGTTGCCGCTGTGGCTGCTGACGCTGTGCTTTCTGATTGCGCTGCTGGTGGCCCGCGAGATCGGGGCCGCGGTGTCGCGTTGGCAACGCCGGCGCGGCGAAGCCCGCTCGGTCGCGGAAGAAGGGAAGGACAACGACGCCTTCGCCATGACCTCGGTGCTGGGCCTGCTGGCGCTGCTGATCGGCTTCACGTTCTCGCTGTCGCTTGGGCGCTACGACGAGCGCCGGCAGCTGGTGGTGCAGGAAGCCAACGCCCTGGGAACGACCTGGCTGCGCACCGATCTGCTTGCCGATAGCGCGCGGGCGCAGATGCAGGATGTGCTCAGGCGCTATGTGGATGCACGCGTTGATTTTGCCAATGCACGCACGGGCGAGGAGGAGGTGCAGCAGAACGCACGCACGCTGGCCCTGCAGAATGAGCTCTGGCGGGTGCTGGTTGCCGGCACGCAGGATTTCCGTGACACCCCACGCGCGTCGCTGCTGTTCACCACCACCAACCAATCGATTGACCTGGCCGCCGAACGCTTTGCCGCGCGCCAGGACCATATTCCCCCTCGCATCCTGCGCATGTTGCTGCTGTTTGCGGTGCTGGCGGCGGGCCTGGTGGGTTATGAGCGTCCGCACCAACGGCGCAGCACGCTGCTGCTGCTTCTGCTGCTGACCTTGGCGGTGGGGCTCATTCTGGACCTGGATCGCCCCAGCACCGGGATGACCCGGGTGCCACAGGAGCCCATGCTGGACCTGCAGCGCAGCCTGCGCGACGGAGCAACGCCATGAACCGGATATCCCTGCTCGTGCTGCTCGGTGGCGTCACGATGGGCGTGGTGCATCCGCTTGCGGCGCAGGAACACAGCGCCGATGAGCTGGCCAAGAAGCTGTCGAACCCGGTGGCAGCGCTGATCAGCGTGCCCTTCCAGTACAACTACGATGAAACCTTTGGCGAGGAGGGGTATCGGCACACATTGAACATCCAACCCGTGGCTCCGTTCTCGATCAGCGAGCATTGGAACGTGATTTCCCGCACCATCCTGCCGGTCACCTACCAGAAGGACGTGGTGCCGGGCACCGACCAGGCCGGGTTGGGCGACATCACCCAGAGCTTCTTCTTCTCACCCAGGGAGCCCGGTGCATCGGGTGTGATCTGGGGCATAGGCCCCGCGTTGCTGATCCCCACCGGGACCGATGACCTGGGCACCGACACCTGGGCGGCCGGGCCCACCATGGTGCTGTTGAAGCAGGAAAAGGGCTGGACGTACGGCGCGTTGATGAATCACCTGGCTGACGTGGCCGGCACGGGCAGCCACCGCGCAGATATCAGCTCGACCTTCCTGCAGCCGTTTCTTTCCCGGGCGTACAGCGGTGGGCGCACCCTGACTTTCAATGTGGAATCCACCTATGACTGGAAAGCGAGCCAATGGACGGTGCCGCTGAACATCCAGTACTCGAAGGTCAGCAAGCTGGGCAGCCAGATGCTCAGCTACCAGGGAGGTGTACGCGTCTACCTGGACGCGCCGCACGGCGGGCCTGATTGGGGGGTGCGACTCGGGGTGACGTTGCTGTTCCCAAAATAGCGCGCTGCACCGCCTCAGTGGTCGATGAACAACCAGACCGCCGTCAGCCCACCCAGCAGCAGCAAGCCCAGGCTGAACACCGTGGTGGCACGGTGGCGGGCGACGATGACGCCGCGCTCGATATCGCCGCTGACCTGCCAATAGCGCAGCAGGGACCAGACCAGCAACGCCAGGCCCAGCAGCACCATGCCGAAGCCGGCATTGCTTGCATCGCGCAGCAGCAGGTGCCCACCTTCCGGAGCCTGGTCGTTCTGGATGAGGTAGGTGCTGAACCGGTTGATGGTGATGCCAAAGCCGATCAGCGACACGGTGGTGCGCAGATAGGCCAGATGGGTGCGCTCATTGGCCATGTGGGTGCGCCCACGGGCGAGGTCGGTGGACAGTGAACCCGATGGCGAGGTGGGGTGTTCGGAAGGTGAGCCGGGCGTTGACATGGCGTGGATGCTGCGATCGGCGATGTCTGCAATCTATCCAAACCCGGCCGCAGCGTCCTGCGTAAAAGTACCTATCGGCCGCCACGCATCCCGATTTCACGTCGGCCCGACTGCAACGCGCCTACAACACACGCACACCCTTCAAAGAGACGTGGCATGGCCCGACCGATCTGGACCGGTTCGCTTTCATTCGGGTTGCTGAACGTTCCGGTGTCGCTGATGTCCGGCGAGCGGCGCATGGACCTGAGCTTCCGCATGCTGGATTCGCGCGACAAGAAGCCGATCCGCTATGAGCGGGTCAACGCCGATACCGGCGAAGAAGTGCCGTGGAAGGACATCGTCAAGGCCTTTGAGTACGACAAGGGCAGTTACGTGGTGATCGAAAAGGAAGACATTGCCGCAGCGGCCCCCGAGACCCACGAATCAATTGACGTGGAGGCATTCGTTGATGCCGGCAGCATCGACCTTCGCTACTACGAAAAGCCCTACATCCTGGTCCCGGGCAAGAAGGCCGAGAAGGGGTATGTGCTGCTGCGTGAGACCTTGAAGGACACCGGCAAGGTCGGCATTGGCCGGGTGGTGATCCGCACCCGTGAGTACATCTGCGCGGTGATGCCCGAGCAGGATGCCCTGGTCATGATCCTGCTGCGCTACCCGCAGGAGCTGGTGGCGCTGGATGAGTACAAGCTGCCAAAAGGCAATGCCAAAGACTACCGCGTGGCCCCCAAAGAACTCGAAATGGCGCGCAAGCTGATCGACAGCATGTCCTCCGATTGGGTCCCCGGTGATTACCAGGACGAGTTTCGTGAGCGCCTGTCCGGCATCATCAGGAAGCGGATGAAGCAGGCCGGGGCGACCACGAAGTTCGAGGAGCCCGAGCACCATGAAGATGCGGCCACCAATGTGGTGGACTTCATGGCGCTGCTGCAGAAGAGCCTGGACAGCAACCGGCGTACGCCGGCCAAGGCCAGCACGGCCGGCAAGGCGGTCAAAAAGGCCACGGCCACGAAGAAGGTGACCAAAAAGGCGACGAAGAAAGCGGCAGCAAAGAAGGTGCCAGCCCGGAAGTCGGCCACCAAGGCGCGTAAACGCGCCTGACCGGAAACGCCGCATGAGTCTGAGCGAATACCGTCGTAAACGCAGCTTCGACAAAACCCGTGAGCCCGAACCGGGAAAGGCAGCGCCACGCGGCCGTCGAGCCCTGTTCGTGGTGCAGCTGCACCACGCCAGCCGCCGGCATTACGACTTCCGGCTGCAGGTGGGGGACACACTCAAGAGCTGGGCGGTTCCGAAGGGGCCCAGCTATGACCCCAAGGTCAAACGGATGGCGGTGGAGGTCGAGGACCACCCGCTGGACTATGCGGGCTTTGAAGGTGAAATTCCCAAAGGCCAGTATGGCGGTGGGCATGTCGCCCAGTTCGACCATGGCGTATGGTCGACCGAGGGCGACGCCGAGGCCCAGTTGGCCAAGGGCCATCTGCGGTTCGAGCTGTTCGGCGACAAGCTCAAGGGCGGCTGGCACCTGGTGCGCTCAGGCAAGCCGGCGCGACAGCCGCAATGGCTGCTGTTCAAGGACAACGACGCCTTCGCCGGCCCACTCGAGGCCGACGACCTGCTGGCCGACGTCACCGCGGCACCGGTGGCGGACCAGAAGCGCGCGGGCACCGGCAAGACCCACAAGAAGCGGCGGGCGACCGTGACACCGAAGGCGCGAAAGCGACGGGTTGACTGGGCGAAGAAGGCGCTGGCGTTGAAAGGTGCCCGGAAGGCAGCCGCGCCAACTGGCCCGTTCGCGCCGCAGCTGGCAAAACTCGGCGACAGTCCACCGCAGGGAGATGCCTGGGTACACGAAATCAAATGGGATGGTTATCGCATCCTGGCAACCGTCGACAAAGGCACTGTGCGACTGTGGTCGCGAAACGCACTGGAGTGGACCGAAAAGCTGCCTGAGATCCGTGACGCGGTGGCCGCGCTGGGTCTGGTGTCGGCCGCGCTGGACGGCGAGCTCATCGCCGGCAAGGGCACCAAGCAGGATTTCAACCTGCTGCAGGCCACGCTCTCCGGTGAACGCCAAGGCGCGCTGACTTACGTCCTGTTCGACCTCCTGCACCTGGATGGCGTGGATGTTTCGGAGGCACGACTGCTGGACCGGAAGCAGCTTCTGCAGACGCTGCTGGAGGGTTGCCCCCGGCAGCTCGCCTACAGCTCCCACGTTGAAGGCGAGGGGGAGGAGGCCTTCCAGATGGCGGGTGAGCAGCACTTCGAGGGCATCATCTCCAAACGTGCTGACCGTGCTTACCATGGCGGGCGCAGTGATGACTGGCGCAAGACCAAGCAACTGGCCAGCGACGAGTTTGCGGTGGTCGGATACACCGCCCCGAAGGGCAGCCGGACCGGCTTTGGCTCGCTGCTGCTGGCCAGGCCTGACCGCGAGCACGGCTGGCGCTTCGCGGGGAGGGTAGGCACCGGGTTTACCGACGCACGCCTGCGTGAGATCAGCGCGCTGATCGGCAGGGCAGGCAGCAAGACCCCCAGCGTCCATGTTCCCGAGATGGACACCGACCTGCGCAGTGCCACCTGGTTCAAGCCGCGTTTCGTGGTGGAGGTGTTCTACCGTGGCATGGGCGGGCAGCAACTGCTTCGCCAACCCTCCCTGAAGGCGGTACGCGAGGACAAGCGGGTGAGCGATCTGAAAGAAGATGACCGGGGCACATCGACAGTCGTGCAGAAGAAGGCTGCGAAAAAGTCGGCAAGCGCGAAGAAGCCAGTCAGGGAGATACCGTCGCTCTCATCGCCCACCAAGGTGCTGTTCGCCGACGACGGCATCACCAAGCAGGACGTCTGGGATTACTACACCGCCATCATGGACCACCTCCTCCCCGAGGTCGCCGGACGGCCGCTGTCGGTCATCCGCTGCCCCAGTGGTACCGCAAAGGCGTGCTTCTTCCAGAAGCACCACACCGCCGGGATGGACCTCGTGGACACGGTGCGACTGAAGGAAGAGAGCGGGTCGCAGGGCGACTATCTGGTGGTGCGCGACGCCGCCGGCCTGATGGAACTGGTGCAGTTCAATACCCTGGAGTTCCACCCGTGGGGCAGCCATGCCGAGTCTCCGGACCGCGCCGACCGGGTGGTGTTCGACCTGGACCCGGGCCCCGGCGTGCCGTTCTCCGAGGTCAGGAAAGCGGCCACGGACATTCGCAGCAGGCTGAAGCAGTTGAAGCTGGAATCGTTCCTGCGTGTATCCGGCGGCAAGGGGCTTCACGTGGTGGTGCCGTTGCAGCCAGGCTGCGACTGGGACCTGACCAAGCGTTTCGCAAAGGGCTTTGCCGAGGCGCTGGCCGCGTCCGAGCCGGACCGTTTCATTGCCACAGCCAGCAAGCGCCTGCGCAACAAGCGCATCTTCGTCGACTACCTGCGCAACGGGCGCGGTGCCACGGCGGTTGCGTCTTACTCCCTGCGCGCCCGTCCGGGGGCACCGGTGGCCATGCCGATCAGCTGGGCGGAGCTGCCCAAGCTGCAACGTGCAGACACGTTCACCCTGAAGACGGTGCCGGCCAAGCTCAAGCGGCGGCACAAGGATCCCTGGGAAGGCATCGAGACGCTGAAGCAGAATCTGTCGCGCTGGGCGCGCAAGCCCTCAACGCGATGACCGCCCGGGGCGAACGGACACATGCGGATGGTCGGGTACGCACCAGCGCCAGGGAAACTCCACGGCCTTGCTGATGCCGATGCGTGGCCCGACCCACGGGGAGGCAGGGGGTGGTGTGCCGTCGCTGACGATCGCAATGCCTGAATCTGCACGAACGAGGTCTGCCCCGTCCAGGGCGCGGGTGATGCCGAACGCCTGCGACAGCTTGCCCGGCCCGCTCGCCAGGTCGCGATCACGACGCGCTGCAGGGCGGGAGGCGCGCATCAGGTCGAGTGCGCTGAGCGGCTCGGCTGCACGCAGCAGCACGCCCATGCCCTCACCAACGGGACCACAGACCGCATTGCTGCCCCAGTGCATGCCGTAGGTGAAGTAGACATACAGGTGGCCCGCTTCACCAAACATGGTGGCATTGCGCGCCGTCTGTCCCCGGTAGGAGTGCGCGGCAGGGTCTTCGCCGCCCGCGTAGGCTTCCACCTCCACGATTCGCGCGGCACGCCCGTCGTCGCGCACCAGCAGCTTGTTCAACAGTTCGGGCGCAACGTCGGTCGGGTGGCGCGTGTAGAAACGGCGTGGCAGCACGGACCAGGTGGCCGGGATCCACGGCGGGGCAAGCTTGATTCCAGACATTGACAATTGGGGTGGGCGAAACGGCGCGTGGAGTCAGGATACCGTGGTTCGGGTGATCCGCCTGTCATGTCCAGGATCAGCCTGCCGTGGAATGCGTCGAAGCAGGTTGGGCCGCCACGCAGGATGCAAACACATCCTGCGTGGGGTCGTACGCCTTGGTTTTCACCTGCATCAAGCCCAGCAGCGAAGAGAACAGGACGTCGTGGTCGGTACGCTGGCGGGCACGCTGGGACAGGCAGGCGGTGTCCAGGCCACGCGCGTTGGCGAAGCGCTGCGAGAACCACATCACCATGGGCACCGAGGTCTGTTCGGCCGGTGCGATGGCGTAGGGCACGCCGTGCAGGTACAGACCCTTCTCACCCAGTGACTCACCATGGTCGGACACGTACACCAGCGCGGTGTCGTAGTCATCCATCGCCTGCAGTTCGTGGATGGTGCGGGCCAGGAAATGGTCGGTGTAGAGCACGGCGTTGTCGTAGGCATTGACGATCTGCTGCGGCGTGCAGTTTCCCAGCTCGGGGTTCTGGCACGGCGGGATGAATTTGCGGAAGTTGTCCGGATACCGCTGGAAATAGCTGGGGCCATGGTTACCCAACTGGTGCAGTACCACCACGCGATCGCCGGGCACGGCGCGGACCTTCGCATCCAGGCCGGACAACAGGACCTCGTCCATGCAGCGGCCGTCACGGCACAGCGAGGGGTCGCGGTTGTCAGTAAGCGATTCGAAGGCCGTGCCCTCGCAGACCCCCTTGCAGCCGGACTGGTTGTCGCGCCATAGCGGGGTGATGCCCACGCGCTCGAACACATTCAGCAGCGACTGCTGCCCCCGAATGGCCTTCTCGTCGTAGTTGCGCCGGCCGATCTGCGAGAACATGCAGGGCAACGACACTTCGGTGCTGGTGCCGCAGGAATGCATGTCCGGGAAGTTCACCACGCCGATCTGTGCCAGCTCGGGCGTGGTCTGCCGGGCATAGCCGTTCAGGCCCCAGTTCTGTGCGCGCACGGTTTCACCCACCACGACCACCAGCAGGCGCGGGCGACTTCCGGCGGGGCGTGCCGCCACGACGGCGTCCTGCGCGATGGGGGTCTTGGGTGCTTTGGCGATGGGCGAGCTGCTGCGCAGGTTCTGCTTCAGCCCGATGACATAGTTCATCGGCGTGGCCAGGTACTTGATCTCGCGGTGGTTGCGCAGCATGGAGGCGACATCGGCCGAAGCCAGCATGACCGAGCCTGCACCGAACACCATCAACCCCAGCATGAAGACCGGTCGCACCCACAGCGTGCGGGTGAAGGCACGCGGCGCGATGCGGACGCGCCACAGCAGCAGCGTGGGCAGCACGGCAGTCAGCAGCACCGGAACAATCAGGCTGGGCGTCATCAGCTCGCGCGATTCCTTGACGTCGGTGGCCAGCACATTGCGCACCATGTCGGCGTCAAAGTAGACGCCATAGCGCGTCATGTAGTGCACCGCCATCGCTGTGACGAACAACAGCACGGTGAGGACGGGCTTCGCCGTCCAGCGCCAGACCAGCAGTGACAGCAACAGGGCGTTGGCCGCAAGCAGCACGCCCGACAACGCCGCCAGGAACAGCAGGCTGCCCGGATGCAGCGCATGCGCCGCGCTCCAGAACGGTCCATTGCTGACCACCGCGAAGAACGCGCTTGCCAGCAGAATCAGCGACTCCTGGCTCAGGGTCGGCTGCCACGCGGAAAGCCGCGCGAGCACGCCCGCACCGCGTGTGGCGGTTGAGCGGGCGACCGCCGCATCCAGCGTGATCGACGAAGAGGATGAAGTTGGAGGAGCCATGCGGCCAGCCACCCTTGGAAAGATGGCGGCGATTCTGGAAACCGTTTGGTCGGATTCCGGTCGGAGCCGGGCTAGGGATTCGTTAAATGCACGGCGTGGCAACACCGCTGTGGGCGTTGCGAGACTGTTTCCGACAACTTTCTGACAGCTGCTGGTTCGCCGTCATTCAGCGGGGCCGCGCGTGCACGCGACATTTCCGCGACAACGCCGCGCCATCCTCCGGCCCCAACCGCAGGCCAGAGGAACACCCCCGCCATGAAACACCGCCGTACCGCCCTGACCACAGCGATGCTGCTGGCCGGGCTTGCGCTAGCCTGGGGGTGGCGTGACGCACGTGCTGTCGCCGCACCAGACACCGCGGCACCTGTGCCGATGCTGTCCGTCGCGCTGGTGCAACCCAGGCAGGAGACGTTACCCGTTCGCGTTCCGGCCACCGGCAGCATTGCGGCGTGGCAGGAGGCCAGCATCGGTGCCGAGACCGACGGCCAGCGTTTGACTGAAGTGATCGCCAACGTGGGCGACGAGGTGCGACGAGGCCAGGTGCTGGCACGGTTCAATCCGGCCACGCTTCAGGCCTCGCTGGCTGAAGCCGAGGCAGCGGTGACGCTGGCGCGTGCTGAAGCGGACGAGGCCGCAAGCAATCACCTGCGTGCACAGGGCCTGGATGCCGCCGGCGTGATGTCCAAACAGCAGGTCAGCCAGTACCGCGCCGTCGCGCTGACCAGTAGCGCGCGGCTGGAGGCGGCGCATGCCGCTGCTTCGCTGGCACGCCTGCGGGTGCAGCAGACCCAGCTGCGGGCTCCTGCCGACGGCACCATCAGTGCACGCGCGGCCACGGTGGGTGCGGTTGTGCCCGCCGGGCAGGAGCTGTTCCGGCTGATCAAGGACCACCGGCTGGAGTGGCGTGCCGTGGTGTCGCCCGCGGGGCTGAGCCAGGTGAAGCCCGGACAGTCGGTGCGCATCGGCAGCCCGGGCCAGCCCCAGGTGCTGGGCCGCGTGCGCATGGTGGCCCCGATGATCGACACCAGCAGCCGCAGCGGGCTGGTTTACGTGGACGTTCCCGGCTCCGCCCCACTGCGTGCCGGGGCGTTCGCGCAAGGGACCATCGACGTCGGCGCGCAGCCTGGCTTGACCCTGCCCAACAGCGCGGTCCTGGCGCGGGATGGGTTTGATTACGTGATGGAGGTGGGGCAGGGCGGCACGGTGCGCGCGCGCAGGGTCACCCTGGGCCAGCGTCTGGGGGAGCGGGTGGAGATACGCACCGGACTGGACGCGGGTGGGCGTGTCATCGCCTCCGGTCTGGGCCTGCTCAACGACGGTGACACGGTGCGCGTGGTCACGCCCAGCGCAGGGGCCACGCCATGAGCGGCAACCTCAGCAGCTGGTCCATCCGCAATCCGGTTGCGGTCACGCTGGTGTTCGTGCTGCTCGCGCTGGCCGGTATTGCCGGCCTGCGCGCGATGAAGGTGCAGGACTTCCCGGATATCGACTTCCCCATCGTCACCGTCACCGCGACGCTGCCGGGCGCTTCGCCCCTGCAGCTTGAGAACGATGTCGCCCGCAGACTGGAAGATGCCCTGGCCAACCTGCAGGGCATCAAGCACATCACCGCCACGCTGCAGGACAGCGTGGTGTCGCTGAGTGCCGAGTTCGAGGTCGGCGTTCCGGTGCAACAGGCGCTGGACGACGTGCGCAACGCCGTGGCCGGCGTGCGTGCCGATCTGCCCGCCGAACTGGAGGACCCGGTGATCCAGCGGGTGGAGCTGGCCAGCCAGCCGGTACTGACCTTCGCGCTGAGTTCCACGCGCCTGGATATGGAGCAGCTGTCGTGGTTCGTCGACAACCAGGTGAGCAAGCGCCTGCTGGGGTCACCCGGCATCGGCGCGGTGCAGCGGGTCGGCGGTCTCAGCCGCGAGGTGCGCGTGGCATTGGACCCGGCTCGCCTGCTGGCGCTGAACACCACGGCGGCCGACATCTCGCGACAGTTGCGCCAGTCACAACGGGAAGCCGCAGGTGGTCGTGTGGACCTGGGGGGTGTCGAACAGTCCGTGCGCACCTTGGCCGCGACGGCCTCTGCAGCGGAGATCGCGGCCTTCGAAATCACCCTGGGCGACGGGCGGCGCCTGCGTCTGGACGACGTCGCCCAGGTCAGCGACACCACGGGCGAAGCCCGCGCTGCGGCGCGCATGGATGGCTGGCCGGTGGTGGCCTTCGATGTGATGCGCGCCCGCGGGGCCAGCGAACTCGAGGTGGCCGCTGCGGCACGCGCTGTCATGGCCGAGCTGCAGCGTGGGAACCCGCAGATCCAGGTGGAAGAAGCGGTCAGCCATGTCGACCCGATTGCCGCGAACTATCGTGGCTCGATGCTGTTGCTGCTGGAAGGCGCGGTGCTGGCGGTGGTGGTGGTGTTCCTGTTCCTGCGCGACTGGCGCGCCACCTTCATCGCCGCCGTGGCGCTGCCGTTGTCGGTCATCCCCACGTTCGCCCTGATGCAGCTGATGGGATTTTCGCTGAACACGGTGTCGTTGCTGTCGTTGTCGTTGATCATCGGTGTGCTGGTCGACGATGCGATCGTGGAGATCGAAAACATCGAGCGCCATCTGCAGATGGGCAAGACCCCGCTGGACGCGGCGCGCGACGCATCCACCGAGATCGGCCTGGCGGTGGTCGCCACCACGCTCACCCTGGTAGCCGTGTTCGTGCCCACCTCGCTGATGGGCGGCATCGTGGGCCAGTACTTCGTGCAGTTCGGATGGACCGCAGCGGTGGCCGTGCTGTTCTCGCTGCTGGTCGCGCGCATGCTGACCCCGACCATGGCCGCGTACCTGCTGCGCACGGCACCGCGCACTGCCAAAGTGCCACGCTGGGTCACGCGCTACCTGCGCATGGTGCGCCGCTGCCTGCAGCACCGCCTGCTGACGCTGGCCGCCGCCACCGGGCTGGTGGTGTTGGGACTGGGCGTGGCCACGCTGCTGCCCGGTGAGTTCATGCCGCCCGACGACGGCAACCAGGTCCAGATCCAGTTGACCCTGCCGCCCGGCAGCCGCCTGGTCGACACCCTGGCCAGCGCCGAAAACGCACGCGCGATGATCGCCCGCAACCCCCATGTGGAATCGGTGTACGCGGCGGCGGGCGCGGGAAGCGGGCGCTCGGAGGACCCGGATGAAGCGACCCCCAGCGGCGGTGTCACCCGCGCCGCGTTGACGGTCAACCTGGTGCCACGCGGACAGCGCCCCCAGCGCCAGCGCATGGAAGCGGAGCTGCGCGACGCACTGCAGTCCTTGGCCGGCGTGCGTGTGGAGGTGGGGGAGGGCAGCGAAGGCTTCGAACTGGTGCTCACCGGTGACGACGGCGACCTGCTGGCGCGACACGCGCGCGTGGTGGAGCGCGAACTGCGTGGCATTCCCGGTGTGGGGGCGGTGGTGTCCTCGTCCGGCTTGGTACGCCCTGAACTGGAAGTGCGGCCCGACCCGGCCCGCGCGGCCGACCTGGGAGTGAGCGCCAGTGCGATCGCGGATGCACTGCGCGTGGCCACGCTGGGCGACTACCGCCAGGACCTGGCCAAGCTGAGCCTGAGTGAGCGCCAGGTGCCGGTGGTGGTGCGGCTGGACGACCGTGGGCGCGATGACCTGGACACGCTGCGGCGGCTGCCCGTGGCCAGTGCGCAGGGCGCGGTGCCGCTGGAGAGCGTGGCGGACCTTCGATTGGGCAGCGGCCCCGCGGAGCTGAATCGCCATGACCGCAAACGCAACATCACCCTCAAGGTTGCCCTGAACGGACTGCCGCTGGGCGAGGTGGAGCGCCAGGCGATGGCGCTGCCCAGCGTCACCCAGCTGCCGCGTGGTGTGGGGTTGGCGGTGTCCGGCGATTCGGAAGTGATGGGTGAACTGGTCGCCGGCTTCGTGCTGGCGATGGGGGCAGGCGTGCTGTGCGTGTACATGGTGCTGGTACTGCTGCTGAAGGATTTCGGCCAGCCGCTGACCGTGCTGGTGGCGCTGGTTCTGTCCATTCCCGGCGCGTTCCTTGCGCTGTGGCTGAGTGGGCACACCCTGTCCATGCCCTCGATGATCGGCCTGATCATGCTGATGGGCATCACCACCAAGAATGCCATTCTGCTGGTGGACTACATCGTCATCGCCCGCACTACGCTGGGCATGAACCGCCACCGCGCGGTGATCGACGCCTGTCGCAAGCGCGCCCGCCCGATCGTGATGACCACGCTGGCCATGGCCGCCGGGATGGTGCCGGTGGCGCTGGGGTGGGGCGCCGATCCCAGCTTCCGCGCACCGATGGGCGTGGTGGTGATGGGCGGCCTGCTGACTTCCACCGTGCTGTGCCTGCTGGTGGTGCCGGTGGCCTACACGGTGATGGATGACGCGTTGCAGCGCCTGCATGGGCTGTGGCGACCGCGCGCGACCGGGCCGGTGTTGCACAAGGAGCACGCATGAGCGCCGCCCTGGTTGTTCTGCTGCTTGCCGTGCTCTATGCCGCTGGCAGCGTCTACTACGTGTATCGCGTACGTGGCCAGTATCGCTATGCCACGCTGTCCCAGTACCTGCGCAAGAGCTGGCCGGTATTCGCGCCGTTCAACTGCTTGTTGTACATGGCCACGCGCCCCGAAGCGCGGCACCCGGTGCTGGAGCCGCACTATCTGGAGGGCATTCACCGGCTGCGCCGCAACTGGCGACGGATCCGTGACGAGGCGCTGGCGCTGCATGCTGCCGGCGACATTGAAGCCGCCTCTGCGCCGGGAACGGCCGGGCACCACGACGTGGGCTTCCGTACGTTCCACAAACGCGGCTGGCGCCGGTTCTACCTGAGCTGGTACGGCGAACCGCACCGTTCCGCGCAGCGGTTGTGTCCGGGCACCGTGCGTTTGCTGGAAGGCATACCCGGTGTACGGGCCGCCATGTTCTCGGTACTGCCGCCGGGTGCCGAGCTGAGCCTGCATTCGGACCCGTTGGCGTGCTCGCTGCGCTATCACCTTGGCCTGGATACACCCGAGTCAGACGCCTGCTTCATCCAAGTGGACGGCCACCCGGTGTCCTGGCGCAACGGCCAGGATTTCGTGTTCGATGAAACCTACCCGCATTTCGTGAAGAACGACACCGATGCGGTACGCATCATCCTGATGTGCGACGTGGAACGGCCCATGCACCTGCCGGGACGCGTGTTCAACCGGCTGTACGCCGGGCTGGCCCGGGCCATGACCGTGCCCAACACGCCGGAGGACTGGCAGGGGCCGGTGAGCTGGCTGTTTGCCCGGGTGGCACCGCTGCGCGAACGCAGCCTGCGGCTCAAGCGATCACACCGACGCCTGTACGACCTGCTCAAGCTGGCCCTCAACATCGGCCTTCTGCTGCTCTGCCTGGCAGGACTTTGGGCCATGCTAGAGTGGGTCTCACAGGTGCTGGCACTGGTGAAACAGCACGCCTCCGGGATCACGTTCCCGACCTTCTTCCTGGGACGGGCCTGGCCATGAGCACCCCATCGCTGTCGATTCTGATCATCGAAGACAACGCGCAGCTGGCGGCGAATCTGTACGACTACCTCGAAGCCTGTGGGCACCAGCTTGACGCGGCACCGGACGGGCTTTCCGGCCTGCACCTGGCGTCGTCAAAACACTATGACGCCATCGTGCTGGACTGGAACCTGCCGCGCCTGGATGGCTTGAGCATGCTGCGGCGGCTGCGTGGCGACGCGAAGAACATGGTGCCGGTCATCATGCTGACCGCGCGCGACCAGGTGGCCGACAAGATCGACGGGTTCGAGTCCGGGCTGGATGACTACCTCGTCAAGCCGGTGGCCCTGCCGGAGATTGAGGTGCGCCTGCGCTCGCTGGTGGCCCGCCGCCGTCAGGCCGGCACCGCGGCCAACGTTCTGAGCGTGGCGGACCTGCACTTCGACCTGGGTACGCTGCAGGTGCTCCGGGGTGAGCGCGAGGTCACCTTGACCCGCACCGGGCGCCGCCTGCTCGAGCTGCTGATGCGCGAAAGCCCGCAGGTGGTCAGCCGTGCGCGGCTGGAGCATGCGGCGTGGGGCGACGCCGTGCCCGGCACGGATCTGCTGAGGTCGCACATGTACGTGCTGCGCCGCGCGATCGAGACCGATGGCGAGCCGCCGCTGCTGCACACCGTGTCCGGGTCCGGATACCGGATCTGCACCCGTGACTAGTGCCGTGGCGCGGCCCAGTCGCGGCGTGCACTGGTGGACCAGCGTCGCCCTGATCGCGCTCGGGTTGCTGATCCTGCTGGCGATCGCCATCCAGAGCTTCAGTGGTCAGCTGCTGATGGAGAGCCGCTACTGGACCCAATTGCTGCATGCCATGTCGGACCAACACGCGCAGCTGGTGCGTGACGGTCGCCTGGATCTGCTGCCACGCGAGGGGCTGGTGAAGTCCTGGTATGTGGTGGGCGAGCAAGGCAGGGCTGGCGTTCCCGATCATCTGGTGGATCAGCCGCCCGGGGCGTACACCTCCGAATCCTCCCTGCTGGGCGACACGCTCAGCACCGGCCCGGAAGACGGCGAAACCTATCATGCGCTTGTCGTGGAGCTGCCGCCCGGCCGATTGATCACGCAGGTCAGCATTGAACCCCTGGAACAGCAGCAGAACCACTACGCGCGGCTCAGTGCGCTGTGGGTGCTGTGTTTCGCCGGCGTGATTGCAGGCTTGATCGCCTGGCTGCATGCCAATCTGGTGCGCCCGGTGCGCGACCTCGCGGCGCGCATGCAGGCCATCGACCCCGCCGACACCCACGCGCGCCTGCCCACCGATTACCGGCGTGAGGAGATCCAGATCATCGCCCACGCCAGCAATGCGCACCTGGAGCGCGTTGCGCGGTTCATCGAACGCGAACGCAGCCTGCTTGACCAGGCCAGCCACGAGTTCCGGACACCGATTGCGGTGATTGCCGGTGCCGTCGATGTGCTCAGGCAGCAGCCCCTGCCCACGTCCACCGCGCCAGCCATGCTGCGCATCGAGCACGCGGTTGCTGATCTTTCCGAGACCATGGTGGCGCTGCTGTACCTGGCCCGTGAAGCCCCGGCACCCGGCGCGCCCCTGGAGATCACCGCGTTGCACGACCTTCTGCCACGCGTCGTACAGGACCACGAACACCTGCTGGGCGGCAAGGCTGCCGTTCTGCATGTGGGGACATTGGAGCCGACCTTCATCGCCGCGCCCGAGGCCATGGTGCGTATCGCTGCGGGCAACCTGTTGCGCAATGCGATCGAGAACACCGAGTCCGGCAAGGTGGAGGTTGGCCTGCGCGACGGCGTACTCAGCATCACCGATTCCGGCAAAGGATTCGACCCGGCGGAAGCCGCGCGCCGCTACCGCGACATCCTGCGCCAGAGCGCGCCGGTGCGTGGGCAGGGGCTGGGCCTGTTCCTGATTGGCCGCATCTGCGACCGCTTTGGCTGGGGATTGACGTTGGACTCCACTGAGCGTGGTACACGCGCTGCGCTGGACATGTCCCCCAGCCGCGTCGACATCGGCTGAGATAGACAGCACGCATTCATCCCCAGCCCGGACGCCCGACATTTCAGCGACATCGAACGCCCATCCTGCGCTCTCCATCAGCAGAGGTCTCGTGTCTTATGAAGATGTTCCTGTGGCCGGTACTGGCCTGTGGCTTGTCCTTCCATGCGGTGGCGCAGGAGGGCGCAGCGGACAACGGTCCGGGCGAGCAGGGGCCGCCGCGATGGGGCCTGGGCATCGGCGCGGTGGTGACCGACAGCCCGTACGCAGGGGAGGGCACCCGGGTGATGCCGTTCCCCCTGGTCAGCTACAACGGCGACCACTTCTACGTTGAAGGCCTGACTGCCGGCTGGAAGTTCATCGAGAGCAACAGCTTCAACGCGGCAGTGGTTGCCAAGGTGCGCATGGACGGCTTCGACGTCAAGGACCTGGGGCGCCGCGAGCTCGCTGACAACGGGATTGACTACCGCCTGCTGGACGACCGCGACAAAGCCCTGGACCTCGGCACCAAGCTGGTGTGGCGCGGCAGCTTCGGCGAACTTGAATTCGAAGCCCTTGCCGACGTGACCGACGCCAGCGGCGGGCAGGAGGCGTCGCTGCAGTATGGTTACGGCTTCAAGGCCGGCAAAGGCCAGCTGACCCCGAACGTGGGCGTCACCTGGCAGTCCAAGGACATGGGTAATTACTACTACGGGACGCTGAAAGAAGAAGTAGCCCGCGGCGTGGTGGATTACCGCCCCGGCAGCGTGACCGTGCCGCACGTAGGGGTGAGCTACTTCCGCCCGCTGGGTGAGAAGTGGAGCATGATGGGCTTTGCCCAGTACAAGCTGCTGCCAGACAAGATCACCGACAGCCCGCTGATCGAGCGCGATACCGATGGCAGTGCCACGGTGTTCCTGGGCTTCATGCGCGGATTCTGATTCCGTCCAGGTGCGGGGCCTGATCAAAGCACTCCAGCAGCAGATCGGTCAGGACCCGCACCTTGCGTGACGGATGCCGGCCCGGCGGGCGCACGACATAGATGCCCGCTGAGGGCGGCGGATACTTCTGCATCACCACCTGCAAGGTGCCGTTGGCAAGGTGTTCGGCGATGATGCCGTCCGGCAGCCAGGCCACGCCCAGCCCGGCCACCGCCGCCACCGCCAGTGCGGTGCCGTTGTCGGCCTTGAAGCGCCCCTGCGGGCGTACGCTGACCACCTTGTCGCCATCCAGCAGCTGCCAGGGCTCGGTGCCCTGCATCAAGGCCTGGTGCTGGGCCAGTTGTTCCGGAGTTTCCGGCGCCCCGTGTGCGGCAATGTAGGCCGGGCTGGCCACCATCTTGCCGTTCAGTGGCCCCACGCAACGGGCCACAAGACTGGAATCGGCCAGGTAACCGGCACGAATGGCGCAGTCGAAGCCTTCGGCGACCAGATCCACGAAACGGTCGCTGTAGAACGTGTGCACCTGCAAGTGAGGGTGGCGCACCGCCAGTTCGGCCAGTACAGCGGCGAAGTGCGTGGGGCCGAAGGTGAGGGGCAAGGCAATGCGCAGGCGGCCGCGCAGTTCACCGTCTGGTTGCAGTGCCTCGCGCGCCTGGTCGATTTCCGCGCAGGCCTTGGCTGCGTGCTCGCGGAAGACCGCGCCAGCCTCGGTGAGTGCAGCGCCCCGGGTGGTGCGGGCAAGCAACTGGACGCCCAGTTCCGCCTCCAGGCGCGCCAGCGCACGACTGGCGATCGATTTGGAAATGCCGAGCCGGCGCGCGCCCGGCGACACGCCACCGGCATCGGCTACTTCCACGAATGTCCGCAGGTCTTCGATATCCACACTGCATCCTCCAGCTGAATCCGCATCCTGCCACAGCTGTGCCGGGGCAGGCGTTCCGCGTTGCGCGACACAGCTGCGCGCAAGGTGTCACTACCTGCGTCCGCACGGGGATGACAAGGTTTCCAGCAGGCCGGGCGACGCATTGCCGGCCCATGCCGATACTTTCCCTGCAGCAAAGGATGCATTCATGGCTTTTCGAAATGGTCTCTCCTCGCTTCTTCGCCCTGAGGACTCGGTGGTGGTGCTGATCGACCATCAGCCCTACCAGCTGGCGAACCTCAACAGCCACGACCCGCAGGCCGTGGTGAACAATGCCACCGCGCTGGCGAAAGTCGCCAAGGTGTTTGATGTTCCGACCATCCTTACCAGCGTCGTCGCCGAGCGTGGCGGCCTGATTTTCCCGCACATCACCGATGTGTTCCCCGACCAGAAAGTGATTGACCGCACCTTCATCAACACCTGGGAAGACCCCGCCGTGGTCGATGTGGTGAAGAAGACCGGCCGCAAGCAGCTGATCATTGCGGGCTTGTGGACCGAGATCTGCGTTGCCATGCCGGTGATCCAGGCGCTGGGCGAAGGCTGGGATGTCACCGTGGTGACGGACGCCTGCGGTGCCGTATCCACCGAGGCACACGAAGTGGCGATCCAGCGCATGATTGCCGCGGGCGCCAATGTGATGACGTGGGTGGCGGTGGCCGCCGAATGGCAGCGTGACTGGGCCCGGCTGGAGCACGTGGAAGCTTTGACTGAGGTGTTCAAGTACCACGCGGCAGGCAGCGGCGTGGCCTACCTGTGGGAGCAGCAACTGCTCAATACGCCAGTGCCGTCGGCGGTGCGCTGAGGCCAGGTTGTTGGCCCTCGGCGGAGCACCGCCGCCGAGGGCCACCGGCATCTTGCAGTGCCAACGTGGGGTTGATTGCGACAACCACAACGGCGTCACCTGATCCGGGTGATAGTCTGGCGTGAGCAGTTCTGTGGGTGCGAGGAAATGAAGATTCTGGTGACCGGCGCAACCGGTCTTGTGGGGCAGGGCGTGGTCATGGCCTGCCAGGCCTCCGCCGCGGTGGAGCGGTTGGCCGTGCTGGTCCGCAAGGGCGGCGATGCACCCGCCGGCGTTGAGGAGATCGTATTGGCCGATTTCCTGCAGGCACATGAAGTAACGCCACTGCTGGGCGGGTTCGATGCCTGCTTTTACTGCGCCGGGGCACCGCCCGTAGGGACGCCGGAGGTCGAGTACCGGCGGGTGACGCTGGACGCCACTCTGGCGGTTGCCCGCGCCTGGGCACAGGCCAATCCGGCCGGTCGGTTCCTGTATGTGTCCGGTGCCTATGCCGATCCCGACAGCCGGGTGATGCCGCTGCGGATCAAGGGCGAGACCGAGCGTGCACTTGCCGGTCTACCGGTGGAAACAGTGATGCTGCGCCCGGGCGGGGTACGGCCCGTGGAAGGAACGGGAACCCGTCACGGCGCGCTGAAGCCGCTGTATCAGATCGGCGGACCATTGATGAAACTGGCCGAACGCATGGTGCCGGGCATGGCCACCAGCAATGAGGCAATCGGTCGCGCCCTGTTGGCCTTGGCAGCGATGCCTTCACCTCCCAAGGTGGTGGAGTGCGACCAGATCAACGCACTGGCGGCGAAGTAGACGCTTCTGCACACCCATTTATGTGACGCATCACGCACGACAATCCATCCAGGCCGAGGCATGCGATGTCGAGACAGGGAGTAGGGGAGAGGGCACATGCCCTGGCGCGGCAGGAATGCGCCGCGATTCTGCAGGGGCTTTCGGCCACCAGCGCTCCCGAGACCGCCATCCATTCGGCACGCAAGGCCATTCGCCGCTTGCGTGCCTTGTTGGCATTGCTGGAACGTAGCGAGCTGGACCTTGATCGCGCGGATGCGTCGCTGCAGCGATTAGGCGGCAGTCTTTCAGGCATACGCGATGCCCACGTGGTGGCAGAAGCTGCCGAACGATTGCAGGCGGACCATCCAGGTGTGCAGTTGGCACCGGCATGCGCAGCGCTGCAGCGGCGCAGTGAGCGCATTATGCGAAATGAACTGGACAGGGATCCATTACTGGGCCGCCGGCGCAAACAGCTCGCAGATGTGGCGCTGTGGCTGGATGCGCAGCCGTGGCATGCAGTGAAATCGTCTGACGTCAAAGCTGGATTGCTGCATAGCGAACGGCGCGCCCGCAAAGCGCGGAAACGCGCCGCGCACGACGACACCCCCGAGAACATCCACCGTTGGCGTCGCCGCGTGCGCAGACTGCGCATGCAACTGGAGGCATTGCCAGAGATGGGTCCGAAGGCTGCCGGATTGGTCGATTCGCTGCATGGCCCAGGCAAAGCCAAGGCCCTGCACAAAGTGAGCGATCAGTTGGGATGGCAGCAGGATCTACGCATGCTGCGCAACCTGGTCCGGCCAATGGGTGTGTGGGATGGCAAGCCCGAGGTACTGGGTTTGATTGATCAGTTGATGGCGGATGTTGGTGCGCGGGATTCGACGCTGTAGCCCTGGCCGATTCCGGGGCTGGGCCGCCCAGAATTATTTGAAATCTGAGAGTGCCGCAGGGGCTCAGTGCTGCAGATTTCAAGGAACTGGAAGCCTGTCTCGTCCAGACTGCATGCATTTGTGTGACGCGTCACGGCGCATGGGCGTCGATTGCGTCTTATGGCTATCATCCAGGGCTCAGGGGGGGGAAATGGATATCCGCAGCAAACTGGCGCTTCTGGCTGTGTTGGCGACGCAGCCTGTTGGGGCACAGATTCACACGGCAACCGGGCCTCAGTCGCCGAAACCCGTGCCGACCGTGCGTGCACCGGCCCACAACTCGATGTCCAAGACCACCACGCCGTTCAACTGCGAGCAGTACCGGTGGCCGAAGCATCCGCGCCCGGATATGAAGGCGTTCTGCGACCAGATGGAGGCCAGCACGCTGCAGGCGGAAGCACGACGTGCAGGCCGACCTGGGCCATCCGATGACGTGGTGCGGTTGCCATCACTGGGCAGCCCGGAAGCAAAGAAGACTGGCCTGGCGTGCGTTGGCGGGCAGGCCATGCGGAAGATCGAGAACGGCTGGCAACAGGTCAGTTCAAAAGGAGGTGGTTGGCAGCGCTGCCGGGAGCAGCCTGGGAGCTGAGGGTTGAGGCTGTGCTGTGATTACATAATATACATTATGCGAAGTGCAATGGTCGACTGTTCTTTGACTCTGCGTGGCAATGGGTGCGGGTCCGGGTCAGCTCTTGCTTGAGAGTTTGCCCCCCGACTACGACAAGCTGGCGGCATGACTGAGATAGACGCGCACTACCGTAGAGACCTGACCCGCTCTTGAGTCGGTTTCGGCGTTCGGGGCGGGCGCATGCTCACCCCGAAGGCCACAAGCTTGAACCGGCAGGCAGGGTGTAGTTGTCGCTGACCTGCAGTATCGCCTGGGGCCAGCGGCGAGATGCCTCCCCTCACCGAGGAAGAATGTGTGATCAGTCTTGCTAAGGCCGCCGAGAAAGTTTGGAGAACTTAAGCGTAGCTCACGCACCCGCGAAACAAGCCGCTACTATTGTTTGGCAGAACGGCACCTTCTCGCGCTCCACCCAAGCTGCTGATACGGGAGATCACCCTGTGGTCAAGAAAACTGCTGCGAAAAAGGCAACATTCAAAAAAGCGGTCAAGAAGACTTCGGCCAAGAAAGCTGTGCGGAAGCCTGTGGCGAAGAAGGTGGCTGCTGGAGTGCTGCCCAAACGGCCGATTGGGCACAAGCTCTCGGCCGGCGGGATATTCGTCCCGGTTTCCATTGCCGACCCGCCGATAGACGGCGTTGTCCCTGCAAACAAGCTCAAGAAAGGGCTTGAGTCTGCACAAAAACAGATAACAAGTCTGATCCAGGAGATCGTAGATACCGCGACAGAAGACTACCGGATCTCCGAGATTGAACTAGCCGCCAGCTTTAATGCGGATGGAAAATTCCTGGGCTTTGGAGTGGGCGGCGAAGCAACCATTGTCATTCGCATTCGCCCGACGGAATAGCTTTCTCGCCTTGATAGCGCCGATGCCGGCCGATGCGTTCTCCGACATCGGCGCTTGCTAAAATTGGCGAGAAGAATTCCGCGCTTGCTACAACACGATCTGCCCCCCCCCCGCCCCGCCCCGCGCCCTCTTGCTGTAACAAAGTCGGTAGCTTGTCGGACTGACTTAATGTTAAGTATTCGACACCCGCGGGACAAGAGAGATCGAACATAGTGCGGCTCTTTTCGGCCCGGGCGCGCCAAGTAGGCAGGACGTTGGCGTTCGGATACTCTCTCGAGCGTATGAGGACCGCGAGGTTATGGCTTTGTCACTGATCGTATGCGTCAGACATCCATTTGCAAGCGCTTGCAATGGCGATTTTCCTTCGGGTGCCGGGTTGGCCGGAAGCTTTCTTTGCCTATGATTGACCCGTCCCCGCGCGTGCCCTTGGGGGGGGGGGCGGAACCGTGCTACTGCACCCTACTTTTCTCGGTAATTTGTGGGGTCGCTGACTTTGGCAGCTCTGAAAGCATCCCTTCGACTCTTGCACTGCGCGCAAACGCCGCACTGGACGTCATGGCCAAAAAGGCAAGACCACGAACGCTCGACCGGAGCGCGCAACTTGGTTCCAAGCGCTACTACATCCGCCTTACTCATGGTGGAGAATGGAAGGTTCACCGAGAAAGCATTAAGCTCAGGATTTAGAAGGCTGATGATCTCTGCGAACTGCGAGAAGATTCGGTTAAGTTGTGGATATTTATCAAACTGCTCTTTAATTGCGCCTAGCGTCATAGATGAGTTTTTCGTGAGCTGGGCGTAGTACGCTGCAACTCCCAGTAGCACCTGAAAGCCGGAAACGTACGAGCCATCGCCAGGCTCTGGATCCGATCCCTTGATGTCAGCCTCATCCCGATCAAGGTGTTCGTCTGCGATGTATCCTAATTGCATTCTCGTTATGCCTGCGATATCTGCGATTTCTAGCGGAAAGTGGAGCTCCGCCGCTGTACTTTTGACAACTGCAATCTCCCTGCGCGATACACTCTTGCCAAAGTCTAGGTAGAGAGCTCTAAACCTAGTTCCTGAACGCGACAACTGGTAAGCCAGGACAAGCGAGTCCAACCCTCCCGAAAGCACCAGCAACGTCGACTTGGTCGACTCGTTCATGACGCCTCTCCTTCGCGCGCTTCGGCGCTAGTTATGAAGGGAACGTGGAAAGCGGCGCGAGGCGGTCTTGCTGACTACCCTCGCTGACGAACGGCAAGTGCTCGATTACGGAACTCATTGATAGCCAAATGGCTTGGCACCAGGACAATCCCTTGAAGCCCTACCCTTTTAAGGCCACCCCTGCCGCGCGTTGATGCAGCGTCGTTCAGGCGAACCCGCCGCTAGGCCGGTGCGTTGTTCGTGGGTGGGGGGGGCGCACTTCAATACCAGCACCCACCTCTACCCGGGCAGCTCCGCCAGCACATCTGGTGCGCCTTCAAAGTCCGCAGATCCTCGCTGCAGACGTGTGCCGGACCGGCTCCACCACGTTTCCAGCCAGCAAGTCACGGTACTCGGGAGATTGTCCCTTAGGGGCAAATGTACATTGGGCGGCGATCTATCGCCGGATCTGGAAAGATCGGGTTGGTCCCGCACTGCTCACTGGTTCGGTGGTTACAATCGTGAAGCGCCACGCGCAGCTGGCAGGGCTGAAGGGAGACTTTTGAGCGCACAGCTTACGGTCGGGTTTCGTCACCGAGGCCGGGAAGCACGGCGCTGCATTGCCTGCGGTGAAGGCGACGACCGAGCACCGTCCCTTGGAGGGCGTAATAGTATACCTTAGGGCCGGGTCAGCCGAAGACAACACGGCTGACAAATTGCTCAAATTGGTGGCTCGCAACAGATCTTCCTTTACTAGGAATGCACGATGAGTACAAGTTCACGGATTGAGTGGACGGAGCGAACTTGGAACCCCGCCGTCGGATGCACCAAGGTGTCGGCAGGCTGCAAACATTGTTATGCCGAGACGCTAGCGAAGCGCTTGCAGGCAATGGGCTTGGACGCTTATAGGAAGGGGTTTCGTCTAAAGACGCTGCCAGAGCGTCTGGATGAGCCGCGACAACGGAAGAAGCCGACGATGTATTTCGTCAACTCCATGAGCGATCTCTTTCACGAGCGAATTACCGACGGATTTCTCGATTCGGTTATGGATGTGATTTCCGATACACCGCAGCATCGCTACCAAATTCTCACGAAACGTCATGAGCGCCTTGGTGCCTATTTCGCCAAACGATCTGTGCCGAGTAATGTCTGGCTGGGGGTTTCCGTAGAGAACAAGCGCCACGGCGTGCCGCGCATCGACGTACTGCGAAGAATCCCCGCCAAGATACGTTTTCTGTCATGTGAGCCGCTTCTAGAGGATATTGGCCTGCTAGATCTCACTGGCATTCATTGGGTAATTGTTGGTGGCGAGTCAGGACCAGGTGCTCGTCCTATGCGTCCGGATTGGGCTCGGGCGATCCGGACGCAGTGCGAAGCGCAAGGTGCAACCTTCTTCTTCAAACAGTGGGGCGGCTGGGGGGCGGATGGAAAGCGCCGCTCCAAAAAAGCTAACGGCCGCGAACTCGACGGCCGCCAGTGGAATGGTATGCCCGGACCCGTTAATTAGTAACGGCCTAGTCGCATTCTGCAAAACTTAGCTGAGGGAATCGGGGATGAATGGAGTGATAAGCCGGGCGCTGGAGCGTTATGAAGATCGAGAGCATTCTCTGGTCAAGCACCACATCCTGGCGTCGTACCTTGAACGTTGCCTCATGATTGTCGGCCAGAAGTGGGACAAGATCGCATACATCGACTGCTTCGCCGGGCCATGGAAATCTTCGTCCGATGATCTTTCTGATACATCGCCTGGCATTGCTATTCGCCATATGGCGGCGTGCCAGACTGAGCTGAGAGAGAGATTCAAGCATCAGGTCCAGATCCGCTCGGTTTTTATGGAGACCGATACAGCCCGCGCCAATCTGCTGGATAGCCACGTTCAACTGGCGCCAACGAACATCGTCCGCCCAGAAGTCTGGCGCAAGCCGTTCGGTGAAGCTATCGCCGACTTGCTGCGCTGGCTGCAGCCGGACGAGTTCGCCTTCGTGTTTGTGGACCCATTCGGCTGGAAGGGCATCATCGAGCCAATAGTGCTCGCACCGCTACTCAAGCGGCGAAATACTGAGCTTCTGATTAATTTCATGTGGAACTTCATCAATCTTGCAACGGGATTGGCCGAGCAAGATACTAATCTGACTGGTGTGTTCGGCGATGATTGGCGAGAGGCAGCGGGATCCGCTGGAGAGGCTAAGCGGCGCGAGCTGATGCGGCGATACCGAGCAAAGCTTGCCGCGGAGTGTGGCGAGCATACTCGGCAACGCTTGCGCACCGCTGTATTGCCAGTCGAGTACATCAATAAGAAGAAGGTGATTTTCAATTTGGTGTATGCCACCCACCATGCTGCCGGTTTAGTGGTCTTCTGGGAGGAGGCAGAGAAGACATCTCGGCAGCAGCATCGTCTCAAACTGCAACACAAGTTGGATCAGGTCGCTCGAAGCAATGGGCAGTCCGACCTGTTCAGCGCGGATAATCATTCGGCGGAACGTACAAGTGCCATGCAAGAGCTTAAGGCGGCTTGGCTCCGACGCATCCCAAAAGTTGGTGACGCTTTGATGGTCGACATGGTCGTCATGGCGGACCTGATTGATGAAACGGATGGCTTGCTCTCAGAACTGCAGTCTGCACTTGGCGAACTAATCAAGGAAGGCATGATTGAAAATTCAAACGCGAAGCGCTTCCGTCCAAAGAATCCTGTGAATTTTCGAAGGAACGAAGTCCTACTGCGCTTGAGGTGACTCTTTGGCCATTCATTCATTGGGGCTGCAACAGCGCCGGCCCGCCCTGCTCCGATACCCAGCCGGCACGAGCGTCCACGTTTCCCCGTCTTCTGAGAGCTTACCAGATGCTTGGGCAGCGCTTCCTGCGACGGATCCACAGCAAGTGCGATCAGCTCAGGTCCGGTGCCAGGGTGCATGTTCTATAGCGGAAGCCTCCGATCCAAATCCGGCTTCACCCCGATCCGCTCAACCAGCGAGTGAATAAACACCCGCACCTTGGGTGCAAGCTCCAGCATTTCGCACTCAACGACTTTAAAACTCGTCTTTGCCCATCCAATGAGCTGGAAATAATCGTTGCTGAGTCATAAGTCGGGATGCCTCGTGAGGAGCACTAGCCGCATGCTTGCAAAGTCCCTCAATTGCCGAGCGCGCTCATAGCGTCCTCCAAGCGACCAATGGTCCCATCTGACTTGGCTTAGCGAATTGACGAAGGACGATGGTTAATTGATCGCGGCAGATCCTGCTAGATACTTCGTGAACACATTGGTGGCCCCGAACATGTCGGTTATGAGAATGATCTCTATTAGAACGAGCAAGAGCGATGGCGAATAGCTAATGCAGGCGGCAAAGCTGAATTTGGCCCAGTGACATACGCGACCCACAAGAGATAGAGTAAAAAGATCGGGCGACCTTAGTATGGTTAGTATGTAATCGCGGCGCTCGTGGTTCTCAACGTCTGCAATTATCGCCTCGTACCGGCGCTGTTGCTCAGCGAGCCCAGGGTCGCTCCCAGCATTACCCATGTCCAGCCTTAGCTCCCTGATCAGACCCTTTAGCTTATCGCCGCAGTCATTTAGTTGCTCACTGCGGATCTGATATCGAGCCGTGCCAATGATGATCGAATAGACCAGAATCGCCACTGCTAGGAAGATCTGGAACGCAGAAAGCACGTCGCCATTCAGTACGAGTGGTACTTTGGCAAGCTGCATCAGAGGGATGAAAATCAGCCCTAGGGAGAACACTGTGGAAATCCCGAATGTAAACCTACCCTGCCTTGCGAGGCGGTTGGATGCATTGTAGCGACTCACTGCAGTCGTCTTTATCGAAGCGATCAACTTTTCTCTCTGCCCGTTCTGGGGCACATCGGCCGGGCGGAGAGTAAAGTGCTTCCAAAATTCATTCTTCGACACCGGTGCCTTCTCCCGCAAAAGTCTGTTTCTACTGGTCAATGATGTACTGGCGGACTTCGTTACGCTTAAAAAATGCTCGTGCTCATCACCCTATTCCAAATCATGTATTCCAAATTCCTGTGAGAGGATGCGGAGATGCCATGGATCTGATACATGGCTGACGATCTTTTTGTAAATCGACGGATCGTTCCGTATATGATTCGAGGCGAGCACCGAGCAAAGCACAATGAACTTAGTATGGGGGTATGTCTGTGGTATCTGCTTCGTAAAAAGGTATGCCCCAAGAGCAAATGGGACCGCGGTCATGGCGGAGAACTGTGCGAGCTGGTTGGCTACTGACACTGAGGTGGGTACCCCCGACATAGCTTGATGCGCCCTTAGATCGCGAAACTTCTTGCCGTTGCTGAATGCAAACCTGGACATGGATGCAGTTGCCTGCCTGCGCAGGAAAGAGTTCCCTTGCCAGGTGCCCCTGTTTTTTATTAGAAAATTGTAAAGGGCGTCAGATTTACTGTACTTACTCTTAAACCAAAGGAGCGCGAAAAAGGACTGTGCGTCGTTCTTTGATTTCGCATGTGCATTCAACTTGGTTTCGGCGATTTTTATGAAGCGCCTCCCTGCCTTATCCATTGGGACTGACCAGTGAGTAATGAGGCTTGATATTTGGAAGAGTGACATGTCGTCGAAGGGGTCAATTTCGTCCAGTATTTCGAGCAGGCACTTGGATGCCTTCTGGCTATATCCCCTCGAGAGAAGGTACATAATATAGTTTGTTCTAAGTGACGGGTTTGCGATGTATCTTCCCGATATATCGCGAAGCAGGCGGTCACTCTTTAGTCGGGCAAATGTAGTTATGTACCTTTTCGCCACTTTATCCCAAGACTTTGGAGATTTATCCAGAAAGTGGCGTTTATACTTTTTCCAAAGTATGACTTCGGCGCGATTGGCAATAACCGTTCCAGGCGTTAGGCTTTCATAAGCATCGATTTCATTGTTTTTATCGATCTGGAAGTGAAAGTGGGCTTCGTCCGCCGAGAGGATTTGGGTTTTTGAGACGTTGAGAGCGAGGCCGCGACTTTTTAGGACGTCGGAAACATCACTCAGTAGGGCTATGCCGTCGCGCTTGCTGTCAGTCCCGCAAGTTATATCATCCATCCATCGTGAAAAGTTCTCACTGGTACGCTCCTTCAGTATTTGATCAACCTCGAACAAGTAGCTATGCGCAAGCAGGCGGACCGGTTCGATGTTTGCGGTCGGTAACCCGCGGTGAGAGTACGGAAGGTAGTCGGGTTTCCAGGATAGGCCCTCGACAACACGGAAAATCAGGTCGACGATCACCTCGTCGGTCTCGACGTAGGATGAGAAGACCCTCCTTAACTCTCGGAGATCAATTGAATCGAAGTAGTTGGATAAATCCGTAACTACGAGATAGTTAAACGATCCTGTAAAGTTGTAAATCTTTTTCTGCAGGACCTTCCATTGTTCTCTAAAGCTGAGTCCATACTCGATAGCCTCATGGGGTTTCTTTACGTTGTGCTTGTCTCTAGAATAGAATGCATTTGCAGATGGCTGCTTCTTCAGCACCTCGGCTGAGACTCGCTCCACCAGGCATTGCAGCACTAGGGCATCCTCTGGTTGAGGAATTACCATGTGCCTGCAAATTCCAAGTTTCTTCTCCATCTTATAGATGAGCGGGGTGCCTACTGAGTACGACCCGTCAAGGATGGATGCTTTGATGGCCTGAATACGATCTTCAATATTGAAATTGAAGTCATAGTGATCATAAAGGTCTTTAATGTCCATTGAGCGCAACTGATTGCGAACAGTTGATCTCCATATCTTTTTAGCAGACTCCTGCTCAAAGACCACATCAAGGGACTTCCTTCTCAGGCGCTGAAAGCGCTCAGTGTGCATAGTTTGTCCTGCTTTCTAGAGGCAAGGTCGAATTTTCTCCGTGCCCGGGTCCTCGGACGGTTTCGAAAGGCTCCTGCTCAACCATCCTTGACTATCAATGCAAGCGAAGTCCTGATGGTCCCTCTATCTGCCTCGCTGCTCCGTTAAGTAATAGAATCCATGCCGCGCTTTCGACCGACTAATGGCGGCCTATGCATGGTGGTCGAATCGGTCCGTTGCCTTCCATGACACCCTCCGTCCGCAGGCCCATCCAGCGGAGCGGACTTCTCACGCAATTGGCTCTTTTGACTCTCCCATCATAGCGTCGGTAAACGTTCTTTGGAGTCGGGAATGTCCTGACTCAGTATTGCCGGAGGGTGCCAGACGTTTCCGGCCGCGCACAGGTGGGACACAACACTAAGAAGCCTGTGCGGCAAGCCCATCGCTTATTACTGAAACGAATTGAAGTTAGTAAAACGCTGATGGAACTGGGAGTTCTTTATCACCGCTATCCCCCGCCGTAGCTAAAGCAGCGACGTCAAATTCGGCATCATCAAGCTGGCCAATGGAACCAATTCCGAACCACACGGACGAGATTGTACCCTTCGCAGAACACGAGGATGGCGTCCTTGGGCGTTGGGTCGACTTAGCGGGGCAGGCTCGATGCCGAAGAGTGCGGTGCCTTTGCGCTCGGGGAGGCAGAGCATCGCCACCCCGTTGACAGGCATGGCGTTGAGAGCAACACGGTGGCTCTCGCCGTCTGATGCAACCCAGTCCCGCAGAGTTTCGACAAGGCGTGGCGCTTCCACGAACTGCGTCTCGGCCGCCTGCCACGTGTAAATAGCGGTACCACAAGTGCCCCATCCCACCTTCCTCGCCCGAAGTTGTGGCACCAGAGTTCAGCAGCTATTGGTCAAGAAAACAAGGTGTGAAAAGTGGGTTCGCTCCTGCCCCCAGCAGCTGCACATCCATTGCAGTTCCTTCCAATTAGTCTGAGACGGCCGCGCTGCCCCGCGCCGGCGAGTGAGTCATAGCCGGATCATACCGCGCCAGTCCCTCTGGACTGAAGGTGTTCGATGACAATGTGCCAGCGTTCTTCACCTCCGATGAGCACCCGGATTTCGTGGGTTTCCTGACGAGCTATGCCCCTGCCTGGAACTACAAGGTCATTGAACGTGCCGGCGAAGTGATGGCATGCGCGGGCTACGCAGTCAGCGCGGATGGCACGACAGCAAATCTCTGCTGGGGTATGGTCCACCCGAACCTGCATCGGCAAGGGCTGGGAACGTTACTGCTCAAGGCTTGGCTGGAAGCACTTCGTCTGACCCCAGGCATTGAGCAGGTGGTCATGGACACCAGCCAACACGCGCAGGCCTTCTATGTTCGCTTCGGCGTTGAGTTGAGGCAGGTAGTGCCAAATGGATACGGACCGGGTCTGGACCGATGTGAGATGGCACTCGGCCTGAGACCTCTCGCGTAGGTGGTCCGCGACGGTCAAGCCGTCACACTGGAAGCCCCCGATCCCAAACCGGCTCCACCCCGATCCGTTCCACCAGCCAGTCAATAAAGACCCGCACCTTCGGTGCTAGCTCCCGCACACTCGGATAGATCGCCCAAAGCGTCTGCGTAGAAACCAACGGATACCCCCGCAGCACCGGCACCAGCGCCCCACTCCGCAGCTCCTCCGCGGCCACCCAGGTCGCCATCAGCGCAATCACCAGCCCGGCCACGGCCGCATCCCGCACCGCCCCGCCGTCATTGATCCGCAGCGTCGGCGTCATCCGCTTGGCGATGACCTCCCCTGCCCCATCCTGGAAGGTCCACAGGTCCAGCGTGCCCACCACCAGGCAGGCATGCCGGTCCAACTCGTCCGGCGTGACCGGTTCCCCGTGCTGTGCCAGGTACTCCGGTGCCGCCACCAGCACCCGCCGGTCCGGAGCCAGCCGCCGGGCGACCATCGAGGAATCGGCCAGATCGGCATATCGAATCGCCACGTCGAAGGCTCCCTCGACCAGGTCCACCACGCTGTCGGTGATGCGCAGATCCAGCCGGATATCCGGGTAGCGCGCCATGAAGTCAGGCAGCATCGGCACGATATGCATACGGGCGAAGGTGGAAGGTGCCGCCACCCGCAGCACGCCCCGGGGCGACTGCTGCTCGCGGCCGAGCACGGCGCGGGCGGCGTCGGCCGCCTCGAGCAGGTGCTCGGCATGTGGCAGCAGGGCGTTGCCGTCCTCGGTCAGGGTCGTCTTACGGGTCGTCCGGTGCACCAGCCGCGCACCGAGCCCCTTTTCGAACAGTGCCAGCCGGGCACTGGCGGCGGCCGGCGTGATGCCCAGGTCGCGGGCGGCGGCGCTGATGCTGCCAAGGCGGGCAACGCGCACAAACAGGGTCAGGTCGTTGAAATCCATCGCGGCTTCCGGCCGGGTTCGTCGCGATAGGGTCGCATATCGTCCCCGCTGCCGCCGGCAGCTGCTGCAACAACCCCGTGGCTGCCGGAACTACAGAAGCATGCCACCTGAGACTTCAATGCGCTGGCCCGTGATCCAGTGGCTGGCGGGCGACAGCAGCGCGGCAACGGCCGCCCCGATGTCGTCGGCCCTGCCCGTGCGTCCCATCGCGGTGTGCTGCGCCACGTACTGATTTACGCCGGCATCGTCTCGTACCGCACCTCCGAAGAAGTCGGTTTCGGTAGCGCCAGGGGCCACGGCGTTCACCGCGATGCCTCGTGGCCCCAGCTCAAGGGCCAGATAGCGGGTGGCGGTTTCCAGCGCGCTTTTCATCGCCGCGTAGGCCAGGCTGCCAGCGGCGACATGACGGGTCAGGCTGGTGGAGATGTTGACGATGGCCCCGTCGTCGGCCATGTGTGGGGCCAGTGCCTGCGCCAGCAACAACGGAGCCTTGAAGTGCACGCGGTACAACAGGTCCATGTCCTCGCCACGCATCTCGCCGAAGGCAGCGGGTGCATGCAGGCCTGCATTGTTCACCAGCTGCTGGAACTGTTTCGCCTCCCAGCGCTGCAGCTGTTCCTGCACCGCCGGCACGAACTGCTCCAGTGCGCCATCGGCGGCCAGGTCCAGCGGCAGCATCGCCGCGCGCACCCCATGCGCTTCGATCTGCGGCACGGCTTCGGCGGCCTGCGCGTGCTGGCGCTGGTAGGTGATGAGCACATCGGTGCCCTGCTTGGCCAGGTGCAGGGCAATGCTGCGACCGATGCCACGGCTGCCGCCGGTGACCAGGGCGATCGTGCGGGGATTGGGTTGGCTGTGCATGCTGCTTTTGTCTCGTTGACCGGATCGTGACATGCTGGATCCCCAACGCTGCGCGCGCTTGCCTGTTCGCACACGATCCTTGCCTGATTCCCCCGCCAACGACGTCCGCTCACCCTCGCTGCACGCATTGACGCTGCAGGCGCAGGCGATGTTGCGTGATCGAAGTGCCGAAGCCGATGCGCTGCTGGAAGTGCTGCCCCGTGCCTGGCTGGCACGCGCAGGCTCGCCGCGCGTTCCACCCCCTGCGCTGTATCGCCCTGCCCTGGGCGCGGTGTTGCAGGGTGCCAAGCAGGTGCTGGTCGGCGATACGGTGCTGGACTACCGCGCCGGCGATGCGTTGATTACCCGCCTGCCCGTGCCCGCGCGGGGTGTGGTCACGGCGGCGGATCGCCAGCTGCCCTTTATGGGCCTGGTGGTGGAACTGGACACCGCCGCATTGCGGCAGCTGTTGAACGAAACAGGTCCGATCCCCGTGGGCGCCGGGTTGGACCCTGCTCCGTTCAGCGTCGTGTCGCTGGATGCGTCCGTGTTGGGCTGCCTTCAGCGACTGTTGCAGCTGGCCGATGACAGCGCGCAGGCCCAGCGGCTGCTATGGCCTGCGCTGCAACGTGAGCTGCTGTTCCGGTTACTGCAGGGGCCGGCCGGACCAGCGCTGGTGGCCATGGCCCAGCCATCGCCCGTTGCACGACGCATGGCGACCGCCATTGCCAGCCTGCAGCGCAGCTTCCGCCAGCCGTTGGATGCGGCGGCGCTGGCCGCTCGCGCTGGCATGGGCGGCACCATGTTCTACCGGCATTTCCGTATCGCAACGGGACTCTCGCCGCTGCAGTACCAGAAGCAGCTGCGCCTGCTGGAGGCGCGGCGCCTGCTGCAGCGAGGTGGCACCGGTATCGCCGAGGCGGCCTTTGCAGTGGGCTACGAAAGCCCTTCCCAGTTCAGCCGTGAGTTCAGCCGTCTGTTCGGTCACCCGCCACGCGACAGCCTGCCGTCCACCTCGCGCTGAGCATCACGTTTTCGCATTGGCCTGCGCCTTCAGCGCTGCGATGCCGGCTTCCAGCGTCACCACCGGTCGGTAGCCCAGTTCGCTGCGCGCACGGCTGTCATCCAGCGTGACCTCCACCGCAGAGGAGGCAAACTCCTGGCGGGTCATCGGCGCGCGCAGCGGCAACCGGAGGGTGCGGAACAGGTCGTCCAGCAGGACGAATGCACGCAGCAGCGCACGCGGCACCTGCTTGTCGGGCGGCTCCACGCCATACGCCTGCAGCTGCGCGCCGATCAGGCGCCGGAACGGCACGGGGGCACCATCGCAGACGTGGTAGATGCGACCACCGGCACCCCGCACCAGGGCACAGCTGACCGCTTCGGCCAGGTTGTCCACGTGCGTGGCCGAGGTGAGGTAGTGGCCGCCGTCGATCCAGGCGAACCGGCCGCTGCGCACGGCTTGCAGCAGGTACGGCATGGCCGTGGTGTTGTCGCGCCCCCACACGAAACGCGGGCGCAGCACTTTCACCGCGAAGCCGGGCGTGGAAAGCGCCAGCGCCACCCGCTCTGCTTCCGCCTTGCTTGCCCCATAGGTGCCGGCGGCGCGCTTTGGATAGGGATGGTCCTCGCGCGCGTGCTGCAGCGGCGCGCCGGAGGTCAGCGCCGATTCGCTGCTGAGTACGACGGCCACGGGCACGCCCGCTTCGCGGGCGGCGGTGAGGATGTTGCGGGTGCCCTCCACATTGGTTTGCCACTGGTTGGCAGAGGCATTGCGGTGGTCGGTATCGGCGGCAGCGTGGATGAGCGCGGCACAGCCGGTCATGGCCGCGGAGACGCCGGGGTCCAGCAGATCGCCCTGGATCGGCTGCGCACCCAGCGCCTGCACGACAGTGGCTGCCTCGGGGCTGCGCACCAACGCACGCACGGTGTGCCCATCGGCGCACAGGCGGCGGATCAGATTGCGGCCCACGTAGCCGCTTCCTCCGGTCAGGAAGAAGGTGGAAGAACTCATCGGGGGTACCTCGGGAGGGAGTGGGGTCAGCGTGGCGGTGTGTCGACCAACGCGGCGATGTCTTTCAGCAGTTGCTTGCGCTGGGCGGCTGGCCACTGGACGTAGTCCAGTGACTCCAGCAGCTTCAGGCCTTCAAGCGCCAGGTAGGCCAGCAACGCGCTGCGCGGGTGACGCGCCTGCTGCTTGATCTCGGCCAGAATTTCGGCCTGGTTGTGCTGGATGGGCGCGCGTAGTTGAGGGTCCTGCGCCATGGCGGCGCACAGCGCCAAGGCCACCGGCTGGAAGGCCTCAGGGAACGGCTGGGCCGCTGCGGCAATGCGCCCGCGCAACAGCGCATCCTGCTCAAACCCCTGCGCCGCCTCGCGGTTGAAGGCGTTGTCGCGGGCGACCGCGCGCTCCACTACCGCCTGGATGAGACCGGCCTTGGACTGGAAGTCGTACACCACCGAAGCCTTGCTCACCTGGGCCTCGGCAGCGACAGCGTCGAGGGTCAGGCGTGCCGCGCCTACCTGCGCCACCACGCGCTCTGCGGCGTCCAGCACCTGCTGCGGATCAATGCTTTTGGGGCGGCCCATGACTGGACTCCATATTTAACCATCCGGTCGATTATAAATGCCGGGCTGAGGTTGTAAAGCCGATCCGGGCAGCTTCAACGAATCGTTGAAAGTGATTCCACCCGTGGCTGGCTACCGGCCACCGCCTGCCAAGGGGAGCATGTCGCACCGCCACACACGTGGCTCGGTACACACAAGGACTCCCCCTCATGAGCAACACAATGAAAGCCATGGTGCTGACCCGCTTCGGCGGCAGCGATGCATTTGAACTGCGGGATGTGGCCGTGCCCGACGTGGGGGCGCGCCAGGTGCGGGTGCGCGTGCATGCCACCGCGGTGAACCCGTTGGACTACCAGATCCGCCGGGGCGACTACACCGCCTACGTTCCCCTGCCCGCCATCATCGGCCACGACATTTCCGGGGTCATCGAGGAGATCGGCTCGGACGTCACTGAATTCGCCGTCGGCGATGCCGTGTACTACACCCCGAAGATCTTCGGCGGCTGGGGTTCCTACGCCGAGCAGCACGTGGCCGATGTGGAGCTGGTGGGCCGCAAGCCCGAGAACCTGAGCCACCTCGAAGCGGCCAGCCTGACCCTGGCGGGCGGTACCGTGTGGGAAGCGTTCTCCACCCGCGCCCAGCTGGCAGCTGGCGAAACGGTGTTGATCCACGGCGGTGCCGGCGGCGTCGGGACGCTGGCCATCCAGGTGGCCAAAGCGATGGGCGCACGTGTGCTTACCACCGCCCGGACGCAGGACCATGCCTTCGTTCGCGAGCTGGGTGCCGACGAAGCCATCGACTTCACCACCACGGATTACGTGGATGCGGTGGCCGAGATCACCCGGGGCGAAGGGGCCAATGTGGTGTTCGACACCATCGGCGGCGACACCCTCTCCCGTAGTCCGCTCGCACTGGCCGACGGCGGCCGCGTGGTCAGCCTGGTGGACATCGCCACGCCGCAGAACCTGGTTGAGGCCTGGGGCAAGAACGCGGCCTACCATTTCGTGTTCACCCGCCAGAATCGGGGCAAGCTGGATGCGCTGACGAGGCTGGTGGAGCGCGGTCAGGTGAAGCCGGTGATTGGCGCGGTGCTGCCGCTGGCGCGAATGGGCGATGCCCATCACCTGCTGGAGAACGGCACCCAGCATGGGCTGCGCGGTAAGGTGGCGATTGATGTGGCGGGTGGTGCGTGATTACCGAACTTGCCCTGCTCCGCCTGCAGCCGGGTAGCGAAATGGCGTTCGAGGCTGCCTTCAAGGAGGCAGCCCCTCTGCTGCTGCGTGCTGACGGTTATCTTGGGCACCGGTTGGTGCCCACGCTCGACGATCAGAGCCTGTATCTGCTGGAGGTGACGTGGCGCGATCTGGCCGCGCACGTCGAGGGCTTCGAGCCGAGCAATGACCATGCGCGGTTCATGGAGGCACTTGAGCCGTACCTGCATGGTGACGTAGTGGTGGCTCACGTGAGCTGCTGACAGCACTTCCACCTTTCGTTATCTTGGCCTCCCGAGCGGAGGATCTCGCATGGCGCGCAGACGAAACACGGACGGATTCGCGGCGCTGGCCGGCCTGCCATGGCCCGTCGGCATCATCGCCGGCGTGCTCGGTTTCTTTGCAATCCGATACCTGCCCGCATGGTGGTTCTCCAGTCACGGCGGAGCATTGGCGCAGGGGCTGGGCACCAGCCTGGGCCCCCTGCTCGCTCCTCTCGCCTGGCTGGTTCTGGCGCTTTGCTGGATCGCCGCCCTTGTCTCCCACCTCGGCGCACGTCGCCGCCGGAGGCTTCTGGATACCTGCAGAACTTTGGACAACCTGGTTTCCGGCAGCTGGCACGAGTTCGAGCTGCTGGTAGGTGAGGCCTTCCGTCGCCAGGGGTACGCGGTGGAAGAAACCGGATTGGGCGGCCCAGATGGCGGCATCGATCTGATCCTGCGCAAGCACGGCCGGAAGGTGCTTGTGCAGTGCAAGCAATGGAAGCGCCGTCAGATTGGCGTCAGCGTGGTGCGTGAAATGGCAGGTGTGCTGGCGCACCACGGCGCCGAAGAAGTGAAGATTGTTTGTACGGGAGCATTCACTCGCGACGCCCAGGCATTCGCAGCAGGAAAGTCGATCCATCTGATCAGCGGAGAAGAGTTGCTCGCCATGATCCGTGCGACGCAAGGCCCGGCAGCAAGGCCTCAGTCACCCCTGTCGCGCACGGAGCCAACACTGCGGCCCACCAGGGCGGCGAAACTACCGGCGGTGGAATGCCCGCAGTGTGGAAGCCCGCTGGTCCCAAGAACCAACCGCCGAACTGGCGAGCAGTTCCAAGGCTGCAGTCAGTTCCCGCGTTGCCGTGGAACGGCGCAGATCGCCTGATCGTGGCACTTGCACTATCTGCACCATAACCGCACGGGCGTCTTGCTGCCTCGGGACGCTACACTTGCGTATGGACGATAACCCTTCGATGCAGCGAAGAAGACTGCTGCAGGCGGCACTCGCCGGTACAGCACTTTTGCCGCTGGGATGCTCGGTAGTTCCCGCTGTGGCACCCGCTACCCCCATCGCGCCCAGCCTCCTGCCGTTGGGGCCGCAGATCACCCCCGAACTGTTCCTCACCGTGACCAGCCGGGAACGCGATGCCACGGAATTGGCGTCGATGGTGAGCACCCAGGTGCTGCCCCTGCTTGCCCCTGCCGACATCGCGCACGCCGCCGGGCCGGTGGAAGGGCCCGTCCAGTTGTGGCTGATGCTCAACACCGGCGATCTGCAGCGCCACGGGCTCGACGTGGACGGCGCGCTGACTCTGCTCAAAGGCGCGCTTAACGGCAACGTCGGCCCCGTGCCCGGCCGCCATCGTCTCGAGGCATGGGCCATCGATATTCCTGGCCAGAAATCCATGGACGCCCAGCAGGTCACAGTGCCCCTGCCCGACCAGCCGTACGCCCCGTTGTTCGCACTGGGCACCACCGAGTACACGGTAGTGCCCCCGGCGTGGCGCGACCAGCCCCGCTTTTCCTGCTACCTGCAGCCGCGCAGCCGACTGGACGCCAACTTTCAGCAGCGTTGCGAACGGCTGTTGCAGGACGCGGGCAACGCCCTGCCCGCCAATCTGGACATTCAGATCGGGAAGATCGGCGATCCATTGCTGACCCTGCCCACCCTGTTCGTGGAAGTGAACAACGACCCGTGGAGATGAGGGGTATGCGCGCCGCACGGCGAAGACGCGCGCTCTACCGCGCCGCACCCATTGCAGCCCGCACGTCATCCGGAATCTCACAGTGCTTTCCGTGCCGCCTCACTTCTCCGCTCGACGCCTCGATCACCCCACCCTCGTCCTCCCTCACCTCACGCTGGCAATGCATGGCCAGAAACAGTGTGCGGCCTTCGCGGTCGACCCACTGCTGGCCGAAATACCGGCCCTGCGCGGTGTCGAGGGTGGGGCCGATCAAGTGCGTGACGGGCCCCTGGTCTGGAAGATCGCGCAGTATTGGGCTGTCGCTCGCGGTGGCACCGTTCCATTTCTTGATCACCGACCCATCCAGGCGATGCAGGGACGCCTGGATCTGGTTCGAACCGCCGTCTTCCAGATAACGCCAGGTCCATAGACGGTCTTCTCCCCAGGAGTTGATGCCGTTGTAGCGGGGAGGCAAGCGCTCATTCCCCTCCGCGTCTACGAATCCGTAGTAGCCGTCTCGCAGAAACCTCGCGCCGGTCTGCAGCAGTTCGGCGGATTGCATCACGGCGCCGACGAAGCGTCCTTGCTTCAGGTTGTACAAACGAAGCCCGCTACCCGTTGTCACAAGAACCAGGGCACCATCATGGCTGGACTCCTCGATGACGCTGCCCTTGGGCAGTAGATGCAGCTGCAGGTCAGCGTCCAGCCACAGGCGCGGCTCCGGTTCGCCCGCCAGCGTGCCGATCATGCCGCTGGGCACCGAGGTGATGCGGTCCAGTGCCGGGGCGTCGATGGCTTGTCGCCCGCTGCAATCCACCAGCGCCTGCTGGCCATTCTCATACACCGCCAACCGAAGCTCCGGGTGCGCGTCCACCGCATTCCATGAGAACGCTGGGAACGGCCCCATCAGCTTCCCTTTGTCGTCGCCCAGTTGAGCTTCGCCGGGCATCGCGTAACGCCACACGCCGGGACAGACCTCCTTGCCTGCCGTGGCACCCGGTACGGGAAAGAAGCGTCCGTCGGAATGCATCAGGCCGCCCACAGCGCTGTTCGGATCAATGAAAGCGCCCTCGGCGTCCTCGCGTTCTACACGGTACTCGACCATCCAGCGTGGCCAGGCGGGTGCTTCATCATCTGCCGAGGTGAGCTTGAGGCCGTAGAAGAGCCCCTCCACATAGACGCGAGTCGTATCACCGGTCGGTTGGCCGAGCGCGTCGAGCTGACGCCAGGCACTCCCCTGCCGGCCCAACCAGCCGCCCGTTGCCAATGGCTGAAGATCTCCGACCGGTGCCGTCCACACCACGCCACCGGTTTCGTCGCGCAGCGCGCAGGGGTCGGTGGTAGCGGGGTCGCAGACCAGATACTCGGTGCGGCCCGGGAATGGACCTGCGACCCGGAGTTCATTGGCTGTCAGCGCAAGGCGCACTTTTCCATGCTGGTCGAAGATGCGTTCACCCTCAGTTGACCGCCAGCTGTAGCGTTGGGCATGTGCGGTCCTCGTCCACCTGCCCTGCCCCGGCTGCCATGCGATGAAGGTACTTCCATCGGCACGCAGCAGACCAACGCCGGCCCGCGACCAGGCAACGAACAACGGGCTCTGGTCAGGATCGTCCACATTCCTCACGAAGGCCGGCGAGCGGATCTCGATATACGGGCCCCTCACGGAAACGCGGCCGTCCGCGTCGAACCACGCGCTTTGGTTGTTGTCGTGGTCTACCGCCACCCACCGGTCCGGGGTGAGTTGCTCGACCCGTCCCGGCGCATTCTGCACCAGCCGTCCCTGGTCATCCGCCACTATTCCAGATTCGAAGCCACTGGCCTGAAGAACGAAGGTGACGGGCTGGGATGCGTGGGCAACTGGCAGGGCCATCGGCAAGGCGAGAAACGTACCCAGTGCAAGGTCCTTCCGCCGCCCCTGGCTACGGGGCATCAGGGTGAACATCAACTTTTAGTGCTCGCCAAGAACTCTTCCAGGAACAAGCGTTTCGGTCGCTTTGCGCAGGCTTCCGCAGTCTTCTGCGGAGCAGAATTCAGCTTACCGATTGAGGACATGTTGATGCCGTTGATGGCCACTACCGCGGCCGTAGCCATCTTGAAGATGTTCATGTCTCCAACCGGCCTGGAGGGAAAGGTGGCTGCGAAATATGCCTGATCGGCGTTGAACTCTGCGCATGTCTTCAAATGGAGGTTGCTCATTCCATCCTTGTAGAAAACGATCGGCAGAAGAACCGGCTTCGCAACCTCCTGTCGGTTGGCTTTCAGGGTGCTTGCCAGGGCCACCGCGGTCGCATCAAGTTCGGGCGAACCCGATGACTCGACAAGGACTGAAGGACCGAACGTCCCGTCGACACGAACCTCGGTCGAGAGAACCGCAGTACCTTGAACGCCTTTGTCTGCCAGCTCCTGCGGATAGTGCGCGGTACCCGCAAACACCATGACGTCGCGCACACGCTCCGGTTCCGAACCCGGTGCAATGCCCGATTGCTGGCCATGGGCCGCCAAAGGAACGGCAACGAGAAAGGCAACAACATGCTTAAGTCGCATCAACTCCCCCTGAGTTTCAATGCCAATTCATCGCTACATGATACTGATCTTGGCAACATATCGCGCCAATGAAATGCCGCTTCGCGAGAACGCCGTCAGCCCTCTAGAACTCCGCTTCTTTGCTGGCAGGTTGCAGCACTTTCTGCCCCTGGTCATTGCCGATGTTGAGGAATCCGATCCCGCCCGACAGCCCTTGTGTCTGCACGCCCTGCGTTTGCACGACCGAAGAGTAATCCGCAAAGAAATCTGCTTTGCGCCATTGCGCGGAAACCGACTCGCGGCTGCCGCCCAGAGCGTTGTTCCAAGCCACGGCTTTCTGTGAAGTGGGCGAACCGAACTTCCGCTTGAGCAGCTCCATGACACGCGGCTGCGCCTCGAACCCTGTGGTGTTGAAGCGCAAGGCGATCACACGCCCGTCGTGCAGCAGAACCAGGCCGCCGGCACCTTCCAGCGAAAAGGCGTCGCCTGCGCCCGCGCCGATCGACATGCCAATGGGCGCAACCCACGCCGGGAACTGCTCCGTGGCGAAGATCAGGTAGCCGTATTCGCCTGGCCCGAACTCGGTGTTGCCCACGGCCATGTTTGTCGTGCCGGGCGCGACGCACACCCCTGTTGCCGGCGGGGTGGCCTTCAGCGGCTCCGGCGGCGGGGCCATCAGCTTGTTGAACGCCCTGCTCCCAGCTCCTTTGCTGCTACTGCGGGCAGCTGGAGCAGGCAAGGATAGTTCGCAAACGGGCAGCGCCAAGGGTGCCCCTAGTTTGATTCCGAACACATCAGTTTCTGCCGCAGAGACCGGGACGGAGGAGGCCATGGTCAGTAGAACGACAAGCGAACTGGCGGCTGCAGTTAGACGCATAGGGCTGTAATCCGAGCTGGATCATGATTGAGGCCGAAGTATACCCCTGTTGGCTGCCCGGCCACTTCGTGCGAAATGTTACAGACTTTGGCTGTCCGGCCACGCTTCCCTACGACGTTTTCTCATGGAAGAACTGTCAACACAGGAGTGCGTGGCATGGCTGAAGTAATCGAGGACACGGCAGGTAAAACACGAGACCTCCCCATTGAGACAAGATTGAAGAACCTCCTTCAGCAGGCCTGCAATGGGCTTGGCATAGATATGGTTCGCGTCGTCTCAGGTGGTCAATGCGCGAAGGGAACCTGTAGCAAGCGCACGGGATCCACGCGGCATGATCTGGGCCGGGCAGCAGACCTGCAGCTTCTGAATGAGGGACGTGCGCTGAAGTTCACAGACCAAACGGACCTGCCGGTGTTCGAGGCGTTCGTTACCCATTGCGCTGCACTGGGCGCCCAAGGCTTTGGCGCAGGTATTGGGTACATGGGGCCCGACACAATTCACGTGGGATACGGTGGAAAAGCCGTCTGGGGCGCGGGAGGGAGTTCCACGAACGCACCGGAGTGGTTGCGAAAGGCAGCTGAAGCGGGGTGGAGATCGACCCAGCTGAGCATTCCCAGAACCTATGTGGTGGCCGCCCGGCCCGGGCTTCGACTACGTGCTGGCCCTGGCCCGGAGTATGACGTGCTCTCTACCGTAGGCACGGGAAATCTGGTCGAAGTAAGCGAGTTCGATGGACCCGATGGTGAGTGGGCACGCGTCGACCTGCAAGGGGACGGATTCGTTGACGGACACGTCATGACCGCATTCCTGCAGGAGGTGGACCTTGTCAACGGAAGCGGGCCAGAGCCTCAGGACGACTGCGCCTCAGATGCAGTCTCCCCGGCTGTAGAGTTCAGTTTGGACGCCCAGTTATCCCCGAGAATCGTCGCGAAGATCAGGGTTGGCAACTACGAATGCGTCATCAAGGAAGATGCCGACGGACGCGTCCACTTCACGGCTGATGCAGACATCGACGCCGACGGCGCGAATGGCCAAGGGGGTGGCAGGGTTGCCTACAATGAAAGCGACACCGGGAGCGACTACCTTGCGAACGCGGGACTGGTGATCCGAAACGGCCGCGTAGTCTGCAAGCACGAGTGGGCCAGGCACGTTGTGATCGTCGGCGGTGACGGGCAGCCCGTCGTGTTCCCTGAGGGAGTGATCGCCTCCAAGACAGCCTACTTCCATAAGGGAAGGAGCAAGGATGATCCTGCTGCGTACGTCGACTCGGAGACTGTTCCGTACCTGGTCGTACCGCCTTCGATCATCAAGGGTGTCGAAGGGATCGTTCTTGGATGCCGGGCACGCATCAGCTTCAATGGTAGAAGCGTGGAATGCGTGGTAGCAGACGTCGGCCCAGCCACACTGGTGGGTGAAATGAGCATTGCCGCCGCGCGCGGTCTTGGTATTCCTGAAAGTCCGCGAAACGGTGGGAGGAAGACCGCGGATGTGGACTATGAGCTTTGGCCCGGCCATGCGGCACCCGGGTACAGGCTTCAGCCAAGCTAACGACTTGAAACCACGCCTCCGCCCCGACTGCAACCCCCGGGGCGGGCAACGCGAACAGTCCGAACTGACCTACAGGGGCGGCCCCGGGAACTTAACCACTGACATCTGTATCCGGGCACAGGCCTTTGAAAGAATGGGAGTTGTATCCATTCTTCGGGCGTGGCCGCCTTGGGAAGCCTACGCACTCGTGGCCGACTTCCATATTGCGCTCCGTTGATACCTAGTACTCAGAGGTCATAGCGATGAACCTACCGTGCAGATTCCTTGTTTGCGCGTTTCTAAGTGCAGTAACCGCTGGCTGCACAACTGTAGGTGCTACATATGACCAACTTCCACAAGGAAAGCTGAAGGGGAAGCTCTTGGTGAGGTGGATCGAGCCGGACACGTTTCTCTTTCTTCCTGATAATCAGGATCCACTGATCTTCGAACGCAGCAATGGCGATCGGATTGTTCCCGGACGCATGTTAACTGACGGCGGGTCCATTCCGAGGCCTTTGTGGATTCTCCGGAGCTACTCACCTTGGGGATACGCCCCAGCCTTCATCGTGCACGATTGGCTATTTGAGATGAAGCATTGCCGGTTGCCAGGCCACGAACAGTACACGCACCGTATTGCCGCTGATGTCATGGGAGAAGTCATGAAGACCATGATGGTTTCCGGTAAGGTCGAGGTAGACAAGCCAACGCTTTGGTCCATGCATGCTGCCGTCAGCTCGAGCATCTCTGGCGACATTTGGGAGAACGGTGAATGTCAGCCTCCAGCGATCGGCATGGACGCCAAGAAGCCGCTTGCAGAGTACGTAATCTCATTCCCATAGGCGGAGTTTGAAGGACAGACGCGCATACCCTGGCGGATGGACCCGGATTTCTAGGGTAGACAAAAGCGCCCCATCGCGGCGGCGTAGCTCGCCATTCCAGCCTCCTTCATTACTGGGTTTCTCAATGATTCTCATCATGCGGAGAGAAGATGAGCGGCAGCCCGACAACGAGCAATGGATTCGTTCCAGCCAGAGGCAGAGCTCGAAATGGTGCTGCCGTCAAATGCTGGGTGCTCTACATGTTCCTGATGTCTCTCTCCTGCGTCGGTGTCGCCAATGCTCAACCTGACCAAGCTTGGCGCGAAGTGGATGTCCGTGTCTTTCAATTGTGGAAGCAGGATCTTTGTCCATCTTCAGATTCCATATCCCCGACTGTAACGATCAACGACCAGTATGCGGAGTACTCCACTGTCGAGCTCCGCTGGGCGCGGGATCGTATGTCAGAGGGTCGCTTCAATGAGGTCGCATCTATCCTGTGCAGGCATTTGTCCACGCGCGCCAACGTATATGGTGACGCACATCCGCAGACCTTGATTGTCCTCAACGCATTCGGCGTACTCCTTCGGAAACGCGGCGAGAGCGCTCGTTCCCGGCGCCTGTTCGAAGATCTTGCTGCGGCGAGCGCTAATTATCCACGAGAAGGCCGATTTCTGCGGCAGGCAATCCTCCATAACCTGGGTACGACGCTTTATGCACAGGGGTACATGGCAGCTAGTCAGGCCGTGTTCGAGCAGGCGCTATCTCACGCGGAGGCAAGCGGTGACGCATCAAGTCAGCAGATGGGCGCAACGATGACAAACCTTGCATTCGCCATGGAGGCGCAGATGGATTACGTCCATGCGGAAGATTACCATCGGCGTGCTGTCGATCTGCGACGAGAAGCCGGTTTGGCCTCTGAGCTCGATCTTGCTGCATCGCTGAATAACCTGGGGGCCAATCTCACAGAGCAGTGGAATCTAACTGAAGGGGAATTACTGATCAAGGAGGGACTATCCATTCGAGAGAGAATCCTCGGCGGAAAGAATCTAAACCTTGCCTTCAGCTTGGCAAATCTTGCGAACAATGCGCTGAAAGCGGGCCGTTCAGAAGTGGCCTTCGTGTACGCGGAACGCTTGGTGAAGCTGCGAGAGGCTGCTCTCGGCCGTGCCCATCCCGAAACAGCATTGGCCTACCAGCAGCTCGCGCATGCTCACTACGCCAGCAAGGAGTACGGAGCCTCTCTGCGAGCTGCCCGCACGGCACTAGAGTCGCGCGTGCCGATCACGCAGCGCGAGGCTGCAGCCATCAGCGACGCCGCACGCGTCAGTCTTCGGTCAGCGACCGCGCCGTCGGCTCTCATAGTGGTCAGATCGACCTGGGAGCTGTCGACGGATATCCCCAAAAGTTGGCTCGCGCACGCTACGCCGAGACTGGCCAACGAAGGCTTCATTGCGGCTCAGCATATCCCCGCGTCAGGTACCGCTGACGCCTTCTCCCGCGCAATTGCCCGAGGTATCGCTGCGGACCGTGGATTCAGCGATCTGGCCCTTCAGTACCAAGTTGCTGAGGACACGCGCGCGGCCCTGGACTCCGAGTTGGCAAGCGCCATCGCGGACGGCCGCACCATTGATGCCGTCAGGGACGCCCGGCTCGCGGCCGATCACCGGGTACAGGCGATCGAAAGGGATATGAACAGTAGATTTCCCCAGCTGCTCCAGTTCTTAAAGCCTCAGCCTATCGGAATCGATGGATTGAGTTCGGCGCAAGGAGCCCTGGGCAGCGATGATGCCCTGGTGTTGATGACCCCGGGGACCAAAGGCATGAGAGGCGTGATTTGGGTGGTGACCCGACGCGACGGCGGTGCCTGGGCTGAAATCAGCCTGAGCAGCGAGCAGCTGGACGAGCTCATCGCCAAACTCAGGAACCAACTAGATCTGGCATCGGCTTATCGTCTGACCGACCCGGCAAATGGAAGTTCCGCGAACTTTGATATCGAGTGTAGCCATGCGCTGTATGTCGCCCTCTTCGGCGACCCGTCGATCACCGCACTGTTGTCGACCAAGAAGAACTGGATTCTGGTCCCGCAGGGGTCCCTGGTGGCAGTGCCGTTCGCAGCCCTGGTTGTTTCACCATCGGATGACTCCAGCCTCGAGATGTCAGTCCCCGAGTCCCTTCGAGCGACGACATGGCTCGGGCTTAGGCGGACGCTCTCCATCCTGCCCTCAGTCGCCAGCTTGGCAACGCATGCCCACGCAGGCGCTCCTCACAAGCAAGTTCGCTTTTTCGGGATCGGCAATCCGTCGTTTAAGGGCCGCCCTGACGAGAAGCCCCATGCAATCTCCGCCTATTTCGACGAGCGTGGAAGCCGCGTGGATCGCGTGCAGGATTTACCTGCGCTGCCCGATTCGGGCGTCGAGATCGCACAGCTTGCCGAGTTGCTAGGCGCGAACCGGCAAGACTACGTCCTCGAGGAACAAGCGTCGGAGACGGAACTGAGCCTTCCGCAGCGTCGAAATCAGCTTGCAGAAGCGACGGTCATTGCATTTGCGACCCATGGTCTCGTCAGTGGGGAACTGCGTCACCCGCTAGTCGAACCCGCCCTTGCACTCTCGCCTCCAGCCGCGCCCACCAGTACCGATGACGGCTTGCTGACATCGTCCGAAGTCGCGCAACTCCATCTCAAGGCAGATCTTGTTTTGCTATCTGCCTGCCGGACCGCTGAGGCGGACAGCATAAGTGGCGAGGGTCTCACGGGTCTAGCCCGAGCGTTCCTGGCGGCGGGTGCGCGAAGCCTGCTGGTCTCGCACTGGCGTGTACGCGACGCCGTCGCTGCCCGCCTGACCGTACGAACAGTGGATCTCATCTACGCAGCGCCATCAGCGAGCGCGCCAGAAGCCCTGCGGACTGCGATGGCGGAAATTGCCGCTGACACTTCGGCAGATAGCGCAGCGATCTCGTTCGCTCATCCCGCGATCTGGGCGGCGTTCATGATCGTCGGTCCACCGCAAAATCTTGCCCCGACCATCACCGCGCCACTCCACACCTCAATAGCCGCTATGTGAGACCGCCCCCATGGAAACCAGAGTCTTCGCAAGAACTGTGTTGCTGCTCGCATCTTTGAGCATTCCCGCCACGAGCATTGCCCAGAGCATCGAGGTTTCATCAATTCCTTTGCCGACCAAAGAGCAGGAGGAGTATCTTAGATCGCCGCGCACGGGTGCCACACGGGGCACCGGTCCGGTGATAGCGACCAGCGTCATTGTTTCCTCAGTGCCTAGCAACTCGATCTTCTCCACCGCGGTGACGGGCGGAAGAGAGCTCATGCAACCATTGCAAAGCGCTAACGAGATCCTTCTGCTCCTGGATCCAACGCTTACGGGAGACCAAATCCAGGAAGCTTTGGCTGAGTATCAGTTGGAGCCACTCGAGACATTTCCTGAAATCGGAGCCCTCGTGGTGGACGCCTCCCGCCGCCTTGGTCCCGGCGAGCTCGTCAGCTCGGCAAGTTCGATCCCGGAGGCAAAGTCCACTAAGCTCAATGAGTTAATTGAAACACTCTCCAACGACAATCGCTTCACCTCGGTCTCCTCAAATCCAGTCGTCACTCCTTTCGTGCTGCGATCGGCGATCGAACCCGTCCGCGCAGCCCCGGTGATCGGTGCAGCATCAGAACGCGCAGATTGGGGCACAGCCGACGCGAAGTTCGACAAGATCTGGGGCCAGATGGCCGGAGCCATCAAGATCGGCGTGATCGATGTTGGCTTTTCTCCTCATGAGGACGTCGACTTCGAGCAAGTCTTTCCAGGAGCCTTGATGCGCGATAATCATGGCAACCACGTATCCGGAATTCTGTGCGCCAAGCACAACGGAATCGGAGTCAAAGGCGCGCTGAAGAATTGCGTTGTTGCGGTCTCGTCCGGGAAGATGATGCTGACGGGAAACAATGCTGTCGAAGGTCGAGGAATTGACGCCTTTGCGGCACTTTTCAGCGAGTACATCGGTACCACTCTCGACTTCATCAGGCAGCGCCCGGATATTAGAGTGATCAATCTCAGTCTGGGCTACAACTGGATGTCAAACTTCGGCGTCGATCCTCGCACACCGGATTCACAGCGCGCCCGCAATGAGATACGGAATCAGGGTCGCATCTTTGCGAGCGTACTTGCGTTTGCTAAACAGAAGAACGTTGCGATCGTAATGGCGGCCGGTAACGACAGTAGAGATCTTGACACGCCCTTGGATGCCCACTGGGCGAGTCCATTCAACTTCGCATCTCGCGTGGTCAAGCAAGAGGACGGATGGACCAACGGCTTGGTCGTTGAGGCCCACGACAAGCTACAAAGGCGCGCTGAGTTCTCGAACATCGGCGGTGATGTCTCATGCCCTGGCGTCGATGTTCTCAGTACATTGGCCAGCAGCAAGACAGCCTATGGAGAGATGTCGGGCACATCGATGGCGTCGCCGTACTGTGCGGCTGGACTTGCAATTGTGCTCGCCCTTCGACCTGAGCTAAGCCTGCGCGACGCGATAGACTGCGTAACCAATGCATCAAGCAAGATCGAGAACCGAGTGCCTCGGCTTGACATCGAGAAGGCAGTGAATGTATGTAAGAAGCAATGATCTCAGAGCAAGGGCCGATACATACAGAGACCGCCGGAGCTTCATTACAATAGCAAAGCGCAAACGTGTCAGTGGCAACAACCTTGCGCCTTGCTTCGATCAAAGCATTGCTTATGACCTTCTTGATCAGAGTTTCATTGCAGGGCCCGCAGCATCCGCAGGACCCGCAGCATCCGCGGGACCCGCAGCGCCAGAAGCGTCCGCGAAGCTGTTGAGAACGGATGGAGACACGCGCGCCCTTAGTCCACAAACACCTGCGACCAGTCGTTGCGCACGCTTACCAACGGCCAGCCGAACTGGGCGGCCGAGGCCACGGCCTTCTGCGCGCCTGCGGCGTAGGCAATGTCGCGCACGTCATCGTCGTGGGTGACCAGCAATGCCAGCGAGGCACCTTTACCCTGGGTGGCGAACTTCAGCATCTGGATATCGCCGTTGGAGTTGCCGGCGGCAAAGATCGGGCGTGCCCCGATCCGGCTCCAGATGCGCACGACCTTTTTGGGACCGTCATCGAACACCTCCAGTTTCGAGGTGTGGACCAGCTTGCTTATCCCCTCCTCTTCCCGGTACTCCAGCGCGACCGCAGTGCCAACCACGCGCTCGGGTGGAATGCCATAGAGCTCGGAGGTGATGGGGCGCATGAAATCCCTGCCGCCACCACTCACGATGTAGCTGGTGAACGCGTTCGCTTCCAGATAGCGCAGCAGCTCACGCATGGGCGCGTAGGCGGTTTTCAGGTAAGGGCGTTTCAACACCGGGTTCTCCGCGCTGCGCAGAAACGCATCGTCCTTGCCGGCGAACGCCTCGACCTCGTCCTCCGCATAGGCGGAGAGAAGCCCGGCCGCCATCTCCTTGAGCGTGGTGTCGTCGCCCTCGTAGTGTTTCGTGATCACGTCCGCCAGCCAGGCCTGATCCCGTTCACGCACCGCCTTCCATGGCTGCTTGTCCCGAAGCGCAGGGTCCGCTTCGGCCTGTTCGGCAATGCGCCGCATCAGGAAGTCGGCCTGGATGGGCATCGGCTTCTCGCACCACAGGCAGCCGTCGTTGTCGAACACAGCGATGCGTGCAACCGGCTCAACGTACTCCGGACCACCTTCACGGGTGACGCGCGTGACGAACGCGATGATGGCCTCGCGCGTAGTGCCTGCGTTCCAGCTTTTGAGGAGTGCCTCATGCATCGGCGTGACCCGGCGGCGATTTCAGAACCATGAGGCTATCCCGCGACTACGGCGGCTACCTGCGAAGAAGCACTGCGTTCCGTTCAGTAGTTCTACTTGGGCTGACGCCCGCCTGGGGCCCGCCCCGTCCCTTCAGGGCATCAGCCAGTGCTTGGCCGTGGTCCACCCCTTGAACACCCGCGCCCCGTCCACGCCGGGTGCGTGCTGGGGTAGCCTTTGGCCGGCTGCGGCCTGTGACAGGCCCTTCATGGCGGGGCCGAAGCGCAACCTGAAGGCGTGTGGTTGCGCCCCGAAGTGTTCCTGTATGCGCGAGATGGCCGCGTTCCGTCGTGCGTCGTCCAGCATCGACAGGTAGAAGATCATCTGCCTCCACGCATACGCGGTGTTCTTGAGCATGATCAGACGCGAGTGCCAGTGCGGAACCGGCATCTGCTGGCGTTTGCATATCCACTCATAGCAACGCAATGCCATCGTATCCAGCGACGGATCCAATCGGCTGCGCAGCGCTGCCCCGTCGAACAGCACGGCAAGGTTGTGGGTTGTGAGGATCTGCGCCTGCTCCAGGATGGCACCGTTCGTGGCGGGCGACCTCGCTGCCGTCTGCAGGTCTGCGCGGCGGGTTGCCAGCGTCGACAGCGCGTCCGAATCCTCGACGGACCGGCCCCAGAAGCGCCGTGTTGCCGACTTCTTTGGCTTGTCCGGCAGCGCCGCCAGTGCAGCGGTGTCGATGTCGTAGTAGTTGGCGTAGAGGGTACCGGCCACGACGTGGGCCGTCTGGCGCGCAGCCTGGATGAACGTGTTGGTGAACTCCCCCATGAAGATGTCGGCGGCGATCTCATCCACGAAGGGCAGCTGCAGCTTGGCTCCCTCGGCAAGGGTGCGGAACTCACTCACCAGCTTGTTGGGGGTGATGGCGTGGGGGAATGCCCCGATGGCGACCAGCGCGGACTCGGTCAGCGCCAGGCGCGCACTTTCGGTACTGGCGGCATCAGGGGCGCGGTCGCCGTCCACGGCGGCGATCCAAGGCAGTTCCTGCAGGCGCACCTGGCTTTGCAGATTCAGAAGCAGCAAGGAGCGCCGTTTGCGGAAGGCGCGGTACGTTGAGGCGTACAGATGGCGCAGCGTGGGGTCAGCCAGTTCGCTGCTTCGGATCTCGGCAGTCAATGCGGGCAGCAGACGTGCGATCGTGTCGCCCGAGGTGACGATGCCAACCTCAATCAGCTCCGCGATGGTGCCACGACGGCAGCGTTCCAGGCGCTTGCGGATGGCGTCCGGCAGCGGCGCTCCCGGTTCGATGAAATGCGTGGCGGCCTCGACTTCCGTGACGGGTGCAGACAACGCGGAAAAGTCGTCAATGCCCTCTGATTCGGAATACCCACTCAGGCGGTCAGCAACGGCATGGCCGATCCGGTGGTGGGGCGCCGAAGAGACATCGCGGTGTTGCCGGTCCCGGAAGGCGACATGCTGCGGGGATCCAGGTACGCCGTGCGCGGTAACGAAATCATCGACGATTCTGCGAATGCGCCCGACCTGGTTTCCGCTTAGCGTGGCTGCATCTTCGGAACAGATGACCAGAAGCTGGAGCAGCTCGCTCACCCTGCCCTTCCTGGCTGCAATCTTGCCGCGGAACTTGACGCCGGCGCTGTCGACCTGCGTCAACAATGCCTTGGCCGCCGCGCGCCAGCCTTCCGGGAACTGGCGGCAGGGCCATCCGTCCGCGTAGGTCTTCAGGAACAGCGAGATCGCCGAGTCATACAACGGCAGGCGGATGCTGATCGCCCGCTTCTGCTCCGCCAGCCGGCGCTGCTCCTTGAGGCCCGACAGTCGTTTGCGAACGTCACCTGCGGTGAAGACGTTCACTTCGGCCGTGAGGGGTAAAGCCTGCTCGGTAGGTGCCGGGAAGAACCTCAGCCGGTCAAAGAACGGCGCGATGGCTTCGACGATCACCTGGGCTTGCTCGCCTCGCCCTTGGCTGGCCAGCCAAGCCACCATGGGCAGGGCCGCCTCTTCAGGCACATCAATGCGGTAGTGGCCTTGTGCGAGCAGTTCCTGCAGGTGGGCCAGACCTTCGTCTGTCAGGTGCCAGAGATTGAGGTCCAATCGGGTTTGGCTGGGCCGGACACCCTCTACCCTTTGGGAAAGCTCGCCCTCGTAGGCGGTCAGCCCTCCCCCGGCAAGCAGTCCGCCGGTGGCGAAGCCGCCGGTCGCCACCTCCAGCGTTGCCCAGGCAGGGATCTCCTGGAACGGCGTGCGCGAGCCGTACTGTGCGGTCCCGTCCAGGTAGTGGTCGAGGATCTGCCGCCAGCGCTCTGATCGTGCCTCGGCGCGGTCGCGGGCATCCACGTCCAGATTGCGTCCGCTATTGGTAAGCGCCTTGGCCAGCTGGAATCGCGCGTAGTCAAAGCCCAGGGTGGCACTGGGGCCATCGCTTCGATCTGAAGTCATCCGTGATGTCGATATCGCGAGGAAGTGGGTCCGGAGGCTGGAGTCGAACCAGCGCCCTCCCGGTTAAGAGCCGAGGGTTCTGCCACTGAACTACTCCGGAGCATGAATGGAATTTCGCATGCTGTGGGCGTGGGTGCAACACGCGGCCCTATGTCGTCAGGAGCGACGTCACCTTGGCGTCGATCAACGACACCAGCTGAGGATCCATGTAGCGGTAGTCGTCGGGGATATCCAGACAGTGCACCCGCTTGTGCGCGAGCAGCCGCGCATAGCCGGCCTGCAACCGTTGCAGGTGCTTGGGCTCCATGACAAAGATGACATCAGCCCAGCGAATATCCGCTGGGCTGATGGGTTTGCGCGCATGGGGGCTGGTGCCCGCCGAGCGTGCGGCAAAGCCCGCACGGTGTTGCCAGACTGCTTCACCCGTTGGGCTGCGCAGCTGGTTGCGGCTGCAGACGAACAACAGATTTGTCATTGTTGATCCAGCAATTGCCTTGCGCTGCGGACGGGATAGGCGAAGCCCAGCTGCCGCGCACGGACAAGTTTGCAGCTCCGCATATACAGCAGTTTCCAGTTCTTCTCGGGCTTGAACTTTGTCGAGTGCGTGACTCGATCGCCGCCACAATTGCGGGCCTGCGCACGCCTCCAGGCGCGGTCTCTTTCCATTTCCATGGTCATTCTCTCGTGAGTACCGGGTTCAGCAGCCGCGGTAGTACGAGTCGGCGGGATGATATCCCGAGAACGCCTCGATGGTAAAGCCGGCTAGGTCAGGAGAACCAGTAGGCGTGCATCGCAGACAGGAAGCCGGGATCCAGTGGGAAGCCGGACGCTTCACCAATGACGGAGTCAATGCCGCATCGCGGACACAGTGCCGTGGTGCCGGCAGATAGCTCCAACGCTTCCGGCGTGCCTGTCGGCCAGTCAACCCATTCCTCGATGGCTGAAGGCGCGTAAGTGCTGAGGCAATAAAAACACCCGCACAAGGCGCTCGATTCAATCTCCTCTCGGTGATTGGAGGACCTGGCATGCGCAGCAACAACAACCTGGATTGGATTAGCCACTGGAGCCTCCCACTTCAGCTTGCGGCCGCCCAGATGAACTGAACTTCGTCCAGAGCACTGCTGATGACCTTCTCGACTATTGGTTTGATGACTGACATAAGTGTGACGACCAAGGCAGTGGTTCGTGTCCAGCCCGAAGGCCGACTCCTTGAGATTGACTCACTAGCCCAGGTCAGACAACCCCGCGTGATCATCGCGGCGTTGACCCGGCGGCCAATGGAAAGAGACACGGGCCCTTGATCCACAAACACCTGCGGCTGCCAGGCCCCTTCTTCCACGCAGCCATATTCGGAGTACGCTTCATCTGCCTGTTTTCCTCTACCGGACACGCTATGAGCCACGGAGAATTTCACCGTAGTCAACGCGGCGGCTGGCTGCGCGCCGGCGTACTGGGTGCCAATGACGGGCTGATCTCGACCAGCAGCCTGGTTATCGCCCTGGTCGGTGCCGGCGCGGCCACGCAGTCTATTCTGCTGACCGGCCTTTCCGGGCTCATCGCGGGTGGGCTTTCCATGGCGGCTGGAGAATACGTATCAGTCAGCTCCCAGGCCGATGCCGAGAACGCCGATGAGGCCAAGGAACGCGGGGAGCTGCTGAACCAGCCAGATGCGGAGTTGATCGAACTGACCGGCATCTATCAGAAGCGGGGGCTCAGCAGGCCGCTGGCCGAGCAGGTTGCCCGCGAGTTGACCGCGCATGACGCGCTTTCCGCCCACCTGCGGGATGAGCTCGGCATACACGAGCTGCTAAAGGCGAGGCCGCTGCAGGCAGCCGGCGCTTCCGCCGTTTCGTTTGTGGTGGGCGCACTGCCCCCGGTACTTCTGGCGGCGGCCCTGGACCGCAGCAGTCTGGCGGCCGCCATTGTCGTCACAACGCTGTGCCTGCTGGCTGGCCTCGGTGCGGTCGCGGCTCGGCTCGGCGGAGCTTCCGCCTGGCGCGGTGCGTTGCGGGTTGTGATCTGGGGCACCATCGCGATGGCGGCTACCTATGGAATCGGCGCGTGGTTCGGGGTGCTCAACGCGTCGTAACTGTTTGCATGGCGTAGCCCGCCAGCCAGGTGCCCTGCCTTTCATGCCCTGGGCGCGTAGAATTCGCCCATGGCAGCCCTGTCCCCACCCGAATCTCTTGGCAACGCGTGGGCCTGGCTCCGCAGCCGCTTCCGGTCCAGTGAGGCCTGGTTCATCGGCCTGGCGTTGCTGGTGGGGTTGCTGGCGGGTGCGCTGACAGGCTTTCAAGGGCTGCTGGCCCATTCGCTGCAGCGCTGGCTGTATGGCATGGGTGCCGACGAGAGCCTGAGCCTGCAGGCCGATTTGGGCGCCGTTGCGCTGCTGGCACTGCCGGTGGGTGGCCTGCTGGTCGGGTTGATCAGCGTGTGGGCCGCTCGGCTGAAACGCCCGCTCATCGATGCCGTCGAGGCCAACGCATTGCACGGTGGCCGCATGTCGATGCGCGACAACCTGATTGTGGCCAGTCAGACCTTGCTCTCCAATGGCTCGGGGGCGTCAGTGGGGCTTGAGGCGACCTACACCCAGATGGGGGCTGGCTTGGGCTCCCAGCTCGGGCGCGGGCTTCGCCTGCGCCGCATGGACATGCGCATTCTGGTCGGTGCGGGCGCAGCCGGTGCCATTTCGGCCGCGTTTGGCGCGCCGCTGGCCGGTGCGTTCTATGCCTTTGAGGTGGTCCTGGGGTCCTATTCCCCTGCGGCACTGGCCCCTGTTGTGCTGGCATCACTGGCCGGTGCGTTCATTGCCGATCAGACCGGGGTGCAGGGATACCTGCTGCCGGCGGCGGCCATCAGCACCGCGAATGCGGCCGACTACGTGGTGTATTCGCTGTTGGGCGTCGCCTGTGGCGGGGCGAGCGTGGGCATCATGCGCCTGATTGCTTCCATCGAAACCACCGTGAAACGCAGCAACCTGCCGCTATGGGCGCGTCCGGCGGTGGGTGGCTTCCTGCTCATCCCGCTGGCCATGGTCACCCCGCAGGTGCTCTCCTCCGGCCATGGCGCACTGCACTGGGACCTCACCAACTCACAGCCACTGGTGTGGATCGGGGGACTGCTGGCCTTGAAATGCCTGGCTTCCGGCATTTCGCTGGGCTTCGGTTTTCGTGGCGGATTGTTCTTCGCCTCGCTGTTCATGGGTTCGCTGTTGGGAATCCTGTTCGCAGGCCTGGCGGCCATGATTCCCGGCGGCCCGGTCATCGACCCCACTTCGGCGGCCATTGCCGGCATGGCGGCGCTGGCCGCCGCCGTGGTCGGCGCGCCCATGACGATGGCAATGCTGGTGCTGGAAGGCACCCACGACTTCGTGCTGACCAGTCTGGTGATGGGCGCGGTGCTGGTGGCCAACACGCTGGTGCGCCAGCAGTTTGGCTATTCGTTCTCCACGTGGCGGCTTCACCTGCGTGGGGAAACCATCAAGAGCGCCCAGGACGTGGGCTGGGTCCAGAACCTGCGGGCCGGACTGATGATGCGCCGGGGCGTCTCCACCGCTCCGCAGGATCTGGATGTCGCGACCTTCCGGGAACGCTTCCCTTTGGGTTCGGGCACACGGGTGATCCTCATTGATACCGAGGGGCACTACGCGGGTATCGTGCAGATCGCCAAGATGTATGCCGATGGCGTGAAGCCGACCAGCCTTCTTTCCGAGTTTGCGGAGAATCCTTCGGCTGTGCTGTCCTCCCGTGCGGACGTGGTGGAGGTCATGCGGCTGTTCGACCAGACCCAGAGCGATGAGCTGGCCGTGACCGACGAGAGTGGCCACGTGCTGGGCGTGCTGTCCGAGGCATTTGTGCGCAAGCGCTACGCAGAAGAGTTGGACAAGCGTCAGCGTGAGCAGCAAGGGGAGCGCGTGGACGACCTCTCGGCCCAGGAGTAGCTGGGCCGCCGCTAGCACCAATCCAAGGTCTCCCGTGCCGAGAGACCTTGACGGCATGCTTTCAAGCGCTGCTTGCCGCCAGCAGGCACAGGCTCTTCGCCGGCAGCGTCCAGCCGCCCTGGTCATCGGCCTGCAGCGGCGCTTCGGGGGTCTGCAGCAGCACCTTGCGGAAGTCGAGGCTGTCGTCGCCTACCGCGAAGCGCACCGGTGCATCGCCGGCATTCAACAACAATGCCAGGCTGACGTGCCGGCCCGGCTCGCGCAGGCCAGTGTCGGGGCTGCGACCATCCAGCACGATGCCCAGGGCGCGCTGTTCGCCGTCGTGCCAATCCGACTCCTGCATGGGCTGACCGTCCGGCCGGCACCAGCGGATGTCGGCGACGCCCAGTTCGGCGTCCACTTCCCCACGTAGAAACCGGTTTCGACGCAGCAGGCCGTAGCGACGGCGCAGGCTGAGCACGCGCCGCACGAACGCGGCCTGGGCCTGGGCACCCGGCTGCGCGGCCTTTTCCCAGTCAATCCAGCTCAGCGGGTTGTCCTGGCAGTAGGCATTGTTGTTGCCCTGCTGGCTGTGGCCGAACTCGTCGCCGGCCAGCAGCATCGGCGTGCCCTGGGCCAGCAGCAGGCTGGCCAGCAGGTTGCGCATCTGCTGGCCGCGTATGGACACCACCGTCGCGTCATCCGTGTCCCCCTCCACTCCGTGATTGCACGAGAGGTTGTGCTCGTGGCCGTCACGGTTGCCTTCGCCGTTGGCGTCGTTGTGTTTGTGCTCGTAGCTGACCAGGTCGCGCAGGGTGAAGCCGTCATGCGCGGTGATGAAGTTGACGCTGGACGAGGGGCGTCGGCCCTGATGGTCGAAGAGGTCGGCCGAACCATTGAAGCGCGTGGCGAAGTCCGCCAGTTGCCCGGCGTCACCGCGCCAGAGCCCCCGCGTGGTGTCACGGAAGCGGTCGTTCCATTCGGCCCAGCCGGGGGCGAAGTTGCCCAGCTGGTAACCGCCCGGCCCGATGTCCCACGGTTCGGCAATCAGCTTCACCTGGCCCAGGATGGGGTCCTGGCGCACCGCGTCGAGGAAGCTGCCGGAGGCATCGAAGCCATGCCGCTCGCGGCCGAGGATGGTGGCCAGGTCGAAGCGGAATCCATCCACCCGCATCTCGGTCACCCAGTAGCGCAGGGAGTCCATCACCATGCGCAGCGCGCCGGCGTTGGTCAGGTCAAAGGTGTTACCGGTGCCGGTGTCGTTGATGTAATAGCGCCGGTCGTCGGCGAGGCGGTAGTAGCTGGCGTTGTCGATGCCCTTGAAAGACAGGGTCGGCCCCAGCTCGTTGCCTTCGGCGGTGTGGTTGTAGACCACGTCCAGGATCACTTCCAGTCCTGCGTCGTGCAACCGCGCCACCATCTGCTTGAACTCGGCCACCGTGGCCAGCGAAAGATAGCGCGGGTGCGGGGCGAAGAAGCCGATGCTGTTGTAGCCCCAGTAATTGCGCAGGCCTTTCTCCAGCAGATGCTGATCGTCGATGAAGGCGTGCACGGGCAACAGCTCGATGGCGGTGACGCCGAGATACTTCAGGTGGTCAACCAGTGCATCGTTGCGCAGCGCCGAGAACGTGCCGCGCTCGCCGTCCGGAATCTGCGGGTGCTGCATGGTCAGGCCGCGCACATGCGCCTCGTAGATGACCGTGTTTTCCCACGGTGTGGCCGGCGCGCGCTCGTTGCCCCAGCTGTAGGCGGGATCGATCACCGCACACTTCGGCATGTAGTTGGCGCTGTCACGGCGGTCGAAGCTGCGGTCCGCGTCACGATGGCCCAGGGTGTAACCGAACAGATGCGGTGCCCATTTGATCTCGCCCACAATCTGCTTGGCATACGGGTCAAGCAGCAGCTTGTTGGGATTGAACCGGTGCCCGGCTTCCGGCGCGTAAGGGCCATGCACGCGGTAGCCATAGCGCTGGCCGGGACGAGCATCGGGCAGGTAGCCGTGCCAGATCTCGTCGGTGTATTCCGGCAGGACGATGCGCTCCTGCTCGCGCCCGCGTGCGTCAAACAGGCACAGCTCTACTTTGGTGGCGTGGCGCGAGTACAGGGCAAAGTTCACCCCGAGGCCGTCCCAGGTGGCACCCAGCGGATACGGACGTCCCTCACGAACGCGCGAGCGCTGCTGGATGCGGTCACGGCTGGCCATGCGTGTCTCCGCTCTCTGCCGGCAGCTGCCGCACGGCCAGTTCGGCCTCTACCAGGCGCTCGGCCATGTGCCAATGGCGTTCCTGCTGCCCTTCAGGGCGACCTTCGGCCTCCCAGATCTGGTGTGCCAGGTGCTCAGTGCGTTGTTGGCGCTCTTCATGTTCCATCTTGCTGCTCCACGTCTCGAATCCAGAGGGCCAAGGGGCTGTTGTTGAACAGGGTGTCTGCGCGAACGGCGTGGCCGGCATGCGTCCACGACGTGCCTTCCAGCAGGTTTTTGTAGTGGCCGGAGGGTGCACCGGCCAGGTGCAGCATGCGAGGGTCGTTGCGGGCCGCCAGGCCGGGGGGCGCGTGGCCCTCGGCCTCCGCAGCAGGCCGGACAGGCACGGCCACCAGCAGCACCAGCTGTTGCCACCGCCGGGTGAACACCAGCAGGTCGTCGGCGCCGGTGTCGATCCGGTGCAAGGTGCCCTGTGCGAACAGCAGCGGCTGCGCGCGGCGCAGTTGCAGCAGCACACCGAGCAGGCGCGCCTTGGGCGCACCTTGCTGCCAGTCCGCCAGCAAGGCCGCCCATGGGCGACGATCGGCACGCCACTCGCGGCGTTGCTGATAGTCGACCGGCCGGCGGTTGTCCGGGTCGACCAGGCTGGTGTCCCAGCCCTCGTTGCCCTGGTAGAGATCGGGCACACCCGGGCAGCTGAGCTGCAGCGCCAGCTGTGCCAGCGACAGCCGCGCCGCATCCGCTGCAATCCGCGCGACAAAACCGTGCACGTCCTCGCGCAGGGCCTGCGCCGTCGGTGCACCGCACAGCCATTCCACCCAGCTGACCGCAGCCCTTTCAAGGGCTTCGTTCGGGTCGCTCCAGCGGCTGAGCCGCTTGCCTTCGCGCAGCGCCTTGCGCAGCCATTCGACGATGCGCGCAGCGAAGTCGGCATCGACGCTGTCGCGCTGCAATGGCCAGGTAGACAGCAGCGTCTGCCACAGCATGTAAGCTTCTGCGCCGGGCAGCGGCAGCGGATGGCCCTGTGCACCGCCTTCACGCTGCCAGCGGCACAGGGCGTTGTGCCAGCGCTGCGGGCGCGCGGACAGCAGGGCCAGGCGCATGCGCGCGTCCGGGCCGCGCTTGTGGTCGTGGGTGGCCAGCGCCAGCATCGCGCGCGGGAAGCGCGCCCCACGTTCGGTCGCGCGCGCGACGAAGGCCGAGGGGGTCAGTGCGAAATGGTCCGGATCGCTGCCCACTTCATTGCGCGACAGCAGCCGGCCGTATCGGTAGAAGGCGGTGTCTTCCACCGCCTTGGCGTTGAGCGGTGCCGCCAGTTGCTCGATGCGGGTACGCAGCGTCGACCGTGCCTCGGTCTCCTCCCCGTGCTCGCGGAGCAATGCGCTGCAGACCCGGGCCAACGCAGCACGATCGCCCGCGTCGAGTTCGGCATGGGCCGCCTCCGCTGCCTGCCGCAGCACCTGCTGATCCGTCGCCGACGCCATGCCGTAGCTCCGGTAGACCGGGAAGTGCCGCAACAGCGACTGCGTGGCGCGTTCGTACATGCGCGGGGTGAGGTCGCCCGTTGCGCCATCGTGCTGCACGGCCGCCTCGACCTGGCGCAGGCACCGGTCCATATCCGCCTGCAGCGTGGAGGCCAGCAGTTCCGTGCGGGCCTGACGCTGCACGGAAGGAAAGCGCTCACGGGACCCGGAGACCTGCGTCCAGAACGTGTCGAACGCAGGTTGGCCACCCGGGTCATGCAGCAACGCACCGACCTGGTCCATGAAGTCGTATCCCGTGGTGCCCTCCACAGGCCAGTCCTCCGGCAGGGATTCGCCGTCCGCCAGGATCTTCTCCACGTGCAGGCTGAGTGCGCCGGCAGGCAGTCCACGAACGGCACCCGCTTCGTCCAGGGCATGGCGCAGGGCCTGCAGATACCCCGCCGGATCGGCCAGGCCATCGACATGGTCAATGCGCAGCCCATCCACCCAGCCCTCGCGCACCAGCCGCAGCGGCAAGGCGTGCATCGCTTCGTACGCAGCCGGGCGCTCCACGCGCACCGCGGCCAGCTGGTTGATGTCGAAGAAGCGCCGGTAGTTCACCCGGTCCGGACCACTGCGCCACCAGGCCAGTCGATACGCCTGATGGTCGAGCAGACGCTGCAGGTGGGCCGGGCTCTGGTTGCTACGGGCGATCCATTCCGTCTGCGCGTCGGGCGCTTCCGGAACCCCCAGCGGGGACAGCGGCCAGCGTTGCTCGCCGTACGCCAGCTGCGGACCCTGGGATCCGGGTTCGACACGGATCACGCCCTCTGCCAGCAGCTCGTCCAGCGGTCGATCCAGTACCGGCAGCCACAGCTGGTCGTTGCACCCGGGCGCCTCCCAGTCGATGTCGAACCAATCCGCATACGCGCTGCGCCGGCCGTGCGCCAGGACGTCCGCCCACCAGGGATTGCGTACATCGGCAGCGAGATGATTGGGGACGATGTCGAGCAGGATGCCCAACCCCTGCGCACGGGCGGCCTGGGCCAACCGCACGAAGCCGCCCTCGCCTCCCAGCGCGCCGCTGATGCGGGTCGGATCGATGCCATCGTAGCCGTGCGTCGAGCCCGGCATCGCTTCGGCAATCGGCGAAAGATACAGGTGGCTGATGCCGAGGTCGGCGAAATAGTCGAGCTGCGCCTGCGCAGCGCTGAAGTCGAAGCCGGCATGCAACTGCAGCCGGACGGTCGCCCGCAACGGAGTCATGCCGCGCCTCCTTGCCGACGCTGCGCGGCGAACTGCGCCATCCGCTCCGATGCAGCGGCATCCGGCGCTGCGGGCAAGCGGCACTGCCAGTTCGGGTGCTGCTGCACGGTCCCGGGAAGATTGGGTTGCTCGGTTTCGCCCAGCGCGTCTTCCAATGGCAGCAGCGCCAGCGGAGCCGGCGAGCGCGCGGTGATCGCAAGCGCGGCACGGTGCAGGTCATCTGTCGGCAGCCCTTGCCCGGCGGCGACTGTTGCCAGCTGCTGCCGTTGGCGTTCCCGCTCTTCCCGCTGTCTGGTCGAACCCGCAGCGTCCGACCAGCCCAGGCGCTGGTGCCAGTCGAGGTCGCCGCCGGCCAGCCAGCCGGCGACCGGCGGCAGGTCGTGTGTTGAGGTCATGGCCACCGCGCTGGGGCGCCAGCGTGCGGATGGCCAGAAGCCTGTCGCGTCACGACTGAACGCCAGAACGTCGATACCCAGAATGCCGCGCCCGGCCAAGGTCGCGCGGATGCCAGGCGGCACCACGCCCAGGTCTTCGCCGATGACCACGCACCGGTTACGCCACGATTCGAGCACCAGCAGGTTGATGAGGTCGGCGAAAGGGTAGGCCAGGTACACGCCCTGCCCGGCACCGGCACCCTGCGGCAGCACCCACAACCGGTTGAGGCCGAGGATGTGGTCGATGCGGATGCCGCCCCGGTCGGCCATCACCGCGCGCAGCAACCTGATGAACGGGGCATAGCCCTGCGCACGCAGTGCGTGCGGTGCATAGCCGGTAATGCCCCAGGCCTGTCCTAGCGGGTTGAAGGCATCGGGTGGCGCGCCCAACTCGAGGCCACGCAGCACGGCCGTTGCATGGCGCTGCGCTTCCGCGCCGAGCGGATCGAAGCCAACGGCCAGGTCGGCGATCAGGCCGATGGCAAGCCCCTGCCTGCGTGCCTGCTGCTGCACCTGGGTCCAGCCGCAGCGCGCCAGCCAGGTGCCGAACGTCTCGCCCGTCTCGTCCAGATCCGCCGTAATCCGACGCCACCGCACCGGGTCATGCTGCTGCAGCCACGTGGGCAACGCGTCGATCCATTGCTGCTTGGCTGTGGCGGCGGCAGGCCAGTCGATGCAGGGCGCCTGCTCGTGCAGGGTCAGGCGCGCGTCCAGCGCGGGATCGGCGGCACGCACGGCTGCCGCGGCCTCCGGCAGCACCTGCAGCGGTGCCGCATGCAGCGCATCCAGTTGCGTGCGGTCGCTGGGCGAGTACGGGCTGTAGCTGGCGTGCAGCGGCATGCCGGCATGGATGGGGCTCAGTGCCAGTGCATCGCCTCCATACGCGGCCATCCGCTCGAGCCAGCGGCTTCCGCCACTGCTGTCACCGATGCCGCCGTCGCCTGCCTCGCGCAAGCTGTATACCTGGGCCGCCAGCCCCCAATGACGTGGAACAGCGTCTGCATCCGGGTAGAACGCCCGAGCCGGTGCCACCGCAACGCGTTGCCGCCGTCCTTCCTGCTGCCACTCCCAGTAACCGGGTTGCGTCGGGGCGGTCCAGCCGCCTCGTGGTTCGCGCGTTGCAGGAAGTGCGTCGCCGGTACTCGTTACCCAGCTCGCACGGCCGTCGTGGCTGCCCGGAATCTCGACCGGTGCACCGGTCGTGCAGGTCAGCAGTGGCGGTGCCAGGTCAGGGTCTACGGCCGGGAGCAGCTCCAGCACGCTGTCGAGGACGGCGGCGGACACCACCTGTGGCGCGCCGGTGACGTCGGTCCAGTCCACGCGCAGCCCCGCCTTCTCGGCGCGCGTGCGCAGTGCGGCATCGGGCGCCTTCATCGCGTCACCCAGTGCACGCGCAGACTGCCACTGGGGCCCAGCATGTGCGCGTTGCTCTCGCCTTCGCTGACCAGCAGCGTGCCAACCGGCAGGCCGTGCGGCACCTCGGCAGGGCCGGCGTTGAAGGCCAACCACCATTCGCCCTGCGGTAACTGCCAACCCGCCTGCACGGCCTGCTCGCCGAGAATCCGGGTGCCAAGGGAACGCGCCTGGGTCAGGCCGGGTTGCAGGTACTGCCGGCGCAGTGCCAGCAGGCGCGTGAACCACGCGATGGTGGCAGCTGCCTCGAGATCATCGGCCGCCGGCAACCGCACCTTCGAAGCGGCGAAGGTGGCCGGGTCGTTGGGGTCGGGAATGCGGGCACGCGCGTGTGGGTCGGCGAATGCGCTGAAGGCAGCGAACTCGCGCCGGCGTCCCTCGCGCACTGCCGCGTCCAGCGGCGGCAGGTAGTCGGTGAAGAACAGGAACGGCGTGCGCGCCTGCCACGGCTCGCCCATGAACAGCAGCGGCACCATCGGTACCAGCACGGTCAGCGCGGTGGCCAGACGCGCCAGCGCCGGCTCCACCAGCGTTGAAAGACGTTCGCCCAACGCACGGTTGCCGACCTGGTCATGGTTCTGGGCGAAGACCACGAAATGGTCGGGGCTGAGGTCGCCACTGGGTTCGCCCCGCCGCTCACCTGCACCATTGGCTTCGCCCTGCCAGGCGAAGCCTTCGCGCAGGCACCGCGCGAGCAATGATGCGGCGCGTCCGTGGCCAGCATAATCGGCGGCAAAATCGGCGTAATAGCCTTCATGTTCGCCGGTCAGTAGTACATGCAGCGCATTGTGGAAATCGTCGTTCCACTGGGCCCGGTACGTACCTTCGCGCAACCAGTGCGCCTCGTTGCGCTCGTTCTCCAGCACCAGGTGCACGTGCCGCTCCTGCGGAACCGCCGCGCGGACGGCGGCGGAGAGCTGGGTCAGGAACGCCTGCGGTGCGATCGCGTGGACCGCGTCCAGGCGCAGCCCGTCGAAGCGGTACTCCTGCAGCCACATCAGCGCGTTGTCGATGAAGAAGCGCTGCACCTGGGGCTGTTGGAAGTCGATCCCCTGCCCCCAGGGTGTGTGGCTCTCGGCAACGAAGAAACCGGGCGCATACCGTGCGAGCTGATTGCCCTGCGGGCCGAAGTGGTTGTAGACCACGTCCAGCAGCACGGCCATGCCCTGCGCATGGGCGTCGTCCACCAGCGCCTTGAGCGCGTCGGGCGTGCCATAGGCTTCGGCGGGGGCGTAGGGAAACACGCCGTCGTAGCCCCAGTTACGCCGGCCCGGGAACTGCGCCACCGGCATCAGTTCCAGCGCGGTGATGCCCATGGCCGCCAGCGCAGGCAGCTGCGCGCGCAGACCCGCATAACCGTCACTGCACCCGGCATGCACCTCGTAAATGACCAGCTCGTTCCACGGGCGTCCGGCCCACTCCGGGGTAGTCCAGACATGACCGTCGCAGGGCAGCACTGCACTTGCGCCGTCCACGCCGTGCGGCTGCCAGCGGGAGGCAGGGTCGGCCACCTGTACGTCGCCGTTGATGCGGAACCGGTAAGGTGCGCCAGAAGGCGCGGTGGCGTCCGCAACGAAACACCCGTCGCCTTCCGGCCGCATGGGCAGGTCCTCGCCGCTGAGCACCAGCGCCACCTCGCGGGCCGCCGGAGCCCAAAGCCGGAAGCGTACGCGCCCGTCCGGGAGCGGCCAGGCCCCCAGTCGCTCCGGCGCGGCGCTCATGCGTCGGCCTGCAGGTAAACGGTGGCGAGCGGCGGCAGGGTGAGCAGGACGGAGTGGGCTTGCCCGTGCATCGGCCGGGTTTCGGCGAGCACCCCGCCGGCATTGCCGACATCGCTGCCACCGTAATACGTACTGTCGGTGTTGAGCAGTTCCTGCCAACGACCGCCCTGCGGTACGCCTACACGATAACCCTGCCGGACGACCGGGGTCAGGTTGGTCACCACCAACAAAGGCGGCGCATGGCCATCGGGGTCGCGGCGGACGAAGGCAAACACGCTGTTAGCCTGGTCGTCGCCCACGCTCCAGCTGAAACTGGCCTCGTTCTGCTCGGCCCGGTGGCACGCTGGCTGCGCGCGGAGCACGCCGTTGAGGTCGCCCAGCAGGCGCATCAGCCCCTGGTTGGCCGGCTGCCCGGCCTCGTCCCAGTCAAGGCCGCGGTCGTGGCACCACTCGCGTGACTGGCCAAACTCGCCGCCCATGAACAGCAGTTTGCTGCCCGGGTGCGCCCACATCAGCCCGTAGTACGCCCGCAGCTGGGCAAAGCGCTGCCATGCGTCGCCCGGCATGCCACCGAGCAGCGAGCCCTTGCCGTGCACCACTTCATCGTGCGACAGCGGCAGCACGTAGCGCTCGGAGAAGGCGTAGACCAGCCCGAAGGTGATTTCGCTGTGGTGATAGCGGCGATGCGACGGATCACGGTGCAGGTAACCGCGGGTGTCGTGCATCCAGCCCATGTTCCATTTATGGGTGAAGCCCAGCCCGCCCTGCTCCACCGGCGCGGTCACGCCCGGCCAGGCGGTGGACTCCTCGGCGATCACCATCACGTCCGGATGCCGGGCCCGCAGCGTGGCGTTCATCTGCTTGAGGAAGGCCACCGCCTGCAGATTCTCGCGGCCGCCGTGCTCGTTGGGAATCCACTGGCCTTCGGCACGGCTGTAATCGCGATACAGCATGGAGGCGACCGCATCCACGCGCAGCCCGTCCAGATGGAAGCGCTCCACCCACTCCAGCGCGCTGCCGAGCAGATAGGCCCCCACCTCGTTGCGGCCGTAGTTGTAGATGAGCGTATGCCAGTCGGCATGAAAGCCCTCGCGCGGGTCCGCGTGCTCGTACAGTGCGGTGCCGTCAAACCGCTGCAGGCCATGCGCATCGTCGGGGAAATGCGCGCTGACCCAGTCCACGATCACGCCGATGCCAGCCTGGTGGCAGCGGTCCACGAAACGCGCGAAGTCCGCGGGCGTGCCATGCCGGGCCGTGGGCGCATAGATGCCCAGCGGTTGATAGCCCCAGCTGCCGCCGAACGGATGCTCGCTCACCGGCAACAGCTCGATATGGGTGAACCCCAATGCCTGCACGTGCGGAATGAGGCGGTCCCCCAATGCGGCCCAGTCGAGCACCTCACCCTGCGCGTCACGCTGCCAGGACGCCGCGTGCACCTCATAGATCGACAGGGGGGCCTGCGCCCAGTTGGCGCGTTGCTGCATCCACGCCTGGTCCTGCCATTCATGCGCGGTGTCGTCCGGCACCCGTGAGGCAGTGGCCGGGGCCAGCTCGGCCCAGCGCGCCAGGGGGTCGGCCTTGTCCGCCAGCACCTGTCCATCGGCGGCCGTCACCCGGAACTTGTAGCGGTCGCCGGCATGCACGCCGGGCACGAACACTTCCCAGACGCCGGCCGTGTGGCGCAGCCGCATGGGGTGGCGTCGCCCATCCCAGCTGTTGAAATCGCCCACCACCGATACCCGGCGTGCGTTGGGAGCCCACACCGCGAACCGCACGCCGTCGATGCCCGCTACCTGCTGAGGCGCCGCGCCGAGCGCGCGAACGGCGTCGGCGCTGCCGTCACGGAACTGCTGAAGCAGCGCTTCCTCCAGCACGGGGCCGAAGCTGTACGGATCGTGGGTGATCTGAACGCCGTGCGGCCATTCGATGCGCAGTTCCGGGGATTGTCCCTCGGCGGCAATGTCACCTTCGAAGACACCGTTGACCGGTCGACGAAGCAAGGGCACCCATTCCCCGCTGGATGACGTCCGGGCCGAGACTGCGGCCGCCCCCGGCAGCAGTACCCGCAGCAGCGCCCCTCCGTCCGGACGGAGGTGGGTGCCAAGCCACGCGAAGGCATCGACCGGCTCTGCATGCGCCAGCGCGGTCAGTGCACCCAGCGTTTCCTCGTCCGATGAGCCGGGTGCTCCAGTGGTGCCGTCGGTGGCCGTCAACGTTCCTGCTTCCCACAACGTCATCATGCAGCCACCGCGACCGGCACCGATTGCGGACGGATCTGCAGGCTGGCCTGCTGGTACAGGTCCATGTACTGGCGACCGGCAATGTCCCAGCCACTCGGGCGCATCATCGCCGCGCGGCGCATGGCGTGCAGCAGCGCGGGCAGGCGGAAGGTGCGCATGGCGCGTTCCACGCAGCGACGCATGCCGTCCGCGGTCGGTTGGTGGAACAGGAAGCCGGTAACTCCGTCTTCCACCGTATCCACCAGGCCACCCGTTGCATGCGCCACCGGCAGGCAACCGAAACGCTGGGCATACATCTGGCTCAGGCCGCAGGGCTCAAAGCGCGAGGGCATGAGCAGGAAGTCCGCGCCGGCGAACATCTGCCGCGCCAGGCCTTCCTCGAAGCCGATGAAGGCACCCACCTGGCCAGGATAGCGGCGCGCCAGTTCACGCACCTCTTCCTCGACCGCAGGTTCACCGCCGCCGATGATCACCAGCTGGCCACCTGCCGCGATGATCTGCGGCGCGACCTCGCAGCTGATGTCCAGGCCCTTCTGATGCACCAGCCGCGACACCACGGCGAACAGCGGCCCCTCGCTGTGGCGCAGGCCGAAGGCTTCACGCACGCTTTGGGCATTGTGACGCCGCCCGTCGAACGCCTGCACACTGAAATGCGCGCTCAGATGGCGGTCGCTGCGGGGATCCCAGCTGGCGTCGATGCCGTTCACAATGCCGCTCAGGTGGCCGCGCGCGGCGCGCCGCGCCAGCAGGTCGTGCAGGCCGCAGCCATCGGCCGGTGCCGTGATCTGGCGTGCGTAACGCAGGCTGACGGTGTTCAGCCGGGTGGCGTGGGCAATGCCGGCCTGCAGGAATGACAGCTGGCCGTAGAAGGTGAGTTCGTCGAGCCGGTGTGCGGGAATGCCCAGCGTCGCGGCCTGCTCCAGCGGGAACAACCCCTGGTAGGCCAAGTTATGGATGGTGAGCAGGGTTGGCACCTCGGTCCCGTCCCAGCGGACATACGCCGCCGCCAGTGCGCTGGGCCAGTCGTTCAGGTGCAGGACCTCCGGTGCCCACGCAGAGTCCACCCGACCGGCCGCGATCTCCGCCGCCGCATGGGCCAGTGTGGCGAACCGCACCGCGTTGTCGCTCCATTCCTTGCCCGCTTCGTCCACATACGGGGAGCCTGCGCGTTCGAACAGGTGGGGGTTCAACAGCACGTACACCGGCAGCCCGTCGTGCTGCTCGGCCCGCGCCAGTTCGCAGACCGGCAAGCTGCCCCGTCCCGCCACCTGCCCCACGCGTTCCAGCCGTTGCAGGCGTTCCAGCACGGCCGGGTAACCGGGGATGAGTACCCGCACATCGCAGTTGGCACGCAATGCGCGCGGCAGCGCGGCAGCGACGTCACCCAGTCCGCCGGCTTTGACGAAATCCGCCATTTCCGAAACAACGAACAGCACCCGCTGACCAGCATGGGTGTCGAAGCGCGGCATGAAGCGACCGCGCGTGTCGCGTCGTCGGGACGTGGGGGGCGCGGTCAGGCGAAGCGCGGAGCCGGACGGCAGCGTGTCGAGAGAGCGATCAACGATGACGGCATTCATGGGGGATTTCTGCCAGAGAAGAGAAAGCAAACACCGGCTGCGACCGGCGAGCGGCGCAGTTGAAGTTGAGTCGGATAAGCATTGGTCGCAGAGACGCGGCAACGCCATGAATGCAATCTATACGGTGGACCGATCAACTCACCGTGAAAGATCGACGATGTATTCGTGACACAGGTCCAGAACGTCATGCCCATGTGGCATGAGCCCATGTCCGAACTGCTGGAACGCAACGCTGGCGGGTACTCAGCCTGCGGATGAACCGTTTATCAAATCACCGGCGACGGTAGCAGTCGTGCGCCGGCTTCCAGTGCCTCGCGTTCCAGCGCCTGGAGGAAGCCGCTGAAGCCGTTGGGTGCCCTCGCTGTACGCCGAGCGCTGGTCGCGACGACGGGGCGCGCGTGCCACGCGATCGGCAGTCGAGCTTCCTGCAAGGCCCGCACCAGTGCGACGTCTTCGCCGGTGCTCAGGGGCGAGAAGCCGCCGACGGTGCGGTAGGCCGCTGCGCTGACGCCCAGGTTTGCGCCGTGTACATGGGCGTGACCATCCCTGGCGACTTCCCGGCGCTCGAAGGTCTCGCGCAGACAGCTGGGATAGTCCAGCCAGTCGACGACCTCCACGATTCCGCAGAATGCCTCGGCACCGCAGGTCGTCTGCTTCCACAGCCAATCCGGGGGCACGGTGGTATCGGCGTCCGTGCTGGCGATCCAACGTGCGCCCAGCGCAAGTGCATGGTTCGCAGCGCAGGCTCGTGCCACTCCTACACAGCGTGCCTCAACCGCGACCGTGATGGCTCCGTAGCGTGCGCAGACGGCCGCTGTCTGGTCGCTGCAGGCATCCAGGGCCACCACCGTGAGCACCTCCTCGCCGTCCAAACCGGGATGCGCTGCCGCGTCACGCAATGCGCGCAGGCAACCGCCGATCGCGTCGGCCTCATTGTGTGCGGGCACGATCACCGCGATCACCGCAGGCCCTCGCGCTCGGCGACGCTGGTGGTGGATGTACTCCAGCCCTGAAGCAGGAAATCATCGTCCCGGTAGCTGAATACTTCAGGCAAGTCTGACCAAACTATTTGGTGCACGTCGTGCGCGGAGCTACTGGCCTCATCAAACGGGTGATTCCAGTGGCAGGCCAGCAACAGCCCTCCGTCAGCAATGCTGCTGCGCAGTTTCCGCCCCAGCAGCGCCAGTGCGTCCGGCTGCAGGTAGTAGCCGACCTCGCTCAACACGATCAGGTCGAAGGTCCCGTCCGGCCAGTCCTGGGGATGCGTGGCCCGCTGCAGGGCGACCTGCGGGCAGTCCCGGGTGGACAATGCCGCCTGCGCCAGCGCTTCGTCACTGATGTCGGTACCCAGCAGCCTGTCGCACCGGGTGGCCAGCTCCGCAGTCAGTATCCCGTTCGAGCAGCCCAGCTCCCACGCGTTTGCGTAGCGCCGGCGAGGCAGGCAGGCCACGGTCAGGGCGCGCTTGCGCTCCTCATACCAGCGGCTGCGGTAGCGGAACGGGTCTGCCTCCTGATAGATCTCCTGAAAATAGGCGGCGTTACTCATCCGATCAGCACCTCGAACGGTCGGTGGAAGCGTGCCGTCACGTGGTGCGGCAGGATGGGATCACAGTTCAGGCCGTCGACGTCGCCGATCTGGGTGGCAAACGTGCGTATCGCCGTTGCCTTGCGCTGCAGAGCGGCCGTGGTCATGGGGATGCGGGTGGCTGCGCTCCAGGGGGCACTAACGGCATTAGGATCCAGCCAATGCCATGCCCAGACGGGGTACTGGAGGACGCGTACGTGTTTTTCGGCGGCGGCCAGGGCTGCTCGCCCCACGGCTTCATGGTCCGGATGGCCGTCCTGCACCCAGGGAGCCAGCACCACGTCGCCGACTACCAGCTGGCTTGCCACTGCCTGGGTCAATTCGTCCTCGCGGGCGGTTACCCCACCGTCCGGAAGCCCTAACGGGGTGACATGCGTGGCGTCCAGCCCAAGCTCGCGCATGGCGGACGCCAGTTCGCGGCGACGCGCATCCCGCAGGCGCAGCGGCGGCCAGAGTGGCTGATCCGGATAGCAGGCCTCCCCGTCGGTGACGGAGATGACGTGTACCGCAATGCCGGTAGCCGCCGCCGATTGCATGATCCCGGCGCACCCCAGCACTTCGTCGTCGGGGTGCGGTGAGACCACGACGAGCCTGCGCGCGTCATGCAGTACAGCGGACGCAGGGCGTTCGGGAAGCGCCTGCAGCCACCTGCTCGCCTCCCACTCCGCCTGCAGGGTGCCCTGCCCCGCGATGCGTCGCGCTACAGCGCCCATGGCGACTCCCCGGTCTGGAGGGCGCGTCCGAGCTCGGCCCAGTCGCGGTCGGCATGGCTCTGCCGGATGAAGACGGTCAGGTCACTCCAACGCTGCGCGTGCGCCGGGTCCAGACACATGGGTGCCGGGCCGAGGGCGCGCCCGACCGCGTCGAGCACGTGCGTACAGCTGCGTTCAACCACACTGCGCAGCCGAAGGACATCGGTCTGGTGCGGGCGGGACGGAGCGTCGTCTATGGCGGCCGCCAGCTCGCGCATCAAGGCAGCCGCCGACCTCAGCGTCATATCAATCTTGCCGAGCAGTGCGGCCTGCTGGGCATCATTTGCTACCCGTTGGGACCGGTGCAGCGGCTCCGCCAGGGCCACCGCCGCGCCATACCAGCACGCGGCAATGCCCGCGCCACCGTGCCAGAACCCCGGGCGCGCCAGATACGCACCGGGTTCGCCGAGCGGCTTGGCAGGCACTTCGGCGAATTCCACGCTGCCGCTGGGGATGCCGCCCATCCCGGTGGCGTGCCATGACTGCGGAAGGTGCCGCAGGCCCGGTGCGTCCGCGCGAACCTGCACCAGGCGGCCGCCCGCCTCACTGGCCGCAGTCACCAGCGCGACATCTACCAGGCCCGCCCCGGAGCACCACGGTTTGACGCCGCTTACGGTTCCAGAGGCCGGGTCGAACCGCAACGTGGCGTGAGGGCCTTCGGCTGCCCACACCGCAGCCAACATGTCGGGCTCCAACGGTGCAGCGCCCAGGTCCTCGAGAATCGCCTGCGCGTCGTAGTGAGCTTCCAGCACCTTGGCCACGCACAGATCGTCGCCGGCAATACGGGCCAATGCCCGCCAGCGGTCAAGCGTCCTGCCGCGACCGGGTAGCGGGAGAGCAGGCTGTCGAGCCAGCAGATCGCGGACGTGAGCTTCGAGGGCTGGAGCGGCGTGATCGGAAAGGCAGTCCATGTCAGGGCGTCAGAATCACCTTGCGGCAATCCTCTTCCTTGCGGTCAAAGATTTCGTAACCCCGCACCGCGTCTTCCAGCGACAGGCGATGGGTAATGATGACGCCGGGGTCCAGCGCGCCTTCGCCGATGTAGTCCAGCAGCTCGGGCATCAATCCCTGCACATGGGTCTGGCCCATCTTGAAGGTGAGTCCCTTGTCGAAGGCGTCGCCGAGCAGGAAGCCATGCAGAAAACCGGCGTAGACACCGGGGATGCTCACGGTGCCACAGCGTCGCGTGGCGGCGATGCACTGGCGGATGGCCACCCCGCTGCTGCCCTCCACCTTCAGTGTGGTCAGTGCCGACTCGAGCGCGCTGCCTTCGGCCTCGAAGCCCACCGCTTCGATGGAGGCATCCACGCCGCGGCCGTTGGTCTGGGTGATGATGTACTCCGCCGGGTCCTCGATCTTGCTGAAGTCCACCGGGGTGACGCCGTAGGTCTGCTGGGCGAAGGCCAGCCGATAAGGGAGGTGGTCAACCATGAAAATGGTTTCGGCCCCGAGCAGCCGACAGCACGCGGCGCTCATCAGACCCACCGGACCTGCACCGAAGATGGCCACGGTGGAGCCCGGTTTGACTCCGGCATTGATGGCGGCCTGGTATCCGGTGGGCAGGATGTCGGAGAGGAACAGCACCTGCTCGTCGGGCAGCGCATCCGGGATGCGCAGCGGGCCTACATTGGCCTTGGGCACGCGAACGTATTCAGCCTGGCCGCCGGAAACGCCGCCATACAGATGGCTGTAGCCGAACAACGCCGCCGGTGCGCGAATACCCTTATGGTTCAGCGCGGCTCCCTTGCCGGTATTGGTGGTCTCGCACGCGGCATGCTCGGACAACCTGCAGTGGAAGCACTCGCCGCAGGCGATCACGAAGGGCACCACCACACGGTCACCGGGGCGCAGCTCGGTGACGGCGCTTCCCACCTCTTCGACGATGCCCATGAACTCGTGACCCAGCACGTCGCCGGTATGCAGATCGGGAATCTTGCCGCGATACAGATGCAGGTCGGAGCCGCAGATGGCGGTCGCCGTGACACGGAGAATGAGATCGTCCGGTGCAGCCAGGGTGGGATCGGGAACGGTATCCACCCGAACGTCTTTGCTGCCGTGGTAGGTCAATGCGCGCATCGGTAGGTCCTCGCGTGGCGTAGAACCTACAGATACCTGCCGCAGCGTGCCGCGCGGGTGACCTTGATGTGGTGGACATGTGCAGTGCACGCACACCCCGTGCTCATGCGTGCAGGCGCAGCATGATTTCGGTACCCAACGCGGAGCGGCAGCATGAACAATTTACCTTTCAATCCCGGCGCGGATGTCGATGACCAGCAGAAGGCACATACGCCGGACAAGCTGCGCAATGACGATGCGAAGTGGAAGGACAAGGACATGCCCGAGGCAGAACACACCGCCGAGCCGGACGACTACGAACGGCCGCCGAAGCCCTGACACGAAAGCCCTTTGAATCCAGGGAGAACACAATGGCTTTGATTCATTCGATTCTGATGGGCGCGGTGGCGGGCATGCGGGCGATGACGCCCTTGGCCGCCGTGACCAATGCCGCGCGAAGCGGCAATCTTCCCGCCGACAACGGCGCGCCTCGTCTGCTGGGCAACAAGCTGGCCTCTGCTGGCATGCTTGCCCTGGCCGGCGGCGAGCTGGCCGGAGACAAGATGAAATCCGCGCCCGACCGTATCGTTCCTGCAGGCATGGTCGCTCGCGTGGCCACGGGCATGATTGCAGGCGCATCGCTGGCACCGCGCCGTCACCGCAGCCTGGGTGCCCTTCTTGGGGCGGGTGCCGCCGTGGGAATGGCCTACGTGACGTTCAATCTTCGGATGCGCGCCATCGCGCGCTACGGCCAAACGAGTACCGGCACCGTTGAGGACGCCATTGCGGTGGGAAGCGCTGCGCTGATCACGCAATGGGCGTCCAGGGATGGGAAGTCGAGACGATAGCCACGATGGATGGAGCTGAGAGCGGCGTTGGTCCTGCACACGATAACGACACGACCGGGCCACGGTGTTTACTCGCGTTTGCGCACACTGAACCTCCTCCCGCTCGACGAGGTCCACCCGATGCCTGTACCGAACTACCCGAAGCCGCCGTTCAAAGCGCAGCAGCAGTCTTTCCCGGGAAAGACCGACAAGATGGACCCGCGACCGGACCACGGTGAGAAGAGCTATGTAGGAAACGGGCTGCTGAAAGGCAAGAAGGCGCTGATTACCGGCGGAGACAGCGGGATCGGCGCAGCGGTGGCCATTGCCTACGCCCGGGAAGGTGCTGACGTGGCCATCGCGTTCCTCGAAGGTGAGGAAAAAGACGCGGCGAGCATTGCCGCGTTGATTGAAGAAGCCGGGCAGAAGGCGATCCTCTGCCCGTGCGACATCAGCGATGACACCCAGGCAGCCGCTCTTATCAAGAAGGTCACGGGTGAGCTCGGCGGTCTAGACATCCTGGTCAACAACGCCGCCTACCAGCGCTACTACGAGTCGTTTGACGACATCACGCTGGACGAATGGCGAAAGACGTTTGAAACCAACGTGCACGCGGTGTTCAACCTGACCCGGCTTTGCGTGCCGTATCTGCAGGACGGTGGCTCGGTGATCAACACCGCATCCGTCAACTCAAAGAAGCCCTCCCCCAACATTTTGCCTTACGCCGCCACCAAGGGCGCGGTGGCAAACCTCACCATCGGCCTGGCGGGCCTGTTGGCCGATAAAGGCATCCGTGTGAATGCTGTGCTGCCGGGCCCGGTGTGGACGCCGTTCATTCCCGCTGGCATGGCCGCTGAAGAGGTGGAACAGTTCGGCACCCAGACCCCCTTCGGCCGTCCCGGCCAGCCCGCGGAGCTCGCCTCGGCCTATGTGATGCTCGCCGCCGACAGCGCCAGCTACACCTCGGGCGCACTGCTCACCATTTCTGGTGGCGCGGTCACGCTTTAAGGCATCTGAATCTCTCTCCCCCAAAGGATCTACATGACGTCCCCCAATCAGTTCACGATCCAGAACCCCCTCACCCAGTTCCCGCAGCCGACCTACCCCGCGCAGGTACAGAACCCGCCGGGCACCGTACACGGGCTCACACCGAAGGCCGACCATGGCGAGAACAGCTACGTTGGCTTTGGCCGTATGGTCGGGCGCAAGGCGCTCGTTACCGGTGCCGACTCCGGAATTGGCCGCGCGGTGGCCATTGCCTTTGCCCGTGAAGGTGCCGACGTGGTGCTCAACTACCTTCCGGAAGAAGAGGAAGACGCGGCCGAGGTGGTGAAGCTGATCGAGGCGGAGGGTCGCAAAGCGGTGGCGTTGCCAGGTGATCTGCAGGATGAGGCCTTCTGCAGCCAGCTTGTGGAGCAGGCCGTAAAGGCCTTGGGCGGTCTGGACGTGCTGGCCAACATCGCCGGCAAGCAGTTGGCGGTGGAGAAGATCGAGGATCTTACCACCGAGCAGTTCGACGCCACCTTCCGTACCAATGTCCATGCCTTGTTCTGGGTCTGCAAGGCCGCCCTGCCCCATCTGCCGGCCGGTGCCACGATCATCAACACCGCCTCGATCCAGGCCTACCAGCCCTCGCCGAACCTGCTGGACTACGCGCCGACCAAGGCGGCCATCGTCAACTTCACCAAGGCGCTGGCACACCAAGTGGCGGACCGCGGCATTCGTGTCAACGCCATTGCCCCCGGCCCCATCTGGACACCGCTGCAGCCGGCGGGCGGTCAGCCGCCGGAAGCGATTCCGGAATTCGGCTCACAGACGCCGTTGAAGCGTGCCGGGCAGCCGGTGGAGATGGCATCGGCCTACGTGCTGCTGGCCACGCAGGAATCGAGCTATATCACCGGTGAAGTAATCGGTGCCACTGGCGGCATGCTTCTGCCGTGATGGTGGGCGCTACGGGTACCGGTACCGTTGTGACCGGACGCGATGCGGACGGCTATGCCCCGATCCATGCGTACGCCGCCATCGGGGATGGGCGCTCCAGTGCGCTCATCGCACCCGATGGCAGCATCGACTGGTGGTGTGCGCCCTGCATGGACGCCCCGCCATTGCTGGATCGCATCCTGGACGCGCCCGACGGTGGTCGTTTCGTCTTGCAGGCGCGTGGCTTGGAGGCTGTCGAGCGCTGCTACCGCGACAACAGCAACGTGCTGGAGACGAAGGTGCGCACCGCCACCGGCGTGGCCTTGGTCACCGAATCCCTCAACAGCGGGCCGGCCGGCCGCCTGCCCTGGTCCGAACTGGCGCGGCGGATTGAGGGCATCGAGGGGGAGGTGATCTTCGAGCTGCTGTACCAGCCCGGCACCCGTGGCGGCACGTGCACTCCTTGGATGAGCGACACACCCAATGGCTGCGTGCATCACGTCGGGCCGGTCATGACGATGCTGCGGTATCCCGAAAGCACCGAAATAACCCGGCACGACGACCGGGAGATTCGCGGCACGCTGACGCTGGCTCCGGGTGACCGCCACGTTGTCGCGCTGCTGGTGGCGCAGGATGAGGTGCTGCCGGTACCACCGCTGGAAGAGATCGATGCGCGCATTGATCGTTCGGACGACGAATGGCGGCAATGGGTGGACGATCTCCACTGCGGGATCAGCCGCCATGACGAGGTGATCCGCTCTGTGCTGGCGCTGAAGTTCCTGTGGTTCTCCCCAACGGGCGCTATCGCCGCGGCCGTGAGTGCCTCGCTGCCCGAGCGTATCGGGGGCGACAAGAACTGGGACTATCGCTACGCGTGGGTGCGCGATGCTGCGTACATCATCAAGACATTCCTGCGGGTAGGTGCCCTTCCGGACGCAAAGGCCGGTTTCAGCTGGCTGATGACCACCATCGGCCGTCATCGCCCGGGCATGGCGCCGTGCTTCACCCTGCGCGGGGAACGCGTGGAGGAAGAACGCGTCGTGGATGTGCCGGGCTATCGCAACAGCCGTCCCGTGCGCGTTGGCAACACCGCTACGGACCAGCTGCAGACCTGCGCCTATGGTGACGTTCTGGAGATGGCCAGTCGCATGGTCGAAGCCGGCCACATTCTGGACCCCACCACGGCCCGTGTGCTGTTTGAACTGGCGGACGAATGTGCGGACAGCTGGATGCGCAAGGATCACGGCTTCTGGGAGCTCGAAGAGCCGGAGCACTACACCATGTCCAAGGTGGAATGCTGGGTGGCCCTGCGTCGTGCCTGTGAACTGGCGGAGGCCGGTCATATCACGACAGCGCGCCTTCCTCGTTGGCAGAGGGAAAAGGAGCGCATCCTCGAATGGGTGGATGAACACTGCTGGTGCGAGGACCGGCAGAGCTATGTGATGCACGCCGGTAGTGAACGGCTGGATGCCAGCCTGATGCTGGCATCGCGCTTTGGCCTGGGCGAGGTGCGGCGGGAGCGGTTCATCTCTACGCGGGATGCGATGCGGCGGGAGTTGGCCGATGAAAGTGGCGACCTGCTTTGGCGCTACACCGGCATGCAGGAATGCGAGGGTGCCTTCATCAGTTGCGCGTTCTGGATGGTGGAAGCCTATGGCCTGCTGGGAGACACGGAGGAAGCCGGTCGCCTGTTCGGATCGCTGCTACGTCGGGTGCGGAACGATGTGGGACTCATGCCGGAGATGTGGGATCCGCGCACTGATGACGGATTGGGGAACACACCCCAGGGTCTGAGCCATCTGGCCCTCGTGCACGCAGCCTACGCGGTCGACGGGCAGTAATCGCACTGATGGCGCGAAGGCCGTCACAAAGCCTGTACCGTTCATGCTTACCATACGAGGAGATACTCAACAGGTCTTTACATGTGTCGTTGCGATCTCCCGGTGTCCTCTCCTGACACCCTGGCGTACCGTCTGCTGCAGGACAGCGACTGGGTCCACGCGGGCCTGGCTGAATCGGCACCGCCGGAACTCCGCACCGTCCTGACGATGATACTCGAGTGCCCCGAACCGCTGTGGATCGCGTGGGGGCCCGACAACTTGTTCTACTTCAATGATGCGTTCTCGCCTTGGATGGGGAATAAACTGAACGGCGCAATGGCCAGCCCGGTCAGGGTCGTTTGGCACGACGTCTGGGACGAGCTGGGCGGCGCTATTGCCGATGCCATGGCGGGCACCCATCGCAGTTTCCGCAACCTGCGCGTCTTCATGGACCGCGATGGCACGCGTCGGGAGACCTTCTGGACGTTCTCGTATTCACCGATACGCGTGGCTGACGGCAGCGTCGGCGGCATCCTGTGCGTCGTCAGCGACCAGACCGAGTTCGTCTCCGAACGCCATGAGCACTCGCGGCAAGTGGAATCCATCAGCGAGGAGGCACGGCAGGCGCATGCCGAGCTGGTGAAGGCGCGCGAGCAGTTGCGACAATCGCAGAAACTGGAGGCCATCGGCCAGTTGACCGGCGGTGTAGCCCACGATTTCAACAACCTTTTGCAGGTCATCTGTGGACCGGTGGACATGCTGCGTTACGGCAATCCACACGATGAGCGAGAGAATCGCCATATCGAGGCCATCAGTGCGGCTGCCGACCGCGCGACCAGCCTGGTCTCGCACCTGCTGTCTTTCTCCCGCAGGCAGAGTCTGTCGCCCGAAGTATTCGATCTGTGCGCAGGCATGGATGGATTGGCCGACATCTTGCGCACGCTGCTGGGCGGACGGGTTGAGCTGCAGTTCCAACTTCCGGACGAACCATTGCATGTGCTGCTGGACAAGACACAGTTCGACACTGCGCTGATCAACCTCGTCGTGAATGCACGCGACGCGATTGCCGAACATGGCACGGTTAGAATCTGCGTGCGCCGGGTGGAGGCCATGCCGTCCATAAGGTTCGCGCCACCGCTGAAAGGCACTTACGCCGCAGTATCGATCAATGATGACGGATGTGGGATCGAGGCATCGGTGTTGAGCCAGGTGTTTGATCCGTTCTTCACCACCAAGGGCGTAGGTGAAGGCACCGGACTGGGGCTAAGCCAGGTGTTCGGCTTCGTTAAACAGTCCGAAGGTGAGGTCGATGTGGAAAGCACCGTAGGCGAAGGCAGCACCTTCGTGCTCTATTTGCCTTTGACCGACCAGGCACCTGCAGCCGCCAGTGCCTCGGAAGCTCAGTTCCTGCACGATGCGAAGGGCCTGAACGTGCTGGTTGTGGAAGACAATGTGGATGTAGCCGCGTTTGCGGTGTCGGCATTGCGCGAACTTGGCTGCGGGGTGTACCTGGCCCGCAACGGCAGCGACGCGCTGGCCGAGCTGGAGCAGAACCGGCAGCGCTACCACGCCGTCTTTTCGGATGTGGTCATGCCGGGCATTAGTGGCCTTGAGATGGCCAGGGCGCTTCGCGAGCGCTATCCCGATCTCCATGTGGTACTCACCAGTGGTTACAGCGAGCTGCTGGCGCGGGAAAACGATCATGGGTTCCCGCTGCTGCGGAAGCCGTACACGCTGGGTGGTCTGGCCCAGGCAATCAATCCGCCTAGGGCCACTCTTCCGTTATGCAATCCTGCAGGTGACGAGCCGGTATGGCGCACGTTGTCCTGAACACGGCAGGTGGCTGCCTCAGGTCTTTTCCCTGAGGCGGCCACCTACCATGTAAGCGCGGTGACTGCGTCATTCCCCCGCGGCAGCACGCTCAATCAGTCGCGCCGTCACATCCGGGTGCGACACCATCACCACGTGTGAAGCCCCGGCGACCACCTCGGTCTTCCTGGCGTGCGCACGCTCGGCCATGAACGCAATGGCCTTCGGCGGAATGTTGAGATCCTTGTCGCCGTACACGAACCAGCTCGGGATGGAGGTCCAGGCCGGCTTGCCGGAGGCTTCGTTGAGTGCGGCGTCAGTAATCGGCCGCTGGGTAGTCGCCATCAGCGCAGCGTCTGACGCGGGCACGTCTGCGGCGAACTGGTGGTGGAACTTGTCCTGCAGGATGTAGAGGTCGTTACCACCCGTGGTCAGCTTCACCGGCGGCGCAATCGCCTGCCCCAGCGTGCTGCCCGGGAACTTGGCCGACAACCCGGCCGCGGTTTCGCCGGCGTCCGGCGCGAAAGCGCTGACGTACACCAGCGCCTTGACGTTGGCGTGGTCCCGCGCCGCCTCGGTGATCACGCTGCCGCCATAGGAATGACCGACCAGTACCACCGGGCCCTTGATGCTGGCCAGGGCGTCGGACACATAGGCCCCATCGCTGGCGACACCGCGCAACGGATTGGCGACGGCCAGCACCGGGTAGCCGTCCTTTTCAAGGATCCGAATAACGCCGTTCCAGCTGGACGAATCGGCAAAGGCGCCGTGCACCAGCACGACGGTGGGTTTCGCGGTTTCTGCAAAGGCGTTGGGGGCGATCACGGTCGCAACGCCCAGGGCCAGTGCAGTAAGCAGGTTCTTCATGGTGCTCTCCTTTGTTTCGTTGGGAATCAGGCGGGGAAATCGCAGGTAACACTCAGCTCGCGCCACTGCGCGAGCGCTTCAAGGCGTACGCGCTCGACCTGCTCGATGGCGCGCACCGCATCGCTGCCGAGCGCCAGGCGCAACGGCGGGGCGTCCATTGCGGCGATTCTGAGGATGGCCTGGGCTGCTCTCGCCGGGTCGCCTGGCTGGCGTCCGCTATAGACGCGCTGCATGCGCGCGGCCTCCCCTACTACTGTGTCGTACTCCGGACGCCCCTCGCTCAGTGATGTGGAGCTGCCAGCGAAGTCGGTGCGGAAACCGCCCGGTTCGAGAATCGTCACGTTTACGCCGACCAGTGCCATCTCCAGTGCCAGCACTTCGGAGAAGCCTTCGACGCCCCACTTGGCCGCAGAGTAAGCCGCGCGGCCTGGAGCACCGACGCGGCCGCCAACGGATGACACCTGGATGATGTGGCCACTGCGCTGTGCGCGCATGAGCGGAATGACAGCTTTCGTCATGATGACGGTGCCGAACAGGTTGGTCTCGATCTGCTGGCGGAAATCGTCCAGCGTGACGTCCTCAACGGAATTGATGTTGCCGTAGCCGGCATTGTTCACCAGCACGTCCAGGCCACCGAATGCTTCCGTGGCCGACTGGATGGCACGTTCGGCAGCAACCGGATCGGTGACATCAAGCGAGACCGCCCTCACACGCTCTCCATAGCGGTCGACCAGGTCCTGCAGGTCGGTAGCATCGCGGGCGGTTGCGACCAGGTAATGGCCTGCCTCCAGAACGGCGCTTGCCATGGCCCGGCCCAGGCCGCGTGAGCTTCCAGTGATCAACCATCGCTGTGACATGACTGCGATTCCTCATGTTTATGGGCGGCATCTAACCAGCGCCACGGGCAACTGGCGATAACACGTTGGTATGTAGGGCCCAGAGGCAGCGCGGACCTATCAGCGCCAGGCATACACCAAGGTGTAGGGGCCTATACCTAGGGACTATTAGAAACTCGGGTTTCGGCGAATAGCGTTCACCGGCACGGACGGCAGCTTACGCCTCGAAACAACGGTTGGCGGTGCGACTTTGTATCGAACTGTAGCCCCCGCCTGGTTGGACACGATCGCTTACGAATCCCACGGTTTGCCGATACGCAAGCGATACATCTGCACTGTTCAATGGCCTCAACGCCGATGCAGGCCGCCCCTTGCCGCATCACCGGCGCGACCCAATCCCTCTATGGAGAACGCGATGTCGATGTTCGAATCTGAAGCCGTCCCCGACCCTGCACGTCGCCGCCTGCTGGGCACCGTCGCCGTGGCGACCGCCAGCGCCGCCCTGCCCGGCTTGCTGCCCGCCAGCACTGCGCAGGCGGCCGGGCCTGCGATCAAGCGAAGCGCTGTCGGTACCAGTGATGCGGTACGTCCGTTCCACGTGCACCTCCCCGAGGCCGACATCGTCGACATGCGCCGACGCGTGCGCGCCACGCGCTGGCCAGATCGCGAACTGGTGGCCGACGACTCGCAAGGTCTGCAACTGAGTCGACTGCAGGCCCTGGCCAGCTACTGGGGCAACGGCTACGACTGGCGCAGGCTGGAGGGGCGACTCAATGCCCTCCCGCAGTTCATCACCGCCATCGACGGCGTGGACATCCACTTCATCCATGTGCGCTCGCGCCATCCGGGTGCACTGCCGGTGCTGCTCACGCATGGCTGGCCCGGCTCAATTCTTGAGTTTGTCGGTGCCATCGGGCCGCTGACCGACCCCGTGGCCCATGGCGGGCGCGCGGAGGATGCCTTCGATGTCGTGATCCCGTCCATTCCCGGCTACGGCTTCTCCAGTATTCCCACCGAGTTGGGCTGGGGCCCGGAGCGCGTCGGCCGCGCCTGGGACACGTTGATGAAGCGCCTGGGCTACGGGCGTTATGTGTCGCAGGGCGGTGACCATGGATCGGTGATCTCCGATGCAATGGGTCGGCAAGCGCCGGCCGGGCTGCTCGGCATCCACCTGACCATGCCCGCCACCGTGCCCAGCGATCTGGTGCCGGCCATCAACAGTGGTGCACCCGCGCCAGCCGGACTGGCGGGGGACGAGCTGCGCGCGTTCACCGCGCTCAGCCAGTTCTTCGGCCGCAACGCCGCCTATGGGGCGATGATGGTGACGCGCCCGCAGACGATCGGGTATGCGCTCAACGACTCGCCCATCGGCCTGGCCGCGTGGATGTACGACAAGATTGCGCAGTGGACGGACAGCAACGGTGTTCCCGAGGCCGTGCTCGGCCGCGACGCCATCCTGGACGACATCAGCCTGTACTGGCTGACCGGCACCGCCACCGCTGCGGGCCGTTTCTATTGGGAAAACAACAACAACAACTTCAGCGCCGCTGCGCAGAAGACCACCCAGATCACCGTGCCGGTGGCAGTTTCCGTGTTCCCGGGTGAGATCTACCGCGCGCCACGCAGCTGGACCGAGCGGGCCTACCCCACGCTATATTACTTCAACGAAGCCTCCAAGGGCGGCCACTTCGCCGCCTGGGAACAACCGCAGATCTTCGCCAACGAGCTGCGCGCCGCGTTCCGCCCGCTGCGCACCTCTCTCTGATCGCCATCCCACCTCTTTCGTAACAGGAGAACACCCATGCATTCGTCCGACCCGACCTCGCGCAAAGCTTCCCGGCTGGCACCGGTGCTGTTCGCTGCCCAACTGCTGCTGGCCGGCGGTGTCGCCGCTGCTGCTCCCTCCCCTGCCCCCGCCGCACCGACCACCCACGGCGCCCTGGTTGCCGACAAGCACGTCGATGCGGGCGACCTCAACGTCGGCTACGCCGAACTGGGCCCGGCCAAGGGCGAGGTCATCATCCTGCTGCACGGCTGGCCGTACGACATCAACGCCTACGCTGACGTTGCCCCGCGACTGGCGGCACAGGGTTACCGGGTGATCGTGCCGCACCTGCGCGGTTACGGCAGCACGACCTTCCGTTCCGCACAAGCGCCGCGCAATGGCGAGCCGGCGGCGCTGGCGTCCGACGTGATCGCGCTGATGGATGCCCTGAAGATCAAGCAGGCCAATCTGGCCGGCTTCGACTGGGGTGCGCGCTCGGCAGACATCGTCGCTGCACTGTGGCCGGAACGGGTGAAGTCACTGGTCTCGGTCAGCGGCTACCTGATCGGCAGCCAGGAGGCCGGACGGAAGCCCTTGCCGCCGGCGGCGGAGCTGCAGTGGTGGTACCAGTTCTACTTCGCCACCGACCGCGGCCGTGATGGTTACGCGCTGAACACGCACGACTTCGCCAAGCTGATCTGGAAGCTGGCGTCGCCGAAGTGGCAGTTCGACGATGCCACCTTCAATCGCAGCGCTGCCGCGCTCGACAACCCTGACCAGGTCGCCATCGCGATCCACAACTACCGCTGGCGCCTGGGGCTGGCCGAGGGCGAGGCGAAGTACGCGGCGCTGGAACAGCGCCTGGCGCAATTGCCGTCGATCAGCGTGCCCACCATCACCATCGAAGGCGATGCCAATGGCGCGCCGCATCCGCTACCGGAGGCCTATCGCGCCAAGTTCACCGGCAAGTATGAGCACCGCACGTTCACCGGCGGCATCGGCCACAACCCGCCACAGGAAGCGCCGGTCGAGTTCACGCAGGCCGTCATCGACGCCACCCATCTGTAAGGAGACCGCAATGAAACCGTTCAGTGTCGTTGCGTTGTCAGGGGTCGCCGGTGTGCTGGCGCTGGGTATTGGGTACATGGCGTACGCCGATGCACCGGCTGGCCCGGTTTCACCGATCTACGGCGTGCGCGTGCCCGACGGCTACCGCGACTGGCCGCTGGTTGCGCCCGCACAGGAGGCGGCGCCGCTGGACGAGCTTCGCGTGGTGGTGGCCAACCCAAAGGCGTTGCGCGCCTATCGCGAGGACGTCCGTCCGTTCCCGGACGGCAGCGTCCTGGTCAAGTTGGCATGGAAGCATGAGCAGTCGCCGGACTTCGCGCCGGCATCTGTCCCGGGCGCGGCGACGACCGTGCAGGTGATGGTGAAGGATTCGAAGCGGTATGCGGACACAGGTGGCTGGGGATACGGGCGCTTCATCAATGGTCAGCCTGCTGATGAGGCGCAGCATCAGACCTGCTATGCCTGCCACTCGGCTCGGGTCAAGGATCGCGATTACGTGTTTACCCGTTACGCGCAATGAGGGCGCTGCGATCCATCGCAGTATCGCCTGAGCTTCGGGGCGGCAGTATGCCGCCCCGTTCATAGTGCCTCAGCCGGCAGGCACCAGTTTCCAGGTTTCACCCGTAGCCTGGAATCGCACCACCACCTTCGAAAGCGCCTCCGCCGACGGATTGGCCGCCAGCACCATCAGTTCCTGCCCAGTACCCAGGTACATCCGCCTACCCGGCTCCACGCCCAGGTCACGAATCCACAGTCCGCGCGTCTTCATGCACGGCACGGTCGGGCAGTTGGGATAGGTCTTTACGCCGTCATGGCTGAGCGCGTTGATCATCACGCTCTTTGGTGCGCGCCAGAAGCGCCTGCGGAACTCCCGCTCCTCGTCGGTCAGGTTTGCCCAGTCGTTGTCCATCATGGATCTCCTCTTGTGTTGCTCCCTCGCCAGGATGGCGAGGGAGCCGGGAGGTTAAGAGCCGTGATTAGCGGTGCGACGTATTTCCGTGAGGGTGTTGTATTTCGTCACCCTCCCGACACAGGTCGTCCAACATGCAAAAAATAATCAGGGCTCTTACACCCGAGGCACACCATGCGACAGACGTGAGGATAGCGGAATTTTCAATTTTTCATTCGTGCGCGATGCATGACTTCGGCGATGTCGCAAACAATCCATTACTTCCGAACTGAAGCAGAATGCCGCTATTTATGCGGGCTTTGATCACAGTTTGAGTTCCGCGGTGCAACAAGGAGATCACCTCGTTCGCACCCAGGTAGAGATGTCGCTTCCAGCACTAAGGGCGCTTGCTGCAGGATTCAGCCACTTCACTGGTTTCCGTCGCCTCCACCAACGAGGCCTCGAGCAGATTCGCATACGTATCCAAGCGGACCCTCATCCCGATAAAGACCCAGGCCATTACGTACAGCAGCACCAGCGTGCAGATCACGATGCCGGCGACCAGATTCACATCGAACGCACCAGCCCAGTCGCCCCACGTCCAGTTGCGGAACTGAAGGTACAAGGCGATCAGAACCGGGAACGGGCCTAGCTTCTGCAGGCCGCCGTACATCAGCCCCATTCGGTCGGTCATGTTGACTCGCAGTCGGTTGACGAACCGAAGCCGGTGCTCGCGCTCGTCCTTCGGGTACTCGCGCAATCGCTCGACCAGCAATTGCCAATGACGGAATGCGTCATCCATTTCCATGGCATGTGTGAGCCGAGGCTTGATGTACTGCTGCCCTTCCCTGCTGAGCATGAGCACGAATGAGAGAACGAAGCCGCCTATCTCGATGACAAGGCATAGACGGAGAACCTTGAGCATCCACTGGGAAGATTCCAACACGGCTGGCAATGCCGCTACTGTCAGTCCGATTGCGGTTGCAGCCACGCCAACCCACAGGGACCAGCGTTCCAGGCGCGAGGGCTTTGGGTAGATGGAGGTCGAGGTGTAGGCCTGCACTTGCTCGTACAGCCACGAGAAGCTCAGTTCGGACGGGCGTTCCGGGGTGGTCTGACGTGCGCTGCTGGCAACCTGCATATCCATTGCGGGTGGGTCCTTGGGTATCGGAGTGGCCATCGTACTCCCGGTTCGGGAGGTGGCGTCATCGGTGTAATGTTATGGCATAACATTCCGTGCTAGATTGCTCGACCCTCTTCCCCGAGCGAGTGCCGCATTGACCTCCCCCACCCCCGTCGTTGACGTCCGCGCCCTGCAGGTGGCGTTCTCCGGTAAGCCCGTCATCAATGGCCTGAACCTCCAGGTTGAACCCGGCAGCATCTACGCCCTGCTGGGCGGCAACGGGGCCGGTAAGTCCACCACCCTCTCGGTGCTGCTGGGCTTCCTGAAGCCCGAGGCTGGCGAGGTCCGGGTTGCCGGGGTGACGCCCTGGGAAGATCCGGCCCGCGCCCGCAGCCAGCTGGCCTATCTGCCGGAGAACGTGGCGCTGTACGAGCACCTGACGGCGGTGGAAAACGCGGATTACCTGCTCTCGCTGAGCGGCACGGCGGTATCCCGCGATGCGCTGGTCGAGGCGCTTCGCGCCGCCGGGTTGCAGGAGGCGGCGTGGCATCAGCGGTTGGGGCGGTTCTCCAAGGGCATGCGCCAGAAGGTGGCCATCGCCATTGCACTGATGCGCCAGGTGCCGCTGTTGCTGCTGGACGAGCCCACTTCGGGGCTGGATCCGGGTGCCAGTGCGGACTTCCATGGCCTGCTCGAGTCCGTGCGGGCGCGGGGTACGGCGGTGCTGATGGTCACGCATGACCTGATGGGGGCGGTGGAAGTGGCGGACCGGATCGGGGTGTTGGAGCGTGGCGCTATTGCTTATGCGTCTGAGCGGGCTTCGTTTGATTTGCCTGCTTTGCATGCGCATTTCTCTGGCCGGGCTGGGGTTGCCGGTCATGGGCCGGCACAACAGGCCATTGCGTCATGACCAGGCCTCGCCTCGTGAGCGCCTGGATTCTGGTGATGCGCAATGAGTTGCGCGCCATGCTGCGCGACCGCACTGCGGTGGCGGGCATTGTGCTGCTGACCTTGTTGGCGGTGGCCGCCACTGCGGTGTCTTCGCACCATATGCAATCAGCGGCGGAGTACCGGCAGCGGCAGCAGGTCGCCGCGCAGGAGGCATTCGACGCCCAGCCGGACCGGCATCCGCATCGTGTGGTGCACTACGGGCACTTCGTCTATCGGCTGCCTTCCGCACTGGCGGCGTTCGATCCCGGCGTTGACCCCTTCACCGGTAGCAGCATGTTCCTCGAAGGGCATCGGCAGAACACGGCCAACTTCGGCGATGTCATGCAGAGCTCCATCCTCACCCGATTCGGTCAGCTCACCCCGGCCTTTGTGCTGCAGATCCTGGCACCGCTGGTGCTGATCTTCCTTGGCCACGGTGTGCTGGCCCAGGAGCGCGAGCGCGGCACGTTGCGCCAGCTGATGCTGCAGGGGGCGTCGCTACGGGCGATTGTGGGCGGCAAGCTGGCTGCGCTGTGGCTGGTGTCGCTGGTGTTCATGCTGCCGGCCTTCATTGGGCTGGCGCTGCTGGCAGCCGCACCTGAGGCCTCCGGGCTGGTGGCGTCCGTGCTGATGCTGGGCTACGTGCTGTACCTGGGCAGCTGGTGCGCGGTGATTGCCGCGGCGTCGGCATTGCTGGCGCGCCGGCGCGATGCGCTGCTGGTGCTGGTGGCGGTGTGGGCGGTGTCTGCCCTGCTGGTGCCGCGCGTTGCCCCGGACGTGGCCTACGCCGCCTACACGTTGCCGGACCGGCTGCAGACCGAGGTGGGCATCGGCCGCGACCTGCGGGCATTGGGCGACAGCCACAATGCCGATGACCCTTACTTCTCCGCGTTCCGCCGCAAGGTGCTGGAACAGTACGGCGTGTCACGTATTGAAGACCTGCCGGTGAACTACAAAGGCTTGCTGGTGGTGGAAGGTGAACGGGTCACGTCCGCGCTGTTCAACGACTATGCCGGGCGCAGTGCCGAAGCGCAGCATGCGCAGAACCGGCTGGTGGGCGGTTTCTCGCTGCTCAGCCCGTCCATTGCGCTGCGCCAGCTGTCGATGGCGGCGGCTGCCACCGATCTTTCCGCACACCTGCGCTTCCTCGATCAGGCCGAAGCGCACCGTTATCGCCTGGTGCAGCAGTTGAACCAGCTGCAGGCCGACGGGGTGAGCTACGCCGACGATACCGCCAAGGACGCCGGTGCCGACCAGCGCAAGCGCGTGGACAGCCGCCATTGGCAGGAGATTCCGCACTTCCAGTTCAGCCCACCGGCGTGGACGTCCGTGTTGCACAGTCTGCTGCCCGGGCTGCTGATTCTGTTTGGCTGGCTGCTGGCCACCCTGCTCGCGCTCGCCCTGAGCGCCCGCCGTCTGGAGGTGGCGCGATGAAACTCTGGAAGTACGAATGGACCCTGCTGCTGCGTTCCAAGGTGGCGGTAGCTGGCCTGGCGTTGTTGGTGGCGTTGGCCGTGGCCAGCCTAGTTTCCGGCGTGCAGCGGATCGACAGCCAGCGTGAGGCCATCGCCCGGATCGCCGGGCTGCAGGCGGAAGACATGGCTGCGCTGGTAAAGGCGAACGGCGCGTCTCAGGACGCAGGCACGGCGGCCTATTACTCGTTCCATCCCACCTGGAACCCGCCGTCGCCGCTGGCGTTCGCGGCGGTGGGCATGCGTGACGTGGCTCCGTTTGTGCTGCGCGTGCGGGCATTGGGGCTTGAAGCGCAGATCCATGATGGCGATGCCTTCAATCCGGAACTGGCGTTGGCCGGTCGGTTCGACTTCGCGTTCCTGCTCACCTTCCTGGCCCCGCTGTTCGTGATCGTGCTGTTCCACGACCTGCGCTCGGGTGAGCGTGAGTCTGGACGGGAGCGGACGCTGGCGAGCCTGCCGGGTTCGCTCACCCGCCTGTATGGGCGGCGTGCGGTGGTGAGGGGTGCGGCGTTGAGCGTCTGCCTGGGAATTCCGTTCGCAGTGGTGGCTGTCCAGCAGGCCGTGCCCGCAGGTCAGATCGTGGCCGTGCTGGCCTTGATGGTGGCGTACCTCGCCTTCTGGATGGCTGTGGCGCTGCTGGTGGCGTGGCGGAGCTGGGCGTCGAGCACCAATGCCGCAACGCTGGCCGCAGTGTGGGTCACGGTGGCGCTGGTGCTGCCGGCGCTGTCGAACGTGGCGATCGAGCGGGCAATTCCCGTGGAGCAAGGGGCCGAGATTGCACGGGCGCAGCGCGAGGCGGTGAATGGTGCATGGGATGTTCCGCGCGAGGACACCATGCAGCGCTTCTATGCGAAGTATCCGGAATGGAGTCAGTCGGCTCCGTTGGGTACTGCGTTCCATTACAAGTGGTATCTGGCGTTTCACCAGAACGGGGATGATGCGGTTGCGCCGATGAGTGCCGCCTACCGTAAGGGGATCGAGGAGCGGACTGCGGCTGCGAATACGCTGGGGTGGGTGTTGCCCCCGGTGGGGCTGCAGGCGGCGCTGACGCGGATGGCGGGTACGGACATGCAGGCGCACCTTGCCTATCAGGATCGTATTCGGGCGTATCACGCGCAGCTGCGGCGGTTCTATTACGGGTTCCTGGTTGGGGATAAGCCGTTCCGGGAGGAAGACTACGGGCGAGCGCCAGAGTTCTCGCCGTAGAGCCGGGCTTGCCCGGCTGCTCGTGGATTAAGGCGAATCGCTGTCGTGTGACCATTTTCAAAGCAGCCGGGCAAGCCCGGCTCTACGGCTGGCTTCGTAATATGTAACGTTTTGTGTTACATATTTGGGATCCTACTTTGTGCGCAAACCCCATGTCCACGTTCCAAGACGCTGCCGCCGTCAGCCGCTATCAGGAAACCGCCCAGGCCAAAGTGCCTGGCATGGCCGCCCTTCATCGCATGACCCACGTGCTCCTCGCCGAATCCGTGCCCCCGCAAGGCGAGGTGCTGGTGCTGGGGGCGGGTGGCGGCTTGGAGCTCAGCGCCTTTGCCCGGGCGCACCCCGGTTGGCGCTTTGTCGGCGTGGACCCCTCCGCACCCATGCTTGCGCTTGCGCGGGAGACGCTGGGGGCTGAAGGTGCACGCGCCGAGCTGGTGGAGGGGGTGATCGAGGATGCACCGCTCCGCGAGTTCGATGGCGCTACGTGTTTGCTGACGCTTCATTTTCTCGACCGTGATGCACGGCTGCGGACGTTGCGGGAGCTGTTCCGGCGGCTGAAGCCTGGGGGTGTGCTGGTGGTCGCTCACCATAGTTATGCGCCGGAAGAGCGCCTGCGTTGGCTTCGTCGATCTGCGGCCTTTGCTTCGGCGAACGGCGTGGTGAGCGAACAGGATGAGGCGGGGATTGCGGCCATGGCGGCCAAGCTGCCGGCACTTTCGGCGCAGGACGAGGTGGCGTTGCTTGAGGGGGCGGGGTTTGCCGACGTGGAGTTGTTCTACGCGGCCCTAAGCTTCAAGGGTTGGGTGGCGCGCCGACCAGCGCTTCTGTAGAGCCGGGCTTGCCCGGCTGCTTTTCGCCCCCCGAAGGCACACCCCCTATTCTCGGCGCTCCTACGTGGCCTCGTGTGACAGTTTGTCCGCGAAGAGCAGCCGGGCAAGCCCGGCTCTACGGAGTGGGTCGCGAGTTCAAGCCCAGCATTGGGTCCGACCGGGTCGCGCCGTTTCAATGCCACCATCGAAACGTCACCGGGTTATTTCCTCTCAAATCGGGCATACAACTCGCTCACCCACTCCACAAACACCCGCACCTTCGTGCTGAGCTGCCGGCTTGGGGCATACGCGATGTAGACGTCCAGTGGCGCTGGCCGCCATTCCTGCAGCACAGGTACCAACTCGCCTCGGTCAATCGCCGGCCGCACCATGAAATCCAGCGTGTGGATCACGCCGAGCCCGACCAGGCCCGTTGCCAGATGAGCGTTGCTCTCATTGACCATGACCGCACAGTCGGGCGCGACCTCCAGTGGCACGCCGCCGTCCAGGAAATGCAGCGGCGGTGCTCTGCCCGTGTGTGCGGAGAAGTACCCGACCACAGGGAACCGGGGTTCAAGCAGTGCTTTTGGGTGAGTGGGAACACCGTAGCGTTCCAGATACGCCGGGCTTGCGCAGGTGGTCCATTCCAGGCTGCCAATCCTGCGCGAGATCAACGCGCCGTCGTCGGCGGTACTGCGGATCGCACAGTCGATGTTCTCGCCAATGACATCCACCGTCCGGTCGGTAACGCCCAGGTGCACCTGGATATCCGGATACCTGGCGCGGAACTCCGGCAGCGCCGGGATCAGCAGTCCGCTCGCCGTCGAGCCACCGGTGTCCACACGCAATTTTCCCTTGGGGCTGCGCTGGGCGCGCCCGAGGGTGGCTTCCACGTCATCCAGTTCCGTGAGCAGGTGCCGGATGCGCTCGTAGTAAGCAGCCCCATCGTTGCTCACGCTGACCCGGCGCGTGCTGCGCTCCAGCAGTTTGACACCAAGGTGCTTCTCCAGCGCGGTGATCGACTTGCTCAAGGTGGCATTGGGCATCTGCAGCGATTCCGCAGCGCGATTGAATCCGCCGGTCTCCACGACACGGGCGAATGCGCGTATTGCCTGTAAGTGATCCATGCCGGGCTCCGGGTTGGGAGTCGATTATTCACCCGGGGAAATAAAGAATCAACGAAACCAGTATTTATCTCCATTCGGCACCCCAATAGAGTGGCACCCATCGCGGCAATCGCCGCTCACTCAAGGCAAAGACATGCAAACCCAGGAACTGGTCAACGTCCACACCACAAAACATGCCGGCAAGGTGGCTCTGGTCACCGGCGGCAGCTCGGGCATCGGCCTGGCCACCGCCAAGCGGCTGGCGCTTGAGGGTGCCAAGGTCGTCATCAGCGGTCGCCGGCAGCCGGAGCTGGATAGCGCCGTCGCCGAGATCGGGCATGGTGCGGTCGCGGTCCGTAGCGACATCTCGGTGGCCGCAGACCTAGACGCCCTGATGGAGACCATCCGCGCGACGCACGGTCGACTGGACATTCTCATTGCCAACGCGGGCGGCGGTGAGTTCACCCCGCTTGATGGCATCACCGAAGCAGGCTTCGACAAGTACTTCGGCATCAACGTCAAAGGCACCTTGTTCACGGTGCAGAAGGCACTGCCGCTGATGACGGCGGGCGCTGCCATCGTGGTGACGGGTTCGATCGCAGCCAATCAGGGCGTCCCCGCGTTCGGTGTGTATGCGGCAACGAAGGCGGCGCTGCGCTCGTTCGTGAGGACCTGGGCTTCAGACCTTAAAGGCCGGGACATTCGGGTCAACATTGTGGCTCCGGGGGTGGTGGTTACCCCGGCTTACAAGTCCGAGCTGGGCATGAGTGACGAGGACATCAGTGCCTACCTGGCTGATATCGCGCAGAAGGCTCCGTTGGGTCGCGGGGGTAGCCCGGATGAGATTGCCAAGGCCATGTCGTTCCTGGCGTCGGAGGATGCGTCTTACATCACCGGTGCAGAGCTGACGGTTGATGGTGGATTGACCCAGGTTTGAGCAGCCGGGCATGCCCGGCTCTACGTCCGGGGTGGGCCGATGTGTGCGTGGGCGACGTGATACGCTGAGCTGTTGCGTCCACCCTGCCGGCTACCCATGACCGCTTCGCGTAAGCCCCGCTTTGATTCCCCCAATGCCGGGGCTGCCTTCCGCACGCTTTGGCCACTGCTGGGGGTGATGCTGTTCTTCCTGGGCAGTGGCTTTCTGGCCAGCAAGAACATCAGCACCATCCGCAAAGGCAGCGCCGAGGTCATCCTGTCCCAGGAGACCATGACGGCCCTGAGTGACGTGCTGTCGTCGGTGCAGGATGCCGAGACCGGCCAGCGCGGCTACCTGCTCACCGGCAACGAGAGCTATCTGGAGCCCTACGAGACCGCACTTCAGGGGGCCAAAACCCAGCTTCAGGCCATGGAGCAGGCGCTGGCGTACGACCCGGCGCAGAGCGAGCGGCTCAAGCTGCTGGCCCGTGGCGTCCAGGCCAAGATGGAAGAGCTGCACGAAACCATCGAACTGCGGCGCACCCAGGGGTTCGAAGCGGCCTTGACCGTGGTCAACTCCGATCGCGGCAAGGCCGCCATGGACGACATCCGTGCGCGCCTGACCGCCATGCGCACCATCGAGCTGGACAAGCGCGCCGAGCGCCTGGCCGAGATGGACAAGGCATACAGCGCGGCACTCACCAGCGGTGCCGCCACCGCCGTGCTGGGCATCATCCTGACCACCCTTATCGCCTTCCTGCTCCGCCGCCATGCCCGGGCGCGCGACCGCAGCGCCTGGCTGCAACAGGGCCGGCTGGAACTGACCACGGCCATCGGCGGCGACCTGGACAACGATGTACTGGCCAAGGCCAGCTTGGGCTTCCTGGCCCGCTACACCGGTGCCGAGGCCGGCATGCTGTTCGTGCCGACGGACGCCGGTTTCCAGCGCATCGGCGCCGTGGGCACCACCTCGGCGGTGGACATCATCGAAGGCGGCGCACTGCGCCCGGCCGAATCCCTGCTCGGCCGAGCGGTCGACGAGAAGCGCGTGCTGCTGGTCTCGGACGTACCCGCCGGCTACTTCACGGTCGGCTCGGGCCTCGGTCAAAGCCAGCCCCGCCACCTGGTCATCGCCCCTGCCATGCACGAAGGCGAAGTCACCGGGGTGATCGAACTCGGCTTCTTCGGCGAGGTGCCCGGCGAGGTGGTCGAACTGCTTGAGCTGGCCTCCGGCGACCTGGCCGTGGCCCTGCGATCGGCCGCCTACCGGGCCAAGCTCTCCGAACTGCTGGCGCAGACCCAGGCGCAGTCCGAAGCCCTGCAGGTGCAGAGCGAGGAACTGCGGGTGTCCAACGAAGAGCTGGAAGAGCACAGCCGGGCATTGCGCGCATCCCAGTCGGAGCTGGAAGAACAGCAGGCCGAGCTGGAGCAGACCAACAACCAGCTGTTCGACCAGTCGCTGCAGCTGGAGGAAGAGCGCGACAAGCTTGCCCGCGCCAACGCCGGCATCGTCGCCGAAGCCAACAAGGTGCAGCGCGCCAGCCAGTACAAGTCCGAGTTCCTGGCCAACATGTCGCACGAGCTGCGCACGCCGCTGAACTCCGCGCTGATTCTTTCCAAGCTGCTGGGCGACAACCGCGACGGCAACCTCACCGAGGAACAGGTGAAGTTCGCACGCACCATTCATTCCTCGGGCTCGGATCTGCTGAACCTCATCAACGAGATTCTGGATCTTTCCAAGATCGAGGCCGGGCATATCCAGGTGCATGCCGAACCCTTCAGCGTGGAAAAGCTGCTGGCGGACATTGGCACCCTGCTCGGCCCGGTCGCCCGCGAGAAGGGTTTGACCCTGAACGTTTCAATGGCGGACGGCTGCCCGCCGGTGATCGAGTCCGACCGCCAGCGCCTGGAACAGATTCTGAAGAACCTGCTGTCCAATGCCCTGAAGTTCACCGAGCACGGCGGCGTTTCCGTGACCGCATCAGCGGCGCGCGACGGGCGCGTTGCGTTCGCGGTGACCGACAGCGGCATCGGCATTGAACCGGAACAGCAGCAACGCATCTTCGAGGCGTTCCAGCAGGCCGATGGCTCGATCAGCCGCCGCTACGGCGGAACGGGCCTGGGGCTGTCCATCTCGCAGGAGCTTGCGCGCTTGCTGGGCGGCACCATCGCCGTCGACAGTGCGCTCGGCAAGGGCAGCTGCTTCCAGGTGGTGGTGGCGGCGCGGCTGGTCACCGCAGAGCCTGTTGCCACGGCGGCAGCAACCACGCCGGTGCCCGTACAGCAGGCCCGACCGGTGTCCCTTACCACGCGCAACAACGGGCGTGGGCTGATTCTGATCGTCGAGGACGACATCGCCTTCGGCGAAATCGTTCGCGACCTCGTCACTGAAATGGGCTTCAGCGCGCACCTGGTGCACAACGCCCGCGACGCGCTGGCGGCTACCCGGGCAGAGCTGCCGCACGCCATCGTGCTGGACATCGGCCTGCCCGACCAATCGGGCCTGTCGGTGCTGGACATTCTCAAGCACGACATGCGTACCCGCCACATCCCCATCCACGTGGTGTCTGCGATGGATCATGCGCACAAGGCGCTGTCGCTGGGCGCCGTGGGCTATCTGGGCAAGCCGGCCACGCGCGAGCAGCTGGCAGACGTGCTCGATTCGCTGGAACGCCGCCTCTCGCAGCGCCCGCGCCTGGTGCTGGTGGTGGAAGACGATGCCGTTCAACTGGACGCCGTGCGTGAGCTGCTGGCCGGGGCCGATGTGGAAACGGTCGGTGCGGGCTCGGCCTCGGAGTGTCTCGAGGCCCTTTCGCAGCATATGTTCGACTGCATGGTGCTGGACCTGACCCTGCCTGATGCCTCGGGTTTCGAGCTGCTGGAAATGCTCAGCGAGAAGAGCACGCACGCCCTGCCCCCGATCATCGTCTATACCGGCCGGGTGCTGTCGCCGGCCGAGGAAGTGCGCCTGGGCCGCTACTCCAGTTCGATCATCATCAAGGGTGCGCGTTCGCCCGAGCGCCTGCTGGATGAGGTAACCCTGTTCCTGCACCAGGTGGTGAGCAACCTGCCGGAATCCAAGCAGGGCATGATCCGCATCGCGCAGCGCCGCGACAGTGCGATGGAAGGCAAGCGCGTGCTGGTGGTCGAGGATGACGTGCGCAACATCTACGCGCTGATGAACGTGCTGGAGCCGCATGGGTGCAAGGTATCCATCGCCCGCAACGGCCAGGAGGCCGTCGATGTGCTGAAGGCCGCTGCGGACGGACCGGGCGCCATCGAGCTGGTGTTGATGGACATCATGATGCCGGTGAAGGATGGGCTGACCGCCACCCGGGAGATCCGGGAGGATGCGCGGTTCCGGAACCTGCCGATCATTGCCCTTACCGCCAAGGCGATGCCGGATGACCAGCAGCAGTGCATCCAGGCGGGCGCGAATGACTACATTGCCAAGCCGTTGGATGTGGACAAGCTGATTTCGCTGGTGCGGGTGTGGTTGATGGCGTGACCGGTGATGCGGGCGTGGTTGATGGTGCGATTTGGTAGAGCCGGGCTTGCCCGGCTGGCGTGATCATTCGCCCGCGAAAGGCAGCCGGGCAAGCCCGGCTCTACTTATCCTGCCAGCAGATGGGGGGCCACAACGCCGGCGACGATATCCATTCCCGTTGCATCACCCCGTTGCTTGAAACCGACCCAGTTTGCCGTGGCAAGTGCGCTGACCTCGGTGTGGTCCGTAGGCAGCCACCGCATTGGCCAGAACGGCAGAAGACGACGACCGACCAGCCCTCGATGCAGCTCGATCACGTCATGGTGGCTGCTAGCAGCAAGTACCCGGCCGTACGCGACATGAAGGCCATCCTCAGGCCCTTCCATGTACTGGAAGAACCGCGTGCCATCAAACAGCAGCACGCCCGTAACCCCCGCCTGGCGATTGAAACGGGCCGCGTCTTCCACCAACGCATCCAGCTTCCCAGAACCGATCCCAAGTGCATCATGCTCTGCGATTTCACTGCACGCGGTACTTACGTACGCCACGGCACGGATCGGCATTATCCAAATTCCTCAGTCAATGATCCCACCATACGCGCATGGTTCATCTGCGGTGTTACCACCTCGTGCACCTGAGCATCGGTGCAATGAACGCGTTTACGCTGCCTCCTGCTTCAGTATTGTGATTTCTCCTGACGTCTCGAGCACCGCCAGGGAAATCTGTGATGACCTCTGCATTCCGAGCGGCGTATGGCGACGTCAAGGTCTTCCGGTGATACGTTGCAGCGGCGCAGCTTGCCCAACGCAACGCAACGCCTCCGCCCGGAGCTTCCCCAGCGCGCCGAGCGGCGTGAGGGCTTAGCGTGTCGGCTGAACTCAACCACCGCTTGCCGGGTGTGCTGCTTGCCCGCGACTAAAGCCAGCGTCATGCCAGCGCCGTACACCGTGAACAGCCAGCCGGCCACCAGTGCTACTGGAAACACCACCCAGGTTGGCGAATAGGACGAGCGCAGGCGTCGTTTACCGTGCAGTGGCGAGTAAACCTCCTGGGGCTTGGGTTGCGCCTTGACCGCCCAACATGCCAACGCCACCGCGATCACGCAGGCTGCAACGAACAGCCCTGTGCTGGGATGAAAGTCGGAGGCCAGAAGTCCGAGGAAACCTAGTGCACCTAGTGCTACAACCCCAAACTCCACTGCGGATCCGCGCATTCCGTTTGTCCTTGTTTGCCGCTTCTGCGGCTGGCGGAATGCTAGCGCAAGCCCGGAACCTGTCGCTATGGACCGTTTGGCCAGAATTCCCGGGGAGCGGTAGAGCCGGGCTTGCCCGACTGCTCTTCGCGGTCGAATGATCACGCCAGCCGGGCAAGCCCGGCTCTACCGACGTGCTGCCACTTCAATCACTGCTTTTTCGGCGAAACCCACATGGAGATGACGGCCTTGAACACCACCTCACCGGCGGTGTCCGTAACCGCAACCTCCACCGGGTACTCCCCTGCAACTGCCCAATCGAACGTCGGGTTCAGGGGGCGCGCTGTAGCGGTCACACTGGTGGTGGCCTTCTTGAGGTATTCCACGGTCATGCCGCGCGGAATCCAGCGAACACTGGCCGGGATGGTCACTTCCGTCATCACCCCGCCCGCCAGTTCGGCGGCGTTGCACATGGCAATGGCGTGGACGGTGCCGATGTGGTTGAGGACGGCGCGGCGCTTGCGTACCTGGACGACGCAATGGCCCGGGGCCAGTTCTTTGAATCGGGGGGCGATGGATCGAAAGTACGGGGCTTTGAAGCACAGCAACTGGGAGAAGAGCCAGCGGCCTGCGCTGGTGCCTGCCAAGCGGTACCAGATGTTCAGGGTGTGCGGTTTTGCCATGGGTTGCCTGTCCTCTCTTCCTGCCATACGGCAAAGTATGGCACGTCCGGAGATACCCATTGGGCGTGTCGACTTTGGGGCGGCGGCGCCACCGCCCCGCTCATCGGCGCCGTATTGTCAGCTGGCCGGGATCAGCTTCCAGCGATCACCCGTTCCCTGAAACCGCACCACCACCTTCGACAGCGCTTCCGGCGACGGATTCGCCGCCAGCAGAATCAGCTCCTGGCCGGTGCCCAGATACATCCGTCGCCCCGGCTCCACCCCGAGATCACGAATCCATAGCCCGCGCGTTTACATGCACGGCACGGTCGGGCAGCCGGGATAGGTCTGCAGCCCTTCGTGGTGAAGTGCGTTGATCATTACGCTTTTGGGCGCGCGCCAGAAGCGCCGGCGGAAGGCCCGCTGCTCGTCGGTCAGGTTGGCCCAGTCGTTGTCCATCATGGTTCTCCTCTTGTGCTGCTCCCCCGCCAGGATGGCGAGGGAGCCGGGAGGTTCAGAACCGTGGTAACGGATACGGTGCGACGTATTTCCGCGAGGGTGTTGTATTTCGTCACCCTCCCGACACAAGTCGTCCAACATGCAACCGTTACCGGGTTCTGACACCCGAGGCACACCATGCGACAGATGGGAGCATAGCGGAATTCGAAAAATTTCAGTCGCTCGCGGACAGCAAGTGAGGCGTTGTCGCAAACAATCCATATCCGCCAAACGCGATCAAAACGGCGCTATTCATGGGGGCTTGCATCACGTTTTCCGTTTCGCGGTGCAGCAAGCAGTACACGCTGTGACAGGGTAGCCGCTTGTGTCGTTTCCGGCGCGGAAGGCGCTGGGAACCAACGTCATGCGCACCGCGTAGAGCGGGGCTTGCCCCGCTAGCCGGGCAAGCCCGGCTCTACGTGGAGCCAGCCGGGCAAGCCCGGCTCTACCTGGGGCTAGCCCGGCACTTGGATCAGGACAGCATCAACCACAGGCCGTACAGGCTGATCAGTGCGCCGGCACCCAGCATTGCCCACGCGACGCCATTGAAACGGTGGAACACCTTCGCCAGGCCCAGCCCCAGTGCGATGGCGGCAACGCCGAAGCCCAGCCATACCAACGCCGCTACGTTGTCGGGTGAATTCCAGAAGGACCCAGGCGCGCCGACAGCAGCAAACAGAAGACTCATGCCCATGGACGGATCCTCAAAGTGGATGGCTGGGTGAACACTAGGAAGTTGCCTGTCCGGGCCGGGTGAAGACGCAGCAAGATCCCGCAAGCGCCCTCCCCGCCCCTGCGGTACGCTGCCGTCCAGTCATGGACACGGAGCAGGCGGCATGGGTGCGGCACGCAAGGCGCTTTGGTACATCGAAAGCCACTTTGCCGAGAATCCGTCACTGGCCGACATTGCGGCGGCCGTGGAGCTTTCGCCGTTCCATCTCTCGCGGCTGTTCCAGGTCAGCACCGGCACCTCGATGGCACGGTACCTGCGGGCGCGCCGGCTGACCGAGGCGGCACGCACCCTGGCCAGCGGTGGCTCGTCCATCCTGGACGTGGCGCTGGCGGCGGGCTACGCCTCGCATGCGGCCTTTACCCACGCCTTTACCGAGCAGTTCAAGCAGGCTCCCGAGCAGGTGCGACGCAGCGGGCTGGAGGGGCTGGCGCTGGTGGAGGCGATCCGGTTGGATGCCCCTGCACTGCCCTGCGAGGTGGAACCGGTACGCCGCCGGGTGGAAGGGTTCCGGGTGGCGGGCGTATGCGCCCGGCATACGGCTGCCACGGTGGCTTCGATTCCATCGCAGTGGCAGCAGCTGGCCCTGACCCGAGAGCTGGGGCGCGACGTTGCTTATGGGGTGTGCTGCAACCGCGATGGCGAGGGAGCGTTTGATTACATTGCCGGGATGGAGATCGGGGCCACTGCGGCGGTGCCTGCCACCTGGGCGGCTGTGTCCGTTCCAGGCGGCGAGTATCTGGTGGCTTGGCATGCGGGGCACATCTCGGCCATTCGGGAGACGTGGTTCTGGTTGTTGAATGACTATCTGCCGGGGTCTGGGTTGGCGTTGGTCGATGCGCCGGACTTTGAGCGGTATGACGCGCGGTTTGATGATCGCAGCGGAAACGGTGGTGTTGAGATCTGGTTGCCTTTGGGTGATTCGAATTGATTCGGGGAGGGTGTGTTGTGCGAATGATTGCGGCAGTTCTTGCGGTGTTGGGTTGTTTGGTGGGGCCGATTGTCGAGGCGAAGAGCAGCCGGGCAGAGCCCGGCTCTACGGGTCATGTGGTGTCAGACATTGGCGGGGATTCCGAGATGTCAGGCGTTCGTGTGGGTTCCGACGTTGGCGCGGTTGGCGAGATGCATGGGGTGGCGCATACGGCGAGTGCGGCGATTCGTGACGCCGAGCGCAGTGACCAGGTACGGTTTACGGTGTGGTATCCGGCGCAGTCCGGAGCGAAGGAACAGCCCATTACGATCGGGCCGCCGGGGAGCCCGCTGTTCGAGGTGGGATCGTCGGCCGCGGATGCACCGGTTGCCACGGGGCGCTGGCCGGTGCTGCTGCTGTCGCACGGCAATGGCGGCACGGCGCGGATGATGGGCTGGTTCGGTACTGCCCTGGCGCGAGCTGGTTATGTGGTGGTGGCGGTGGACCACCCGGGTAACAACGGCATCGATGCGATGACAGCGGCCGGCAGCATCCTGATGTGGAACCGTGTTGATGACCTGGCAGCGGCCTGGGCGGCGGTGCAGGCAGACCCTCGGTTGTCCGCCCATGTGGATGGCGAGCGGCTGGGGCTGGCGGGCTACTCCGCAGGGGGCTACACGGCCCTGGTAGCGGCCGGTGCCCAACCGGACATGGAGCGGTTGGTGGCCTTCTGCAAGGCCAACCCCAAGGATGGTGTCTGTGCGCCGCAGCTGGAGAACCCTGAGTTCACCTTCGAGCGGCGGATGGCGCTGGCGGCCGCGCCACAGATGGCACCGTGGGTGGCCAAGGCCGGGGAGGATCGCCGCATTACGAAGGTGCGCGCCGTGTTCCTGATGGCACCGGCCGTTGTGCAGGCCTTCGACCCTGCGGCGCTGGCGAAGGTGAAGGTGCCGGTGTCGGTCCTCGTGGGCGAAGCGGATACGGTGGCCTCACCGGCTACCAACAGTCGGGTGATTGCTGCTGCAAACGCCAAGGCACGGCTGGAAGTGCTGCCTGACGTGGGTCACTACGATTTCCTGTCAGTGTGCACCGATCTCGGCCGGCAGCGTGTAGGACCGTTGTGTGAGGGCCGTGCGGACAGGGCCGTGACGCATGAGACGGCGATCCGGCAGGCTGAAGCGCTTTTCAAGGCTGCGTTGTGAGTTACACCGCTGCCCCCGACTAACGCGACATCCCGCCCATCGCAGGCTCTACGGGCTCCCTGGATTGCGCCTGCTGCCGCAGCAGCCCCTGTTGCTGGTCGGCCTCCTGGCCGGCCCTTTCCAGCTTCTGGTCTGAAACGGCCACGGGCGTGTGCTTGGCCTGCTCGATGTCGAACGGAATCCGGCGCTGATCGTGCGCATTGCTGCCGTTCTCAACTAGGAATGCATAACCCTTTGTGCCGATGACCACAGCGTCTACCTGGGATATGTCGCGACTGTCTTTCATGCTGGCCAATGCGGAGCGGCTGAACTGCTCACGTTCGGTATCGGTTGCAAAACTGATCTGTCCACTTCGCTCGGCGGCCTGGGCACCTTCGCGGATGCGCAGCAGCGACGGATGGCTGGGGTGATCGGGCGAGTCCGGGCCAGGGTGCGGCGGCTCGGTCCTGACCATGTCGCGCTGCGCCGCCTGCTGGACCAGCGCCTGTATCTGAGCTTGCTCGATCGCATCCACCGGAATGGAACGGTACTCGAACTGCGACGCCAGCCTTTGATCGACCGGCTCGGAATCACGGCAGGGGTCGACGATCTTGCAGCTGGCCAGTTCATCGCGCAGGTTGCGCTGGCCATCGTTTTCCAGCTTCAAGCCAAACACGGCGGTGGCACCGCCGGCCTGATAGACGGTGATGGACGCAAGGTCCGTGGGCACCTGGCGCTTCTCGAAGAGCGGGCGGTCGCTCAGCTGATTGAGGTAGTCGAAGGCGGCGTTGCCGGTAAGGATCTCCAGCCCGGGCTCCCTGTTGCCACCGCCCACGTTGGAGTGACCGCCCGGTGCCGCGACGTTGATCGCGAGCCGATCGGGCGTGATGCCCGGATCGTTGATGGTCTGGTGCGGGAACAGTTCGCGCCGCTCATCAGCGGCGAGAATCGAGACGCGGGAGATGACGCTGGGCGGAAGGCGCGCGTCGTAGTTCGTCGGCATTTTAGTGGCGACGGGGTCGAGCAGCAGTGCGGCTTGTGCGACTTTCCCTGGCGCGACCAACGGCGGCAACTCTGACGCTACAGTGATGTTTCCGTCCCTGTCAGAGCCAAATTCCAGGCTGTCTGGGTTCGCGATGCCATACTTGTCGACAAGGCGCAGCAGGCCGGGCGTCTGAACGGCACCACGGCTGTAACCGGCACCGACCACGCTTATTTCAGCCTCTGGATCGTCCCTCATCCAAACTGCGCTCTTGTTTGCCAGCGCAAGGTAGGCCTTCTCGATTCCATCGCGGTATGAGTGTGCGAAAGCGCCGTCGATTGCACGCCCGATCGCATTGGACTGTGTCCCGATACCTTTGGAGTAGTGAGCGCCAAGACGGCTTTCGGGATCGCGTTCGAGGCGTTCTGCCTGTTGGAACGCCAGACCAATGGTGGTGGGCTCGCCCAGCTTGGGATTATTCAGGTCCTGGCCGGTCCCATCCAGAAATGCGAAGAACAGATGTTGATGCGGGTTGTCGCGGCGCTGAAGGATGGGGACGGAGAGCTCGCCAAGCTGCTGACGCAGCTCCAGCTCCTTGTTCAGGTCATCTGCAGTGACCGGACGGCTGCCTGTGCCTGCTCCAACATTTCCCATGGCAAAGCTCCTTTTGCTCAGTAGGTGTAGGTCTTGACCAGCACCAGATCGTCGCGCCGTGCGCTATGTTTGTTGCCGGGAACCTGCAGGTGCTTCGTGGGCACGTAAGCCCTCATGTACACGCGAATGATCCTGTCATTGACCTCAAGAAGGATGTCTGGATCAACGGGAATCCTGCCGCCGGGGACATCCTTGAGCTCTTCCCTCGGCACGAAATGTCGAATCAACTGATCCTCAAACAGCGTGCCGATATCGATCTCTGCTTCGTGCTCGCTTCCGTCTTTGGACGTCCAGGTCACCTTGGCTGGCGGCGGGAAGTTCCGGATTCCCCCATGGCCACTGGTCCACTTGTCCAGATAGCCCAACCCATAGGTGGAAGCAGGCGGTGATGGTTTCGGGTCGCCGTGGTGCACATCGGCATAGACAACTTTGCAGCTCTGCGTGTCATAGCACCGGGCACTGAACCCATGTTCCTCAAAGCGCAAAGGCCAGGATGGCTGCTTGTAGTTCATCTCCGCCGCCTTCGCTGGATCACCGGCCGGGGCCAGTTCTCCGCTCGTCAGCACCGGCGTTTCCGGATGGGTGTATCGCGCGTTTTCCATGGGCGCACTCTCCTGGATCTGTGTCGTTGCGGGCGCGGTGCCCCCGCTGGTAGCGCAGGCGGCCAAGGCGAGACTGGTAGCCGCGGCCATTTGCATCGGGAGTCTGCGCATGGAGGTTCCTCTTCCATCTTCCGTGTTCGGGCCTGCCGGCCGGAATAGTTACGGACGTTATCACAGGTTCCGGCCGATGACCGGCAGGCAGCGTGTTAACTGCCAATGACGACACATTGCGTCGCCATGGGCGATGATGCAGCTATTACCCCCGCCCCGCAGGAGACTTCAGCATGACGCACCCCACCCACGAGCTCTTCCGGCACCGCCGTTTCCCTTACGCCGCCATGGCTGTCGCGCTGGCGCTCGCTGCCGCTGCAGGCGTTGCATCGGCAAGCAACACCCAGACGACCGCCTCTGGTTGGCAAACGCTGAAAACCACCGGCAGCGCCCAGGAGCGACACGAAAGCTCAGGCGTTGTCATCGGCGATCACCTTTACGTGGTCGGGGGGCGTGGTGATCGCGCGTTGCAGGCGCTGGATCTGAAGACGCGTGAATGGAACACGCTGGCGACGCCGCCGCTTGAGGTGCATCACGCGCAGGCGGTCGCCCATGCAGGCAAGTTGCTGATCATCACCGGCTTCACCGGCGGCTTCCCCGATGAGACGCCGCTTGCCAACGTGCTGATCTATGACCCGAAGGTGGATCGCTGGACAACCGGCGCATCCATTCCGGAAGCGCGCCGCCGTGGGGCCGCCGGTGTGGCCATTGCGGGCGACGTGGCCTATGTGGTTGGCGGCAACGCCAAGGGCCACAACAACGGCTATGTCCGTTGGACGGATGCGTTCAACATCGCGACCGGTGAATGGACCGCGCTGGCCGACGCCCCCAATGCGCGCGATCACTTTCACGCAGTGGCGCTCAACGGTCGCGTCTATGCGGCGGCTGGCCGCGAATCCTCCCACAACACCGGTGAGTCGTTCTCCAGAACGGTGAAGCCGGTGGATGTCTACGATATAGCGAGCAATACCTGGCGCACCCTGCCCTCACCCATTCCGACCCCGCGCGCCGGCACCTCGTCGGTGGCGCTTTCGGGCAAGGTGATCGTGCTGGGCGGCGAAAGCGGCAGCCAGACCGAGGCGCACGATGAAGTGGAAGCGCTCGACCTCGCAGCTGGCACCTGGACCGCCCTGCCGCCGCTGAAGCAAGGCCGTCATGGCTTCCAGGCCGGACGCCACGGCGAATCCGTGGTCGTCGCGGCGGGCAGTGCCAACCGGGGTGGCGGTCCAGAGCTCAACAGCGTGGAGACGCTGCACCTCGAACTGGACTGACGCTGCACACGCAGTTCCACGCAGGCAGGTTACTCGTCGTCTGGTGCCCTTGCCTGGAGGTGCACCACGCGCCTGCCATGTAGCCGGGCATCCAGCGAGAGCGCACCTGGCCCCAGCAAAGCAAGGGCGATGAACACACACAGGTGTACAGCCCAGACGTCAGTGAGTGGAAGCCGCAACAGCGAAAGAAGTGCGAGCCCGGACGCAACAAGCGCTGCAACAGTGGTGACCAGACCGACCAGAAGGGCGAATGCGGTCAGGGTTGCGAGGATGCACGCCAGCGCTGCGGCCGCGCCGGACACCGGCATCGCCAGCACCATGCTGATGAGTGCAAAAGCGCCCGCCAGGCGCAGGAACACAAGGCCGACGGCTGCAGTACCGCCAGGGAATCTGTAAACGTATCCAGTCATGCGCCACGATAGCCCGAAAGGCAGGTGCAGCAAGACTCGAAAGAAGGGTGCCAGCCTATCTGAACGGGGGGTATGATCCGATCAATGTGGCTCCCATTGCGTCTAACACTCGGTTTTCTTCTGCTGGGGTCTGCCTGTGCCCATGCCGGCCAGGTTGCCGGCATGAGTCGTTACGTGCACCAGCGGTGGCTGGAGGGCAATGATGCTCCGGTGCCAGTGGTTTCAATAGCGCAGGGACGAGACGGGTTCATCTGGCTGGCAACGGGCGATGGGTTGTATCGTTTCGACGGCATCCGGTTCGAGCGCATCGACGCCGAGGTTCCCCTGAAGAACGATGCTCCCAGTGCCCTGCTGGCCACCCGGTCCGGCGACATCTGGGTCAGCTTTGAAAGCTCGCATCGGTTCGGCGTGTACCGCAACGGCGCACTTCGTCTGATGGAGGGACCACCGGCCCCGGACCGGGTGGTCAGCATGGCCGAGGGCGAGGATGGTGCCGTGTGGGCATTGACGGCCAACTACAATGCGCAGATTGTTCGCCTGAAGCACGGCGCAGTGCGGGTGTTCGATGCGCGCGATGGTCTGCCAGAGAGCAACGCGTCGCATGTACTGGTCGCAGGTGACGGTACCCTGTGGGTATCCGGCACTGAAGGGGCTGCCTGGCTGCGGCCCGGCGAGGAGCGTTTCAACATACTGCATACCGGCTCGCCGACCCGCCTCTCACGCGATGTGAAGGGCAACATCTGGGCGTCCGACAGTGCGGGAACCTATGCCCTGCCAGCAGTTTCCGGCCGCAACACCGCCGCATCCTCTTCCGCGCGCTACCCCACTGCGGAGCTCGATATCCGTGGCATGGCGGTGTTCGACCGGAAAGGGAACCTTTGGGTGGCCACGCGTTACCAGGGCTTGCGCCGCTATCAAACGGTGAGCAACGCGCCGTCCCTGCAGCCCCCCGCGGACGCTTTCACCAGCAAAGATGGGTTGTCTTCGGACATCGTGCACGGCATCTTCGAAGATCGGGAAGGCAATCTCTGGATTGGCACGGAAGGCGGACTGGATCGACTCAGGGAAGCGGCATTCGTCCATGAGCCCTCGTTGACATCCCCTGCCCGTTTTGGGGACAAGCTGCTCGCAGGCCAGGATGGAACTGTGTACATCGGCCAGGCGAACACCGTCTTCCGCGTGCGCAGGCAAGGGGTCCCCGAGCCCATTATTGAGAACATCGTCGAGCCTGAGGCGCTGTGCGAATCAGCACACGGCAACCTCTGGGTCGTACTGCGCAAGGAGGTGCTTGTATGGACAGCCCAGGCTCCCCTGCGAAGGCTGCAACGTCCTGATCTGCAGGCCCGGCACAACATCGCCTATGACTGCGCCTTCGATGCCGAGGGCGGATTCTGGATGTCAGCGGCCGGGGGCGGCCTGCATGTACTGCGCAATGGACAATGGCAGAAGGTGTTTGACGGGGGCAGCAATGCGGCGAACTACCCGACGACGCTGACGACCACCCCTGACGGCGGTATTGCATTTCAGTCCGGTGATCGACTGATGCGCTGGCAGGCAGGCCGTCTGTCAACGACGCCCCTGCATTTTGGCGGCAGCCCGCCAAAGGTGCTCACGCTGCAGACAACGCAAGGACACCTGTATGCAGCAGGTGCCTTCGGGCTGACGCGCCTGGATGACGCCGGAGGTGTCACCGCGTGGGCCCCCGACATAACTCCCGCCAGCCGCATCAACGGGCTGGTCCAGACGCCCACCGGAGACCTGTGGCTGGCCTATCCGCGCATGCTGGCGAAGGTGTCCCGCCAGGATCTCGAACACGCCTTCGCAAAGGGAACGCTCGACCTGTCGCGGTTTTCACTTGGCCGCGGCGACGGGCTGGCAAGCCGCGCCCATTCGCATTCACAGCGCGCCTTGGTGATGGGCGGTGACGGCCGGCTTTGGATTGCCACCCAGACCGGCACGCTATGGCTGGATCCTGCTGTGGTGGAGAAGAACAGCGTCGCTCCCGGGGTTCGGGTCACCGCCTTGAGACATGGCGTGCAGGTGCATCGCGACCCCGTCAACATCAAGCTCCCCGCCGCCACGAAAAGACTTGAGATTGACTACGCGGCACTGACCTTTGCCGACCAGCAGCGTGCCCAGGTGAAATACCGCCTGCAGGGCTTCGATCAGGACTGGGTGCATCCAGGGCAGCGACGCCAGGCGTTCTATACCAACCTGACACCGGGCAACTATCGATTCGAGCTCATGGCCGCCAACAGCGATGGCGTCTGGGCCCCGGCGTCGGCATCGCTGGACTTCCACATTCCCAAGACGTTCTTCCAGACCGGCTGGTTTCCGTTGCTTTGCATTGTTGCGACACTTCTGGTGCTGTTCGCGCTTCATCGTCTGCACATCAGGCAGACGTCGAACCAGATCCGGACGCGGCTTGAGGAACGCAATGCCGAGCGGGAGCGAATTGCGCGTGAACTTCATGACACGCTGTTGCAGGGTGTGATGGGCCTCGTGCTGCGCTTCCAGGCGGTGGCCAATACGATGCCCAGAGATACGCCGGTTGCCCGCAAGCTGGACTCCGCCCTTGTGGCAGCCGATGCCGTCGTGACCGAAGCGCGAAACAGCGTCCATGACCTGAGGGGAGCAGACGAAGGCGAGGACCTGCTCACGACGCTCAAACGCATTGCTGCTGACACCACGTTCTCGCCGCCGGTATCGGTTCGCATCCTGATTGAGGGCCAGCCTCGCCGGCTGCATCCATTGGTGGCTGAGGAGATCACCAAGATCGTCAAGGAAAGCCTGCTGAACATCGCGCACCACGCCCACGCCAGTGCTGTGGAGATCGCCATTGACTATGGGTCCCGCCATCTTGCGGTCAGGGTGCGCGACGATGGCGTCGGAATTCCTGAGGACGTGCTTGAGCACGGCAGGAAGGCGGGGCACTTCGGACTGGTCGGCATGCGTGAGCGCGCGGAACACATTGGCGGAAGCCTCAACATCATCAGCGTGCGGGGAGATGGTGTCGAGTTGACCCTGCTGCTGCCAGGGAAGGTCGCCTACGGCGAACGCCACGAACGCAGGGCGGCCTGGTGGAAAAGACTCTTTGGGAGAGGATCGAATGACTGAGAACAACGTACGCGTGCTGGTGGTGGATGACCACCCGGTACTTCGTGCCGGCGTGTGCGCCCTGTTTGAGGACCGCACCGATATCACCATTGTTGGCGAGGCCGACAACGGCAATGACGCCCTTGAGCAGTTCAGGTCGCTAAGGCCGGATGTAGTATTGATGGACCTTCAGATGCCGGGTGCCAACGGGCTGGATGCGATCATTGCGATTCGAGCGGAGTTTCCCGATGCGCGGATCATCGTGTTGACCACCTACCAAGGCGATGCTTCAGCCGTCGCCGCACTCAAGGCCGGCGCGATGGGCTACCTGCTCAAGAGTGGCTTGCGTACGGAACTTGCGGATGCGGTGCTGAACGTGTTTCGCGGCAAGCGACATGTGCATAGAGATGTCGCTGATGAGATTGCGCTGCATGTAGGGGAAGGCATGCTGACCGATCGGGAAGTGGCCATCCTGAGACTCGTTGCCAACGGGAAGGCCAACAAGCAGATTGGTTCAGAGCTGAATCTGACCGAGGCAACGGTCAAGGGACATCTGAAGAACATATTTGCCAAGCTGGGCGTGGCCGACCGCACCCATGCCGTTACCGTGGCGGCAAGGCGCGGCATCATCGACCTGTGATGGGGTCAGGTGGGCCGGCGCCTGGCATCCAAGGCATACCGCCCCGGTCCGGTTGCGAGCAGCAGCAGGCTTCCTCCTGCGATGCACAGGTTCTTGTAGAAGTTGACGGTGTCGGCATCTGGCCGGCTCTGTCTTGCTCGCGTTGGCACTCACGTCGTGCCGAAGGTTGGCAGGCATTATCATGAAGTCACCGTTTCAGTTCGGGCCGCCACGCGGCGATTGAGCCAACTTTCCAGATTCACCTCGCCCAGTCGTGCTTGCGCCAGTGGAACCAGCGAGTCGACCAGCACCGTGCCGCCGAAGTAGCGTGCAGCAGGGTCGCGCTCCACAGGTCGTGGGTCACCGGCCGCCTGCAGGTAGCGGCGGATGTACACATCAAATGGCTGCCGCTCAGGACCGGCGATCTCCACGGTGCCCTGCATGGCACCGCCAACCGCCACGTCGGCCAGGGCTGCGGCCACGTCGTCTGCCGCGATGGGCTGGAACATTCCACCAGACAGGCGCACAACACCGTCCACAGTACTTCCATCTGCGATGCCGCCCAGGAACTCAAAGAACTGCGTCGACCTGACAATGCTGAAAGGAATGCCGCTCTTTCTTGCAACACCCTCCTGTACAGCCTTGGCGTTGAAGTATCCGTTCTCCGGCATCCGGTCCGAGCCCACGATCGAAAGCAACACGTGATGCCTGACGCCCGCTTGTGCTTCAGCACGCGCGATGTTCCTGCCTGACGTCTCAAAGAATTCCCGTACGGCGTTGTTCTCGAACGACGGGGCATTGGACACGTCCACGACTGCGTCGGCACCGCGCATCACGGTCGTCAACCCATCGCCGGACACTATGTTGACACCCGTTTCGAGAGCGGCGACCACCGGGTCGTGGCCTGCTGCCTGCAGGATGCGAACCAGTCTGGATCCAATCAGGCCGGTGCCACCAATGACTACAACTCGCTTTCTGTTCATCATCTTATCCTCAGGGGCGGGCACATGCGGACGCTGTACCACAGGGAGCCAGGCTCGAAAGCCTGAGCGCGTACCGTCGCGGCGTCGTACCAGAAATCCGCCGGAACACTTTGTTGAAGTGGGCCTGGTCGCAGAACCCAAGCTCGGTGGCGAGACCCGCGAGTTGCAGCGCCGGATTCCGCTCCAAAGCGGAACAGGCGGCATCTATGCGCCGACGCGCCACGTATTCCACGAACGACATGCCCATCGACATCGTGAAACAACGCGAAAAGTGATAACGACTTACACAGGCTGCCTGGGCGACGTCGTCAAGGCGCAACGGCACGAAGAGATGGTCATCAATGTAGTGCTGGGCCCGCGCAAGCGCCCCCCTCCTTAATCCTGGCGCGGTGCGCGCTGCCACTGCCGGTTCCGGTACCGGCAAGCTGTGGCTGAGTTCCAGACTGCTGGACATGGGCTATTCCCAGGCGTTGGACAGGGGGCGCGATGGACTGCGTGCTCAGGATGGCGTTACGGCAACGATGGCGAATCCCCCGATGGCATTACTGCAGGCATCTCGTTCGGAGGGGGGGCAACCCCATCATTTGGGCCGCAAGGGCACAGACGGTTCGCGCAAACAATTCCTATTCCCGCTTCGGCATGCGGCGGATAGTTGCCCTGTCACCACGAACAAGGCCCCTGCAATGAGCGATGTTGATGATCTCGCACTCGGCAATCCCGGCCGCCGCGACGTGCTCGCGCTCGGCGTTGGCGTTGCCAGCCTGATGGTGGCCGGCGCACTGCCGTTCTCTCTGCCTGCCTCCCCCGGCACCCCCTCCCCCACGTTTGGAGACGCTGCGATGTCAAGTGTAAAAACCAAAGATGGTGTGGCAATTTTCTATAAGGACTGGGGCCCGCGTTCGGGCCAGCCGATCGTATTCCATCACGGCTGGCCACTGAGCAGTGACGAATGGGACACCCAGATGCTGTTCTTCATCAGCCACGGTTACAGGGTCATCGCCCATGATCGCCGCGGTCATGGGCGATCCTCGCAGGTGAATGAGGGCCATGACATGGACCATTACGCCGATGATGCGTTAGCGGTGGTGGAACACCTTGATCTTCGCAATGCAATCCACGTCGGCCATTCCACGGGTGGCGGCGAGGCGCTTCACTATGTCGCACGTCACGGACAGAAGCAGGGGCGTGTGGCAAAACTGGTGCTGATCGGTGCCGTTCCCCCCACGATGCTGAAGAGCGCCGCTTATCCCGGCGGGCTGCCGATGGAGGTGTTCGACGGCTTCCGGCGTGACTTGGCCGCCAACCGCGCACAGTACTACGTGGACCTTCCGGCTGGGCCGTTCTACGGCTTCAATCGTCCGGGTGCGAAGACCATTCCGGGCGTAGTGCAGAACTGGTGGCGCCAGGGCATGGCCGGCGGGGCCAAGGCGCATTACGACGGAATCAAGGCATTTTCGGAAACGGACTTCACTGAAGACCTGAAATCAGTGACCGTGCCGGCCTTCGTCATGCACGGCGAGGACGACCAGGTTGTCCCGATCGGCAACTCCGCACCGCTTTCGGCCAAGCTCCTGAAGAACGCAAAGTTGAAGATCTACCCGGGCTACCCGCATGGCATGTGCATGACGCATGCGGACGTGATCAATGCGGACCTGCTCGCGTTCATCAAGAGCTGAGCTGGCCCGGGCGTCAACTTTCCGCCGGAATCTTGATCGACTTCACGTTCACGAACTCCTTCAATCCCTCCGGCCCGTGCTCACGGCCGTAGCCGGAGGCCTTCACCCCGCCGAAAGGCATGCTCGGCGATGCGACGTCGAAGCTGTTGATGCAGACCATGCCAGTGTCGAAGTACTTGCTGGCCAGTTCGCGGGCGCGCTGCACATTGCGGCTGAAGATGCCGCCGCCCAGGCCATAGCGGCTGTCGTTGGCGATGCGCATGGCATCTTCGTCATCCTTGGCGCGGATGATGGCCGCAGCGGGTCCGAACAGCTCATCCGCGTAGGCCACCTGTCCGGGTGCGACATCGGCCAGCACCGTGGCGGGGTAGAACCAACCGCTGCGATCCGGGACCTCGCCACCTGCCAGCAGGCGGGCACCCTGTGAAACGCTGGTGGTCACCTGCTCATGCAGTTTGTCGCGCTGCGCCTTGGAAACCATGGGGCCGAGCTGGGTGTCAGCGGCGTTGGGGTCGCCGAGTTTGATCGCCTCGAATTTGCTTACATACGCACTGACGAAGGCGTCATAGTTCTTTTCAGTGACGACAAAGCGCTTGGCGTTGACGCAGGTCTGGCCGTTGTTGAACAGACGACCCTTCACGCAGGTGTCCACGGCGAGCTCCAGGTCGGCATCGTCCAGAACCAGGTAGGCATCGTTGGAGCCCAACTCCAGCACGGTCTTCTTCAACGCTTCGGCGGCCTTGGCTGCGACCGTGCGCCCGGCGGCCTCGCTGCCGGTCAGGGTCACTGCACGGACCAGATCATTCTCCACGATGGCGTTTGACTGGTCGTGGCTGATCAGCAACACCCCGAACAGCCCCTTGGGCAGCCCGGCGCTTTCATAGATATCACGCAGCAGCAGGCCGCTTCCGGTGCAGCTTTCAGCATGCTTGAGCAGCACGCCGTTGCCGGCCATCAGGCTGGCGATGGAGTAACGAATGGCCTGGTAGGCGGGAAAGTTCCATGGCTGGATGCCGTACACCACGCCTATCGGCGAATGGGTGACGATGCCGGTAGCCCCGTCGACCTTGCGTTCCTCATCGGCCAGCACCTTGGGCCCCTGCTGGGCGGTGTAGTCACAGATGCCGGCGCACAGGTCCACTTCGGTGCGACTGTCCTTGATCAGCTTGCCGACCTCGTTGGTCATCAGCTGGGCAAGCTCTTCCTTTCGATCGCGCAGCGCCTGGGCAATGGCGGCGATCACCTCGGCCCGCTCATCCAGGCTGCGCAGACGCCATTGTAGATAAGCGTCGTGGCTGGACTTGACCACGGCGGCGGCTTGGTCGTCGGACATGTAGTCATACGTGGCCAGCACTTCCTCGGTCAGTGGGTTGATTGTGGTGAGCTGCTTCTTTGACATGCGGGGACCTTGCAGTTACGTGGGGATGGGCTACGACATGGGATCATCAAGCGTCTCGATGATTGACCCAGCCCGGTTCCCGGGTCGTGAATTCTCCGCAATCGCATCTCACCCAGGTTTCACTGTGAGCGGCGGCGTGCGTACGATCATTGCTACAGTGGGACTTCGGCCTGCCCTGCTACTACTCTATGCTCCCTTGGTTGCGATACGTCTCCTTCCTCCTCGTTGCTGCACTTGCGACGGCCGTGGCGGCCAGCGTGATGCAGACTCAAATCAATCTGTATTCGATTGCGCAGATGGGAGTTCCGGTCAGCTGGGGCGAGCGCGCTGCGGTGACGGCAGAAGACCTGGCGCGCTTTGGGCCGGTGATGTTCGGCTTTGCATTGGCGGGCGGTGTGCTTGCCCTGGCACTGCAGGTCGGCCTGCGGCGCTTGCGGCTGGGTGCCCTGCCCTGCGCCCTGCTGGCCGGCGTGCTCGGGTTGGCGATTGTGCTGGCCCTGCTGCGCAGCGTGATTCCGATGCCGGCGATTGCGGCTACCCGGGAGCTTTCCGGGCTGGGCTTGATGAGCCTGTGTGGCCTGGTGGGTGGCTACATCAGCTGCAAGCTCTCCTCCCGGGTGGGGCGCGCGCCCTTCGTGTGGGCCGCGGCGTATGTGCTGCCTGGGCTTGCACTACTGCTGCCGGTGGCATCCTTCCTGCTGATGCGCCCGATATCGCAGCAGTCGAAGCCGGTGGCGGCAACAGGCTACGAGGTCACGACGGTTGCCAAGGGCCTGCAATGGCCGTGGTCGCTGGCGGAGCTGCCCGATGGCCGCTGGCTCGTCACTGAAATGACGGGTCGGGTGAAGCTCATCGATCGCGCAGGCGTGATGAAGGAGGTCAACACCATTAGGATTCCCGCGCCGTATCAGCGGGAGCGCGTGATCGGGCTGATGGAGGTCGCACCTTCTCCGGGCTTTCAGAATGATCGATACGTCTACTTGACGCAGGGTTACCGTGACACGCGTGGTGCAGGCGTGTTGTTGATTCGCGGCGTAATGACCGAGGTGGCAGGTGAATGGTCTGTAGAACAGGTCAAGATTCTGTTTGAAACCACGCCCAAGCGCAGCGATGGCAACAATGGCGGTCGTCTGGCGTTCGTGGATGCGGACACCTTGCTGATGACCGTGGGCGACGGCAGTGCACGCCGGGAGGAAGCGCAGAACCCGGAGAATTCGCTGGGCAAAGTGATGCGGATCGGTCTCGCCCCAGGAGCCAGCGGCGCGGTGGTTTACACGTCCGGCCACCGCAATCCGCAGGGCATCGTGCGCGACCCGGCCACCGGCGCTGTCTATGTCAGCGAGCACGGACCTCGCGGTGGCGATGAGCTCAACCGGCTGCGGCCGGGCGGCAACTACGGCTGGCCTATCGTCAGCCAGGGCATCGACTATCCGTTTGCTCGAGTGAGTCCGTTCACCCGACGCGATGGATTCGAGGATCCGGATCTGGTCTGGTCCCCTTCTATCGCCCCCTCAGGCTTGGCGGTGTATCAAGGCGACCTGTTCAAAGGCTGGCAGGGAGACTTCCTGGTGCCCGCGTTGCGGGAGCGAGGCATCCGCCGCCTCGTCCGTGACCGCGATCGCGTCGTGCGTCAGGAGCTGGTACTCGGCGAGCTGGGCGAGCGCATTCGTGACGTTAAAGTGGCGGCGGATGGTTCGATTTACGTACTGACAGACGGAGCTGATGGGAAGCTGCTTAGATTGGCAGCGAATGCGGAAGGTGAATCCGGCTGAGTCACCCCGCCTTAGGCCCCTACTGCTTGTCCGCCGAGTAGGCCACACGCTTCCCGGCATGAAGCTCCTCCGTCCGGGCTCGCAGTGAACGGTCAATGTTCTCGAAAGCCGCACTCCCCAACGCCAATCGCCGGCGCGGTGCCGCTTCCTCTGCATAGGCAATCATTGCCGCAACCGTCCGCTCGGCATCGCCCCTGATCGCAAAGCTGCCGTCCGCCACGCCGCGCCGTACGTCGCCCGCCGGTGTGGCGTCGTACACTTCCATGACGGTGCCGTGGTCGAGCCCGGCGGCGAAGCCGGTAGCGGTCGGGCCGGGTTCGGCAATCAGCACCTCGATCCCGAACGGCAGTACCTCCTGTGCCACGGACTCGAGGAAGCCCTCGATGCCCCATTTGCTGGCGTGGTACAGGCTGAAGTTCGCGTAGGCCACCTGCCCGCCCTCCGAGGAGACCTGCAGGATGCGGCCGCCGCCCTGGGCGCGCAGGTGCGGCAGCACCGCGCGCACCAGTTGGATCGAGCCGGTCAGGTTGGTGGCGAGCTGCCGTTCAATCTGCGCGTCGCTCACTTCCTCGGCAGCACCAAACAAGCCGTAGCCGGCGTTGCTGACCACCACATCGATTCGGCCAAACGCTGCGAAGGCACCGTCCACCGCCGAGCGCAGTGCGGCCGTATCGGTGATGTCGAACCGCGCCACCTTCAGGCGATCACCGTGTGCCTGTTCGAGGTGTGCGAAGGGTTCGGTGCGGCGGCCGGTCGCGACCACCCGGTCGCCACGATCCAGCAGCACGCGGGTCATCTGCAGCCCCAGGCCAGAGGATGCGCCGGTAATCAGCCAGGTCTTCATGGGGAAACCTCGTTTGGTTGGAATGCGCACAGGGTAAGCACCCAACAGCCGCGTGATAAGCTGCACCAATCAGCATGGGCTGGTGAGGAATCTGCACCAATGGCCGACGTCAGTCTCTCGGATCTAAAAGCCTTCGCGGCCGTTGCCCGGCACCGAAGCTTCCAGCGGGCGGCGGATGAGCTGGGGGTGTCGCGGTCGTCACTGAGCCACGCGGTGAGGGCTTTCGAGCAGCGCCTGGGGGTGCGCCTGCTGCATCGAACCACCCGCAGCGTGGCCACCACCGAGGTGGGCGAGGCCCTGCTGCAGCGCCTGAATCCGTTGCTGCAGGAACTGGACGCCACCCTGGACGATGTGCGCCATGGGCAGGACACCGTGAGCGGCACCCTGCGCATCAACGCCGGGGCGGGTGCAGCGCGCTGGCTGCTGGAACACGTGGTGCCCACCTTCCTGCAGCGGCACCCTCATGTGGCGTTGGATATCGTGAGCGAAGGCCGGCTGGTGGACATCATTGCCGAGGGCTTCGATGCCGGCGTTCGGCTGGCCGAATCCGTGCCGAAGGACATGGTGGCAGTGCCGTTTGGCGGGACCATTCGGTTCATTGCGGTGGCATCGCCGGACTATCTGGGAAGCGCGGGCCGCCTGGCGACGCCGGATGACCTGCACGCGCATCGTTGCATCCGGCAGCGCCTGCCCAGTGGCAAGCGCTATCGCTGGGAGTTTTTGAAGGGCCAGCATGAGGTGGCGATCGATGTGCCCGGTTCGCTGAGTCTGGACGACAGCGCGTTGATGGTGGATGCGGCGATAAACGGGCTGGGCGTCGCATTCGTGCCTGAGCCATTTGCACGTGCAGCGTTGGATGACGGCCGCTTGGTGGTGGTGCTGGAGGACTGGTCGCCGCCCTTTGATGGGTTGTGTCTTTACTACGCCAGCTGGCGGCAGGTGCCGGTACCGTTGAGGGCATTCATTGCGGTGCTGCGCGGGCATTGATTGCCGGGCGGAGACCGGCGCTTGCGAGCGTGCGTAGACGCCCCACCCGCCGGGAAGATTCCGGCGGGTGGACTTCTGTTACAGCAGATACAGCATGGGACGGTCTTCGCGCAGACTGTGCGATGCGGCGGCAGCGGCAAAGCTGCTGTGAGTCAATGCCTGCGGATTGAGATCCTGGCCGACGTGCATCGATGCAGACCCATTGGAAATAGAGGTGCTCATCGCTGACACCAGGCTCAAGAGCTCCTGATTGCTGTCCCCGGCATACGCCATGCTGGCACTACGCTGTGCACCTGCAGGAGCATCAGCTCGCCACGCCGCCTCGAATGCAGGCCGCAACGCTGACAGCTGCACACTGGTCAGCACGCTGCGGTCAGTCTTGCCCAGTTGCTGCATAGCCGACAGCAATGCATCAACATCGCTGGATGCCAGCTGCACACCCGTCGCTTCAAAGGTCTCAACGCGGTACTGCTCGCCAAGGAACCAGTTCGTGATTCGAAGGCTGTCATCGGTCCCGAGAATGTCGATTGAAAGGTCGTCAGATCCCTCATCGCGGGACAGCCACAGGCGGTTGTGAGCAACATTGACGAAGCGTGCCACGTCGTGGTCACCTGCTTCGCTTGCGGTTTCGGAAATGGCGTCGCTGCCGTAGCCGTACCCCATCAGGTAGAGATCACTTCCCAGCCCGCCCAACAGATAGTCAAGGCCAGCTCGGCCGTCCAGCACATCGTTACCATCCATCCCTTCGAGTGAGTTGGAGCTGGCGCTGCCGGTAAGCGTATTGTTCAACGCGTTGCCAATGCCGTAACCAAAGCCAGTCACCTCCAGGTTCTCCAGATGGTCACCCAGGGTGAAACTATTGGCTGAACTTCGCACGAGGTCGATTCCACCACCTGCCAGCTCTACGATGACATCAGCTTCAGACGTCATATTGTAGACGTCGTCTCCCGCACCACCCTCCAGGTAGTCCAGGCCAGTTCCGCCGGTAAGCTCATCATTGCCATCCCCGCCGAACAGTCGATCTGCCCCTGCCGCGCCATCCAGAACATCATCTCCGGCCATTCCCATCAGCACATTGGCTGCCGCATTTCCTCGCAGCGTATTGTCGTCACCGTTGCCGGTGGCATTGATGGTGCCGGATCCGTTGAGGGTCAGGTTCTCAACGTTCTCACCCAGCGTGTACGTTACGGTCGAGAACACACTGTCAACACCTTCTCCAGCCAGCTCGATGACCTGATCGCTGGCGTGGTCAACGCTGTAGCCATCGTTGCCCTTCCCGCCGTACATGAAGTCGGCTCCGGCACCGCCGTCAATCCGGTCATTGCCTGCGTAGCCATAGATCGCGTCGGAGTACGCGGTTCCGAAAAGGTCTTCGCTTGATGCAGTGCCCAGGATCGGGCTGGCAGGCATGATCTGCATGCTGGTGAACCCCTGCTGACCCACGCTGTCGGTGGCAACGATGGAAACGCCGTAGTACCCCGTCAGATCGTTGGGAGTCTGGCCAGTCAGCGTGCGGGTCTGCGGGTCATACTGCATCCATTCGGGGAAATTCGAAACCTCCCAGGTCAAAGGCCCGTTGTCGCTGAACAGATCAGCGGGGAAGGTATAGCTGAATGCCTTGCCGACCAATGCGACGACGGGAGCAAGCACACGATTGACCGTCGGCGGGGTGTCAACGCGCGCAAGCAGGTCCTGGGTGGTCCAGACTGTGCCGTCGGCGAAGACGATTTCCTCAATGGCATTGGCGCTGATTTCGTTCTCGCCCCAGAGCTGATTGTCGAGCGTCACGCGGTCATCTGGGCGGCCTGCGAAATGCAGCATCAAACCGCTATCCCCGTTCCGGGTAACGGTTACACCCGCGCTGTCCAGGCCCGCCCCAAGATAGAGCCGGTCGAAGCCGCCGCCGTCCAGGTCGTCGTAGGGCGTTCCATTCGCCCACGCATCCATGATGGAGTCCTGCCCGTCGCCGGCGTTGTAGTAGAAGCTGTCGTCACCGTAGCCACCGATGAGTGTGTCATTGCCCAGTCCGCCATACAACTGGTCGGCACCGGCACCGCCGCGCAGTCCGTCGTCGCCGGCACCGCCATGCACCACATCATCACCCAGGCCTGCCCGGACGTTGTCATTGCCTGCGCCTGCGGTGATAAGGTCATCACCGCCCATGCCGTAGATGAACTCGCCGCCATCGCCGCCAGTCAGCACATCTGCAGCCGCACTTCCCACGCGTGCCTGGTCCGGCTCGCCGGTCTGCACCGCATGGGCAACCACGTGGGCGTAGAAGTCAGCCGCGGTCATGACGGTGCCATCGGCAAACTCGACGCGGTCGATTTCCCCGACGCTTGTGGGAAACGCCTCCGTGACATCGAGGGCGGTGTAGACGTTGAACACATCGTCAGTGCCCTTGATGCGGATACTCAGGGACAATCCGGTGAACATGTTGGTGGACAGCACGAACTCCAGGTCGTCCAGTGCGATGTCAGGGCCCAAACGGAGGGTGTCGGTGCCACCTGTTGTCCCATAGCGCACCCAATCGATCTGGTTACCGCGTTGGAACAGGTAGGTGTCGTCACCGTCATGGCCGCTGAGATTGTCCTCGCCAGCGCCGCCATCCATGAGCGCGTTACCCAGGCGGGAGTCCAGCGTGTCATTGCCATCACCGCCATACAGCTGATTGTTCCCTTCCTCTCCGAAGAGGACGTCATCACCGGCACCACCTTGCAGGATGTCATCCCCGGTTCCGCCGCTCAGCCAGTCATTACCCTCCCCGCCGTCCAGGATGTCATCGCCTTCCATGCCCGATATGGAATCGTTGCCTTGACCGCCACTGAGTGTGTCAGGTGTCTCATAACCGGTGAGGTAGTCGTCGCCAGACGTCGGCTGAATCACCGCGTCACGGATCCACTGCTGGGTCAGCACTCGACCATCGTGGAAGGTGATGTCCGCGCCCGCTCCCTGCGGCGACTGCATGTAGCCGCGAAGTGTCAATGACCAATCGGCATTGCCGAACATGCGGATGATGACGTCGTCATTGATGCGTTGTACGTAGGTTTGATCGAAATCTATATTGGCGGCGAGTAGAATGAAGCTGTCTGCATCCCCGTCCTCGATGACGTCGTGGCCGCTGTCCTCACTGAAGAGGTAGGTATCCCTCCCTGCACCACCCTGAAGTAGATCATTGCCGGTACCGCCGTCGAGCGTGTCATTGCCGTAGCCGCCCACCAGTTGGTCGCCATCGGCATCGCCATGAAGCACGTCGTGGCCATCGCCGCCTTCGATGTAATCGGAGCCGCTGCCACCGTGAAGCACATCAGCACCGTCTTCGCCGTACAGGCCGTCGTTGCCCTCCCCGCCGTACAGGATGTCCTGCCCTTCGCCGCCCTGCAGGTAGTCGCCGCTGGTCCCGCCGTCGAGCACGTCGTTACCGCTGCCGCCCATCAGCGTATCCCAGCCTTCGCCACCGGAGAGCCGGTCATTGCCTTCGCCCCCGTCCAACTGGTCGTCACCGCGGCCGCCATTGAGCACGTCATCACCGGTCCAACCCGCGAGAATGTCGTTGCCCTCGCCGCCATTCAACAGGTCATTGCCCTCGCCGCCTTGAAGCTGGTCGTCGCCATTGTCGCCCGACAGCGTGTCGTTACCTTCGTCGCCAAAGAGACGGTCGTCGCCCTCGCCACCGGCAAGACGGTCGTCACCGCTTCCACCTTGCAGTTCGTCGTTGCCCGTGCCGCCACTGAGCTGGTCATTTCCGCTGTCACCGAACAGGAAGTCACGACCATCGCCGCCCTCGAGGCGGTCATTTCCGCCATTGCCGTGCAGAATGTCGTTGCCTATGCCCCCATCCAGAATGTCGTTACCGTGCGTGGCTTCGGGCGTGAACCAATCGTCCCCGAACAGCTCATCGTTGCCGGAACCACCGAGCAGCGTGTCGTTGCCTTCATTGCCAATGAGGGAGTCGTTACCCTCTCCGCCATCGAGTTGGTCGTCGCCAGCCGGACCAGGAGAGTAAAGCGGGTGATCCAGCGTCCAGTTGATGCGGTCACCCCAAAGCGAATCATTGCCCGCTCCGCCGGTCACAATGTCCGAGCCGCCTTGGCCATAGATGAGGTCGTCGCCACCACCGCCGTCCAGGACGTCATCGCCTGCGATGTTGGCATTGCTGGATACTGGAAAGAGTTCATGGCGCAGTGAGCTGTTCCCAGCGGTGACGACATCGCCAAAGATGATGTCGTTATCATCGCCACCGTTGATCAGGTCGGCATCGTGCCCGCCGATCAACAGATCATCCCCCGACCCACCATCGATCACATCATCGCCTTCACCCGAGAGAACGGTGTCTGCACCGGAGCCGGCGTCAATGATATCGCGACCGTTGCGGAACACGTTCGGGTCAAGCATCCGCCAAACCTCCTCGCCCCCGAAGCCCCAGGCTCCGACATAGAGGCCGAGCAGTCGTCGCGTCACTTCATCGGCGTCAAATGGCAAGTCATCGCTGTAGTAGGCGGCCCATCCATTTCCGCGGGAGTGCTGCGCCAGGTGGTTGATCGGGCTGTACATGTTGTCCAGCGAGGTGCCGAGTTCCTGGGCCGTGTGCCAGCTCATCACATACGAACCGCTCATGATGACGTCGTTGCCGCTGCCGCCGATGATTTCGTTGTCACCCGGCCCTCCCAGGAGCAGATCATCGCCGCCACCACCATCGATGTGGTCGTCGCCGTAGCCACCGTCAATACCGTCGTTGCCCTCCAGTCCGTGAATGTAGTCATTTCCACTGGGTACGCTGCCGACAACACCATCCCGTCCAACCAGATCGTCGCCGTTGGTCTGAGGCATGGGATTCTCCGGGGTGCCCGGCTGGTTGTACGTCGGCAGCGTGATGCCCAAGAGTCCGTCGGACCACTTCTCGACCACAATGCGGCTGTTGGTGGCCCGGTGCACGATGGTCAGCGAACGGGTGCCATCCGGGTTCAGCTCGCCGATCAACAGGTTGAACTTCTCGTCGGCCGTCCGCCAGTAGAAACCTTGCGCACCATAGCGATACACGGCCCCGGAGCCGAGATCCGTGCCGAACGCGGCACCATTGAACTCGATGATGCCCTGTCCGTCACTATCCAGAATGATGTCGCGCGTCACGCCATCGGCAAAGTCTTCGTCTTTGAATACATAGCGGTCTACGCCGTCACCGCCTTCCAGACGGTCATTGCCGGTTCCGCCCCAAAGCTCATCGTTGTCGTCGCCACCTTCCAGAACGTCGTTGCCACCATGGCCATCCAGCCGATCCCGGCCTGAACCACCGCCAAGGATGTCCGCCAGGGCGTCGCCGGCCAGGTCATCGTGGCCGCTTCCGCCACCGATGATGTTGGATTTTCCGACAAGGCCGAAGACCTGGTCATTGCCTGAGGTGCCCATCAATGCGGCAAATTCGGTACCTGAAAACTCCTGGAAACCTTGGCCGTAAAGCTGGTAGCAGCGCTCCACCATGTAGCGCGCTTCGCTGTCACCGAAGATGCGCTGCATGCCCTCCGATACCGACTCTTCGAGCGCATCTTCAAGCAGGCCCACCAGTCCGCTCGCACTCAGCACAGGGCCGATGTACGGGAACCGCGCCAGCGTTGCATCGATCATTTTACCTACTGTGCCCATGGTCAGGATGGTTGCCATGGTGCTGTAGTCACCGTCGCGCACCGCGATGATCATTTTGCCGGCAGTCAACAGGTCTTCCGCAATCCCGCCCTCCAAGCCGAGAATGTCGCTGATCTGTCCCGCGGATCCGGGTAGATCGACCGACGTCGCCTGGCCAATCAACCTGAGGATGTCGCTCAACTTTTCGACGTGCAGCCGTCCGTTGTCATGTATGCGCTCCACCACATCTTCGAAATCGCCCATGTAGCGGGCTTCAAGTGCCTGCCAGGCCGGGTCGTCGGCCAGCTCCGGGACTTGGCCGAACAGGCGCACCAGCTCGATCGCCTGGGTGCTTGCACGCGCATAGGCCCCATTGAGGACTGCTGCAATGGTTTCATCGGACGATCCTTGTGCGAGCGCGGAGATTTCCAGTCCGGCGTTCTTGAGTTCCCGCCCATACAGCGCGGCCAACTGCCGCGACAATCCGATCAGAAGCGACTGCATCTGCATTGCCGTGTACGTCATGGTCTGTCCTTGGAACAAAGTGATGGTTGTGAATTTCACGCACAGACACGCACTCTGCAGTTTCCGCAGGTGCGCATCATGGGTGTATGTGGGCCGCGACGCAGTAGCGGGGCCGAGGTGCCGATGCCTGACGCCGGGAAGGATCAGGGGCGCATATGGAAAGCGCGAACGAATCTGCGAGTTGCTCGCAGATATTGCCAATTGAGAATCGCGCCTCGGTTTGTCATGACAATCCCTGTATGCCAGTCGCGCATATTTACACGGGCTTGGGGTGCCGGGCAATCCAGTTTCCGAAAGATAATGTGCGCATTATCACACCCCGGCGTTCTTAGGATCAGTTTCCGCCCGCAACCATACTCGCAAGCACGTCAACGGTCCGGTTGAGCGCCTCCCGATCCACCTGCCAATGGGTCACCAGACGCATCCTGCCGCCGTAGGGTCCATTGGCACGAATACCGGCGGCGGCCAGCGCCTCGGTCAGTTCGTGTGAGTCCACCGCATCCGGCAAAGTGAACCAGACCATGTTGATGTGTACGTCTTCCGATTCAACGGTGACTCCGGGGACTGCCGCCAGGCGTACAGCCAGATGGCGGGCGTTGGCGTGGTCTTCGCCCAGCCGCTTTGTCATCTCGGTCAGGGCGAGGATGCCCGGTGCCGCCAGCACGCCAGCCTGTCGCCAGCCGCCACCCAGCAGTTTGCGGTTGTAGCGGGCGCGCTTGATGAAGTCTGCCGGGCCAGCGAGGATCGAGCCCACCGGTGCCGCCAGGCCCTTGGACAGGCAGCACATGACGGTGTCCACGTGCTGGGTGATTTCTTTCACGTCGCAGCCTAGGTGGGTGGCGGCGTTGAAGACGCGGGCACCGTCCAGGTGGATGGGGATGCTGTGCCGGCGGGCGATGGTGGCGGTTTCGGCCATGATTGCCAGCGGAATCACCCGGCCATTGCCGTGCGCATTCTCCAGGCAGATCAACCCGGTGCGGGGAATGTGGATGTCCTCCCCTACCCGTATCCGGGCTTCGATTTCCTTCGGCGGGACCACGCCACGGTCGGTGGCGATGGTGCGCATCTGTACGCCGCTGATGACCGCTGCGGCTCCGTTCTCGTGCCAGACCAGGTGGGAATCGTCGCCGGCAATCACTTCGTCGCCGCGGCGGCAGTGGGTGAACACGGCGAGCTGGTTGCCGAACACACCGGTGGGTACGAACAGGGCCGCTTCCTTGCCGAGCATGTTGGCGGCCAGCTGCTCCAGCTGGATGACCGTGGGGTCGTCGCCGTAAACGTCGTCGCCGACCGGGGCTGACGCCATGGCCTCACGCATCGCCGGCGTGGGCTGGGTGACGGTGTCGCTGCGAAGGTCGATCCACTGCATGTTCGGGTGTCCACGGGTTGGTTGCCGTGGAAGTATCGTTCATTCAGACCGATGCTGGCTGGTGGATTTTGGATTTTGGATGTTGGACTTTGGCTGTTGGCTGTCGGCACCGGAATGTAGAGCGGGGCTTGCCCCGCTGTGGGTTGGCCGTTACAGCTCGCCGCGGATGATGGCGGCACCGGCGGCAAGTGCCTGCAGCTTGCCGCGGGCAACGTTGCGGGCCAGCGGGGCCATGCCACAGTTCGTGCTGGGGTACAGCTTGTCGGCGTCCACGAACTTCAGGGCTTTGCGCAGGGTACTGGCGACCTCTTCAGGCGTCTCGACGGTGTTGGAGGCCACGTCAATCGCCCCCACCATCACCTTCTTGCCGCGCACCAGCTCGATCAGGTCGATCGGAACGTGTGAGTTGTGGCATTCCAGCGAGATGATGTCGAGGTTCGACTGCTGCAGCTTGGGGAAGGATTCTTCGTACTGGCGCCACTCCGACCCCAGGGTCTGCTTCCAGTCGGTGTTGGCCTTGATGCCGTAGCCGTAGCAGATGTGCACGGCGGTTTCGCACTTGAGCCCTTCAATGGCCCGCTCCAGCGCTGCCACGCCCCAGTCGTTCACCTCGTCGAAGAACACGTTGAAGGCCGGCTCATCGAACTGGATGATGTCCACGCCTGCGGCTTCCAGCTCACGCGCTTCCTGGTTGAGGATCTTCGCGAACTCCCAGGCCAGCTTCTCGCGGCTCTTGTAGTGCGCGTCGTACAGGGTGTCGATCATGGTCATCGGGCCGGGCAGCGCCCACTTGATCGGCTGGTTCGTCTGCTGGCGCAGGAACCTGGCGTCGTCCACGAACACCGGCTTGGGCCGGCTCACCGCGCTTACCACGGTGGGCACGCTGGCGTCGTAGCGGTTGCGGATGCGCACGGTCTCGCGCTTCTCGAAGTCCACGCCGCTGAGGTTCTCGATGAACGTGGTCACGAAATGCTGGCGGGTCTGCTCGCCGTCGCTGACGATGTCGATGCCGGCGTGCTGCTGTTCCTGCAGTGACAGGCGCAGTGCGTCCTGCTTGGCTTCAATCAGGGCCTCGCCCTCCAGCTTCCAGGGCGACCACAGCTTTTCGGGTTCGGCCAGCCATGAGGGCTTGGGCAGGCTTCCGGCGGTCGAGGTGGGCAGCAGTGTGTTCGTCATGTGCGTGGTTCAGGCCTTTGCGGTGGAGGCGGGCCAGCTGGCGGCCCACTGGTTGAGCGTGTTCTGGTGGGGTTTGATGAAGGTTTCCTCGGTGAACCGGCCCTGTTTCACCGCCAGCTGGCTGCGCTCTTCGCGGTCATAGACAATGCGCGTGGCCGAGTAGTCTTCGTGCTTGAGGCTGGGCTGGTAGACCTTCCCTGCCGTGGAATTGGCGTTGTAGATCTCCGGGCGGTAGATCTTCTGGAAGGCTTCCATCGTGGCGATGGTGGCAATCAGCTCGGCGTTGGTGTAGTCGGCCAGCAGGTCGCCCTGGAAGTAGAAGGCCAGCGGAGCGACGCTGCGCGGCGGCATGAAGTAGCGCACCCGCAGGCCCATCTTGCCGAAGTAGTCATCGGTGGGCGAGAACTCGCTCTGCTTGTACTCCACGCCCAGAATCGGGTGATGGTTCTCGGTGCGGTGGTAGGTCTTGCTGCTGGAGACGCTGATGCAGATCACCGGCGGCTTGGCGAAGTTGGCCCGGTACGCGTCCGAACCCAGGAAATGCCGGAACAGTTTGCCGTGCAGGTCGCCGAAGTCATCCGGTGCCGAGAACGCGGTCCTGCCTTCGTTGTGCTGGGGCAGCAGCACGCTGAAATCGTAGTCGCGCACATAGGACGAAAAGTTGTTGCCGACGATGCCATCGGTGCGTGCGCCGGTCTGCTTGTCGACGATGGTGGTTTTGAGCATTTCGATCAGCGGGAAGGACTCGTCGTTGCTGCCCTGCCCCACCTGCATCTCCACCGAGACGATGTCCAGCTCAACCGCATAGCGGTCCGCGTTGGGGTTGTCCCAATGGGCCAGGTCGTTGAAGCGGTTGTCGATCATCCGCAGCGTGTTGCGCAGGTTCTCTTCGCGCCGCTCGCCGCGTGCCAGGTTGGCGAAATTGGTGGTGATGCGGGTGCCATCCGCCGGGCGATAGTTCTCGTCGAAGGCGATGCGTTTGATGCTGAAGGTGAAATCGTGGCTCATGGTGACCTGGCGGGGTGGCGTCCGGGGGGATGATGCGGATCAGGCGACGGCGACCGTGCCGCCAACGTCGTGGCGGCGGCGGGCGGCCAGCTCAATCAGCGGCAAGGCCCGCTGCACGGCGAGTGCCGAGCGCTGCAGCAGCGCTTCGTTGTGCACGCGTGCGTCGAGGAAATCGGTGTCGGTGGCGTACACGCCCAAGGGCAGCGTGCGCGCCTGGAAGAAGCTGAACAACGGGCGCAGCTGGTGGTCGATTACCAGCGAGTGGCGTTCGCTGCCCCCGGTGGCGGCCAGCAGGATCGGGGTATCGATCAGCGCGTCCTGGTCGATGAAGTCGAAGAAGTGCTTGAACAGGCCGGTGTAGGAACCGCGAAACACGGGCGTGGCCACGACCAGGACGTCGGCCTGCTCAACCGCCGCCAGCTCCCGTTCCACCGTGGCCGGCAGTTGGCTGCGCCAGGTGGCACCGGCCAGCTGGGGCGCGACCTGGCCGAGTTCGACCAGGTGTCGCTCACAGGGAAGGTGCGCCCCGATCAGGTCGGTCAGGTGCTGGCAGAGGGCGGCGGCGCGGGAGGTGCGCTGCAGGCCCCCGGAAACGGCGACTACGCGGAGGGGATAGGTCATCGAATCGATGCTAGCGACCGCATCCCATGACGTAAAATGGTATTACTTCACGTATCCATGAGCAGGATTCATTCAAATGCTGGAACGCATCCACCTCAGCATTGTCCAGCAGGTTGAGCAGCAGGGGTCGCTGACCGCTGCGGCCGGCGTGCTGAACCTGACCCAGTCGGCCCTGAGCCACAGCATGAAAAAGCTGGAGCAGCAGCTCGGCACCCCGATCTGGCTGCGCGAGGGCCGCAGCCTGCGCCTGACCCAGGCCGGGCAGTACCTGCTGGCCGTGGCCAACCGGGTGCTGCCACAGCTGGATCTGGCCGAGGAGCGGCTGGGCCAGTTCGCGCAAGGGGAACGCGGTGCGCTGCGCATTGGCATGGAGTGCCACCCCTGCTACCAGTGGCTGCTGAAGATTGTCTCGCCCTACCTGGCCGCCTGGCCGGATGTGGATGTGGACGTGAAGCAGAAGTTCCAGTTTGGTGGGATCGGGGCCCTGTTCGGCTATGAGATCGACCTGCTGGTCACCCCGGATCCGCTGCTGAAGCCCGGGCTGCGCTTCGTGCCGGTGTTCGACTACGAGCAGGTGTTGGTGGTGGCCAAGGATCATCGGCTGGCCAAGGCGGCGTTTGTCGAGCCGCAGCAGCTGACTCCGGAGGTGCTGATCAGCTACCCGGTGCCGATCGAGCGGCTGGACATCTACAACCAGTTCCTGCTGCCGGCCGGGGTCAGCCCGCGTCGTCACAAGGCGATTGAGACCACCGACATCATGATGCAGATGGTCGCCAGTGGCCGCGGTGTCGCCGCCATGCCGCGCTGGCTGGTGGAGGAATACGCCGCGAAGATGCCGGTGGTGCCAGTGCGGCTGGGGGCGAATGGGATTCCCAAGCAGATCTATCTGGGTGCCCGGGAAGCCGATACCGAGGTCGACTATCTGCGCGCGTTCGTGGAACTTGCCCGGCACAGCGACACCAGTGGCGTTCGCTCCAACGTGGCCGGCTGATGGACGCCTGGTCGCTGGAAGTCAGTGCGCGCAGCATTCCGGCATTGCGCTCGGTGGCCGAGCGGGTGCCGCCCGGCACGCTGATCGCGATTCCCTATCTGCCCAGTGAGGATGACGAGGCGCGGCTGACGGCCGCCCGCGCGGTACGTGAACTCGGCTTCCAGCCCATGCCGCACCTGTCGGCACGTCGGATCACCTCGCGCGCGATGCTTGAGCGGTTCGTCGCACGTGCGGTGGACGAAGCGGGCGTCGAGCACTGTTTCGTGATTGCCGGCGATCCATCCACGCCTTCCGGGCCCTTTGCTGACAGTGGCTCGCTGATCGCAACCGGCGTTCTGGAGGCGTCCGGCATCCGTGCGGTGGCGGTGGGCGGGCATCCCGAAAGCCATCCTGTGATGAGCGCTGAGCAACGCTGGCAGGCGCTGCAGCATAAGTGTGAGGTCATCGAGCAGCGCGGCATGACCCCGTCGATCGTGACCCAGTTCGCTTTCGATGCCGGCATCGTGCTGGCTTGGCTCCAGGAACTGCGCAGCCGGGGCATTGCGCACCCGGTGCGTGTGGGCGTGCCCGGCCCGGCCAGCGTGGTGGTGCTCGCGCGCTACGCCGCGATGTGTGGCGTTGGCGCTTCGGCGGCCATGCTGGCCCGCTATGGCGTGTCGATCGGCAAGCTGCTGGGTACGGCCGGACCTGGGGTGTTCGTGGATCAGCTGAGCCATGGCCTGACTGCCGCGCATGGGCCGGTCAGCCTGCACTTCTTTCCGTTCGGCGGCATTGCGCAGTCGTTGAAGTGGATCGAAGCGCGACGCTCGTAGAGCGGGGCTTGCCCCGCTGCTTTTCGCGCGTGGAATGGATTGTCGGCGGTTCAGCGGGGCAAGCCCCGCTCTACGGGGGTGTTCGCGCGGGGCATGGGTCCTCGGCAGTTCAGCGGGGCAAGCCCCGCTCTACGGGGGTGTTCGCGCGGGGCATGGGTCCTCGGCGGTTCAGCGGGGCAAGCCCCGCTCTACGGGGGTGTTCGCCCGTGGCATGGATGCTTGGCGGCACGGGGTGGGTCGTCAGTCGTTCGGCGGTGTGCAACGCCGGTAGTCGAAGCGGATTTCGTGCTGCTTGCCGTCCTCTCCTGGACCAGAGATGACCGCGCGCAGCGCGTCCCCCTCGCTGCGATATTCGATGCGGTTGGGGAAATCGTGCGCCGGGTTCTCGAACACCACCCAGCCCCTGCCCTGGCTGGAAATGGTGAACAGCGTGGCCGGCACGCCATTGGGCTGGACGTGGAAACCGGCGTCGTTGCCCGAGGGCACAAGCCGCATGAACTCAAACGATTCGGTGCTGTCGCCGGACAGGGTGCGGGACATTCCCAGCAGTGCGCCACCGGCCTGGGGCAACCAGAACTCCTCGATCTTCCGCTGTTCGCTGCCGCCACACCAGTGGCCGGCCAGCCAGTCGAACCCTGACCCGGCAGCGTTGGCCGCCCCACTCCCCAGTGCCAGGCCCGCGCCCAGGAGGGCTGCCGTCGTCGTGATCATGCTCGTGCTTCCGTCATCAGGTGGGTGCAGGCTAGCGGGAACCGGCCGGGCCCGCTTGTAAAAAAGCGCAGCCTGCGGTCCGATGGCGCATGGACTACGCCGAGTACCCTGCCCCTGCCGACCTGCGGCGCCATCTGCGCTGCCTGTGGCAGTTGCGGGACGACACGCCCAGCAGCGAAATCCAGGTGATCTACCCGGATGGGTGCTGCGAACTGCTGGCCGAACTGGGGGTTCCGCTGCAGATGCATGGCGCGGATGGCGCGGTGCGGTCGGACCAGTCGTTCTGTTTCGCCGCACAGCAGCGCGGGCCGGTACGCCTGCAAGCGGTCGGTCCCGTGCTCTGCATCGGTGTCCGCCTGCAACCGGCGGCCAGCGCACTGGTTGCCGGGCCGCGACTCGCCAGCCTGCGTGACCACGCACCGGATATGCATACACTCGATGACACCTTCGCGAAGGTGTTCGCAGCCGCTGCCCGCGCCAGTGCCGCGGCCGATGATCCAGAGCCGCTTTGGCAGCTGTTGCGCCCGCTCTGCAACGCCTTCGCGCTGGACGCGAAGATCGAGAAGGCCGTGACCCTGCTTGACGCCGCGGAGGGTGATCTGCGGATCAGCACACTGGCGAAGACGCTGGGCGTTTCCCTGCGCACGCTGCAGCCGCGATTTCTTGCAGCGGTGGGCATGACACCCAAGGAGTACGCACGCGTGCGGCGACTGCAGGCATTGCTGCAGTCGCTGGATCACGAGGAGCCTGACATTGCCGCCGCAGCGGCACGACACGGATACAGCGACCAGGCGCATGCCACGCATGACCTGGTGCGCTGGACCGGCAGCACGCCGGCAGCACTGGTGCGCGCCTTGCGCGGCGATCGCAACAGCAGCGACGCACTGGCACTGGCGGCCGCGTTCGTACGCGGCAGCAGTGCCGGCCGTGGTCAGGGCGTGTCGCGGCGGATGCCCAAGGCGACCGCCTGGGTGTAGGAGATCCGCAGCAGGTCGCCGCGTTTCACGCTGGGCAGCTTGGCGCGCAGGTCCGGGCGTTCAACCGCGATGAGCTGGGTGTTGCCGCTTTCTCCGCGCAAGGCAATCGTGCCGCGCTCCGGATTCACTGCGGCCACTTCAGTGACCAGACTGATCGTGTTGGAACGAGCACCGCCAGGAATGCTGCCCCGCTTGGGCACGGTGCGGGACTGGCTGGCGGTCGCGCCCAGCGGCGCACTGCCAGCAGGCTCCAGTTCCAGTGCGACCGCAGCGCGATAGTCCAGCGCGACCTGATCACCTACCTTCAGCTGGCTGAAGTTGCGGATGTCGGGGCCGGCCACGATGTCCACGCTGCTGCCATCAGCACCGGTGACAGTGACTTCCCGGGTGCTTTTGTTGATGGCGGTGATCCGGCCCTGCAGCGTGGCGCTGGCGGACGCGGCGGTTACCGGGCCTGGAAGGTCGCGTGACGGCGGGGGCGGTGCGGCGAACGCAGCCTGGGATGCGGTGGCGGCCAGGGTGAGGATGAGCAGCGTGGAGGGGGACTTCAGGACGGGCTTGCGCATGAGGTGCTCCAGGTGGGCTTTGGGGCCGGTGCCTGGTATTGCAGCAGGTGGGTGGGCCCGGTGCGCCAGTAGAGTTACTGGCGCTCGGGCCGAAAAGATACCGGAGGTCAGGGGCGGCGCAGCAGGATCATCTTTTCCTGGGACATGTCGCGCATGGTGTACGGGATGCCGCCGGTGCCGTAGCCGGATTCACGGCGGCCGGCGAACGGCATCCAGTCGGTGCGGAACGCGGTGGGGTCGTTGACCATCACCGCGGAGGCATCCAGGCGGTTGGCGGCGCGCAGGGCAACGTCGATGTCCTGGGCGAAGATGCTGGCCTGGAAGGCGGTGGGCAGCGCGTTGGCGCGGGCGATCGCCTCGTCGAGTTCTTTGTAGCGATAGACCGCCACCACCGGGCCGAACACTTCCTGCGTGGTCACCCGTGCGTCAGCCGCGGGATTGAGCAGCACGGTGGGCTGCAGCGTGGTGTCAGACAGGCGCTTGCCACCGCTGGCCAGTTGCGCCCCACCCTTCACTGCTTCATCGATCCACTCGGCCACACGGTCCGCTTCGCGGATCTGGATCAGCGGGCCAACCTCGGTATCCTTCAAGGTGGGGTCGCCCGTGCGCAGCTTTTCCACGCGGGCAACGAGTGCCTGGGTGAAGTCGTCGGCAATGGCGTCATGCACGAAGATGCGCTGGGTAGACACGCACACCTGCCCGGCATGGTAATAACCGCCCTTGACGATGGGCTCGATGACCTTGGCGAGGTCGGCACTGCGATCCACGATGGCCGGTGCCACGCCGCCGTGCTCCAGCGCCGAACGCGCACCGTGCGCCAGTTTGGCATGCAGCGACCAGCCCACCTTGGCCGAACCGATGAAGCTCAGGAAGGCGACGCGTCTGTCGGTGGCCAGGGCTTCGGCCAGTTCGTTGCCATCCGGCAGGAAGGTCTGCGCCCACGGCTCCGGCAGGCCGGCCTCGTGGGCCATGGCAACGAACTCCAGGCACGACAACGGCGTGGCCGAGGCCGGCTTGATGATCACCGGGCAGCCCACGGCGATGGCCGGTGCCACCTGGTGAACGATCAGATTCAACGGATGGTTGAACGCCGAGATCGCCGCCACGATGCCAATCGGCTCTTTGGTGGTGAAGGCCCAGCGGTTGTCCGCTACCGCCGAAAGACCCATCGGGATCTCGCGGCCGGCGAAGTTGCGCAGTTCATCGGCGGCGTTGTGCACGCCGTCAATGGCGCGGTTGGTTTCAACGATGGCATCCGGCAGGGGCTTGCCACCTTCGCGCGCGATCTGCATCGCCAGGTGGTCGCGCTTGGCCTCCATCAATGCGGCCAAACGGCGCAGGATGGCCATGCGCTGGTGCGGCGGCAGCCAGCCGTCACGATTCTTGAACGCCTTTTCCGCTGCACTGAGTTTGCGCTCAAGGGCGGCGGCATCATCAAACGGAAGTTCCGCGATCGGGGCGCGGTCGAAGGCCTGTACTACGGTAAGCATGGAGGATTCCTTGGGATTACGCACAGCCGACATCGGGAGTGCGGTTGCGCAGTTCGTTGACCAGAACGCGGGTGTTTTCGGAGTAATCGATGGGCACGTCGAGCAGATGCACGCCGCCGCCGGCAAAGGCGGCTTCGATGCTCGGCACCAGGTCTTCCACAGCGGTGACGCGGGTGCCCTTGGCCCCATAGGCTTCGGCGTAGCGCACGAAATCCGGGTTGCCGAAGCGCATGCCGAAGTCCTCGAACCCATCCACGGCCTGCTTCCAGCGGATCATGCCGTAGGCACTGTCATTGAGGATCAGCACCACCAGGTTCAGGCCCAGCCGCACGGCGGTTTCCATTTCCTGGGAGTTCATCATGAAGCCGCCGTCACCGCAGACCGCAAGCACGCGGCGCGTTGGATACAGCAGCGACGCCATCATCGCCGACGGCAGTCCGGCCCCCATCGTGGCCAGCGCGTTGTCCAGCAGCAGCGTGTTGGCCACATGCGTGCGGTAATTGCGGGCGAACCAGATTTTGTACATGCCGTTGTCGAGGCAGACGATGCCGTCTTCCGGCATGGCCTCGCGCACGTCATGCACCAGCCGCTGCGGCGTGACCGGGAAACGATCTTCCTCGGCGCGGTCGTTGAGCCGGGCCAGGATCTTCTGGCGCAGCTCCATCATGCCGGCGTCTTCCGTCAGCTTGCCCTCCAGGCGATCGGCCAGCGCACCGACGGTGCTGCCGATATCCCCCGGCACTTCGATATCCGGCTGGTAGACCTGCTCCACCGTGGCGGACTGGAAGCCCACATGGATCACCTTCGGGCCACCGCCGCTCTTCATCAGGAACGGCGGCTTCTCGACCGTATCGTGGCCGATGGCGATGATCAGGTCGGCGCGGGCAACCGCCTCATGCACGTAGTCGCCTTCGGACAGGGCGGCGGTCCCCATGTACAGGTTGGAGCCACCGGTCACCGCACCCTTGCCCATCTGGGTGTTGAAGAACGGCAGCCGGGTACGGGTCACGAAAGCGGAAAGATCGTCAGCCAGCCAGGGCCGGCTGCCGGCGGCGCCGATCATCACCAGCGGACGCTTGGCGGCCAGAATGGCAGCGGCCGCGCGGTCCAACGCTGCCGCAGGGGCAATCGGTCGCTCCAGCGGGTGCACCGGCACCACGGGCACGGCCTCGACCTCTTCACCGGCAATGTCCTCCGGCAGCTCCAGATGGACCGGACCGGGGCGCTCTTCCATGGCCTCGCGGAAGGCGTCGCGCACGGTGGCGGGAATTGCCGCCGCGTTGACGATCTGCCGGGTCATCTTGGTCAGCGGCTTCATCGAGGCCACGATATCCACGATCTGGAAACGCGCCTGCTTGGCGCTCATCACCGCTTTCTGGCCGGTAATGAGGATCAGTGGCCAGGCTCCCAGGTGGGCATAGGCCGCGCCGGTGGAGAAGTTCAGCGCCCCGGGGCCCAGGGTCGCCAGGCACACGCCGGGTCGGCCGGTCAGCCGGCCGTGGGTAGCGGCCATGAAGGCCGCCGCCTGTTCATGGCGGGTGAGGACCAGTTCGATGCGGGAGTTGCGCAGGGATTCGAGGAAATCGAGGTTTTCCTCGCCTGGAACGCCGAAGATGCGGTCGACGCCTTCATTTTCCAGGGCGGCGACGAGGAGATCCGAGCCTTTGGGCATGGTTTCGATCCGTGTGCGGGATGGAAATGACTATACGCCCGGGGGTGTGGTCACGGCGGCAACAGACTGTTCCTGGCGGCCGTTGACACGCATGCTGAGGCGCTACGCGAAGGTCATCTCGAAGGTCAGGGAAAGATGCTGCGCCGGCTCAAGCGCGTCCGGCTTCACGTTGAACCCATCCGGGGGGCCGGTCTGCGGCTCCACACAGGTGGCATGCGCGGCCCCGTCATACACCACCCAGTGGTCGGAGTCAGATCGCAGCGTAAGCCGCTGCCCGCCCTGCTCAAGCACCACGTCGCCACGTGAGATGAAGCAGTCGTCCCACGGGCCCGGCTTGGGTGCCTTGGGTGGAATCACTGCAATCCCCTCTTCGTCCCGCGGATACATGGCATCCGGACCAAACTCCAGCCGCTCCGGCTTGCGGAACCACGGATGCCAACCCAGCGCGGCCGGCATGGCGTGGGCACCGGCCTGTACCTCCAGTTGCAAACGCACGCTGTCAGGCATGAGCTCGATCATCTGCGTCGCGATGCCACCAAAGGGCCAGTATTCGTTCTCCGGTAGCCCCAGTGACAGCGTCGCGGCGTCCGCCTGAAGTCGGTCGATGCGCCACGGTCGTGAGAAGCCGACCCCGTGGATCGCGTGCTGCTCAAAATTGATTGGCAGCACGTAGGGCCTGCCCTCAAAACGGAAGCGCCCATGCCGTATCCGTCCGGCCCACGGCACCATCGGGTAGCAGCCCCAGGCAATCGCCGCCGGCCAGCCATCGTCCGGGCCCACCAGCCAATCGACGCCCTGATATCGCAGCTGTGCGATGCGGCCCCCGGCCTCTGGTGCCAGCGCGACCTCCAGTGCACCGCACCGCAACCAGTGCAATCGGCCGGCCGGCATCGGTGCCTGCGCGTTGTCGATGGGCAACACCGGCTCAGGCACCATACGGATCGATCGTCTGGATGCTGCCGTCCGCATCGATGTGCAGCGGCGTGCACTTCACCGAGCGCAGGTGGGTAACCCCGCCGGACAGCACGGCGTCGTGATAGAACAGGTACCACTGCCCCTGGAACTGGCAGATGGAGTGATGGGTGGTCCAGCCCACCACCGGCTTGAGAATCACCCCTTTGTAGGTAAACGGGCCGTAGGGGTTGTCGCCCTCGGCATAGCACAGCAGGTGCGTGTTGCCGGTGGAGTACGACAGGTAGTACCGGCCCAGGTAGATGTGCAGCCACGGACCTTCGAAGAACCGCCGGTCGTGGTCGTCGGCGCGCAGCGGCTGCCCGTGCTCGTCCAGGATGACCACTTCGCGCGTGGCTTCGGCCAGCTGGGTCATGCCAGGTTGCAGACGCCCAACCCGTGGCCCCAGCGCCGGCGCATCGCCCGTGGGCTCCTCGTGGGTTCGGTCAAAGCGGTTGTCGCGGTACTTCTGCAACTGCCCGCCCCAGATCCCGCCGAAGTACAGATAATGCGACCCGCCTTCGTCCTCGAACACTGCCGGATCGATGGAGTACGTACCTTCGATCGGTTCGGGCTCCGCGGTGAACGGGCCCTCCGGGCGGTCTGAAGAGGCCACGCCAATGCGGAACACGCCCTGCGGGTCCTTGGCGGGGAAGTACAGGTAGTAGCGTCCGTCGCGGAATGCCGCATCCGGTGCCCACATCTGTTTCTCGGCCCAGGGCACATCGCGCACATGCAGGGCCACGCCGCAGTCGTTCACCGCACCCGTGGGCGAATCCATGCGCAGTACATGGTAGTCCTGCATGCCGAAGTGCCCGCCCTCATCATCGAAGGGCGCGCCGGCGTCGATATCGTGCGAGGGGTAGATGTACAGCTTTCCCTCAAACACGTGCGCGGAAGGGTCGGCCGTGTAGATATGGGTCACCAGCGGCTGCGAGATGGCATGCGCTGCCAGCGTCTCCAGGTCGTTGCCCTCACGACGCCGCTGCAGATCGTGTTCAATTCGGGTTTCCATTCGCTTGTCGATCTCATAAAGGAACAGCAGCGCCACCGCCACCAGGAACGGAATGGAGCAGTAAATGCTGACGGTCAGGCGGATGCCGTCGATCACGCCCTCCGGCTGCTGCGCGGCGCCGGCCTGGTAGCCGTAATGGGCCAGAATGCCCGCCACCAGCGCACCGCCGACGCTGAGCCCTATTTTCAGCCCGCACAGCATCGCCGAGAAAATAATGGCCGTGGCGCGCCGGTGGTTCTTCCACTCGGAGTAATCGGCCACGTCCGCAATCATCGCCCACAGCAGCGGAATGGTGATGCCGTAGCAGAAGCCATGCAGCATGAAGGACACAAAAGCCACAGCAACAGCTGTGGGCGGGAACAGGTAGAACACCAGCAGGAACACCGTGGACAGCAGCAGCGCACCGCCAAAGACATCGCGTTTGCCGAAGCGGTCCGCCAGCCGGCGCGAAACGCCAATGCCGAGAATCATGCAGATGATGCCGCAGGCGTTGAACAGGCTGAAGGCCGAGGTGGCCGGATCCTCCGGCCAGGTGAACCCGGCCAGCCCTGCCCCGCTCAGCGCGGCATTCAGGCCATGGATGAAGGCATTGAACCCGGTCCGTTCAAGGAAGCCGGCCAGCGCCGCTTCGCTCATGTAGTACTGGAAGTAGTAGATGTAGGTACCGCCCTTCAGGGCGAGGTTCATGAATACCAGGATGGTCAGCGCCAGCATCACCTGCCACGGCCGGTTGTGCAGCAGGTCCTTAAGATCCTGCAGCACACCGCTGGACTGCTCCTTCGCCGGCACGATGCGCTCGCGGGTGGTGGCGAACGTGATCAGGAAGAACACCGTTCCCACCACGGCGAACACGGTCATGACGCGCTCGAAGCCCAGCACGCGGTCGCCATCGCCCAGGATCAGCACCAGCGGCAACAACAGCACCTGGATGATGAACTGGGCAATCATCACCGCCACGAAGCGGTAAGCCGACAGGCTGTTGCGCTGGGCCATGCTGCCGGTCAGCACGCCACTCAGCGCCGAGTACGGCAGGTTGTTGGCCGCGTACACCAGCATCAGCAGACCATAGGTACCCAGCGCATAGGCCACCTTGCCACGCTCGCTGAAATCCGGGGTGCTGAAGGCCAGCAGAGACAGCACACCGAACGGCACCGCCGTCCACAGAATCCAGGGGCGGAACTTGCCCCAGCGCGAGGTCGTGCGGTCAGCCGCAATGCCGATAAGCGGGGTGAACACAAAGGCACCGAGCAGCCCGATCACGAAAATGATCGTCGCCGCCGTGGCCGGTGGCAGCCGGAACACATCGGTGTAGAAGAACGCCAGGTAGGTCACCAGGGTCTGGAAGATCAGATTGGCCGCCAGATCCGCCAGGCTGTATCCGAGTTTCTCGCGAATCGACAGCACGTGTTCGGAGCCCGCCGCAGGACGAAGATCAGTCACGTGCAGCCTCCACCTCGAAACGCGCCTGGACGCGCGCATCGGCGCTGGAACCGCCTACCCGCACCTCATAGCCTCCGGCAGGCACCGTGTAACGGTTCGCGGCTTCGTCGTACTGGCGCAGGGCCTGCTGTGCGTCCAGGTCGAATGCCACCGTCCGCTTCTCCCCGGGTGCCAGGTGCACGCGCTGGAATCCGCGCAGGTTCTGCTGTGCATCGCCGGGCGCGGCCTGCTGGTGCCTGACGTACAGCTGCACCACTTCGTCGCCGGCGCGCTTGCCGTCGTTGGAGACCTCGACTTCCACCTTCAGGCGTCCGTCAGCGGTGACGCGAGGTGCGTCGAGACGCAGCTTGTCGTAGCCGAAGCGGGTGTAGGACAGGCCATGCCCGAACGGATACAGCGGTTTGCCGCGGAAGTAGCGATACGTGCGCCCTTCCATCGTGTAATCGTCAAATGCCGGCATCACCTGGTCGGCCGTATAGAAGGTCACCGGCAGGCGACCACCCGGATTGATGTCGCCAAACAGGGCCTGGCCGACGGCCGTACCGCCGCGTTGACCCGGGTACCAGCTCATCAGAATGGCCGACAGCTTGTCCGGGTCCACCGCCAGCGCCGAGCCGCCGGTCAGCACCATCACCACCGGCTTGCCAGTGGCCTGCAGCGCTTCCAGCAGAGTGCGCTGGGTGGCCGGCAGGCGCAGGTCGGTGCGATCACCGCCGGCGAAGCCGGGGTAGTTCACCTTCATTTCTTCGCCCTCGACATCACCGGTGAGGCCGCCGACGAACACCACCACGTCCGCGCTGCGCGCGGCGTCCAGTGCCTCCTCGAACGGCGGCTTGGCACCGGGCATCCGCCAGCCCAGCCGCACGCCGGCATCACGCTCGGCATCGAAGTACTCCAGCCGCAGCTCGTAGGCACGACCGGCCTGCAGGTCCAGCTCCACGCCGTCGCCGCGCATGCGGTCGCTGGGGGACCAGTGGTCCAGCACCTGCTTTCCATCCACGTACAGGCGGTAGCCGTCGTCGGCGGCGGCTTCGATGCGATAACGCCCCGACACCGGCGGCAGCAGCTGGCCGCTCCAGCGGATGCTGAAGTGGTCGTTCGGAACCCCCTGCCCCGGCCCCGCTTCGCCCCGCGCCATCAGATTGTCCGTGGGCGAGCCACGGTCCCAACGGAAGCCAATCTGTGCGTCGGTGCGCACCAGTGCTGGTGTACCGGAAAGATCGGCAGTGCGGAAGTACTCGCCGCGTAGACCGCGCTCCGGGGAATCGGCGGACGGCCGCAGGTAAGCGGCCTCGATGAGCGGCGTGGCGCTGGGATCGTCGCGCCCCTCGACCAGGTCCACGCCGCGGGCGTAACGCACCTCGATCCCCTTGGCGGCATCCCGTATGCCCTGCAGCACGGTGACCGGTGCCGCCGGGGTACCGAAGTAGTTGCCCAGCAGTGCCATGGTGTCGTCCGCAGTCGGGCCCACCACGGCAATGCGCTTGAGGTTGGGTGCAAGTGGCAGCACGCCATCATTCTTCAGCAGCACCAGCGATTCCTGGGCGGCCTTCAAGGCCACCGCATCGTGCGCCGGTGCCTGGTTCACAGACGCCGGAATGCGCGCCCAGCGCACGCGCTCCGGCGGGTCGAACATGCCGAGCCGCATCCGCGCCGCGAACAGGCGCGTCACCGCGTCGTCAATCTCGGCTTCGCTGATCAGGCCCTGCTTCACCGCTGCCGGCAGCGTGGCGTATTCCTGCCCACATTCCAGTTCGGTGCCGTTCTTCACCGCAAGGGCGGCCGCGGCTTCACGGCTGGGCACGATCTTGTGATGCTTCCAGATATCCACGATGGCCCAGCAATCCGACACCACGTAGCCCTTGAAGCCCCAGTCGCGGCGCAGCACGTCGCGCAGCAGGAACTGGCTGGCGCTGGCGGACTCGCCGTACACCCGGTTGTACGCCCCCATCACCGCATCGACGTCGCCCTCCTTCACCAGCGCCTCGAACGCCGGGAAGTAGGTGTCATACAGGTCGCGCCTGCTTGGGCGGGCGTCGAAGTGGTGCCGGTCGGCCTCGGGCCCGCTGTGCACCGCGAAATGCTTGGCGGTGGCGTCCAGCTTGCGGTACACCGGGTCGTCACCCTGCAGCCCCTGCACGAAGGCCACCCCCATGCGTGCAGTCAGGTAGGGGTCCTCGCCATAGGTTTCCTGCCCCCTGCCCCAGCGCGGGTCGCGGAAGATGTTGATGTTCGGCGACCAGAAAGTCAGTCCCTGGTAGCGACCGTGCTGGCCTTCGCGGATGAACTGGTGGTGCTTGGCGCGCGCTTCATCGCTGATCGTGGTCGCCACCTGGTGCATCAGCGGCACGTCGAAGGTGGCGGCCAGGCCGATGGCCTGCGGAAACACGGTGGCCTGCCCGGCCCGCGCCACGCCATGCAGCCCCTCGTTCCACCAGTCGTATGCCGGAACGCCCAGACGCTCGATGGCGGGGGCGGCGTTCTGCATCTGCGCGGCCTTCTCCTCCAGCGTCATCTGTGACACCAGCGCGGCGGCACGCGTTTCAAACGACGCGGAGGTATCCAGCCAGGGCTGCGGTTGCGCCGCGTGAACGGCGGTGGCCGCCGTGATGGCAGCCCACAGGGCCAGCGTGCGATAAAGGGAACACGGTACCCGCATCATCATCTGCTCCTCGATGCGCGCTCATCGCGCGCGAATGGTCCCAGCAGGGTGCCGACAAAGCCGCCTGCACGATCGGTACTCAACACGGTGCCGTCGACGTCGCCGACGAGGGTCTGCCAACCGCGCCCATCGTCGCTGTCGAACGCGAAGGCGTAGCGTCCTTCCTCGCCGCGGATCTTCAGGCGCAGCGACGGTGATGCCTTCAGTTCCTGCAGGGCCAGCGAACGGGTCACGCCGCCGCCGTCGCGCCCTTCGGCGAACACGGCCATGCGCTTCCCGTCCAACGGGCGAACGCCGAAGAAGTACCAGTAGTCCTCGCTCTGGTACGCCGCCAGTCCAGCCGCGACACCCGCCGACGGAAGCGTCAGTTCGGTACTGGCTTCGAAACGCAGATGCTGCTGCCGGCGGCCCAGGAACGATGGGTTGCGCCGGGTGTTGAGATCGTCGCGTAGCGGATGCAAGGCGAGGCTGCCGGGGCGACTGCCCAGGTCGGCCCATGCCTGGGAGGGAACCCGCACCTGCAGCCATGCATCTCCCGGCTTCGGGCCATCGAAGTCATCGCGCGCCACGAAATTGCCGGTGCGCGGTGCCTGCGACAGCCCGCCCTGCATCCAGGAAGGTCTCTGGACCACATACGGAATGGCCTGCCCGGCAGGCAGGATGATCGGCCAGCCGTCCTGCCACTGCACCGGCAGCAGGAAGGTCTCTCGGCCGGTGTTGTAGTGGCGCTGCTGGTAATTGCGGCTTGCCAGAAACACGGCCCACCACGAACCATCGGGGCCCTCCACCAGGTCGGCATGGCCGGCGTTGGTGATGGGCAGCGGCCGGTCTGACGGGAGGTCGCGCTGGGTGAGGATCGGATTGCCCGCAAACCGTACATAGGGGCCCCACACGTTGCGACTGCGCAGCACCACCTGCGAATGCTGTGGACCGGTGCCACCTTCCGCGGCCGACAGGTAATACCAGCCCTCGCGTTTGTAGAGGTGGGGGCCTTCGATCCAGATCGGCTTTGTGGCCGGGTCCACGCCGCCGTCCACCAGCACCCTGCGTGGCCCAACCGGTTGCAGCGTGGCGCGGTCGATCTGCTGCATCCAGATCGCGCGGTGGCCCGGGTAACGCGGCGTCCCGTCTGGCGCGTCATTGTTCACCAGGTAGGCACGGCCGTCGTCATCGAAGTACAGCGACGGGTCGATCCCATCGATGCCGGGCAGCCACCGTGGCTCCGACCACGGACCGGCCGGGTCGCGGGCGGTGACAATGAAGTTGCCGCCACTGTCGACGGCGGTGGTGACCACGTAGAACAGGCCGTCGTGATACGAGATGGCTGGGGCGAAGATGCCACGGGAAACGCCCAGGCCGTCAAAGTTCAGCATGCCCGGGCGGTCGATGACGTTGCCGATCTGATTCCAGTGCACTAGGTCGGTGCTTTCAAACACCGGAATACCCGGGAAGTACGCAAAGCTGGAGTTGACCAGATAAAAGCGGCCGTTGGCGGCCACAACGCTGGGATCGGCGTGGAAGCCGGCGAGCACCGGGTTGCGGTAGTGCCCGGCCGGCACGGGGTCGTCGAAAGCCAGATCGTGGCCGCTGTATTCAAACCAGTCGAAATACACCGGCGGTACCGGTTGCGGGGCACGCGCGAGCCCCATGACACCCAGGAGCAGAACGAGCACAACCATGCGCAGGGTCATCATCGTGCCTTGCTCTCGTCGAGGATCAGCTCGAATGGACCGGCCGGGGCGCCGCTGCGGTCGCGCAGCGTGCAGACCGGGCCGTCCGCCCAGCAGTAGCGCACGCGCGACGCTGTCTGCGCGGCGGCGCTGCGTAGAACCACATCGTTGCCGTCGAGGTCGGCATCGGCATAGGTGCACGGCGATCCATCGGCCGCGCAGAGCTCGAAACCGATGGGCCGCTGCGCGCCGGTAGCGACCAATGAGCCACTCACGTCGTCAAAGTGCACCCTTACTTCGGAAGGCGTACGTGTTGCACCCCGTGCGGTGGGGCCGGATGGGCGCAACCCGGCTTCGCCCAGAACAACCTGCCGGGCCAGCCGGGCCAGGCGCCGGCCAAGCTCCTGTTTGTTCGGCGGGTGGATGTCGTAGGCATCGCCGATGTCGATGGCGACGGCAAGCCCGCTCCGCGGATCTTCCGCGGCCACACGTCGCTGTGCTTCACGCACCTCGGCCCAACCGCTTTCCACCGGTGCCACCGGCGGTTGGCCGTACCCGGCCAACTGCACGATCAGCAAGGGCGTGTGCGCGCCGAACTGCCTGCGCCAGTCTCCACGCAGGGTGCGTAATCGCGCTGCGTACGCGCGCCCGTCGGCGGTGTTGGATTCGCCCTGGTACCACAGCATGCCGCGCAGACCCAGGTTCCCGAGCGGCGCGATCATGCCGTTGTACAGCGTCGACAGCCCGGTGGCCGCGTGCCACGGGGCCAGCGGAGGCGCGTCAGTGCCCGGCGCGGGGCGGTACTGCCAACCGGCATCCAATACCGCGCGTGAGCCGTCGGCAAAACGCAGTGCATGCGCCGATGACGGGCCGGCCAGGCCGCCGTCCGCCCAGGTGTCCAGGACGTTGATCACCACCTGGTTGCTGCCTGCTTTCAGCAGGCCCGCAGGTAACGGATAGGCACGCGGCTCACCCGGGGCATACTGGCTGCCCACCGCCACGCCGTTGACCCAGGTCATGTCGGTTTCGTCGACCGGGCCCAGTTCAAGCGTGGCACGCTGCGCGGCCTGTGCTGCGGTCAGGGTGACCTGGGTGCGGTACCAGACCATGCCGTTGTAGTCCGCCAAGTCGGGCACGCCCCAGCGCTCCCATGCGCCCAGTGCGGTGGGCGCTTCACGCCACCCGGTGCCCGACCCTGGCAGCCAGGGGGTGTCACCCGCGGCGGTCTGCGCACGCGCGGTCCACCACTGCTCCCATCGGGTGCCCCATTGCGCGCTGGCGGCGGCCGCGTCGTCGGCAGCGAGCGCCAGCAGTTCAAGCGGCCCCTCCATTCCCCCTTGCGCACGCAGCGCATCGGCACTGGTCCAGGCTTCGATCCGCGATCCACCCCAGGCGGCCTGGATCAGCCCCATCGGCACGGTGAGTGTCTTCTGCAGCTCGCGTGCAAAGTAGAAGCATGCCGCAGAAAACTCGCTCACCGTCTCCGGCGATGCGGGCTTCCACGCAACCTGGCCCTGGAACGCGTCCTGCGGGTGGATGCTGGCCGCCCGTGGCACGGTGAACAGACGGATCTGCGGCTGCGCGGCCGCGGCGATCTCTCCGTCTGCGTTGAGCGCGCGCCGCACCGGCAGTTCCATGTTCGATTGCCCGGAACACAGCCAGACATCGCCCACCTGCAGGTCATCCACGGTCTGCACGGCCTGCCCTGCCCGTACCGTCATCTGGTAGGGGCCGCCCGCCTTTACTGGCCGAAGCGTCGCCTGCCAGCGACCGCTGGCGTCGCTGTGTGCGCTTGCCTTCTGCGTGGCGAATGTCACCGTTACAGGGGTTCCCGGTGTAGCGCGACCCCACACCCGGATGGGCTGGTCGCGTTGCAGCACCGCGTGGTCCTGGAACAGCGGGTGCAGCAAAGGCGGCGCGGCGTCCTGCGCCATGCCGGGCAACATCCAGCCTGTGGCGATGACGGCCAGCAAACGGGTGAACCAACCTGCATTGCGGCTCATCGACCGTCCCCGGGTGCGGATGGAAACTGCAGTGTTTGGTAGTACGACAGTGGATGCGGCGGTGCGGGTTCGCCTGCCGGTAGCGGCAGCCCGCTGATGGACTGGAAGTACGCCACGCTGGCGTCGCGCCACCATTGGGCTTCGCGGCGTTGGACGCTGAGGAACGCGGCTATGTGGGCGTGGCGTTCGGGGTCTATCGCGAAGGGCAGCCGGGCAAGGCCCGGCTCTACGGGTGTCAGGGTGGCCCAGGTTTGCTGCATGGCCTGCACTTGCCGCACACCCAACGAGTAGCGCGCGATCAGTTCATCCCACAGCGGTCGGCCGGAGGACATGCGGTGATCCCACGGCACGTGGTGGAACCACAGCAGCAGCGGTTCCGGTACCTGGTTGATGTCCCCGTAGCGCGCCGCCACAACGGGTGCGTACTGGGAAACCGCGGCGCTGCCGTGCACGCTGCGATCAAAACCGATGCCGTTGCGATCCGCGCGGTGGTAGTACACGGAGGTCCAATCCGCACGTGGTCCGCCGTCCACCCATGGACCGGGTCCGTAGTGGTGTCCGCGCGCCATCAGGTGGTGCAGGCCCAGCGGGGTCATGTAGTTCACCGCCGCCTCGCGCGAGCCCATCATCATGTTCACGATGGGGCCCACCACGGCCGGGTCCGGCGCGAACGTCATCGCCGCCCAGTCCCGGGCGATCGCGGCTGCAGCCTGATGCGGATTCCAGGCGAAGCGGCCGAAGGCGTACCAGTTGGCCTGGTCGAAGTGCGAACCGGTCCAGGTTCTGTCATTGCCGATGTTGGCCACCCCGGCTATACCGGTCAGTGCGTGACCTTCCAGCGAGCCATCGACCACGCGCGCCACGGTCGAGCCCTGGCCGCGTGCGTAGGTATCCGACTGCAACACCTCTTCGTACAGCGGCCCCAGGTACACCAGGTGCGTGGCAAAGCCCAGATACTCCTTGGTGATCTGAAACTCCATCATCAGCGGCGTGTGCGGCATGGCCCCGAACAACGGATGGAACGGCTCACGCGGCTGGAAGTCGAGAGGGCCATTCTTCACCTGCACGATCACATTGGGGCGGAACGCCCCGTCCAACCCCGCGAACTCGCTGTAGGCCTGGGTGGTGCGATCCGCGGGCACGTCATGCGCATAGACGAAAGCCCGCCACATCACCACACCGCCATGCGGTGCCAGCACATCGGCCAGCAGGTTCGCGCCGTCCGCGTGCGAACGGCCAAAGTCCTGCGGTCCAGGCTGCCCTTCCGAATTCGCCTTGACCAGAAAACCGCCGAAATCGGGAATCCGCGCGTAGATGTCAGCCACCTTGTCGCGCCACCAGCGTTGCACGCCAGGGTCGAGCGGATCGGCCGTGCTCAGCCCGCCCAGCTCGATGGGCGCACTGAACCGTGCGCTCAGATACACACGGATGCCGTAGGGGCGAAACACCTCCGCCAGCGCGGCGGCTTTGGCCAGATAGTCCGGTGCCAGGCTCCAGGCACTCGCGTTGACGTTGTTCAGCACCGTGCCGTTGATGCCGATCGAGGCGTTGGCACGGGCGTAGTCGGTATAGCGTGGGTCGCGCCACTCCGGCAGGCTCTGCCAGTCCCATAGCGAGCGGCCGGCGTAGCCGCGTTCGACGTAGCCGTCCAGATTGTCCCAGTGATCCAGCACGCGCAGCTTCACGCGGGGCGATTCACGTATCTCCAGCGCATCCAACGACGCGCCCGTCTGCAGAAGCCGCAGCAGATGGAACACCCCATACAGCACGCCGATATCCTGCCGTGCCGCCACCAGCACCACCGATTGACCGTTCCGCTGTGTTCGCCGAAGCAGGAAACCCTCATCCCCGAGCACATCCAGCTCGTCGCGCAGCGGCTCGATCAGCGTCGACGACTGCGGCGTGCCCAGAATCACCGTGTGCTGGCCCGCTGTTGTTTCGTGCAACGTAGATGCATGCCCCAGCATTCCGGTGAAGCCGCGTACCAGTTCGTCACGCGCGGCACGCTGCATGGGGGTGTGATCGGGCGCAACGATCCCGCCCAACTGGGCGCGATAGTCCGCCGCCAGGGACGGAGCCAGCGGCACGTAGCGCATCCACAGCGCGTAACCGTCCTCCGCGCGCACAGGCGCCGCGCAGGCCAGCAATCCCACGAAAACAGCCAACAGCCAATGACACCGCACGACAAATTGCGGGTGGCGCAGCGTTGCCTGCAAACACGGTAAGCTCGGTGCATGCGCGGGGTGCGCCATCAGCCGCCCTCGCTGCTGCGTGGCAGCGTCACAACGATGGAAGGGAACGCGTATTGGACAAGGCGAAGAAATCGGTCCGCCGCAAAACCAGCGGTGTGACGATCGACGAGGTTGCAGCACGGCCCGGCGTGTCGCCGATGACCGTGTCGCGGGTGATCAACCAGGGCAAGGTGCGCGACACCACGCGCGAGCGCGTCATGCTTGCGGTGCGCGAGCTGGGCTACACGCCGAACCTGGCCGCCAGCACCCTGGCCGCCGCGCAGCACACGCGCATTGCACTGATCTATACCAACCCCAGCGGTGCCTACCTGCGTGAACTGCTGGTGGGCCTGCTGCGGGTGGCATCGAATGCGGCCATCCAGCTGGTGGTCGACTACTGGGAAACGCTGGAGCCGGCGGCGGAGCGCAAGGCCGCGCGCGCGTTGTCCGGCCGCGTGGACGGCGTGATTCTGCCGCCCCCGTTGTGCGAATCCCGCGCCGCGGTGAGCGAGCTGGTCAAAGCCGGCATTCCGGTCATTGCCATTGCCTCGGGCCGGTTGGGCGACGGCATCTCGTGTGTCCGCATCGACGACTTCCAGGCCGGCAAGGAAATGGCGGAACACCTCATCCAACGCGGGCACACCCGGATCGGGTTCATCTGCGGGCGCCACGACCTGAGCGCGAGCGCACGCCGCTATGAAGGCTTTGTGACCGCGTTGCACGAGGCTGGGCTGGAGGTCGAATCCGGTCTGGTCCAGCACGGCGACTACACCTACCGCTCCGGACTGGAAGCGGCCGAGAAACTGCTGGCCCACCCGCGACCACCGACCGCTGTGTTCGCCAGCAACGACGACATGGGCGCGGCCGTCATCTCGGTCGCGCACCGGCGCGGCCTTGATGTGCCGCGCGACCTGTCGGTGGTCGGCTTCGATGACAGTTCGGCCGCCACCACGGTCTGGCCCGAGCTGACCACCGTGCAGCAGCCGATCGGCGCAATGGCCGATGCCGCGCTTGATCTCCTGCTGCGCAGCATTCGTCGCAAGGGGGAGTCCCCCCTCGCGTTGACCGACCACCTGGTCCCGCACCGTCTGGTGGTGCGGGATTCGGTGGCACGGCCGCCGAAGCGTCGCTAGCAGCGGGCGTGTCGTCACTTGCCCGGGCATGCGACCGTGGCTTCCGCTTCGTTCAAGGCCCCCAGGGCCACGCGCGATACCGACACCGTCATCGCACCGGCGGTTCCCAGCGACCAGGGCCGGTCCAGTTTGCTGACATCCGCACCGGCGGCGGCCAGGCATTTCAGCGGAATACCCACCCGCTTCCATTGGCCCACCGGCAGTGCCTTCAGGGCCGGCCCCACCTCGACACGCGCCGCACACCCGGTGCCGCAGCCAACCGCCAGCCATGCCTTGCCCGTGGGCGCGGCATCCACGCGCAGTGTGGTCAGCAGCATCAGGTCGCCGTTGCTTTCGCGCTGCACGTCCAGCGGCGTATGCGATTGCAGTGCCACGGCGGCCTCACCCTTGCCCGACCAGGCCAGGCGGCGGCCATCTTCCTGCGCCAGATGATCCACGCCGGTGACCTTGAGCAGATCGCCGTCCAGCGCTTCCGGCACCTTGGTCACGGTCACACCCTGCCCCGTCTGGTTTTCCAATCGGAGCGCGATGCCGGAGCCGGCGTCGCCGCGTGCGAAGAACACGCCGGCCGCGCCTTCGTTGCCGGTCACCCCCGATTCCTCCGGCAACGCGGCAAGGTCGCCCTTGTCGGCGTAGGTCAGGCCGTAGCCGAAGGCAAACTGCGGGTTGTAGTCCTTCTGCCCCACATTGTTGGCGTACTGGGTGGCGGTGCGCGGCCAGCTGAAGCTCAGCGTGCCCTTGAAGTCGTGCTGCACACTGCCATCCGGCTTGCGCAGCAGCACATCGGCAATGCCCGCACCTTCCGAACCCGGCAGCCAGGCCGCGACGAACGCGTCGGAGGCGTTGATCTCACGGTTCACCCACAACGGGCGCCCGCTCAGGAACACCGCCACCACCGGAATGCCGTCGGCCTTCAGGCGCTTGAGTAGTTCCAGATCCGCGTCATCCCCCGGCTTGTAGGCCAGCGTGGGCAGGTCGCCCTGGAACTCGGCATACGGGTTCTCGCCGAACACGACCACGGCCACATCCGGCTTGGTGGTGTACTTACCGTCGACCGCCAGCACGGCCTCACCGCCGGCCGCTTTGGCCTGCTGCGCGATGCCTTCAAAGATGCTGTCGGCGTTCGGGAAGTCCTTGCGGGTGGTGCCGGTGCCCTGCCAGTTCAAGGTCCAGCCACCCGCCTGCTTGCCCACATCATTCGCGCCATCACCGGCCACCAGGATGCGCTGTTTCGGCGACAGCGGCAGCACGCCGCCCTGGTTCTTCAGCAGCACCAGTGACTCACGCACCGCCTGCCGTGCAACCTCCCGATGTTCCGGCGCACCGATCAGGGCGAACTGCCCACCCACCGCGCGCGATGACGGCTTGCCCGCTTCAAACAGGCCCAGGCGCATCTTCACCCGCAGGATCCGCCGCACCGCCTCGTCCAGCCGTTCCTGACTGATGGTGCCGTTCTTCACTGCCGCCAACGTGGTTTCGTAGAAGCCCTTCCAGCTGTCCGACGCCATTGCCATGTCGAGGCCGGCGTTGATGGTGGCCGGGCAGTCGGTGGTGGTGCAGCCCTTCACCTGGCCGTGCCCGTTCCAGTCGCCCACCACGAAACCGCCGAAGTTCATCCGGCCTTTCAGTGCGTCGGTCAAATACGGCTTGTGGCCGTGCATCTTCTCGCCGTTGACGCTGTTGAACGAGGCCATGGCGGTCTGCGCCCCGGCCGCGATCGCAGGGGGATAACCGGCGTTGTGGATACGCACCAGCTCGACCTCGCTGATCTTCGTATCGCCTTGGTCTTTGCCATCGGTGGTGCCGCCGTCGCCAAGGAAATGCTTCACCGAGGCGATGACATGACGGCCGTCCAGAAACTCAGGCGAACCCACCTTCCCCTGCAAGCCTTCAACCATCCGGCCGGAATAGCTGGCCACGATGTCCGGGGACTCGGAATAGCCCTCATAGGTGCGGCCCCAGCGGTCGTCCTGTGGCACCGCCACGGTCGGAGCAAACGTCCACTCCATGCCGGTGGCACGGGTTTCCAGCGCGGTGATTTCGCCGATTCGATGCAGCAGCTCCGGGTTGCGCGCTGCGCCCAGGCCGATGTTGTGCGGGAACAAGGTGGCCCCGACGATGTTGCTCTGCCCATGCACGGCATCGATGCCGAACAGCACCGGAATGGCCTTGCCGCCCTGCGAGGTATCCATCGACGCCTCGTAGAATGCATCGGCCAGCGCCAGCCACTCGGCCGGCGAGGCGTCATATCGGCCGCCCGGATCGGAGTTGCCGCCGGCCAGGATCGAGCCCAGCCGGTACTTGCGCAGATCGTCCGGGGTGATGCTGGCGATATCGCCCTGCACCAGCTGCCCCACCTTCTCCTCGACGGTCATGGTCGCCATCAGGTCGGTGATGCGCTTTTCCATCGCGGCATCTTCGGCCAGCGGCCAGGTCACCTGCGGCCAGGGGTTGGCATCGGCCTGCGTCGCTGCTGGCGCGGCGGCCTTGTCGTCACCCTTGCAGGCGGCCAGGGCCAGCAGCAGGGAGACGATCAGGACGCTGCTGCGACGGGTGGAGTTGAGGTGGGTCATGGTGGTCATCCTTGTAGGCGCGCTCAGCGCAGCAGGTATTGGTTGATCAGGTTTTCGTAACGTTCCTGCTTGCCGCTGATCTGCTTCGGCTCGCCGCCCTTTGCACCGAGTGCGGCCAGGTCGGCCAGGCTGAGCGCACCGCGCTCGAACTGCTGACCGGCACCGCTGTCGAAGCTGGCGTAGCGCTCCTTGCGCCACTGTTCCCACGGTGAGTCGTTCAACAGCGCGTGCGCCACTTCCAGCCCGCGTGCAAACGCATCCATGCCGCCGATGTGGGCAATGAACAGGTCATCCAGGTCGGTCGATTCACGGCGCACCTTGGCGTCGAAGTTCAAGCCGCCCTCCAGCCCCCCCTGGCGCAGCACCACCAGCATCGCGCCGACGGTGTCGTACAGGTCGGTGGGGAACTGGTCGGTATCCCAGCCGTTCTGGGCATTGCCACGGTTGGCGTCGATGCTGCCGAGCAGGCCGTGGTCGGAGGCCACCTGCAGGTCGTGCTCGAAGGTGTGGCCGGACAAGGTGGCATGGTTGGCTTCAATGTTGAGCTTGAAGTCCTTCTCCAGCCCATGCTCCTTCAGGAAGCCGGCCACGGTGGCGCTGTCGAAGTCGTACTGGTGCTTCATCGGCTCCATCGGCTTGGGCTCGATCAGGAAATTGCCCTTCAAGCCGATGCTGCGGCCGTAGTCGCGCGCCATGGTCAGGAAGCGCGCGAAGTGGTCAACCTCACGCTTCATCTGGGTGTTCACCAAGGAGGCGTAGCCTTCGCGGCCACCCCAGAACACGTAATGCTCGCCGCCCAGCTCCACGGTGGCTTCCAGCGCGGCCTTCACCTGCACCGCGGCCCTCGCCACCACGGCGAAGTCCGGGTTGGTCGAGGCACCGTTCATGTAACGCGGGTGCGAGAACAGGTTGGCGGTACCCCACAGCAGCTTCATGCCCGTGGCGTCCTGGCGCGCCTTGGCCAGGCCGACCATGTGCTTCAGGTTTTTCTCGTACTGGCCCGGATCGTCCGCATCCGGGGCCAGGTCGATGTCGTGGAAGCACCAGTACGGCACGCCGAGCTTGGTGAAAAACTCGAACGCCGCATCCACCTTGGCTTCCGCAGTCGCCATCGGCGAGCTGGACTCCCACGGGAAATGCCGGGTGCCCGGGCCGAACGGATCATGCCCGGCGTTGCAGAACGTATGCCAGTAGCACACGGCGAAACGCAGGTGCTCCTGCATGGTCTTGCCACCGACCACCTTGTTGGCGTCATAGACCTTGAATGCCAGCGGATTGTCCGAGCCGCGACCTTCGAACGGGATGCGGCCAATGCCGGGGAAGTATTCCTTGGCGCCGATGTAGGGCTGCGTGCTCATGGTGCGTGTTCCTTTGGTTATGCGAGGTGTCGCGAGAAAGTGGGATCAGCCGCGCTGCAGCGGCGTGATGGCATCGAGGTAATTCAGATAGCGCGCGTACGCGGTGGCATACGCCTGGCTGCGCGCCGGATCCGGCTGTGCTGAAAGCGATGCGTCCAGCGCCACGTGGCGGTCGGTGATGTCGTGGATGGAGAGCGCATCGCCGCGGAAGCGGCCCAGCGCCCATAGCGCCTGCAGTGCGGCACCGAACGCGGCCCCTTCGGCCTGCACCGGCACCGCTGTCGGCAGGCCGAACACATCGGCGACCAGCTGCCGCCACTGCGCGCTGTTGCTGCCGCCCCCGGTCAGTACGATGCGGTCGAACTGCATGCCGGCGCGCACGAATGCGTCGTAGCCATACTTCAGGCTGAAGGTGGCCCCTTCCATGGCGGCGCGGTAGAGGTGCGCCGGGGTCATGTTGGTGGTGTCCAGCCCGGCCAGCACACCTTTACCGTGGGGCAGATCAGGGGTGCGCTCGCCATTGAGGAACGGCAGCATCACCAGTCCATCGGCTCCGGGTGCGGTCGCGCGCAGGTGTGCATCGCCGTCGCGGGTGCTGAAGCCGAATGCGGCAGCCACCTGCTCCGTTACCACGGTGCAGTTCATGGTGCAGATCAGCGGCAACCAGCCCCCGGTGGAGGAGCAGAAGGCCGCCCACGCCCCATCCGGGTCGACCACCGGGGTATCGGAGTAAGCGAACAGGGTGCCGGACGTGCCCAGGCTCATCGCCAGCCGCCCGGGCACGACACAGCCGGTGCCGATCGCCGCCATCATGTTGTCACCGCCGCCAACGGCGACCTTCGCTGTCGGCGGCACGCCGAGTGCGGCCGCCGCGGCGGGATCGATGTCGAACAGGGCATCGGGTTCGGCAATGGGCGGCAGGCAGGCCGCCAGGTCCTGATCGGGGTCGGTGGCCTGCAGCAGCTCGCGCGACCAGGTGCGGCTGCGCACATCCAGCCAGCCGGTTCCGGAGGCATCACCGTATTCGCAGAAGCGCTGCCCGGTAAGCACGAAGTTGAGGTAATCGTGCGGCAGCAGGATCGTCGCCAGCCGGGCATAGGCGTCGGGCCGGTGCAGTTTCGTCCACGGCAGCTTCGACGCCGTGTACCCGGTGAGGATGGGATTGCCCGCGAGCGAGATGGTGCGCGCTGGCCCGCCCACGGCGTCCATGATCTGCGCGCACTCGGCGGTGGTGCTGGTGTCGCACCACAGTTTGGCCGGGGCCAGGACCTCGCCGGCGGCATCCACCGGCACGAAACCATGTTGTTGGCCCGACACCGCCAGCGCTGCGATCCGGGCCCGCACTGCCGGCTCCACCCCGGCGAAGCACGCGTGCAGCGCGGCCACCCAGTCAGCGGGCCGTTGTTCGCGGGTTCCATCGGCCCCGCTGCTCAGCGCAAGCGCCGTACTGGTGGAGGCCACGACCGCGCGTGCAGCAGGGTCGTAGACCACCACTTTCAGGCTTTGTGTCCCTGCATCGATTCCCGCAACCAGATCCATCATTCGCCTCGTGCATTTCAGAAGGTAGCGCTACCACAAGCGGCCGTGACAAAGCCGGCGTGCGGCTATGCCATTGCCAACCGTACCGGCCACACCTCCGGTGCGGCCCTGCAGTAGCGCTCGATGAACGCGTCCTGCGACGGCATCCCGGCAACCGCCTGCTGCAGCGGCTGCTGGATCCGCGCCAGCAATGTGCGCAGGTCGGCGTCGCCGAGGGCGCGCGCCAGCGGATGCGGGGACCCCGGCTGGATCCCCTGCCCCATCAGCACGCTGGTCCAGGAATCCACCCGGAACAGCTCGCCGGGGTCCTGCCACGCATGCGCGCGCTCACGCCAGGCTTGCAGCCGGATGTCCAGCGACTCCGGCAGCGCCATCTCACGGCAGGCCTTCCACATGGGTTCGTCGCGCTGGTTGGCGTGGTAGTGCAGGATGATGAAATCGCGGATGTGTTCCATTTCCTGCTGGCTGACCTCGTTGAACAGCCGTGCCAGCGACGGACTGATGCCGTCGAACGGGAACAGCTGGATCAACCGCACCACCGCGCTGATGGTCAGGTGGATGCTGGTCGATTCCAGCGGCTCGATGAAGCCGCTGGCCAGCCCCAGCGAGACCACGTTGCGGTTCCAGGCTTTCAAGCGGCGCCCGCTGCGGAACGGCACCAGCCAGGGATCGCGCAGCGGCTCGCCTTCGACATCGCGCAGCAGCTTGGCGTGCGCCTCGTCATCGGACATGTGGCGGCTGGAGAACACCAGTCCGCAGCCGACCCGGTGTTGCAGCGCGATGTGCCAGCGCCACCCCGCCTCGTGCGCGATTGCGCGCGTGTAAGGCACCGGCGGCTGTACCGATGCGGTCTGCACCGCTACCGCACGGTCACTGGGCAGCCATTCGTGCCAGTCTTCGTAGCCGGTCTTCAAGGTCTGCTCGATCAGCAGACCGCGGAAGCCGGTGCAGTCAATGAACAGATCGCCCTCGATGACCTGCCCGTCCTCCAGCACCAGCGCCTGCACCGCGCCGTCATGCGCGTGCTGGCGGACCTCGCGGATCTTGCCTTCGACGCGGCGCAGACCCTGCGCCTCGGCCCGGCGGCGCAGGAATTTCGCATACAGCCCGGCGTCGAAGTGATAGGCGTAGCTCACCTGCGGCTGGGTATCGAGCGAGAACTGGTCGCCCCGCGAGGCCAGGCTTTCCAGGCAGAAATCGCCCAGGTCCGAGGGCATGCCACGACGCAGGCTGTCCAGCCAGAAGTGGTGGAACGGCGTGGCCCAGGTGTTCTGCCCGATGGTGCCGAACGGATGGAAGAAGCGTTCACCGGGACGACGCCAGTTCTCGAACGAGATCGACAGCTTGAAGGTACCGGCCACCTCGCGCAGGAACTCCTGCTCGTCAATCTGCAGGAAGCGGTGGAAGGTGCGGATGGGCGGCACCGTCGACTCGCCCACCCCGACGGTTCCGATCTGCTCGGATTCCACCAAGGTGATCTCAAGCTGGTCACGAAACTGATGCGACAGCGCGCACCCGGCCAGCCAGCCGGCCGTGCCACCACCGGCGATGACCACCCGGCGGATCCGTCCTTCGCTTGTGTTCGCAGCGTTCAATGTGATGCTCCCTTCAACGATTGAGTCGACCCAGCAGCTGCGCGCGCACGCGGCGCGCCAGCGTCTCGTCGAACGGTGCCAGTTCCCCGCGTGCGGCTTCAGGCAGGTGCTGCCCGGCCTGCCCAGCGGAACCGAAAACGTAGTACTCGAAGATTTTTGCCCAGGCCTGCTTCTCCCGCTCCGGCAGATCGCGCAGCGCCCACATGGCGTGCTGCAACGCAGGCAGCGGTGACGACAGGAAGGCCGGCGAACTGCGCCACCAGTAGTTCACCAGCACGTTGAACGGCTCAAGGCTGCGCACGTGGTGCCACCACATGCTAGGAATGAACACGGCGTCCCCGGGTTCCAGCACGGCGCTCTGCGCACTGGCCAGTGCGTCACGGAAGCGCGGATGGCGTTCGAAATCCGGGTGGTCGAAATCGACCACGCTGACCACCTGGCCGCCCGGCGTCGGCTCCAGCGGGCCCGGGTAGAGGTTGTCGATCTGTTCCGGCGGGAACAGCGTGAACCGGCGGCGGCCGACCGCACAGCAGGCCAGGTTGTCCGGTGTGTCGTAATGGCAGGAGGCCGTCACCCGGTTGCCGATCCAGATGCTGGCCGCAGCGTTGATACCCTGTGCGGCCAGGCCGGCGTCATTGGCCAGGGCGAAACCCGGCAATGCCCGCTCGATCAGCAGCGACGCCACGTAATAGGTCGGCGGGTGCGGCACATCGAAGGTACCGGCGATCTCGTCCAGCACCTGGCTCAACAGCCCGCGCCGGACCTCGAAGTTCAACGCGGTGAAATCAGCGTTGTAGAACGGGCGGCCTTCGATCTCGGGACCGCCGAATGAGTACTGCACCGGCACCCCGGCGTCGAACCCACGCAGATAGTCCAGCGCCGCCTGGGTGGAACGCCGACCTGCCTGGACCAGCGCCCAGTCGCGGGCAATGCCGCGCAGCACCACCGGCTCACCGGCCGCCACCAGTGCCTCCATCGCCAGTGCGGCGGGGTCAAGCCCGTCCAGTGTGCGCATGGCTACGCCGTGCAGCACGGCTCAGTTCCGGACGGCCGCGGCGGCGGCATCCTGCACGCGCAGGCGCCGCTGCTTCTCGGCAATCAGGCGGCGCATGTTGTGCAGCGATGCCAGCATTAGGTAGGCACCCTCCAGGTAGCCGGCGCGATTGAGTTCGGCCAGTGCCGCGCCGTCCAGCTGGGCCAGACGATCCCGGTCGATGGCGTGCAGCCCATTGACGTTCACCCGGTGCTGCGGGTCGACCTGCACGTCCAGCGCCACCGGCTGGATCAAGCCGTGTGCCTCGAGCATCGCGAACATCTGCGTGCCATAGGCGTGACCCTCGTGAATGCCGCGCAGCACACCCGCAATATGGTCCAGGTACGGCGTATTGCCGCCCTGCGGCAGGAACACCGGTTCGCCCTGCCGGGCGGTCACCCGCGGGTGCTCAAGATCCACGTGCAGCACCGCTTCCTGGGTAAGCGCGCCATCGATGTGCTGCTCCTGGAAGCCGATCAGGAACGGCCCCTTGGCCGCGGCCCCCGGCAGGTAGGCGGCATTCCAGCGGCCGTCCTGCAGGTACAGATTCTCATGCTGCTCAAAGCCGAGCAGGACGACCGACTGCCACTCACCCGAGGCGGTGTCCCGGCGCAGGAAGATCGGGTACTCCCGCTGCAGTTCGGCGAACTCGCTCGGATACGCCGGCACCATGCCCACCGCGTCACCAAACTCGGGCCCGAACCCGGTAGCCACGCGCAGGTCACGGTGGGCGATGTTGTTGAGCATTTCGTAACGCGGCATGGTGTCGTCCGATTCGATCAGGAACCTTGCGAAGGTGCCGCCACCGAAGCAGCGGCACCCTGTTGCCACCCGTTACCGGCTCAGAACCGGTAACGGACGCCCAGCATGTAACGCGGACTCTGGTCAGCCAGTTTCACGATCATCTGCGAGGTGCGCGAACGCCAGCGGACGTCCTCACCGGTCAGGTTGATCGCTTCCAGGCCGAACGACCAGTTGTCATTCAGGGTGTAGTTCACGCTGAGATCCCACTGGTCGTACTCTTCCACATAGTACGGGTTTCGGCTGGCCCCTTGGTTGGCCAGAATCAGGTACTCGTCGCGCCAGTTCCAGGCCAGGCGGACCGACCAGCCATACTTTTCGTACATCAGCATCACGTTGGCGGTATCGCTCAGGCCGGTGAGCGAGAACTGGTCGATGTTCGGGTCACCCGCATCGTTGTAGCCCACGTCACCGTTGACGATGGTGTAGTTGGCCAGCACGCCGAACCCGGTGTCACCGAAGAAGTACTGCCCGCCCAGCTCCCAGCCGTGCAACTTGGACTCGTTCTGGTTGATGGGCCGGTTGACGTTGAACTGGTACAGCGGGTCGGCCGCCGTGCCATACAGGTCGTAGGCCGCTTCGGTAGCCAGAACCTGTGCATCGGTACCGTCGTAGGCCCCCAGCCCGGCCGGGTTGTTGCGCAGCAGCGCCAGCGCGGTGAACAGCGCGGTGTCGTTGGCGTTACAGGCAGCGGCGTTGGCTGCCCCCACCTGGCTGACGCAGGCGCCACTGGTCAGGAAGGCCAGCGCCGCCTGTGCATCCGGACCGGAGGTGGGATCACGCAGACCGTACAGATTCTCCTGCACGATGGTGTTGCCGATGAAGTTGGCAACCTGCTTGTTCCAGTACGTCACCGACACATAGCTGGCATCCGCGAAGTACCACTCCAGCGCCAGGTCCAGGTTGTCCGATTCCAGCGGCTTCAGCTGCGGGTTCTGTGCCGTGCCGCTGGCCCGCACGGACGGGTCGATCAGCACCGAGCCGAACGGCTGCTGTGCGGTCGGGCCTGCATAGAGGTTGCCGATCGGCGCACGCGCGATGCTCTTGCCGAACGAGACGCGCCCCTTCAGGTCGTCCATCAGGTCGATGCTGAAATCGAGATTGGGAAGGATGTAGCTGTACTTGTTCTTTTCGGTGAACGGTTGCTGCTCGTCCGACAGCACCACGCGGAAGTCGTTGTTCGACTGCCACTCGATCGCCTCGGGAATGGCGATGATCGACGTCGACACCACGTCGGTGGTTTCATAACGGACGCCCAGCCGCGTGTTGGTGCGCATGCCGCCCAGTTCGCCATCCAGCTCGACCTGGAAGTAGGCCGACTTGGTCTTCTCTTCCACCCGGTTGTCGGCGGCGTTCTGTGGGCTGACGCCCAGGCTGGCACCGTAGTTGTCCGCCGCCCACTGCGCGAGCCGGCCGGCATCGCCGCGCCAGGCGGTGAAGCTGTTGGCACTATAGTCGTCGAACAGGCCGACGATGTCGACCGGCTGCAGCAGATCCATCAGCCCGTTGGCGACATCACCATCCACATTGGCCACGCCCCAGTCGCCCAGGGTGTTGTAGTTTTCCGCGGCCTGGATGCGGTGGGTGGTCTGCTTGCTGGAGTCCACGCCAAACTGGAAGCGGCCCTTGTCGAAGCTCCACTCGCCGTCGACGCGGCCCTGCTTGATCTCGCTGATCTGGGTCTGCGAGTTGATGCGCAGCACCTGCGAACCGATCTCGCCCGGCACGAAGCCCGGGTTGACCACGCCATTGGTCTTGGCGATGGCGTCGGCCGTGGTCGGATACCAGACCTGGGTGCCCACCGGCAGACCGTTGTTGAACACCATCTCCTGTACCCAGGACCCACCACAGTGCGGCCCGGTGGTGCAGTTGTTGGTACCGGCGATGCTGCTGAAAATGGAACCACCGCCGGTCAGCGGATCGTTCGGAAGGCTTTCGTTCTTCGAATTGTGCGCATCGAAGCTCAGCTTGAACCGGTCGGTGACGTCCCACACGGCATTGAAGCCCAGCGAACCCAGCTTGTACTTCTGCATGCTGCGCTGCTGTTCAAGCCCGAAGTCCTTGGTACCGGCGATTTCACGGATATAGACCGGCGTGGCAATCGCACCACTGGTATCGAAGGTGACGTCGGTGTAGTTGCTGTTCTGCAGCCACATGCCCTGCTCGCCACGCTTCTCTTCGATCTCGTTGGTCGAATAGGTGTAGTCCACCGTCAGGATCACCCCATCGGTGGGGGCGAACTGCAGCACCGCCTGGCCATTGATGCGCTCGCGCTCGAACTCCGAGAAAGCATAGCGAAGATCGTTCGGCCTCGCGTACAACGCGCCCACCGCGGGGGCATTGGTCACGGTCGGATTGCCCGGCATCGTGCCGGTCCACGGCTGGATGTTCCAGTAGTTGTTGGTGGCCTGTACCGAGCCACCCTTGCGCTTCTGGTAGCTGGCGCTGACACCGACGCCCCAGGTCTTGTCCGGGTTGCTGTAACTGAAGATACCGGACAGTTCCGGGGTCAGGTCACTGTCGAACGGCTGGCTGTCATCGTAGACCGCCTTGGCCCCGGCACTGGCGACCATGCCGTTGTGGTCGAACGGCCGCGCGGTCAGGATGTTGATGGTGGCACCAATGCCGCCGCTGGGCACATTGGCCTGGCTGGTCTTGTAGACCTCGATGCCATTGATGGCTTCGGCGGCCAGCTGGGCAAAGTTGAATGCGCGGGTGCCGCCGTCAATACCGCCGATGGCCACCTGACCGGCCGCGCCGAACGCGTCGGCACCGGGCATCTGGCGCCCGTTGAGGGTCACCATGTTGAACTGCGGACCGAAGCCACGCGCGGTGACCTGCGCGCCCTCGCCGTCACGGCGCTCGATCGAGATGCCGGTGATGCGCTGCAGCGATTCGGCCAGGTTGGTATCGGGGAACTTGCCGATGTCCTCGGCACTGATCGCATCGACCACGCCGGCCGAGTCGCGCTTGATGTCCATCGCCTGGCTGAGGCTGTTGCGGATGCCAGTGACCTGGACCGTGTCCAGCTGGGTCGGGCTGGCCTGGGCCTGCTGCTGTTGCGGGGCAGGATCGGCGGTGGTGGCGTCCTGCGCGAACGCGGGATTGATGACCAGGATGCCACCGACAAAGGTGAACATGGCCCGGGATTTGAACTTCGCCAGCTTGCGGCTCATGAACGGGCCCTCAGCTGCGCGGTACGACGGAAAGTACAAGCACTCATGACTCTCCCCTCTGACATACGATCGAATGGATGTATCGCCCCTCCCAGGGGCACGCACGGGCGCAGCCCGTTTTCCACACCGAACATCGCAGTGCGCGGAAGGCGCACGGCGACTCAAACTCGCTTTCAGAACTGCCAGAACGACCGCATGGCATGGGGGGCGCGAACTGCGTCTTACGCCGGCCCAGTGGTAGCGCTACCATCTCGTCAGGGCGCAGACTAATCACCCGGTAACTTCTTTGTCATCATGCAGCGCAGCAAAGGAACCCATTGCGTGAAAAACAGCAGCAAGGTGGTCCGTCGGAAAGCGAGTGCAATCACGATTGATGAAGTAGCCGCGCATGCCGGCGTCTCGCCGATGACGGTTTCGCGTGTAATGAATGGGCACGCCAGCGTGCGCGAAGGCAACCGCGACCGGGTGCTGCGCAGCGTGCGCGAACTGGACTATCGCCCCAACCCCGCCGCCAGTGCGCTGGCCGCCGCGCAGCACGTGAGCATTGCGCTGATCTACACCAATCCCAGTTCAAGCTATCTGCGCGAACTGCTGGTCGGTGCCCTGCGCGGCTCTACCCGTGCGGCGGCGCAGCTGATGATCGCCACCTGGGACGGGCTGGACTCCAAGGCGCGGCGTGAGGCGGCGCGCCAGCTGGCCGACAATGTGGCGGGCGTCATTCTGCCGCCGCCGTTGTGCGAATCCCGCGCCATCGTCATGGAGTTTGTTCAGGCCGGCATTCCAGTCGTGGCGATCGCCTCGGGCCATCTCAGCGACAAGGTTTCGTGCGTGCGCATCGACGACCATCGCGCCAGCTACGAGATGGTGTCGCATCTGATTGCACAGGGGCACCGGCGGATCGGCTACATCAAGGGCGACCCCAACCAGACCGCCAGCGCACATCGTTGGCTGGGCTATCTGGATGCCCTCTCCGCAGCGGGCATTGCGTTCGATGACAGCGTTGTCCAGCCCGGTCATTTCACCTACCGTTCCGGGCTTCAGGCCGCGGAACGGCTGTTGTCGCTGCGCAATCGGCCCACGGCGATCTTTGCCAGCAACGATGACATGGCGTCAGCGGTGGTTTCGGTCGCGCACCGGCGAGGCCTGGACGTACCTGGTGACCTTTCGGTGGTTGGCTTCGATGACACGTCGGCTGCGACCATGGTGTGGCCGGAGCTGACCACCCTGCATCAGCCGGTGGCGGAGATGGCGGATGCGGCGGTTGAGATTCTGCTGCGGGAGATTCGGCATCCCCAGGGATCAGGGCGCGGCATCGTCAACCGGGTGCTGCCGCACCGCCTGATCCTACGCGGGTCGGTGGCCAAGCCGTAGCGACGCGCCATGCGCGTCCGTAACAACGCTGCACGCCGCCCGCCTGGGTCGAGGAATGATCAGACTGTAATGCCTGCTTGGTAATCAGCGAACCAAACCGCGCTACGACGAAGCAAATAGCTCATTGGTGTGCGCATCAAAGACAATTCCTGCGAAGTCCTTGGAGAACACGAAGTACTCAAAGTACTGCATTTCCCCTATCAGGTCGGGCAAGCGTACGTGAGGCTGCACACTAACCACAGGCCAGGGCGGCGGTTCATCGTCGGTGACCGCCAGATAGAAGCCATCTGCGCCCATCTCCTGCAGCAATGAACTCAGCCGCTCTTTCCACTCCGAAAAATCGCTCTGGTACGGAAATGTCCGCGCATTCTTCAATGACCCCCACCAACGGCAGGAATCTGCGTCGAGGTCATGCGCACGAGCCACTGACTGCAGCAACTGCACAGCTTCATTCGCAGCAACCTCCTGGATGCCAGCATCCAGCGAACACAATTGCTCGACCAGCTCTGGCACGCCGACCGTTTCATTGTCACTCATTGATCTTTCCTGTCCGGTCGAGATGGGTGGCGCTCTCCAGAGTATGGAATGTTCCCGCGCCCCCTTCCATTCGCAGTTCGTTTCCCTTGCGACATGCGCGGGTCGGTTGCCAAGCCGTAGCGACGCGCCATGCGCGTCGGGAGGGGTATCAAACAATTCGGGTTGCGCAGCCACGCAGGGCGTGGCTCTACGGTCCTCGGTCGCACTCACGCCCAAACGCGCCCATCAACCACTTCGCGCCGATCACCACCAGTGCAAACGGCACTGGCAGTGCCACCAACTGGAAGACGAACTGCGGTTGGCGCTCGACCAGGAGGTTATAGAGGATCCAGCCGATGATGGCCAGGCCGATGGCGAGCGCCGTCAGGCCGAGGAATGCTTGCGGAATGGCCAGCACGGCCAGGGCCACGCGCCGCCCGGTTCCAGCCGCCGGCCCCGCCTGGAGTTGCCGCTTCAGATCGACGATCCACAGGATGCTGAGTATGAAACCCACCAAGGAGCCAAGCATGAAAATGCCGTTCTGGGTTAGGCCGGTGAGGAACATGCACGCGGGCACGCTGATGAGGGCAGCGATGAGTTTGAGCACTGCATTGCGCATGGGTCAGCCTTGGACGTCCGTGTCGGGGAGGCCAGCGTAGCAGGTGGCGGAGCGTGGTGAACGGGCTGGGCGCACGGAGGGCCGGCCAACGGCCGGCGCTACCTCTACCACGCCCCACCGGCAGATCAGGCCAAACCCGATAGTTTGTAAGTTTGCTGAGTCATCACTGGACCATAGCTACTGCAAGCAGACGGCCTCTTTTACCTTCAACGAGGAACGCTCTATCGCTACAGAAGCTCCGCCACCTCGCTTGCGGCGCTCGATGAACTCAATCCTGTAGAGCCCGCCGTCCAAGGTGATGGTGACATCCACCTGGTCAACATCGACGCTGCAACGGCTTGCCTCCAGGACCGCAGCCTTGACCGCCAAAACCAGCTTCGATGAGTCTCCACCCCCAGGCCCGCTGGCTGCAATGGCGGACGGAATCGTGGAGATCAGCAGATATGCAAAGATCGTGAATGCACTTCTCATCATTTCGAGCCTCGACCGATCGGCGGGTCAAGCACCGGCCTGCCTTGCTCGTCCCAATGGACGGGCTGGATGCGCGGCGAACGCTTGCCAGTGCACCCCATCTCCGGGCCAGGGTTGGCATGGTAGACGATCCAGGAGCTGCCATCATCCATCTGGAAGAATCCATTGTGGCCGGGTGCATACACATTGCCGGCCGGGTTCTTCGCAAGGATCGGCTGCGCGGCCTTTGACCATGCCGTGGCATCCAGCGGATCTGCTCCCGGCTTCGCCTGCAGCAGCCCAATTGCATAGCCATCCGACCAGCAGGCACTGCCGGAATACGTGAGGAACAGATCGCCTTTGGGCCCCTGCAGGAACTCCGGCCCCTCCAGAATCTGCCGCCCGCCCTGCCGCTCCCATGTCTGGTCCGGGCGCGCGATGATGGTCTCCTTCCCTTTCAGCGTCCACGGATTGGCCATTTCCACGATGGCGAGCACGCTGTCCGGGCCCACATACGGTGAGTACACGAAATAGCGTTTGCCGTTGGCAGTGAACGTGGTGCCGTCGATGCCGGGCTGTGCGGTCGCCAGCCGGCCGCGATCGGTCCAGGTGCCTTGGGTCGGGTCCGCGTTGCGGTTCTCGAGCACGAACACAGCACGATGCGCGTCCTCTTTTCCCTCGGGCGCATCACCGGCCGCTGCCGTGTAGTAGATGTACCACCTGCCATCGATGCGGTGCAGTTCCGGGGCCCAGATCGACTTGGCGTTCGCGCCGGTTGCGGGCGGACGCCACACGGTGACCTCTGCCGCATCGTTCAATCGAGCCAGGTCGGTGGTGGCGCGGATGGCGAGGCGGTCTCCGTGGGTGCCCATGTAATAGAACACCTGCCCTTCCCTGACGATCCACGGGTCCGGGCCGGAGTCGAGCAGCGGATTGGTCTTCGCCAGATCCATTGAGGATGCGCCTGCTGACGCCTGTAGGAGCACTGCCACCGCCAGCGCACGAAGCGTGTCGTTCACCATGTTTCCCCTCCCGAGGGTTACCGCCCTGGCCGACTTGCCAGGTCCCGGCAACCAAAACATATAATCAGACAATAGGCAACTGCCGTCGTTCGTCTGAGGAGGGGTCATGGAGCGTCATGGTCAAGGCAGCATCATCGGTATCAACTGGGGCAGTTCCAACCTTCGGGCGTATCTGATCGCGCCGGATGGCCGGTTGATCGATACGCACGAGGAACCCGCAGGCGTGGCGACGCTGTCGCGCGAGGGCATGGTGGTGGCCGCCGACAGCATCCGCGCACGATGGCCGAAAGCCGCGCACGCCTACGCAGCCGGCATGATCGGCTCGAACGTGGGCTGGGTGGACGCGGGCTATGTGGACTGCCCGGCGGGTGCGGAAGCGGTGGCACGGCAGCTGGTCGCTACCCGGATCGGCCGCCTGGAACTGCAGATCGTGCCGGGCATGGCCTGCGTGCGGGCGGTCGATGGTGCGCCTGATGTGATGCGCGGGGAGGAAACGGAACTACTGGGATTGCTGAGCGGCGGTGCGGTGGGCGCTGACGCGATTGTTGCCCTGCCCGGCACGCATACCAAGTGGATACAGCTGCGCGGCGGACGCGTGGAGAGCTTCATGACCGCGATGTCGGGCGAGCTGTTTGATCGGCTGGCGGGCGGTGGCTTGCTGGCGTCCGTGTTGGAGGGACCTGGTGGTGTGGGGCCGGCGTTTCTGGAGGGTGTGCGGGTTGGAGCGAAGGGTGCGTTGGGCCTGGGTGCGTTGTTGTTTGGGGTGCGGGCCCGGGTGATTCGGGGAGTGTTGGCGCGGGCGGATTCGAGCTCGTATCTGCGTGGGGTGTTGGTGGGAGCTGAGGTCGCGGACGCCGGCGCGTTGTTTTCCGCGATCGGTGATGGAGGTGCGGGGGCCGGCCAACGGCCGGCGCTACCGGTGGTCGGTTCCGGGCCGGTGGTTGCGCTGTACCAGGCTGCGCTCGAGGAGCTGGGCATTGCGTCCCGCGCCGTTGCGTCCGCAGACGCCGTAGTGCGGGGCTTTGCGGCGATCCATGCGATGGCCACCCCTGCGCGCTGAGCGATTGGCCCACATCGCTTGCTGCGTCGCAACGTGCGTATTGTCTGATTATATGTTTTTGTACGCTCCACATGATCAAGTGGGGTTGGTGCAATGCTTTCTGGGAAGGGAAAGGCTGCAGGGTTGATCGGCGTGTTGGCGCTTTCTGCCGTGGGGACGGCAGGGGCGCAGGAGCGCACTGTGATTGGCAAGACGGCAGACGGCACGCAGGTGGAATCGATCCTGCTGCAGGACGGCAGTGGCATGCAGGCACGGGTGATCACCCTGGGTGCCGCCCTGCATTCGCTGGAAGTGCCGGACCGTGACGGCAGGTTCGCCGACGTGCTGCTGGGCGACGGCAACCTGCAGGCCACGCTGGACAAACCGCAGTACTTCGGCACCATCGTCGGCCGCTTCGCGAACCGCATCGCCAAGGGCCGTTTCACGCTGGACGGAAAAACGTACCAGGTGCCGGTCAACAACGGCGTCAATGCGCTGCATGGCGGCACCCGCGGCTTCGACAAGGTGGTCTGGAAGGTAGTTGAAGCGAGCAAGGATCACGCCACGCTGCAGCACGTCAGCCCGGACGGGGACCAGGGCTTCCCGGGCACGCTGACCGTGACCGCCACGTACGCGCTGAAGGGCAACGGTCGGCTGGAGATCGTCTACAGCGCCACCACCGACGCGCCCACCATCGTCAACCTGAGCAACCACGCGTACTGGAATCTTTCCGGCGAAGGCTCGGGTTCGGCAATGGAACATGAGCTGACCATTCCGGCCAGCGCCTACACGCCGGTGGATGCGACGCTGATTCCGACCGGCGTGCTGCAACCCGTGGACGGCACCGTGTTCGACTTCCGCAAGGCCAAGCCCATCGGCCGCGACCTGCGCCGGGGCGATGAGCCGCAGCTGTTGATCGGCCAAGGCTATGACCACAACTTCGTGATCAGCAAGGTGCCTTCGAGCGAACTGCGCGAAGTGGCACGCGTGCACGACCCGCGCTCGGGCCGGGTCATGGTGCTCAGCTCCACCCAGCCGGGCCTGCAGTTCTATTCCGGCAACTTCCTGGATGGCAGCACGGTGGGCAAGAGCGGCCGCGTGTACCGCCAGGGCGATGCGATCGCACTGGAACCCCAGCTGTTCCCGGATACGCCCAACCAGCCGGCATTTGGTTCGGGCCGATTGGCACCGGGTGAGACGTATCTGAACCGGATGGTCTACGACTTTTCGACGGACAAGCAGACCGCCAAGGGCCGCTGACCGCGCGCACTGAATGATCGCCGGTCACTGCACCGGCCCCACGACCTGACACGTAACGCCCGCCTCCCGGTAAACACCGGGACGGGCAGCTCATGACTGAAGGAGATGCACCTCATGCGTAAGTGGCTTACCCCCTTGTTGGCGACGATGCTCGCCGTGACACCGTTGGCCCAGGCGAACGATGCGGCACGCTGGACCCCGGCCGAAGCCGATGCGTGGTACGCCAAGCAGGAATGGCTGGTGGGTGCGAACTACACCACCTCCAATGCCATCAACCAGCTGGAAATGTTCCAGGCCGATACCTTCGACCCGGCCGCAATCGACCGCGAACTGGGCTGGGCCAAACAGCAGTTCGGCATGAACACCATGCGCGTCTATCTGCACGACCTGCTGTGGCAGCAGGACCCGCAGGGCCTGCTGAAGCGCGTGGATATCTTCCTGGGCATCGCCGAGAAGCACGGCATCAAGCCGATGCTGGTGTTGTTCGACAGCTGCTGGGATCCGGACCCGGTGTTGGGACCGCAGCGCCGCCCGATTCCCGGCGTGCACAACTCCGGCTGGGTGCAGAGCCCGAGCCGCCACATGCTGGTGGACCGCGCCAACGATGCGCACTTCCAGGCCTATGTGGAAGGCGTGGTCGGGCATTTCGCCAACGACAAGCGCGTGCTGGCCTGGGACCTGTGGAACGAACCGGACAACCCCGGTGGCGGCAACTACATGGACAAGCAGCTGAAGGGCGAGCAGGAGCGCATTGCCGAGCTGCTGCCGAAGATCTTCGACTGGGCCCGCGCGAAGAAGCCGGCGCAGCCGCTGACCAGCGGCGTGTGGATCGGCGATGACTGGTCGCCGGGCGCGGCATCGCTCACCTCGATCCAGCGCACGCAGCTGGAACAGTCCGATGTGATCACCTTCCACAACTACGAGCAGCCGGAAGCCTTTGTTTCCCGCATTGCCCAGCTGCGCAAGTACGGCCGCCCGCTGATCTGCACCGAGTGGCTGGCACGTGGCAATGGTTCCAACGTGGACACCATCCTGCCGATTGCCCGCCGCGAGAACATCGGCATGATCAACTGGGGCTTCGTCGACGGCGCGATCCAGACCCGCTTCCCGTGGGACAGCTGGCAGCGTCCCTACACCATGGAGCCGCCGACCGTGTGGTTCCACGACCTGCTGCACACCGACGGCACGCCCTATCGGGCCCGCGAGGCGGAGCTGTTCCGCAACCTCGCCAAGACCCCGCGCAAGAACGTGCCTGCCTACTGACACCTGACCGCCTGCCCCATCCCGGGGCGGGCCACCCATCCGCGCTCGTTTTCCGGAATCCGGAGAGACCGACATGACCCGCAGTTCATCCCGCACCCTGCTTTCCCTGGCCATTGTGTCCGCACTTGCCCTGCCCGCCCTGGCGCAGGCCCAGGACGCGGGTGCGGCCAACACCGACGCACCGCCGTCCAGCCAGCAGACCGCCATCGACCTGGACACGGTCACCGTGACCGCGCTGCGCCAGAGCCTGCAGACCGCACAGACGATCAAGCAGGAAGCGGCGATGGTGGTTGACTCCATCGTCGCCGAAGACATCGGCAAGCTGCCGGACAACAGCGTGGCCGATGCCCTGCAGCGCGTTACCGGTGTGCAGATCGCCCAGGGCAACCAGGGTGAAACCACCGGCGTGGTGATCCGCGGCCTGCCCAACGTGATCAGCACCCTCAACGGCCGCGAGATCTTCAGCAGTTCCGGTCGCGGCTATGCCTTCCAGAACCTGCCGGCGACCGCGATCAAGAGCCTGAACGTGTACAAGAGCAGCGAAGCCAGCCTGCCGCTGGGCGGCATCGCCGGCCTGGTCGACATCCAGCTGCGCCGTCCGCTGGACTTTGACGGGCTGGAGATTGCCGGCACCGCTACCGGTACCCACAGCAAGTACAGTGGCGACGTCGATCCTTCGGCCAGCCTGATGCTGAGCAACCGCTGGGACACCGATGCCGGTGAAATCGGCGCGATGGTCAACTTCGGCTATATCGGCAAGCGTTACGAATACGACGCGGTCTGGGGCGACTTCCCGAAGGTGCTGGAGAACCCGGACGGCACCCCGATGCGGACCGATGCGGGCAATCTGATCGCCGCGCCCAATGGCTGGGGCACCAACTACAACCACGGTGACCGCGACCGCAGCTCGTTCAACTACGCCCTGCAGTGGAAGCCGACCGAGAACACCGAGGTGTACGTCGAGGGGCTGTACGACTACGTGCGCGACAACTACGACCAGGCGTTCTTCTTCAGCTTCCCGGTGGGCGTGGTGCCGCCGAGCAGCCTGCAGGTGGGCAGCAACTGCTATGCGAACCAGCTGGCCGGCCCGCTGGAAGGCCAGACCATCTGCGACGCCACCAGCGGCTCCTGGACCGGCGATACCTATGCCGCCAGCAGCACCCAGGCCCACAAGCAGCGTGGCCAGGACATCCAGAATGCGCTGGGCTTCAAGTGGCGCGGCGACCAGCTGCGGCTGTCGACCGAGGTCGCTCGCACCTCGGGCTACTACCGCGATGAAAACTTCATCATCGACACCTTCCTGAGTGGCCCGATCACCACCGTGTGGGACGGCACCTCCGGCAAGCACCAGAACTGGTACCTGGCCGGTGACCCCGGCATGGACCCGTCCCGTTTCTACCTCAACGGGTTGTTCCAGACCTGGGGTGAGTCGCGCGGTGAAGAGAACAGCTGGCGCGGCGACGGCGTGTTCGAGTTCCTGGATGGCCCGATCGCCAACATCCAGTTCGGCCTGCGCTATGCCGACCGCACGGCCAGCGCCAAGGGCAGCGTGGAAATCAGCACCCCGCCTCCGGGCGGTGCCGGCACCGGCAACATCACGGCCAATCCGAACCCGGCCAACCAGGTGGTCGGCCTGTTCCCGGCCAACAGCTTCTTCTGCACCAAACAGGGCAACTCGGCGCTGAGCCAGTCGTTCCTGACCCCCTGCTACGACTACCTGATCGGCAATGCCGACGCGCTGCGCGCCTATTACGGCCTGCCGGAGGGGCTGGCCCCGGAGAATCCCGGCCGCTTCTTCGACATCCAGGAACGCAAGTCCGCCGGCTACCTGCAGACCAAGTACGACTTCGACCTGTTCGGCCTGCGCGTGGACGGCCTGGTCGGCGTGCGTGCCGAGCAGATCAAGCGTGAACTGAACGCCTACTCGTTCGACGCCAGCACCGGCGTTTACAGCGCCATCAGCCGCGACACCAAAGACACCAACACGCTGCCCAATGCCAGCCTGAACCTGCATTTCAACGAGGAATGGCAGCTGCGCGTGCTGGCTGCCAAGACCCTGAGCTACCCGGACTTCGGCGCGCTGAACCCGTCGATCTCGCTGAACCCGGGTACGGTCAATCGTGCCGGTGCCGCCAGCAGCGGCAACCCGGACCTGAGCCCGATCAAGTCGACCAACTACGACATGTCGCTGGAGTGGTATTTCTCGCCGGTAGGCTACATGAGCGCCGGCATCTTCTACCGCGACATCGACGGCTACATCCAGAACTACATCACCAACGTGGTCATCGCGGGCGAAGACTACGAACTGTCCTCGCCGCAGAGCGCCGGCAGCGGCCACCTGCAGGGCGTGGAGTTCGCCTACCAGCAGACCTTCGACTTCCTGCCAGGAGCCTGGAGCGGCCTGGGTGCCCAGTTCAACTACACCTATATCGAAGGTGACACCAAGTCGCCGGAGTTCATCGGCGGTCCGGTCATCTCCCGCCCGCTGCAGAACGTGTCGAAGAACAACTACAACGCGGTGCTGTTCTACGAGAACTTCGGGCTTTCCGCCCGTCTGGCCTACGGTTACCGCAGCCGCTACCTCGACTTCTTCACCCAGCCCACCGTGGCGGGGACCGAAGATCAGGTCGAGCCGGCCAGTTCGCTGGACTTCTCGGTCAGCTACGACATGACGCCGCGCACGACGGTGGTGCTGTCGGCCACCAACCTGCTCGGCAACAACCTGCACCAGTTCTGGGGCAGCGGCGATTCGCGCCCGCGCGACATCCGCTACCAGGACAAGACCTTTGGCCTCGGCTTCCGGTTCAAACTGTGATGACGGCACCCTCCCCCCTGTTGGTTTCCCCGCCGCAACCCTTTTGTCGGATAATAGGAGTGACCGCAGTCCGCGGAGCACCCAGCCAAAAGGACATCTGTGAAACGGATCGAAGTACGCAATCTGTACGACCAGGTCGCCCAGGAGATCGGGCAGCGGATCATCAGTGGCGTACTCCAGCCGGGCGAGTACCTGCCCAAGGAAGAGCTGTTGGCGCAGACCTTGTCGGTCAGCCGCTCCGCGCTGCGCGAGGGTCTGAAAGTACTGGGCTCCAAGGGCCTGATCGAAACCCGGCAGAAGACCGGTTCGCGGGTGCGCGAGCCGCGCTTCTGGAAACAGCTGGACAGCGACATCCTGGCCTGGCGCTGTGCGTTGATGCCCACCCAGGACTTCGTGGAGAAGCTGGTGGAGATGCGCGAGGTGATCGAGCCGGCCGCAGCCGCTTCCGCCGCGGAGCATCGTTCACCCGCGCAGTTGGCGAAGATCAAGGCCGCGTATCAGGCCATGGCCGATGCGCCCGACCAGGACGCCTGGGCCAAGGCGGACCTGGCCTTCCACGAGAGTGTGCTGGAAGCCACCAACAACGAGCTGCTGGCATCGTTGTTCTCGGTGATCGACGCCGCGCTGGGCACGTTCTTCCTGCTCTCGGCGCAGACCGCCAAGGACTTCAAGTACTCACTGCCGCGTCACTTCGACGTGTACGACGCCATTCGTCTGAAGCAGCCGGAGGCGGCGCGTGCCGCCATGCTGGACATGATTGCCGACTCCCGCGCCAACCTGAAGGGTGCGCGCGGTTCCCGGAAACCTGCACGCTAGAGGAAACCCCATGAGCGCCGCCTGGATGCAACCCCTCCCATTGGTTGCCATCCTGCGCGGGCTCACCCCGCAGGAGGCACCGGCCGTCGGAGCCGCGCTGGCCGACGCCGGCTTCCACATTCTGGAAGTGCCGCTGAACTCTCCACAGCCGCTGGAGAGCATTGAACTGCTGGCCAGGCAGCTCGGCGACCGCTGCCTGATCGGTGCCGGCACCGTGCTCACCACCGCACAGGTGGACGACGTGGCCAATGCAGGCGGCCGCATCATCGTGATGCCGCATGCGGACGTGGACGTGATCGCCCACGCGCACGCCAAGGGCATGCGCTGCACCCCCGGCGTGGCCACCCCCACCGAAGCCTTCGCCGCGCTGCGCGCCGGTGCAGACGCGCTGAAGATGTTCCCCGCCGAACAGCTGCCACCGCCGGTGCTGAAAGCCTGGTCCAGCGTGCTGCCCAAGGGCACGCCGCTGCTGCCGGTGGGCGGCATCACCCCCGAACGCATGGCCATCTACCGGCACGCCGGTGCCGCCGGTTTTGGCATCGGTTCCGCGCTGTACGCCCCCAAGACGCCTGCTGATGAAGTGGCACGCCGCGCGCGCGCCTTCATCGATGCCTGGAACGCTCCCCTCACGGACTCCCCCGCATGAAAATCACTGCCATCACCACCTACCAGGTGCCGCCACGCTGGCTCTTCGTCCGTATCGACACCGATGCCGGCATCAGTGGCTGGGGTGAACCCATTGTTGAAGGCCGCGCGCATACCGTGGCGGCCGCGGTTGAGGAACTGTCCGACTATCTGATCGGCAAGGATCCCCGCCACATCGAAGACCATTGGAACGTGCTGTACCGCGGGGGTTTCTATCGCGGCGGCCCGATTCTGATGAGCGCGCTGGCTGGCCTGGACCAGGCGCTGTGGGACATCCACGGCAAGGCCCTTGGCGTTCCCGTGCACAGCCTGCTTGGCGGTCCGGTGCGCGACCGCATCCGGGTTTACTCGTGGATCGGCGGCGACCGCCCGGCCGATACCGCGCGTGCGGCACAGGAAGCGGTGGCACGCGGCTTCACCGCCGTGAAGATGAATGCCACCGAAGAAGTGCAGTTCGTCGACACGCACGACAAGGTCACGAAAGTACTGGAGAACGTGCAGGCCGTGCGTGATGCGGTTGGCCCCGGCGTGGGCCTGGCAGTGGACTTCCATGGACGTGTGCACAAGCCGATGGCGAAGGTGCTGATGCGTGAGCTCAGTCCGTTCGGCTTGATGTTCATCGAAGAACCCGTCCTGTCTGAACACCTGGAGTGCATTCCGGAACTGGCGGCCCTCTCCCCCGCCCCGATTGCCCTGGGTGAGCGCCTGTATTCGCGGTTCGACTTCAAGCGCGTGCTGCAGACCGGTGGCGTGGACATCATCCAGCCGGACCCGTCGCATTCGGGTGGTATCACCGAAACCCGCAAGATCGCGGCGATGGCCGAGGCGTACGACGTCGCCCTGGCCCTGCACTGCCCGCTCGGTCCGATCGCACTGGCGGCCAACCTGCAGCTGGATGCGGTCTGCTACAACGCCTTCATCCAGGAACAGAGCCTGGGTATTCACTACAACGCCAGCAACGACCTGCTGGATTACCTGGTGGATCGCTCGCCGTTCGATTACCAGGAAGGCTTCGTCTCCATTCCGAATGGTCCCGGCCTCGGCATCGAGATCAACCAGGCGTATGTGGATGAGCGCGCCGCCGAAGGCCATCGCTGGCGCAACCCCATCTGGCGCCATGCCGATGGCAGCGTGGCCGAGTGGTGAGCGCAGCGATGACCCTGACCGTTTATCCCAGTTTGAACAGCCGTGCGGTGCTGGTGACCGGGGGCGCGACCGGCATCGGTGCCGCCTTCGTCGAACACTTTGCCCGGCAAGGCGCGAAAGTGGTGTTCCTGGATATCGACGATGCGGGCGCGGCTGCCCTGCAGGCGAGCCTGACGGACGTCGCCACGCCGCCCCGTTACCTGCACTGCGATGTCACCGATATTGGTGCCCTGCAGACCGCCATCGAGGAAGGCCGCCGTTTGGTCGGACCGTTCTCGGTGCTGGTCAACAATGCCGCCAATGACGTGCGCCATACGCTGGCGGACACCTCCACGGTGGACTTCGAGCGCAACGTGGCGGTCAATCTGCGCCACCAGTATTTCGCCATCCAGGCGCTGGTGCCGGACATGAAGGCACTCGGTGGCGGCTCCATCATCTGCCTGGGCTCCACGGGTTGGATGATCAAGAACAGCGGCTACCCGCTGTATGCCATGGCGAAATCCGCCGTGCACGGGCTGGTGAATGGCCTGGCCCGCGAGCTGGGCCAGGACCGCATCCGCATCAATGCGCTGGTGCCCGGCTGGGTGATCACCGAGAAACAGCAGCGGCTGTGGCTGGACGACGAAGGCGAGGCCCAGCTGCGCCGTTCGCAGTGCCTGCCCGGCTACCTGCGCGCCGATGATCTGGCGCGCGCGGCGCTGTTCCTGGCCGCCGATGACAGCCAGATGTGCACCGGCCAGGACTTCATCGTGGACGGAGGCTGGGTGTGACCGGCCCGGTGACGGTAGCCGTTCCAGCCGGCAATACGTTGGGCGAAGGGGTGCTGTGGTGCGACCGTGACCAGGTGGTGTACTGGACCGACATCGCACAGTCCAAACTGTGGCGTTATCGCCCGGCGGACAGCGCGGTGGCGACCTGGGACATGCCGGAACGGCTCACGGCGATGGCATTGTGCGAAGCCGATGGCTGGCTGCTGCTGGCTCTCGCCTCGCGGCTGGCGTTCTTCAATCTGGAGCGTGGTGAGTTCCGCTACCTGCACGACCTTCCCGTCCCGGATTGCCGGGCCAATGATGGTGCGTGTGATCGGCAAGGGCGCTTCGTCTTCGGCATGCTCCACGAGCCCTCCGAAGGGCCGAAGCACCCCGTCGCCCCCTTCCTGCGTCTCAACGCAGACCTGACACTGGAAGTCCTCCCACTCTCCACGGTCGCCATCTCCAACAGCATCGCCTTCAGCCCCTCCGGCGACACGATGTACTTCTGTGACTCCCTGCAGAAGCAGATCCTGCAATGCGACTACGGCGACACCCTCGGCCCTGCGCGGCTGTTCGTCGACCTGCGTGACGAGCCCGGCGAGCCCGACGGCAGCGCCATCGACGCCGACGGCGGCCTCTGGAACGCCCGCTGGGGCGACGTGCGGGTGGTCCGCTACCTCCCGGACGGTCGCGAAGACCGGTCACTTCCGGTGCCGTCAATGCAACCCACCCGTCCGGCCTTCGGCGGTCCTCATCTGCGCACGCTGTTCATCACCAGCGCGCACGACGGCCTGGACAGCACCGCACGTGCACTCGATCCCCTCGCGGGACATCTGTTCGCTATCGACATCGACATTGCCGGGCTCCCGGAGCCCCGCTTCGCCGGTCATCCCGACACCCTGCCGACCCACGCTGCACGTGGGACATCCGCGGAGATTCCATGAGTCTTTCCACCCTCGATATCACGATTGTCCTGGCCTATCTGGCAGGCATCTTCATCCTCGCCCAGTGGGTCTCGCGCGAGAAAGCGGGCCAGCAGAAGTCGGCGCAGGATTACTTCCTGGCCAGCCGCAGCCTGCCGTGGTGGGCGATTGGCGCTTCGCTGATCGCCGCCAACATCTCCGCCGAACAGATCATCGGCATGTCCGGGTCGGGTTATGCCATCGGCCTGGCCATTGCCTCGTATGAGTGGATGGCGGCCATCACGCTGCTGATTGTCGGCAAGTGGTTCCTGCCGATCTTCCTGCGCAATGGCATCACCACCATGCCGCAGTTCCTGCAGGAACGTTATGGCAACCGCATCCGTACGCTGATGGCGGTGTTCTGGCTCGCCCTGTATGTGTTCGTCAATCTCACCTCGATCCTGTGGCTGGGCTCGATTGCCATCGCCGGCGTGGCTGGCCTGAACCAGGACGTGGCGCTGGTGCTGCTGGGCGCGTTCGCGCTGGCCTACCAGTTGTATGGCGGGCTGAAGGCCGTGGCGCTGACCGACATCGTGCAGGTCTGCCTGCTGGTGCTGGGCGGCCTGCTGGTGACCTTCATCACCTTGGGGAAAATCGGCGACGGCAGTGTCAGCGACGGCTTCATGCAACTGTGGCAGCAGCACCCCGAACGCTTCGAGATGATCCTCAGCAAGGACAACCCGTTCTACAAGGATCTGCCGGGCCTGTCGGTGCTGCTGGGCGGCATGTGGATCGCCAACCTCAGCTACTGGGGCTTCAACCAGTACATCATCCAGCGCGCACTGGCGGCAAAGAACCTGCAGGAAGCGCAGAAGGGTGTGGTGTTCGCAGCGTTCCTCAAGCTGCTGATTCCGGCCATTGTCGTGGTCCCCGGGATTGCGGCAGTGATGCTGGCCCCGAATCTGGAGCGCCCGGACGCGGCCTACCCGACCATGCTGGGCCTGCTGCCCAGCGGCATTCTGGGGCTGGTGTTCGCAGCGCTCGTGGCCGCCATCGTCGCGTCGCTGGCGTCGAAGATCAACTCGGTCGCGACCATCTTCACCCTTGATTTCTACGCCAAGCGCGCTCCTGACGCGTCGGAAGCCAAGCTGGTGCGCGTGGGACGCATTGCGGCCTCGGTTGCGATCATTGCCGCTGTTCTGACTGCGCGCCCGCTGCTGGGCGGGTTTGACCAGGGCTTCCAGTACATCCAGGAGTTCACCGGCTTCTTCACCCCCGGCATTGTGGTGATCTTCCTGCTCGGTCTGTTCTGGAAGCGGGCCAACGAGGCGGGTGCACTGGCGGCAGCGGTGGGCTCGTTCGTGCTGTCTCTCGCGTTCAAGCTGCTGTGGCCGTCGCTTCCGTTCCTGGACCGCATGGGCGTGGTGTTCCTGGCCACGCTGATCCTCGCGCTGGTGGTCTCGTTGACCACCCGTGCCAGTGGTGATCGCGACCGCATCCGGACCGACGACGTGGGTTACGCCACCACGCCCTCGTTCAACATCGCCTCGCTGGCCGTGCTGGCCATCCTGGTGGCTCTGTACGCAACCTACTGGTGAGCGCGATGAGGATGACTGCTCGAGCTGTTCGTGCCCTGATGGCTTCGTCGCTGCTGATGTGTGGCCTCCCTGCCCTGGCGGTGGAGGTCACCTGGACCGACACGGTGACGGTCGATGCACAAAACGCCGGTTGGGGCCGGCTGGCGCGCCTGCCTGACGGCCGCTGGCTGGCCGTTACAACGCACTACCCGGGTGGCGCGACCACGACCCTGCAGCTGTCGGTCAGCAACGACAACGCACGTACGTGGAAGCCTGTCGCGCAAGTCGCCGAGGCCAAGCGCAAGCTCGATAACGGCGAGCTGTTCGTGCTACCCGATGGGCGCGTGCTGCTGGGCATGCGCTCCCTGATTGACGGAAAGTCGTATCGCCTGAATGTGTATGCCAGCGACGACCAGGGCCGATCCTGGTCGTTCCTGAGCACCATTACCCGTAACGAAACACCGGCCGGTCACAAAGACCGCGGGGTGTGGGAACCGGTGTTCACCCAGCTGGACGATGGCAGCCTGTCGGTGGTGTACGCCGATGAAACCCGCGCCGACGAGACGCCGTCCTACAACCAGGTGGTATCGCAGCAGATCTCCTCCGACGGCGGTCGGACCTGGGGCAAGCCTGCCACCATCGCGCACCAGCCGGGTGGCGGACTGCTCCGCCCCGGCATGCCCGTGATGACGCATCGTCCCGGCGGCGGCTACCTGATGGTGCTGGAAACCTGCGGTGAAGACCCGCAATGCCCGGTGTCGTACAAGACCTCACCCGACGGGCGGACCTGGCCTGAAGGACTGGGCACCCCCATTGCCGACCAGCGCTGCGGCCCGCATGTAATGGCGACTTCAGACGGCACGATGTTCGTCACCTCCTGCTTCAACGAGGTGAGCGCCAGCCAGGACAAGGGGGCCACCTGGAAGACGCTCACCCCGCCGGCCTGGCCACTGGGATTCAAGCACTCCTGGCCCGCCGTCGTGCAACTCGGCCCGCAGGAGATCGGCGTCATCAACGTGGTGGATGGAACTGTAAAGATCCGCTTCGGTACTTATCGCAGCCCCTGAGCGCCCTATACTCCGGCTGCTGCACCCCTGCAGCCAGCCGGATGAGGTGCGCCATGCCTGTAGTGCGGATTGACCTGATCAAGCGCGACGACCCGACCCTGGGCCGTCGGATTGGCGAAGTGGTTTACGCCGCGATGCGCCAGACCATCAACGTGCCCGACCGCGACAACTTCCAGTTGATCACCGAGCACGATGCGGCGCATTTCGTGTTCGACAACAGCTACCTGGGCATTGAGCGCAGCGATGAGATGGTGTTCATCCATCTCACCATCAGCGAGGGGCGCAGCGTGGAATTGAAGAAAGCGCTGTTCCAGGCGATAGCGGAGGGCGTTCACGAAAAGACCGGGCTGCGCAAGGAAGATGTGTTCATCTACCTTGTCGAGGTAAAGAAGGAGAACTGGTCGTTCGGGAATGGGGTGGCGCAGTACGTCACCTGAGTGGGAGCCGCCCGCCGGATCGCGTGCCATCCATCATTGGCAGCCCTAAGAGTCGTGCGTTCGTCGGGTAACCAACACGTCGCTCACCTGCACTGCTGCGAAACATCGATGCCGTCCCGATGCTTCAGCACGAACGCCTCGAAACCAACGGGCTCATTCGGCGGACCTGGCGGTCCGTCCGGTCGACCGGACGGCTTTAGACGGGAGTACATTGCCTCTCTGAACTTCAATAGATCCGGCGCGCGCCGATCAGCATTCGCAGTTGTGCTGACAAACAAGATGCCAGGGCCGTTGTCAACTAGAAGAAGCGGCACCCCTTTGCAGGAAAACTGAAAAGAACGAGTGCGCTCAGGTCCAGCATGAAGAACTACACCCTTGCCTTCAACCGTGTGCGCGAACTCAATTGCACTTCTCCGTAGATCAGAGAACTCCTGATCGGAAAGCGGAGCGAACGTACCCAACTCTGACTTGAGGTTTGTTGGGAAAGCCACCCAGACAAATGACACAAGAACCGCAGCGAAACAGAGGGTTCCCATCACAATGGCAATTGCGCGTGCTGGCGTTTTCATCAGACCCCATCAGCTTGAGCGGTGGAATGCCGTCATTTCAACTCACCTGCAACTTTGGGACACATCGATACCATCCCTGTACTTCAGAACAAACGCCTCCAGGCCGGCAGGCTGATCAAATTCCGCACTGTTCTCAAGTGGGTGACCTGCCGGCACGAACTGCGACACCATTTCCTCTCTGAAACCCTTCAGATCTGGAGCGCGCTGGTCGGCGTTGGCCATGACGTTTACGGTGAGCGCGATCGGACCGTTTACGACAATCAGCAACGGCACGCCGTTGCATGAGAACACAAAGGGAGAAGCTGGATCTGTGCCCGCGTTGATATCGATGCCTTTCGCACTGATCGTCCTGGAGTACGCGATGGCGCGGCTCCTGACCTCCGCGTACGCTTCCGGCGAAAGTGGGGTGAACGTCTTGAGCTCGGATCCCAGGCTGGTCGGATAGAACACCCAAAGGGCTGCGGCAGCCCATAGGCACCAGTACAGGGTTCCGATTCCTGCGACAAGAGTAATCACGGTCCTTCGCACAGACTGACCCTTTCAGGATTATCGGATGAGCGATGGTAGCAGGCAGAACGCTTACTTGAATCCAGCCCCTGGCGGATCCTGCGGAATCGCACCACGAAACCCCCGAAGTCTCAGATCGACGGAGAATAGCCCAGGAGCATAGGAAGTATTGTCCATTCAGAGTCAATCGACCGACGCTCCTCCAGGAGCTCCCTGGCGAGCAGCACAATTTCTCGCCCTGTCTCATCGATGGAACTTGTCGATTCGAGTGCCAACAACTCAGGCAACTCGGCCGCACTAATTCGACCATGTTCAAGAAGCCATCTGACAAGAGCCAGGTGGTGCATGGGCCTGACCGCTGCCAGCACAAAGTGCCTCGCGATCCAGTGTGACGCCCGGACAAGAGCATCCCGGCCACCATTGGCGAAGAAGTCATCCAAATCAGTAATGATGGGCTTGGGAACCTGGACTTCGCCTGCCCAATAGCCGTCCAGCTCGATCCCCTCCGAGCGACCTGGTGCCCCAAGAAGTTCACAGGACACTACGCTTGCGATGAAGTTGAGGTCGTTAGCATCCACTAGTAGCGATCTCCCTTAACCGGCTCCGGCGGCGACTTTGTCATATGGCCTGCGCACCAGGGTAAGGCGCAAGTCGGAAAGGAGGGACGCTTCAGTCCCTCAGCTTCGAATCAGGTTGCTCCTGGCTCGACTCCAGGCAGGCTGCCAACTCCTCCGCCGCCAATCCAGCACAGGACTGATCAATCAGAAACTGCCAGGTTGCGCTCATCGCCAATCCTGAGTTGTATTCGATGGCCAAAGCCGCTTTACCGACACTTCTGACAAACTGATCGTTGGGCCCGAGGGAGATCCGGAGCCTTTGGCCTCCCGCGTCATGGGCCTCAAGTTCCCGCGAGAAGAACCGGCCATGTTCCCTCCAACTCACCAGGTCCGCCTGGAGGCTGCGCAATGACTGCGTGCTCAGGCGCACCTGAGGCAGATAGATGGCGAAATCAGGGACGATCTCAGCCACGGCTCCGTCCATTGCAGACCGACTCATGTATTGCCCATGAACCTTTATCTCACAGAGCGTAGTCGCCTCGACGTCAGGAGGCATCTCGCATGAGAAGACCTCCCAGCCACGATTGGATCGAATCGACCAGCTACGTCCGCTCATATCGCCACTCCCAGAATTGCCCCGGTTCGACGGTGCCTAGAAGCTCATGGAGAGCTCCGCCTTGGCCGTCGTTTGGCGGTATCCGCCAGTTCCAGTATCGCGCCGCAGGGCGATCTCCGCACGCAGGTTCGGCGAAAGGCGCGCTTGCAGGCCAGCACGCAGCTGGGTGATGCGCGCGGAACCATCAATCCCTACGCGGCTGCCGTCCATCTCAAGCGAAGTATCCTCGCTTTGCCGCAGGACCTGCGCACCGACGTAAGGCGCAAGTCGAATCTGCCTGCCCGCATTGAAATCGGCCAGCACATCCACACCCACCCTGCCCCGCAACGGCGCGCTACGCTCGAACTTCAACTCCGTTCCATTCGCCTCGGTCAGGGCGGAAGGACCCGAACGCGACCATTCCAGGCCCACATGCGGGCGCAGGACCACCTTGCCGTCCATCGAGGCGTTCAGCGCAAAGCCGTAAGCGGCTTCGGCCGAAGTGCTCCAGTCGGTACTGCGGAAGCGCTCCTGGGCCAGCCCGTCGCCCTGGATGCGGTGGCGCATGCGGGTGCCGGAGGAATCGAACGCGAGGCTCAGGCCGGTGGCGTCATCCAGCGACTGGCGATAGTCCGCGTAGACTCCCAGCATGACGCCGGTGGACCGCCCCTTGGCACGATAGCCGGTGGAACGCGAGGTGGAATCGACGTCGTATTGCCCCTGCCCGCCTTTGACACCGACCGACCATTGGTCGTTCAGCATCTGGCTGGTGCCGAGCTGCAGCGTCTGCCAGCGTCCGTCCACGGCGGCACCGCCGGAGGCATTGAAGCGGTGTTCGTTGCCGCGCACGCTGGCCCAGAGGTCGCGGTGGCCTTTGTCCCGCCAGCGCGTGGGGCTGTAGCGATCGCCAGTGACGCGACCGGGGCGGTCGTCGTTGAACATCGAGCGTGATGCGATGGCGCTGGCCAGATAGGCCGCCGCCTCCGGCCGCAGCATCTGCTGGCCGTCGTCCGGCATCGGTACCGGTTCAGCCGGGATGGGCGAAGGCTCGGCTTCGACCGGTGTGGGAGACGGCTCTGGCGTGGGTTCTGGCGTCGGCTCCGGGGTCGGAGTTGGGGTCGGGGTCGGAGTCGGCGTGGGTTCGGGCTCCGGTACAGCCTGGACACTGCTGCTCAGGTACCAGTTCCGGTTGGCCGCATCCGCGCTGCTGGTGCCGCCGCGGCGCAGCTGGTAATCGTAGGCACCGGCCACCACGCGCCCCGTCTGCACGAACTCCGCTGCGGAAGTGCCGTCGACCTGGATCAGCTTGTGGCCCCACGCCTGTGCCTCGGTGCGGGCAATCAGGCCGCCCGGGCCGCCGGCATTGTCGATGCTGACCTGGGTGCTGCCGGAACTGTTGCCGCCCACATGCAGCAACGCCGACTGCGTGCCGGTGGCGTCGGCCAGATAGGCTTCCACCCACAAACGGCTGAGGTCCTGGCCGGCGTAGTCGCCAAGCACATCGAATTCGGTGCCCCGATGCGGCAGTGCAAGCGTGCCGGCGTTGTCCAGCGAGCCCACTGACATGCCTTGGGCATTGTCGCCAGCCTGCAGCACGGCACCGGGTGCCACGGTGAACGCGGCCTGGTTGTTGGTGCCGTTGACCACCACGGTGCCCGCGCGCACGTTGCCGCTGCCGCGATAGGTGTTGTTGCCGTTGAGCACCAGCGTGCCGGCACCCGTCTTGTCGAAGCCACCGGCCAACGTGCGGCTCACGCCGCCCAAGCTGGCGGCATCATTGTTGTAGATGCCGGTGGTTACCGTGTCGGCACGGTTATCGCCGATGTCGTTGTCGAAGTAGGCGGTGACGCCCGCCGGAATGTCCAGCTTGCTTTGGCCCCATGCAAACTGCCCGTAGCCACCGATCGCGGCATCCGGATTGATCTCGCCCCAACCCGAATAGGCATTGATGCCGGCCAGCAGGTTCGCATTTGCGCTGCGGTCGGTGGTGCTCATGTCGGTCGCCGTGCCCAGCACCACTTCCATCAGGTTGCGCGCGGACATCCACGGGTAGCGCTCGGCCACCCGCGCGGTGATGGCATTCGCATTCGGGGCAGACCACGAGGTGCCGGCCGCAAGCGAGTAGGTCCAATGGCCGTCCGAGTTGCGGACCGGTCCGCCGCTGGCATCACGGCGAAGCGTGCCTTCCACGGCGGCCAGGCACCAGTACATCGTGTCACCGCAGTTCTGCCGCTGCCAGCTGTACTGGCCGGTAGTGCTGCCGCTCTGCGCGGCGACCACCACCACATAGTTGCCGTAGTACTGGGCATCTTCCAGCGGCACGGTGCCGTAGAAGAACGGCTGCACCACCGTGGCGTTGCCACTGCCGCTGTTGCCGGCGGCCATGAAGACCAGGGCGTCGTTCTGCTTGATCTCGTTCCAGGCGCTGCGCCACGAGGCCGGCACGGATGCCATGCGGCCATTGTTGTCCTGCGACGGGAACCAGACGAAGTAAGAAGAACTCATCGTGCGCGCGCCGAACCCGTCCGGGTCGCTGGCGGTCGCGAAGGCATTCCACCAGTCATCCACCGTGCTGCCACTGCCGGTAAGCAGCGTGGCCTCGGGCACGATGTGCAACAGCGAATAGCTCATCCAGGCACCATGGCCGCCGCCATGCAGCGCCTGGTAGGACATCTGGTTTTCGATGGTGCGGCCGTTCTCGGTCTTGGAGAACAGGCCAACATACTCACCGTTGACTTTGAGTACGTTGTCGGCGAACCCGGTCATGTCCGGCTCGCCGAGGGCGGTCGCGGCAGCGGCATCGGTCAGCGAGAGCGGATTGATCCCGGTATCGTAGTGGAACACGCGGATGCCGTCGCCCTTGAGACCATTGAGCTGGTCGTCCGAGGCCTTCTGGTAGGTCGAAGTCCCCGGGGCTGCGGCCGCCGTGCCGGTCAGGCTGGTCAGGGTTGCCGCGCCGATCAGCCACGCCTTCGGCAACCGCCGGGCCACGTCCTCTTCTGGTGCCGCCGAGTATTCGAGCACAACATCAAACCGGCCCGTTGCCCGATTCCAGGCAATCCGCTTCGTATACGCCATGTTTTCCCCAAGAGCGATTGAAACAAGCTGATCTTCGGCTCCCCAGCCGGAGGGTTGGACCCTCAACGGCAGCACGGTGGCTGCCAGATCAGCGGGCATCCTACTACATCGCCCCGGGCCGAACTTCACATTCGCTCACGCTTCCGCCCTCGCCACCTGTGCCAGCCATGACAGGCTCCGGCGACCGGGTCGCTGTTCAGTCGACAATCTCGATGTCCAGGCCGGCCAGGAGACGAGCGGCTTCCAGACGGCTGAACTTCGAAGCCTTCATCACGTTATTGAGCACATCGATGTCGAAGTTCGTCGCCTCGGTGAAGTCGGCACCGGTGAGATTCGTGCGCCCAAACAGTGCGTCGCTGAAGTCTGTGAACGAAAGGTCGGCATTCTTGAGTTGCGCTTCCCGCAGGTCAACCGCATGCGCCTTGCAGCTCTGCATGACGAGGTCCTCCAACGACAAGCCGAAGAACACCGACTCAGTCAGAACGCATTCGCGAAACGTGAGCTCGGACGAATGGCTCAACCGAGACCATTCAACGGTAGTCCAGTTGATGCCAACGGCCTTGCAGCGCTCCATGACCACGCCCCGGAAACGGGCAGACGGAAGCTTGACGTGGTTCAACCGGCAATCGGTGAAGCTGCATTCAATCAGGCGCACGCCACGCAACACCGCGTCGGTGAAGTCGCAATCAATGAAGCTGCAGGACTCGAACTCGATGTCCTTCAGTGACTGACCGGAAAGGTCCAGCCCAGTGAAGGTCTTGAGGTAGTACGACGTGATGTTCGGATCAAAAAAGGAACGGCTTCGTGTGGTCATGTGGCTCACCCTGCGTGGCTTCAGAGTAGCACGCGGCATGCTGGCCAAGCGGGCTGATGAACCAACGAAAATCCTTGCGTCTTAGCTTCATCTGTGAACACAGCGATGATTGGCTCAAGGGTCAAACAACAGAATCCTAAGCACGCCCTTGGTGACAACACCGTCGCCGAACTGCTCAGGCCGACGCCGCAGAGGCGTGCCGGGCATCGAGATACTCAACGAACTCCGCAGGTGTGAGCACCCGGGTCTTGACGCCCAGCCAATCATAGGCAGCCAGCGTCCTGGATCGCAAGCCGGCGTCGTTGGTTACAAAGACGTCGCAGTACGCCGCATAGATGGCGTGTGTCGTGTCATGCAGGCCCGAGAGATACTGCTTGGGCTTGTTCGGGTAGTAGTTGAGCAGGTCCATGAACTCAAACATCTTCTCGATGACCAACTCATGTACCGGGAAGTAGCGCGCCAGGTGGGTAAAGCTCAGCTGCGAACGACTGGGCGACGGTGCCGGCAGGTATGGGCGCAGCGGGCCATCCCGCAAGACGGCGATGTTCAGCTCGAGTATCTCAACCAGTCGAGGTGCCAGTGAATCCAGCTCGCGGACAATGTCCAGGTTGTTGCTGGTTCGGGCATCAAGGCCGTATTGCTCGCCAAAGGCGATTCCACCCGCGATCTTCTCGCGCTGATGGGCCTCAGCGACGGCATTGTTGCGATAGCTGCCAATGACACGATTGAAGGTTTCCGCCGGGTGCTCAACCGACAGATAGATGCCGCGCTGCTCGACCTGGGCCACGCTTCTCAGCGGGAATGGCAGCAACGCCCTGTCACGGGTGAGACGGGATAGGAAATCGAGAAACGGCGCAACCTGATCGGCATGGCCGTGATGCATGCGTAACGCAGCCACTTCCTCGATGTGCGCGGGGCTGAAAACAACGTCGAATGCGGTGCGGTCCAATTCCTCCATTCGCGCCACCAGATCCTCGCGGCGGCGCTTCTGGATGTCGATCATGACATTGTGGTCAAGATACAGCGTGGTCACGGCGGTCTCGCATAACAGCAGTGGGGTGCGCGGATCGTACACCCCACATACCGGCTGCGACTTGGGATACCGACATTAAAGTACGTGGTGCGCTCATTGGTCGCAGCGCTGTTCGCACGCACTCCCCTGGGCAACGATGGTTCGAATTGCCTTGCCGAGACTCTCCATCCAGATTCCGACGATCTACCGGGCTAGTTCCGCCCCGCCTCCGGAGCCAGGGTCTGCACCACCTTCCCATCTGCATCCAGAAACTCAATCGCGCCGTAGCCTTCTGGGGTAACGGTGAGCCTCAACCGCGGCCGGTCGGCCTTGTCATTCAACGCAATCGCGGGCGTCCCATCCGCCGCCACCACCATCTGGATGCGGGTGGGAGCCTGCACCCCGGGAATCAGCCGGTCGCCCAGCTTCGGTTCGCGCACCAGCGGCGGTGCCTGGTTGATCGAGAAGCGGGTCTCGCCATCGGGCGACACCCGCCAGCCGATGGCGTCCATGGCCGGGTGGTCCAGCGCCAGCACCGCCATGCCGCCGTTGACGTCGGCCGTGCCGAAACCGCCGCGCTCGCTGCCCTTGTCATCGTAGAGCACCATCCCGGCCACGTTGAAGGCGCGCTTGTACTGCAGGCCATCGATGATCGGGGCCGGGGTCTGGCCCGAAAGCGTCATGCGGATCACGCCCTTTTCGTCCACGATGTCGATGCGTCGGGCCGTGATGCGTTCCTGGTCGGGCTTTTCCACCCGGGTCTGCGGTGAGTCGCTGACGATGAGCTTCTGCAGCTGCTCAACCGAGGGGCGCTTTGGGCCGCCTGCTTCAGCCGCGTGGGCGTTACAGGCAAATGCGGCAATGAGGGCAAGGGCAGTAGGGACGGCGTGCTTCATTCGGCTTCCATGATGGTGAAGTGGCGCCATGATGGCAGCGCACCCGACACCCGGCACGTCGCGGTGCAGCGTGCCAGGACTGGGTATCCTCTCCGCTGTACCCCGAACACCGGGGTTGCCTGAACGGAGAATCCCCATGCATACCGCATCCTTGATCTGGCCTTTGGCCGGCGGCCTGTTGATTGGAACGGCGGCGGCCGTGTTCCTGCTCTGGGAAGGCCGCGTGGCCGGCGTATCCGGCCTGGTGGCCGAGGCCTCGGGGATCAGCCGGGCGTCGGATCGACGTGCGGCGCTGCTGTTTGTTGCCGGCCTGGTGGCTGGCGGCGCGCTGGCGCTGTGGTTCCGGCCGACAGACGTCTCAGCGCTGGTCAACCGCCCCTGGGCGCTGGTCATCGGTGCCGGGCTACTGGTGGGGTATGGCACGCGACTGGGTTCAGGCTGTACCAGCGGGCATGGCATCTGCGGACTGGCCAGACTGTCACGTCGCTCGCTGGTGGCCACGTTGTTGTTCATGGGGTCGGGGGCAGTGACGGTGTTCCTGATGCGTCATGTAATGGGAGCCGCCGCATGAAGCATTTTACCGCTTTGATTGCCGGCCTGCTGTTCGGGGCCGGCCTGGTCGTGTCCGGCATGACCGATCCCAACCGTGTGCTGGCGTTTCTGGATGTTGCCGGTGCCTGGGACCCTTCGCTGGCACTGGTCATGCTGGGAGCCCTGCTGCCTGCCGGCGCGGCGTACCACTGGATGCGCAGGCGCAACCGGACCTTGACCGGGCTGCCGGTGCAGTTGCCCGTACGCACCGACATCGACACCTCGCTGGTGGCCGGTGCGGTGCTGTTTGGAACGGGCTGGGGCCTGTTGGGTTTGTGCCCGGGGCCGGCGGTGGCGATGCTGAGCAGCGGTCAACCTACGGTGCTGGTGTTCCTGGCCGCCATGCTGCTTGGAATGGGGGTGCATTCGGCGATGCGGAGGATGCTCGCGGGATAGGCGGACGATTGCGGGGACGGCCCAGCCGGGCAAGCCCGGCTCTACGGAAGCATACGTTCATGCATCGGGATGCGGACGTTCATGGATTGGGATGCGGATGTCCATGCATCGGGATGCGGGCCTTCATGCATCGGGAGGCGGACTGCTTTGCATCGGGTTGCGGAACTTCATGCATCCATTTCGGCGTGGCGCGCGTAGGAAGGACAGTCGCCTTGTCGAGGAGTCCAACGTGCGCTGCCTGCTGCTGTGCTGCCTGCCGTTGACGGCCGTTGGATCTCCCCTGCTCCGCTTCGAGGGCATCGCCACTACGGCGGATGGGGCGGTGGCCTACCGTGAGGTGCATTGGCAGCAGGGTTCCGGCGAAGGAGCGCAGCGCCTGGTGCAGTATCTGTGTCCCGGTGGGCAGCCGTTTGCGCGCAAGGAAATGCCGGCAACGGTGTCGGCCCTGGCGCGCGGTTATCAACTGCAGGACCGGCGTAGCGGCCAACTGGCGCAGGTGATGGTCAGTCCCGGAACGGTCGGCATCGATTGGAATGAAGATGGTCGCGCTGCATCGCAGGTCCGCCGCATTGACCTCCCTGCGGGTGCCGTGGTGGACACCGGATTCGATGCGGCGGTGCGCGCGCACTGGAACGCGCTCGTCAAGGGCAGCCCGGTCCGGGCGCCGTTTCTGGTGCCCGGACGGGGCCGGTTCTATCCCGTCACGATTTCCTACCAGGGGCCGCTGCGTTGGCAGGATCAGCCCGCGCACGCGTTCCAGGTCCGCCTGGACACGTGGTATGGCGGCCTCGCCCCTCGCCTGAAGGTGGTCTATGCCGATGCCAGTCGCCGCCTGCTGGAGTTTCAGGGCACCAGCAATCTGCTCGACGCCAATGGCAACTACCCGCTGGTGGTGGTGCGCTTTCCTGAGTCCCCTCGCGAGCAGCCGGCGGACCGCTGGCAGGCGGCACTGAGGCAACCACTCGTGGCCACCTGCGCTGCAAACACACCATGACTGCAGTTGTTGCTCCTTCGCGAAGGCACTTCTGGACCAACCTGCTGGGCAATCAGCTGGTCTGGGTGTGCGCGGTGTCGGGGGCTGGTCATGGAACCCAGTGGCCAGCGCTGCTTTCTGCAACCGTATACGTCGTCAGCCAACTGCTCAGTTCGCATGTCCCACGGAAGGACGCGTTTCTGATCATCCTCGCACTGGCATGCGCGTTCGGCGTGGATGGATCCGCCGCTGCCAGTGGCGCCGTCAGGTACGCCGCAGCGCCCTGGGACTGGCTACCTCCTCCCTGGATACTGGCGCTATGGGCCTCGTTTGCGACGACGCTTACCGTGTCCATGACCTTTCTGCAGCGCAACCGGTGGCTACCCATCGCTTTCGGAGGGCTGCTGGCACCGGTCGCCTATGTATCCGCATCGCGCGGATTCGCTGCGGTGGAGTTTTCAGCACCAAGCTGGATTGGGTTGTTGATTCTGGGTACAACCTGGGCTGCCGCGCTCTCGCTGCTTTGCCATTTCGCACGCCGCACGTCGTAACCGCCAACCGCTTCCTCGCTTGCCTATTTGCAGGCATCGAACACCCGGTCGTCCATTCGCCGGGTGAGTTCAAACGTTCTTCGCGACCCGGCGGCCTCGAACGCGGCAGCGCGCTGGGCCTTGGCGGTCTCACAGGCATCCGGGTCACGATATTGGCTGATGGCAGCGCCCGAAACTGCTCCCTGCGGCGATCGTACGTGCGTACCGGGGCGCCTGCGCGCCTCAAGCTCACGCTGCATTGCGGCCAGCCGTGCCTGTCCGTCGGGATCCGGCGCTGCCGGCACAGCATCCCAGCGCTTTTCCGCCCGTCCAGACGCACAGGGATCGGACTGGTAAACGGTGTTCCCGCCGTCAACACACTTGTACACCTGCTGGGCAGCGGCCGGGCCCGCCCAACACAACGCCAGCAGCACAAACGCTCTTAGCTCCATGTTGCCCCCTGTTCGCCGCCTGACCCTGGCGGCAGCTGGCCTAGTCTATAGTGCGGGCAATCTCTCCATGAAGGCAGCACGGATGCGAACCCACCTTACCCGCACACTTCTGGCCACCGCCCTGCTCTCCAGCGCGTTGCCGGCCTTGGCGGAATCAACCCAGGTGGATGTCCGCGTCCTTGCACGCGGTGCCAAGTTCATTGGCGGCTACAGCGATTCGGCACGTGTCGTGCTGACCGATGCCGATACCGGGGAAGTGCTGGCACGCGGCCTGACCCAGGGCACGACCGGCGACACCCGGCGCATCCTGGCCGGAGGCGTCGATGGAGACAATCGACTCTCGACCCCGGACTCAGCCGTCTACCGCGCCACCCTCGATCTGGCCAAACCACGCCGCGTCACCGCCACGGTCACCGGCCCGCTCAGCCAGCCGCAGGCGGCCACCACGGTCAGCAGGACCCAGTGGCTGCTGCCGGGTCGCGATGTCACCCAGGGTGACGGCTGGGTACTGGAACTTCCCGGGCTGGTGGTGGACCTGGTTGAGCCGGCGGCATTCCAGCCCGCCAAGCCGGGTACCGCGCTGCCGCTGCAGGTGGCGGTGACCATGATGTGCGGTTGTGCGCTTTCAGAGGATGGCCCCTGGAAAGCCGGGGCCGTCGAGGTGGACTACCAGGTCACAGTGAACGGAAAGGTACAGCCCCTGCAGCGCATGCGCTTCGACGCCACGAGCGGGCGCTACAACGCGTCGATGGTGCCGCGCGAAGCCGGCATCCATGAGATTGAAGTGCGCGCGTGGGACGCCGCTGGCGGCAACGCGGGCGTGGCCCGCACCACCGTGTTCGTTCGCTGATCAGGCCGTGAGGCCACCCACCAGGTGGAAGGCCAGATTGGCCAACCCATGACCCAGCACCGGCACCAGCAAGCTGCCCGTGCGGAACCGCAACCAGCCACCGGCCAGACTGCCGATGAAGGGAAAGAGCCCGCTCATGGGATCGATGTTCCAGGTTCCCTTGCTGTATCCGAGGCTGTGCCACAGTCCAAAAGCGATGGCCGTTCCGATGATGACAGGCCAGTAGCCGCGCTCAGGCAATGCCCTGCCCCAAAGCGCGCCCAACAACACAGCCGGCACCACACCGCGATACACCAGCTCTTCCGCCAGGCCGGGCATGGTGACTTGGAACGCGAGCGTTTCCGCGTCCGCAGAACCCGGCTGGAATACCCACCCCAGCACGGATCCCCACACGACAAACCCGAGCACCGCAGCCACGGACAGCCACGGCGTGCGCTGCTTGAAGGTGAGTCCGACCGCATTTCGGTCCAGCTTCAGCGCCAGAATGACCAGCACTGAAAGGACGAGACTGTAGACCTTGCCCGACCAGTTCCAGCCGCCACCAAACACCGCCAGCGCCGGAACCGTCGACGCCAGCCCGGTGACCAGATCATCCAGGCCCAGCAGCAGCGCGCCGAGCAGCACCATGCTCACGCGGATGCGCTGATCGAACAGGCGAACCAGCAGAAACAGTGCTGCGCAAATGAGTGTGAAACTGGCGGCGAAAATCACGGCATCCATGTCGGTGCACTCCAGAAGCGGGATGAAACGGGGCGCGACCTCGCGATCGCGCCCCGTCAGGATCTACTGCTTACTTCTTCACATCCGCGGTATGGCCTTTCAGCGCCTCCGCCAGCCCCGGCACACCCTCCGCGCCGGTCGGCACGGTGATGCTGGACCCGGTGAAGTCCTTGCCAATCGGCTCGGCGCGTCCCCCCAGGCATTGCGCGAGGAATCCTTCGGTAACCGCATTGAACGCCTTGCTGTTCTCCGGCCGTGCAAAGCCGTGGCCCTCATCCGGGAACAGTGCGTAAGTCACAGGAATGCCCTTGGCCTGCATGGCCTTGACGATCTGGTCGCTCTCCGGCTGCTTCACGCGCGGGTCGTTGGCCCCTTGCCCGATCAGCAACGGCTTGCTGATCTTGTCCACGTGGCTCAGCGGCGAACGCTCCTCCAGCAGCTTCTTGCCTTCCGGCGTACGCGGGTCACCCACGCGTTTGGCAAACTGCTCGAAGAACGACGCCCAGTACGGCGGAATCGTCGAGAGCAGCGTGTTGAGGTTGGACGGGCCGACCAGATCCACGCCGCACTTGAAGGTGTCCGGAGTGAAGGTCAGGCCCACCAGCGTGGCATAGCCGCCATAGCTGCCGCCGAAGATGGCAACCTGGTCCTGGGTGGTCACCTTGTTGTCCACCGCCCATTGCACCGCGTCCAGCAGGTCATCGTGCATCTTGCCGGCCCACTCACCGTTGCCGGCGTTGGTGAACGACTTGCCGAAGCCCGTGGAGCCGCGGTAGTTCACCTGCAGGACCGCATACCCACGGTTGGCCAGCCACTGGCTGTAGCCGCTGTAGCCATAGCTGTCGCGGGCCCACGGCCCCCCGTGCACCATCAGCACCAACGGGACCGGCTTGTCGGCCTTGCCGTCGGCATCCGCGTCGGCCACCTTGGGAAGGGTCAGGTAGCTCACCAGATTCAGGCCATCGCGTGCCTTGATTTCCTGCGGCCACTGCTTCACCAGCGGCTTGCCCTCCAGTGCGGGGCGCGCGCCGAACAGTTTGGTCAACTTCCCACCGTCGGCACGGTCATAGCGGTAGTACAGAACGGGCTGCTCGGCCGCCGAGTACGCCACGATCCAGGTCTTGTCGTCCAGCGTGCGCGAGTTGACTGAAATGTCGCCGGGACCGATCTCCTTCAACTTCTTGATGTCTGCGCCAATGGTGTCATCCAGCGGTTTCCATTCCTCGCGCAGATAGTCCACCGCCACCGCCTGCACCTTGCCGGTACTCGGGTCGGACAGACTGTCACTGATGTCGGCCCGGGCATCTTCGGCCACCAGCGTGCGCTGGCCGCTGGTGGTGTCCATGGCAAACAGCGCGGAAGTATCGCGGTTGCGCGAGTCGAACAGATACAGCGTGCTGCCATCGGTGGTCATGCCGGCCGGGCCGGTGGTCAGGCCATCTTCAAACGGAATCTCATCGATCTTGCTCCAGCCGCCATTGCCGTCCGGCTTCAGGATGTCGCTGCCGCCGTCGTCGCGCGAACGCGTGGCGTAGCGCACCTGGTAGTTGGCATCGGCCACGTAGCTGGACAGGTCATGTGTGTTCTTCACCACTTCGGTGCGCTTGCCGGTGGCCAGGTCGACGCTGTACAGGTCGTGCCACTTCGGGTCGCGGTCGTTCATCGACACCAGCACGGCGTCGGGCTTGAGATGGCTCAGGCCCACCACTTCGGCACGGGTCTTGGGGAACGGTGAGAGATCCTTTTCCTGGCCGCTGTTGACGTCCACCGCGAAGGCGTGGAAGTCCTCATCGCCGCCGGTATCGCGCAGATACACCAGGGTGCCCGGCCGGTAGCTCCAGAAATGGTTGCGGATGCCGCGCGACGCGTCCTTGGTCACCGCCTTGGCGGCGTTGATGTCGTTGGCCGGGGCGACCCAGACGTTGAGCACGCCATTGACCGGCGCGATCCAGCTGATGAACTGGCCATCCGGGCTGAGCTGCACCGAGACGCGCTCGGGGTTGCCGAACAGCGCATCGCGCGAGATCAGCTCGGGTTCGGCGACGGGTGCCGTGCTGGCAGCGGGTGCCGAGGCGGACGGGGCGGATTCGTTGGCAGGCTTGCAGCCAGCCAGGGCGAGTAAAACGGCAGAAACCAACAACGTAGTGCGCATGACCTGCTCCTTTGGATGCGACGTTGGGGAGTTGAACTGCATGTTCCCGGGGCAACGCCCTGAGTCTGCGGCGGCAACCGGGCGTGGAACAATATGCCCCAAGTCACGGGCCGCCACAGCGCGAAACCCGAACGTACGTCAATTGGGATACCCTCCCCACACCTCGACCGTCGTGGTTTGTATGCCCCGTACCACCCTGCCCGTTTCGGACCCGAACCAATTGGCCTATCGGCTGCTGCAGGACAGCGACTGGGCTGAGACGGGCGGTCTGGCCACGGCACCGGCCGAACTACGCATTCTGCTGACCACGCTGTTCGATTCACCCGAGCCGATGTGGCTGGCCTGGGGGTCAACGGAAATGACCTTCTTCTTCAACGACGCTTACCTGCCCCTGCTCGGCGCCAAACTCCACGGCGCGATGGGAGCCTCACTGCCACAGGTGTGGAGTGACGTGTGGGCCGACGTGAGCGAAGCCATTGATGATGCCTTTGCCGGTCGCCACCGCAGCTTCCGCAATCTGCCGCTGCAGATGGATCGCGACGGTTCCATGAAGGAAACCTACTGGACGTTTTCCTATTCGCCGCTGCGCCTGCTGACCGGTGTTGTCGCCGGCATCTTCTGTGTGGTCAGCGAGCAGACCGAGCAGGTGCAGCAGCAGAACCTGCACAGCCGGCAGGTGGCCGCCATCACCGAACAGGCGCGCGACGCACACCTGGAACTGGTGCGGGCGCGCGAGCAGCTGCGCCAGGCACAGAAGCTGGAGACCATGGGCCAGCTTACCGGCGGCGTGGCGCACGACTTCAACAACCTGTTGCAGGTCATTGGTGGCTCGGTCGACATGCTGCAGCACTTGCTGGCCGAAGACGATCCAAAGCAGCGCTATGTGCGCGCCATCGGTTCCGCGGCAGATCGCGCTGGCAAGCTGACCTCGCATCTGCTGGCGTTCTCGCGCCGGCAGAGCCTGACCCCGGAAGTCTTCGACATCCGTGACAGCGTGCGTGCGCTGTCAGAAATCGTGAGCACGGTACTGGGTGCCCGCATCGGCGTGGATGTGGAACTGCCTGATACCCCGCTGTATGTGCTGCTGGACCGCAACCAGCTGGATACCTCGCTGATCAACATCGCGGTGAATGCACGCGATGCCATCGTGGGACAAGGCCAGGTGACCATCAGCGTCAGCAAGGTCAGCACGGTTCCTTCGGTGCGGCAGGCAGCGCCGCTGCTCGGCGACTACGCCGCCATTCGCGTCAGCGACAGCGGCCAGGGCATTGCGCCCGAGGTGCTCAGCCGCATCTTCGAACCGTTCTTCACCACCAAGGGCGTGGGTGCCGGTACCGGGCTGGGGTTGAGCCAGGTGTTCGGCTTCGTCAAGCAATCGGAGGGTGAAGTCGACGTGCGCAGCACGGTGGGTGAAGGCACGACCTTTACCCTTTACCTGCCGATGACCCTGGCCACCTCCACCAGCGCCTTCGCCCCTTCATCGCATCGCCTGGCCAGTGGCACCGGGCTCACCGTGCTGGTGGTGGAGGACAACGTGGATGTCGCCGCCTTCGCTACCAATGCCCTGGCAGAGTTGGATTTCAACGTGGTGCTTGCCCGCAACGCCACGGAAGCACTGGCCGAGCTGGAGCGTGACGCCGGGCGTTTCCAGGTCGTGTTCTCGGATGTGGTCATGCCGGGGGTCAACGGCCTGGAACTGGCCCGCCGCATCCGTGCCACCTATCCGGGATTGCAGGTCATTCTGACCAGCGGCTACAGCGAACTGCTGGCCAGCGACCCGAACCACGGGTTTACCCTGCTGCGCAAACCCTATTCGCTCAAGCAGCTGGCCAGCGCACTGGCGCAGGCCACGCATTAACGCCGGGTGGTTTGATCCGGATCAAGGTGCACTCCCCTTCGCCCCGCCACCATCAAGGCGTCGCAATGAAGGGGTAAACGGCCATGCTGCTGGGATTGGACGCACAGATCTGGCTTGCCTTGGGCTTCGTACTGGCCGTGCCTGTCGGCGTGGTGGGCCTGCTGAAACTCTGCCTGCGCCGACGCGGCGGCCTGCCAGCTGGCTGGGGCGCGGCACTCGTGCTGTTCATGGCCGGCTGCTGCTCCGTCGCCATGATCCTCGACAAAGTAGCGTAGAGCCGGGCTTGCCCGGCTGCACTTCGCGCTACACCCCAAAACCCCCAACCGGCTCCGTTTCAAACCGCTCACCAAACCCGGTGATGTGCGGCCTGGCCCGGGCAATGGCGTCCTGCACACCCGGCAGCGCCAACGACGCCCGGTGCAGCTCCGCGCTGTCCCACACCTCGGTGATCCAGATCGCATCCGGGTCTGCCGGGTCACGCCCCACGATGTAACTGCGACAGCCGGGCATGCCAGCGGTCCCCTCCAGCAGAATCGCAATCACCGCGTCACGCTGGCCGGGTGCGGTATTCATCTTGCCAATCAGTCCGTACATGGAATGCCTGCCTCAAGTGCGAGGTCCGATGATGCGCCGGTCGAGCCACATCGATCAACCTGCCTCTAGCCCCAGAATTACAGAATGTGACGGAACGGCGGAAAGTGGATAGACGCTGGCTACTCGCCATGCGAGGTTCTCGGAACTCAACCAGAAAGCATGGCAGGACGCAGACATGGCAGCCCGATACGTTCTAAAGAACTCTGGTGCTCAGTATCACTTCACGCTGAAGGCCGGAAACAACGAAATTATCCTGACCAGCGAGCGTTACACGACTAAGCAGAACGCACTGGAAGGCATTGCTTCGGTCAAGGCGAACTCGCCGTACGACGGTCGCTACGAGCGCAAGGCCACGACCAACGGCCAGTACATGTTCAACCTGAAAGCGGGAAATGGACAGGTGATCGGCACCAGTGAGACCTACTCCTCCTCGCAGGCACGCGATCGGGGGATCGAATCGGTGCAAGCTAATGGGCCGAGTGCATTGATAGATGATCAGACCTGAAGCGGGCGGCGGAAGGGGCACTGCCAAGTGCGATAGAACTAAAGACTTGATCAAGCTCTGCGGTTGTTCCGACTCGATTGCTGTCCACGAAACGAATCGCCATGCCTGGGACAATTCCGGCTATCGCAGCTAGCCGTAGCGTTCGCTGCATTCGATCAAACGCGGACTAAATCCCAGATCGGTCTATCGAAGATCAGAGTTGAGGTGTTCTGTTGGCAAACTGCCACGCGACCGAGCCCCTTAGCTGCTGCACCATATGCTCCAGAAATACCCGCACGCGAGGGGCCAGCTGTTTTCCCGACCCATGCACGGCGCTGAGCGGTGACGTCGCCAGCGCAAAGTCCGGCAGCACTTCCACCAGCCGACCGCTGTCCAGATCCTCGGCCACGTCCCAGATCGATTTCCGGGCGATACCCGCGCCCTGCACCGCCAGCACCTGGGCCGCATCTCCGTCGTCGCACAAGGTAGACGCCTCCAACGGAAACGCCACGGTACCGCCGGGCCCGGCGAACAGCCACTGCGTCACTGGCGGGCTGCCGGAGGCGATCAGATCGTGATCGCGCAGGTCCTCGATGCAGCGCGGTACGCCACGACGACGCAGGTACTCCGGCGCCGCACACAGAATGCGGCGGTTCGGAGCCAGCTCGCGGGCCACCAGCCGCGAGTCGTCCAGCGCCCCGTAGCGCAGGGCCAGCTCCACGCCGTCACCGATCAGGTCGACCAGCTCATCCCGTAACGACAGGTGCACCCGTACTCCGGGGTGCGCCCGCTGGAAGCTGCGCACCGCCGGCACCACGTGGCGGCGCCCAAACCCATTGGGCGCGGTGAGCTTGAGCACGCCGGCCACCAGGTCCTGGCGTTGCTCCAGCGCCGCCTCGGCCGCGTCCACGGCCTCCAGCACCCGGCAGCAGTGTTCGTGGAACAGCATCCCTTCGTCGGTCAACGAGGCGCGCCGGGTACTGCGGTTGAGCAGGCGCACCTGCAGCCGCCGCTCCAGCGCCGTGAGCCGCTTGCTTACTACCGCCAACGACACCCGCAGCTCGCGGGCGGCGGCCGAAAGACTGCCCCCGCGGACGATCCGGTCGAAGGTGCGCAGTTCGCCCAGATCTTCGATCACGAAGGTTGTTTCCTTTGAGGCAAGAGTACCTTTCCGATATTGCCATTCCGGAAACAGTCGCGCATCCACACAATGTGGCCATTCATGCCTGCCGGGGAGCGGTTGGCCGTACCGACGTGAATGCGCACGCGGTCGCGACAGGATTCGCGCCATGCTGTGCCCTAGCCACCCCCACAGGTAGCCAGACCATGACCGATGCATCCGGCAAGGGCGGACCCACGCTCAGCCGCCGCCGTTTTTTCCAGGGCTTGACCCTGATTCCCGTCGCCGCGGCCCTGCCCGGCTGCGGCCCCACCCCGACCACGGCAGAACCCGCCCAGGTCGGCCCGGCCCCGGATTACACCCCGCAATATTTCAACGCCGCCGAATGGACGTGCGTGACGGCGATCTGCGACCGCCTGATTCCGTCCGATGAGACCGGACCGGGCGCGGTGGAATCGGGCGTGCCCGAGTTCCTCGACCGCCACATGCAGACCCCCTACGCGGCCGGTGCCATCTGGTACATGCAGGGCCCCTTCCTGGAGGCCCCCAGCGAATTCGGTTACCAGGGCAAGCTGGCCCTGCGCGAGATCATCAAGATCGGCCTTGGCGCGTTCGACGCCCATTGCCGCAACGCCTTCGATGGCAAGACGTTCGCGCAGCTTGACCACGCCCAGCAGGAAACCCTGCTCAAGGCCGCCGAGGGCGGCAAGCTGGAGCTGGAAGGCATTTCCAGCAAGCTGTTCTTCTCCAACCTGCTGGGTGAAGTGAAGAACGGCTATTTCGCTGATCCCAAGTACGGAGCCAACCGCAACATGGGGGCCTGGAAAATGATCGGCTACCCGGGCATGCGCGCGGACTATCTGGACTGGATCGGGGTGCGCGACAAGGCGTATCCGTTGGGACCGGTGGATCTGGCAGGGCGCAGGGGCTGAGACGAATGGCAATCACGAAACCGAAAGTCGACGCGGTCATCGTCGGCATGGGCTGGACCGGGGCGATCCTGGCCAAGGAACTCACCGACGCCGGCTTGAACGTGGTCGCGCTGGAGCGCGGCGGCGACCGCGACACCCAGCCTGATTTCGCCTACCCCAAGGTAGTGGATGAACTGGAAGGGTCGGTACACCGCCGCTACCTGCAGAGCCTGTCGCAGGAAACCGTCACCATCCGCCACAAACCCAGCGACACCGCTGTGCCGTACCGGCAGATGGGCTCGTTCAAGCCCGGCACGGGCGTGGGCGGTGCCGGCAGTCACTGGTCGGGGGCGCACTTCCGCCCGCTGCCGGAAGACATGGTCCTGCGCAGCAACGTGGAACAGCGCTACGGCAAGAACTTCATTCCGGCCGACATGACCATCCAGGATTTCCCGGTCACCTATGCCGAGCTGGAACCGCACCTGCACATGTTCGAGCTGGTCTGCGGTACGTCCGGCAAGGCTGGCGTGATCAATGGCGTGGTCCACGACGGCGGCAATCCCTTCGAGGGCTCGCGCTCGGCCGAGTACCCGCTGGGCCCGAACCCGAACTACCTGGGCGGCGAGCTGTTCTACAAGGCGGCCAAGGAAATGGGCTGGCACCCCTACCCGATTCCGGCCTCCAACGCGTCCGGCCCGTACGTGAACCCCTACGGCTGCCAGCTGGGGCCGTGCAATGCCTGTGGCTTCTGCAGCGACTACGGCTGCCTGAATTACTCCAAGGCCAGCCCGAACGCCTGCATCCTGCCGGTGTTGCGCCAGCGCCCGAAGTTCGAGCTGCGCACGCACTCGCAGGTACTCAAGGTCAACCTGGACAGCGCCGGCAAGAAGGCGACCGGCGTGACCTATCTGGACGCGCAGGGCCGCGAGGTCGAGCAGCCGGCCGACCTGGTGCTGCTGTGCGCCTTCCAGTTGTACAACGTGCACCTGATGCTGCTGTCCGGCATCGGCCAGCCCTACGACCCGGAGTCCAACACCGGCACGGTGGGCCGCAACTACTCGTACCAGAACCTCAACCGGGTGGTGCTGTTCTTCGACAAGGACGTGCAGGCCAACGGCTTCATCGGCATTGGTGGTGCCGGCACCACCATGGATGACCTCAACGGCAACCAGCTGGACAACGCCAAGGCCGGTTTCGTCGGGGGGGGCCTGGTGTGGGCACGCCAGCCCGGTGCCGGCCCGGTGCGCGGCATCAACGTGCCGTCCGGCACACCCAGCTGGGGCGCGCAGTGGAAGAAGGCCGCGGCCGACAACTTCCGCCACAACTTCTATTACGAGGTGCAGGGTGCGTGCATGGCCTACCGCCAGCATTACCTGAGCCTGGACCCGACCTACAAGGACAGCTTTGGCCGGCCGCTGCTGCGCATGACCTTCGACTGGCACCCGAATGAAATCAAGGCTTCGCAGTTCTTCGTTGGCAAGGCCATGGAGATGAGCAAGCTGCTCAACCCGCTGTCGATGAGCGGCGATGCCAAGAAGGACGGCGAGCGCTACAACATCACCAAGTACCAGAGCACGCACACCTGTGGTGGCGCGATCATGGGCGCGGACCCGAAGACGTCCGCACTCAATCGCTACCTGCAGAGCTGGGACGTCTCCAACGTGTTCGTGATCGGGGCCAATGCATTCCCGCAGAACAACGGCTACAACCCGACCGGTCTGGTGGGTGGGCTGGCGTACTGGGCGGCCACCGCCATCCGTGAAAAGTACCTGCCCGATCCGGGCCCGCTGGTCCAGGCTTGAGGAGACGCCGATGAAAAAGCTGATCCTCTGGATTGTGGTGCTCGCTGTGCTCGTGCTGCTGGCGGCACTGACCTATGCCTTCATTCCCACCAGGACCCGCGTGCTGGCCGACGGCCCCGCGCCCGACGCCGCATTGATCGAGCGCGGTCGTTACCTGGCCGCCGCCGGTGATTGCACGGCCTGCCATACCCGCCCCGGTGGCAAGCCGTTTGCCGGCGGGCTGCCGGTGGCGTCGCCGCTGGGCAACATCTACAGCACCAACATCACCCCGGACAAAACCACGGGCATTGGTGCGTACTCGCTGGATGATTTCGACCGCGCGGTGCGCCACGGCATCACCCCGGATGGGCGCACGCTGTACCCGGCCATGCCCTACCCCTCGTACGCGCGGATCACCGATGACGATGTGCGTGCCCTGCATGCGTACTTCCTGCACGGTGACATCGCACCCGTCAACGAAGCCAACCGCGCGGCCGAGATTCCCTGGCCGCTCTCCATGCGCTGGCCGCTGGCGATCTGGCGCAAGACCTTTGCCCCGGAAGCGGATGCGGTGGCTTTCGACGCCAGCCGCTACCAGGATCCGCTGCTGGCACGCGGTGCCTACCTGGTGCAGGGCCTGGGCCACTGTGGCAGCTGCCATACGCCGCGTGGATTCGCACTGCAGGAAAAGGCGCTGGACGAGTCCGGTGAGGCGTATCTGAGCGGCGGGCAGATCATCGACGGCTGGAATGCGGTGAACCTGCGCGGCAACGAAGCTGACGGGCTTGGCCGCTGGAGTGCGCAGGACATCGTCGACACCCTGCAGACCGGCCGCAACGCGCATACCGCCGTGGTCGGCACCCCGATGGCCGACGTGGTCCGCCACAGCACCCAGCATCTGACCGAGGAAGACCTGCGCGCCATGGCGGCCTATCTGAAGCAGCTGCCTGCCGCGACGCATGATCCGTCGTCCTATGCCGTCAACGATGCCACTGCGAAGAAATTGCAGGCAGGCATCAACGACAGCCGCGGTGCCGAGCTGTTCGTCGACAACTGCGCGGCCTGCCACCGGACCGATGCCACGGGCTACAAGGATGTGTTCCCCACTGTCGCCGGCAATCCGACCGTACTGGCTGAAGACCCCACCTCGGTGATCCGCCTGCTGTTGCACGGCAGCGAGCTGCCGTCCACCGCCAAGCGCCCGTCGAACCTGGGCATGCCGGGGTTTGCCGATCGCCTGAGCGATGAAGAGATTGCCCAGCTGGCCACCTACATCCGCCAGGAATTCGGCAACCGGGCGGGCCCGGTGACAGCGACTCAGTCGGCCGTGGTGCGGAGGCATCTACAGGAAGAAGCAGAGGCCCGGAACGACGCCCACGACCCCACCGCCGCAGAATCCGCAGACGCCCCGTAGGGACGCGCCATGCGCGTCCGCTGGCCAACCGCGTAATCCCGGTTGGTCGGCCGGGTTCATCCCGTTACCGGGAATCGCCCCGCTCTTCCAACATCGCCTGGATGCGTGCCACCACGCGATCGCGCATATCGGCATCCAGCTTCCCGCCGTACATCGCCTCGTAGATCCACAAGCCATCTGCCGCCAACCGGGCAACAAACTTGTCCAGCGCTTCGGGGCTTTGTTCCCCTGCCTTCGGCACCCCGGGTGCCCAGCGCGCCATCGCATCCGACCACGGGGCGCGCTCGGCATCCGGCGGTACCGATTCGAGCATGAACATCAGTTCGGCGCGGGTCGCACTCATCGCCGACACCCGGATGAACGCCCGGTGCCGCTCGTGCTGTGTGGTCTGGTCCGCCGGCTTACCCGCCAGCGCCTCCATCTGCGCCTCCCAGGTCTGCACCAGATGAGAATCAATCCCCTGCAGCAACGCCTCGCGCGAGGGGAAGTGATACAGCAGCCCGCCGCGGGTAAGACCCGATTCGGCCGACACGGATTCGAAGGTGACGCCACGCACGCCGTCACGGTTGATCACGCGGACGGCGGCTTCAAGAATGCGGGTGCGGTTGCTGGTTCTCATCGGCTCAATGTACGGGATTCATGCCAGCGACGGGATGCCCGGCGGGCCCACGCAGCAAACGCGCCGTGACCCCGGAACCTGCCACCAGCACACCCACGACCAGCCACAAGCCCCAACGATAGCTTGCGTCATAGGCGCTTTTCGCCGCGCCTGCCCAGTGCACGTCGCCCGCCGACTGTGCCAGCTCCAGCGCCTGTACCAGACCCTGCCGAGCGCCTTCGGGAATGGCCGGATCCACCGGCAGGCTCACGCTATACAGCACCGCGCTCAGACTGCCGAGCACCGCCACCGCGAACAGGCCGCCGAACTCGTACGCCACCTCTTCCACCGATGACGCCATGCCGACGCGGTGCGGCGGCACGTTGCTGATGATCGCGGTGGATGCCACGGAGATCGCCGCACCGGTGCCCACACCGGTCAACGCCATGCCCGCAATCACCCACGGCAGGCCATGCTGGAAGCCGAGCGCGACCAAGGCAACGCCTGCAGCAGCGCACGCCAGGCCGCCGCTGATCAACGGCCGATAACCCACCCGATGCAGGAAGCCGCCGCCGAGCAGCGCGCTTGGCAGCGCGCCCAACGCGGCCACCGACACCAGCAGGCCGGCATTGAGCGGTGTGAACCCGGCCACCAGCTGGAAACGCTGGGTGGTCAGCAACTGAAGCCCCGCCAACGCAAACAGCGTGACAATGGCCGACAAGGTGCCGGCTAGGAAGGCCGGATTCCGGAAGATGCCGAAGTCCAGCAGCGGGTACGGCAGCTGCCGCTGACGCTGCACAAAAGCAGCGGCCCCCAGCACTGCAACCACGAATGCAACGCCGCCGGTTGCCAACGCGGCCGGCGTGGCGATCAGCGACTTGATCGCCAGCACCAGGCCCGACAGCGTCACCAGCGCCAGCAACGAGGAAACGAAATCCCACGGGCGCGTGGTATCGCGCTGCCCCTGCGGGGCCAACCACAGCGTGGCCGGCAACGTCAGCAGCACCACCGGCACGTTGATCAGGAACACCGCACCCCACCAGAAGTGCTGCAGCAGCAGGCCGCCGATGATCGGCCCGAGCGCCGCCCCGATCAGGGCCACGGAACCCCAGATCGCGATTGCGAAGTTGCGCTCCCGCGGGTCGGTGAAGCTGAGGCCGATCAGGGCCAGGGTGGCCGGCATCATCGCGGCTGCGCCAATGGCCAGGAAGGCACGCGCCGCAATCAACTGCTCTGGCGTTGAGGAGAAGGCCGCCGCCAATGAGGCCGCACCGAACAGCACCTGGCCGATCAGGAACATGCGCCGGTGGCCAATGCGGTCACCCAGCGTGCCCGCGCCGAGCAGCAGGCCGGCCATCACCAGCGGGTAGGCGTTGATGATCCACAGCGACTGGCTCGAGGTGGCACCGAGGGCCTGGGTCAGGGTCGGCAGCGCCGTGTACAGCACGGAGTTGTCGAGGGTGACCAGCAGCAGGCCGCCGGCGACGGTGAGCAGGAGGAGCCAGCGGTGGGTTTGGGTGATGGGGTTCATGGGGTTACTATACCGGATGTCCTGTATAGTTTGGTTGCCGAAGAGCAGCCGGGCAAGCCCGGCTCTACGAGGTTCAGGTGTTGTTTTGCACCCCGGCAATGCCCGGTTTACGGCTTAGGTGGTGTTTTGAAGCCGGGCAATGCCCGGTTTACGGGGTTCCGGTTTTTTAGCGTCCCATTGCCTTCGACACTGCCTGCTCCTGCACCTGCGCTTCCTGCTGCTGCGCCTGCGCATTCTCCCCGATCCGCTGATTCACGCTCTCCAGCGTCTGCAGGTGGGTCTCCACCGGGGTCGCCACGGCCTGCGCCGTTTCGGTCCGTGCAATCTGTCGATCAGCCGCGTGCGGCTCACCCTGCACTGCGAACGCGTAACGTGCATCGTCGCTCAACACGGCCTCGTCGATCCGGCACATGCCTTTGTCCTTGGCCGCGACCAGCAGCGCCATGCCCAGCCGCTCGGTGCTCTGGTCCGGCTGCCGGCCCAGGCCGGCGTCCAGGCGGGACACCGCGCCGTGGCTCTGCAGCCACAACGGATGGTCCGCACTGCTGCTCTGGCGTGGGTCGTTCACCGGCAGCAGCGGTGACGGCGGCGGCAGATCGCGCAGATGCGCGCCCTCCACGGTCGCGTCGATCTTCTGCACGCCTGCAGCGCGGTCGGCGGTGGCAATGCGGAACATCTGTTCGGCCATGCCGTATTCCGACTGCCCCTGGTTGCGTGCCAGCGACGCGGCGTAGGCATCCACATCGGTCTGCGGGCCGCCACGGCCATCCTCGGCCAGCAACTGCCAGCGCGGACCCAGCATCGGGTTGTCCTGCACCATCTGCTGGGTGCGCTCCATCATCGCGCGCAGCTGCGCTTCGCTGAAGCTGACCGTATTGAGCTCACCGGCCTTGACCGGCCCGCGCGCACCGGTGTCGCCGGTCAGCGCGCTGTTCAGCAGGCCCGCCACGTGATCGCCCTGCTCATGCTGGCGCAGGTCGAAGGTGAACTCATAGCGGCGCTGATCGCGCAGCTCCTGGCCGTCGACACCGTGCTGGCTGAGCCGGGTCACCGGCAGGTTGCCGCTGTACTGCACGTTGCGCAGCTCGGTGTAGCTGCCATCGTCGCGCCGCACCTGGGTCACGTCGCCGGTGTTGCGCTGCCCGGCCAGGTCCACGCCGAACACGCTGCCCACGTCCACCTTCAGGCGCGTCTGCGAGCTCATGCCCAGCCGCTCGACCGTGGCCACGTCGTCCATGCCCGGTGTCTTCGCATCCAGCGTGCCGTTGGCGACGAACTGCTGGTAGGCCGCCAAACCATCGGCGTTGGCCAGATCAAACGTGGCGGTACGCACGCTCGACTGCCCCAGCGCATCCTGCCGGCCTGCCAAGGCGGTGACACCCTTCGCTGAGAAACCCAGGCCATTGAAGGCTTCCACCGCCTGGTTCGGCCCGGTGGTCACACGGACCCGGCCATCGTCCAGGCGATCCACGCGGAAACTGGCCCCTTCAGCGTCGGTGAGTTTGTGCTGCGCGGCCATGTTGCGGAAGCTGGCCGCCATCGCGGTGCCGTGGAAGGACTGTGCGTCCAGCGTCACGCTGGCACCCTTCGGCAAGCTGCCGGGGTCGAAGGGGTTGATGCGGGTCGGATCGGTGGTGTCGCCCTCGGGCAGGCTGACCCGATAGCGGCCGCGCTGGCCTTCGGTCTGCGTGCTTTCGACCACACCGGCCTTCTGCCGGTTGCCGGCAACGCTCTCCAGCTCCATCTGGTAGTGCGTGCGACCGTCACTGCTGATCTGGGTCACACCCAGCGAGGTGGCGCGGAACGGCCCACCGCCCGGCCCGGCTCCCTGCTGCCTCTGTTCCTGCGTGACTTTTACGTTGCCATCGCCAGGCGTGTAGCTGCCCGACGTGCGGCCGGCAGCCGCGTGCACCTCGGTGTTGGCGGAGACGTAGGTGGGGTCAAAGGCCACGGCGGCCGCGTTGCGCGCGGACGCGTCGTTCGACGCGCCCTGCTTCCCTGTAGGGTCGTTCATTCCACTTCCATTTGCGAAAAACGACCCGAGTATAAAGCGCGCGGGTTAAAGGTTCGTGGAATACACCAGCATCAAACGGTTCTCCTCGGCATCACGCTGATAGTTCGAGCGGAAGAAGCCGTTGCGCCAACGAATCGAGAAGTCCTTCAGCGCCGCGCTCTGGAAGGTATAGCCAATCTCGAAATCGCGCTGCCATTGCCGACCTTCACCGGCATAGGTGTTCGGGCGCGCGTTGTCGCCCTTCACATAGCGGGCCAGGAACTTCAGCCCGGGAAGACCGATGCGCTTGCCATCCAACTGGTAGCGCGCCTGCCAGCTGCGCTCGTCGCGTTCCATGAAGTCATTGATGAAGGTCCAGTTGAACACGTTGCCATCGGTACCGCCCACGAACGGCATCGCGCTGTCGCCGCTCATGTCCTGGTAGGCAAGGGCAAACTCCTGGCCATTGACGCTCCACGCGACAAGCGCGTTGACCGCGCGATTGTCGACAACGCCGGCCAACGCCTGGCCCACGTCATCCGAGACGTAGTAACGCAGCTCGGTGTCCAATCGACCCACCGGCAGCGGCTGTCGATACGCCACCGACGCCACCTGCTGGCGGTAGATGTCCTGCAGTTCCGCATGCTCGACCCGAAGCTTCAACCGGTCGTTGACTTTCCAGCCCGCGGTGAACAGATCAAGGTGATCCGAATCCGGCGTTCCGCTGAAGCGACGATCCTTGTTGGTGATCGTCAGATGCACGCGATCGACACCGTCACGATACCAGCTGCGGTCGAAGCGCTTGTATCCCAGCTCCAGGCCGTTGCCGAACGCCGCGCCCAGCGACGCACCCTCGAACGTCTGCGGCAGCAGGCGACTGGTGTTGGACTTCAAGGTCAGGTCGGAGGTGATATGGCTGCCGATGCGCAGTTCGGCCGGGCCAGCCTTGGCCTTGCCGGTCACCGCCACGCGCCCGAAGGTGGTGCGCGCACCGTCTTCGTCATACGGCAGGATGCCGGTGCCCACTTCAGCATCGCTGCCATCCAGCTTCAGGTCACCCAGCCCCAGCAGGTCAACGCCGAAGCCCACCACCCCGGGGGTGTAGCCGCTGCGCGCATCGATCATCAGGCCCTGCGCCCATTCCTCGCGCTTACCCTGCCCGCTACCACTGCGGAAGTCACGGTTGTAATAGAAGTTGGTGGCGGTCAGGTCCACATCGGCTCCCTTGAAGAAGCCTTCGGAGGTTTCGTCGGCCATCGCCGACCCGCTGGCCAGGCACGCGGCCGCCAGCACGGAAATCGAAAGGTTACGCATGCTGCAGCTCCTTAGAAGATGGCGCCGGCAATGAGGATCAGGACCAGCGACACCACCGAGGCCATCGACAACGGCAGGCTCAGCGTCTTCAACGTGCCACGCAGGGTCATGCCCATCGTGGTCTGCATCAGCCAGAACGTGTTGCTGGTCACATGCACCAGGAACAGCGAGCCCGAGCCGGCCGCCAGCGCCACCAGCACCGGTGGGACGTCCAGCGAATGCAGGGCCGGTGCCAGCAGGCTGGCCGCGGTGATCGCCGACGCCGACACCGAACCGATGGCGATGTGCAGAATCGCCGCCACCAGCCACACCAGCAGCAGCGGCGCAGCGGTGTTCGCGGTGAAATAGCCCGACAGAATGTCACCCATGCCGGTGGTGGCCACCACAGCGGACAAGGACCCGGCCACGCCGGTGAGCAGCAGGATCTGCCCGCTCTCCTTGAACGCATCCGTGACCGCGCCGCTGCGATCGCGTGCCGGAATGGTGAAGCGGGCAATGAAGAAGGCCAACGCCAGGCCGCAGAACAGCGCGAACGTGGAATTGCCAATGGCTTCCAGCACCGGAGCATCCCACCCCATCACGCGGTCGACCGCGCCCACCGCGATCATCAGCATCGGCACGACGATCGGCAGCAGCGACAGCTTCAGCGGCACCGCATTGCATTCAGGGGTTGCATCCGCCGCGATCACCGCCGGCTGTTCGTCTTCCGGCAGCTCGTCGGTTTCCGGCTTCCAGAACCCGCGATGCAACAGCCAGTGGAAGCCCCACAAGGTCAGGAACACGGTCGGAATGGCAATCGCCAGCCCCACCAGCAGCATCGTGCCCAGTTCCACGTCCAGCACCGCCGACAACGCCAGCGCAGCCACACCCGGCACCACCATGGTCAGCGCCATGTAGATGCCCACGCCCACGGCCGCGGCCATCTTCGGCAGTGCATCGCCGCCCATGCGCCGCGCGGTCGCGCGTGCCAGCGGGGCCGACATCAACAGCAGCACGTCTGTGTAGATCGGCGGGAAGATCGAGGTCAGGATGGTCGCGAACGCATACGGCATCTGTCTGGGTTTGAAGGTCTTCACCAACAACCGGACGACCTGCTGGAACGCCCCCATCCGATGCAGGAACGCGCCGATCATCACCCCGAAGCCGATCAGCAGGCCGATCTTCCCCATCAGCTCGCCAAACCCTTCGGTGATGGCCTTGATGGTTTCGGCAAAGCCCAGCCCGGAGCTGAGCCCCAGGTACAGCGGCCCGGCGACCAGCGCGATCATCGGGTTGACCTTGAAATAGATGATCAGCAGAACGATCAACAAAATAGCGAACATGGCGTTCGCCAGCACAAACCACTCGTGCATGATTCCCTCCCAGGAATGCAAAGCTGGATGAAACGCACGCCGGCACAACCTGCGTCGGCGTACGGAATAGTCAGGCGGCGCGCAGGTCCGGCGGTACCGGATGCAGGTCGCCTACCCGGCCGGCCTTGGCGACCTGACCGGAGGTGTCGTGACCGACCAGTGCCGGCAGTGTTTTCGAAAGCGCAATGAGTGCGGGAAGGTCCAAGCCGGTGGGAATGCCCATTTCCTCGCACATCGCCACCAGGTCTTCCGTGCAGATGTTGCCCGACGCCCCCGGTGCGAACGGGCAGCCCCCGAGCCCACCCAGCGATGCATCAAAACGCTGCGCACCGGCGTCATAGGCCGCCACCACATTGGCCAGGCCCAGCCCACGGGTGTCGTGGAAATGCAGGGTGAGCGCGGCGGCATCCACCAGCTGCAGCGCCTGCTCGACCAGACGCGCGACCTGGCGCGGGTTGGCCATGCCGGTGGTGTCGGCCAGGGTGATGCCCGTGCAGCCCAGGTCCAGGTAGCGGCGCACGATATCCAGCACCTTCTGCGGTGCCTGCGCACCCTCGAACGGGCAACCAAATGCCGTCGCCACCGTACCGTTGAGCAGCTTGCCGCCCTTGTTGAGCGCGGCGATCTGCGCAAAGCCGGCGAAGCTCTGTGCGGCGGTCATGCGCATGTTGGCCAGGTTGTGGGTCTCACCGGCCGACATCACCAGGTTCAGTTCATCGGCACCTGCCGCCAGCGCACGTTCCGCGCCTTTCAGGTTCGGTACCAGCGCCACATACACGGTGCCGGCGGCACGCTGCAGGCCAGCGAAGACTTCGGCGGCATCGGCCAGCGCAGGCACGGCCTTTGGCGACACGAAACTGCTCACCTCGATACGGGCGAAGCCCAGTTCGCCAAACGCATTGCCCAACCGGATCTTCGCGGCGGTCGGCACGAACACCGGCTCGATCTGCAGGCCGTCGCGCAGGCAGACTTCCTGCACGACCAAAGGACGGGATGGGGTCATGTTTACTTCTCCTTCGCCGTGATCCGGGCGATCGCATCGGCGGCCAGCCCCAGTTCGGCAAGCACCTGTGCGGTGTGTTCGCCCAGCGCCGGTCCGGTCCAGCGCATCTCGCCGGGTGTCTCCGAAAGCGTGGGCACAATGCCCGGCAGCGTGATGGCCTGCCCGTCGGGCAACGTGGTGTTCAGCAGCATGCCGCGCGCCTGGTAATGCGGGTCGGCCACGATGTCGGCCGCCGAATAAATGCGGCCGGCCGGCACATCGGCCAGGTCCAGCGCGTCCAGCACCGCGTCGATGTTGCGCCCGCTGGTCCAGTGGGTAATGGCCGCATCCAGCTCGGCATTGCGCGCCACACGCCCCGGATTGGTCGCCAGCGACGGATCGTCTGCCAGGTCATCGCGGCCGATGGCGCGCATCAGGCGCCGGTAGATCGGGTCGCTGTTGCCGGCAATCACCACGAACGCGCCATCGGCGGTCGGGTAGGTATTGGACGGGCTGATGCCCGGCAATGCGCCGCCGGTGCGCTCGCGCACTTCGCCGAACATCGCATATTCCGGTACCAGGCTTTCCATCAGGTTGAACACGCTTTCGACCAGCGAAACGTCGACGACCTGGCCGCCGCCCTGCCCGGTCTTCACCCGCAGCAGCGCCATCAGCGCGCCCATCACCCCGTGCAGCGAGGCCAGCGAGTCACCCAGGCTGACGCCTACGCGCGCTGGCGGCGTGCTCGGATCACCGGTGGTGTAGCGGATGCCGCCCATGGCCTCGCCAATCGCCCCGAAACCCGGGCGGTCGCGGTACGGGCCGGTTTGCCCGTAGCCGGAGATGCGCACCATGATCAGGTTCGGGTTCAGCGCGGACAGCGCGTCCCAGCCCAGGCCCAGCTTTTCCAGGCCGCCCGGGCGGAAGTTCTCGATCACCACGTCGGCGCTGGCGGCCAGCTGGCGTGCCGCGTCGGCACCGTCGGCAGACTTCAGGTCCAGCACCACGGACTTCTTGTTGCGCGCCTGCAGTGACCACCACAGCGAGGTGTCACCGTGCAGCTTGCGCCACTTGCGCAGCGGGTCGCCCCCTTCCGGCGACTCCACCTTGATCACTTCGGCTCCGAATTCTGCGAACAGGCGCGCGGCGAACGGCGCGGCAATCAGCGTCCCGAATTCAACAACACGAATGCCCTGCAATGGACCTGGCATTCTGACTCCCTCCTGCGACAATGCAGCGCAGGGTAGCCAGCCTTCACGCAGTTGCGCCAGACCTCATTCGCGAACCGGCGTTCGCATTTGGCGAACGCCTAATCCTTTGGTCGAAGGTGGTCGAGCAGCTGTTGTGCGGCCGTGGAGAGGGTGCGACCGTTGCGGTACACCAGTTTCAGCTCTCTTTCCGCCCAGGCATCGGTCAGCGGTTCAAAGTGCAGTTTCATTGAACGGCCGAACAGTTCGAACACCGGCTCCGGTACCAGCCCGATGCCCAGGCCCGCCTGCACCGTGCGGCAGATGGCATCGAATCCCGGCACGTGGATGCGTCGCCGCAGCGAGCGCCCGGCATCCCGTGCTGCGATCTGCGAACGGGTGAAGATCGAGCTTTCCGCGTGCAGCGCCACCTGGTCGTAGGGCAGCGTGTCAGCGAACGCGATCGGCCCCTGCCCTGCCAGCGGATGGTCCGGGCGCATCAGCATCACCAGCCGGTCGCGCCGGAACGGCAGCACCGCCAGGTCACCCAGTTCGCTGTCACCCGAACACACCCCGATCTCGGCCCAGCCTTCCTGGATGCCACGTACCACGCCGGGCGTGGGCCGCTCTTCCAGTTCGATGCGCAGGTCCGGGTGTTCCAGAAAGAAGGCCTCCAGCGCTTCCGGCAGGTACGCCACGATGGCCGAGAGGTTGGCCAGCATGCGGATATGGCCACGGATGCCGCGCCGGTATTCCAGCAGTTCGGTGGATAACGCCGACGCCGCCAACAGCATCCGGCGTGCGTGCTGCAGCAGGCTTTCGCCCGCCAGCGTCAGCTGCATGCCGCGGCTGTTGCGGGTGAACAGCACCACGTCCAGGCCGCTTTCCAGGTCGTTCAAGCGCCGGCTGGCGGCGGACGTGGCGATGGATTCGCGCTCGGCGGCCTTGGACAGCGAGCCCTCTTCGACCACGGCGACAAACAGCCGCAACGTGGTCAGGCTGATCCGGTCCACGGGCATGGGTTGGGTCACGAACAGGCTCCAGCCAATACAGAACTGGAGCCCATGATAGCGTGACCGGTCAATCCAGCCGCGTGGCCTCCTTCAAACGGTCCATGCCGGTGGGAGGGTCATACGCGCCGAACTTGAAGGTCACCGACTCGATATTGCCGTTGTACGGGAACAGGCCCTTTGCCTCGTAATCCGCGCATACCGGCGACACGCAGTCCATGCCCACATCCATGCACTCGGTACCGCAACGCTGTGGAATCTGCTCGTCAATGTGAACGCTGCCGACCTTCCTGCCATCAATGGAAAGCACCACATCCGCCGGGCTGCCAGGTGCAGCCGCCGTGGGCGTGAAGGTGACTTCCACCGTGTGCCGGCCTGCTGCCAGGGGTTTGTCCGCGACGGCGTCATACCGTTTGATGGCGAAGAAGTTGTAGTGGAAGCGCGGCTTGCCTTCCCAGAAGAACAGTGAAAATCCGGCGGCGTCGCCACCCAGCGCGAACAGCACGCCTTCACCGCCACCCTCTGGCACCTCCAGCGGCACGGTCAGGGTGAACGGCACCCCCACCAGCTTGGGTCCACTGCCTTCCGGCAGCCGGGTCATGCCCGGGTAGAACGTGACCTCGTCGCGTCCATGGAAGTAGCTCGGGCGCAGGGTCACGTCCAGGCGCTCGGAGAAGGTGTCATCCAGGGGGAACACGTTGTACTTCGCCGCCTCGGCCATGAACAGGTCCTGCAGCTGACGCAGTCGCGCAGGCTCCTTGTCGGCCAGGTTCACCGCCTGGCTGAAGTCTTTCTCGATGTGGTACAGCTCCCACGGGTCGTCGTCGAAGTTCAGTTCCCCGCTGACCGAGGTTTCCCACGGCAGCCGCCCATGCCGGCAGCTGGCTATCCATCCATTGGCATACATGGCCCGGTTGCCAAGCATTTCAAAGTACTGGCGCGTGCGCGTACTGGGGGCTTTCTCCGCCCCCTTGGCGAAGGTATACGCCAGGCTCACGCCTTCGATGGGCCGCTGCACATATCCGTTGACGACCTGCGGCTCGGCGATGCCCACCACTTCCATCAGCGTCGGCATGATGTCGATGCAGTGGTGGAACTGGCTGCGCTGCTTCCCTTTCTCTTTGATACCCTTGGGCCAGGAAATGAACATCGCATTGCGCGTGCCGCCAAAGTGCGAAGCCACCTGCTTGGTCCACTGGAAGGGCGTATCGCCCGCCCACGCCCACCCCACCGCATAGTGCGGCGAGGTACCAGGAAGACCCCAGCGATCCTTGAAGCCGATAGCCTCCTCCATGGAGGGTTGGCGTCCATTGAGGCTCATGATCTCGTTGGGCGTACCCACCAGGGAACCTTCGCCGCTGGAGCCGTTATCGCCGATGATGTAGATGATCAGGGTGTTCTCCAGTTCACCCAACGCTTCAATCGCATCGATCACCCGGCCCGCTTCAAAATCAGCGTGCTCCAGGAAGTCGGCGTAGTTTTCCGCCTGCCGCGCGAACAAGGCCTGGTGCTCTTTCGGCTGGCTGTCCCAGGACGGAATCTGTTCCGGGCGTTCGGTCAGCTGGGTCCCCTTGGGAATGATGCCTCGCTTGATCTGCTCGGCGTGCACCTGCTCGCGGTACGCATCCCAGCCCATGTCGAAACGACCCGCGTTGCGTCCACGCCAGTCCAGCGGCGGCTGATGCGGGGCGTGCGCGGCACCGGTGGAGAAGTACGCCATGAAAGGACGATTCGGGGCGATGGATTTCTGGGTGCGGATCCAGCCGATGCACTGGTCGCCCAGGTCGCGGGTGAGCTGGTAGCCGTCCTCCGGTCGTGCCGGCGGCTCGATGGAATCTGTGTTCTTCAGCAGTGACGGGAAGAACTGATCGGTCTCGCCGCTGATGAAGCCGTAGAACAGGTCGAAACCCTGGTTGGTGGGCCAATTGTCGAACGGCCCCGCGGCACTGGTCAGGTTGTCCGGCACGTTGTGATTCTTGCCGAACCAGCCACACGTGTAGCCAGACTGTTTGAGCAGCTCGGCGAACGTGGCGCAGCTTTTGGGAATGATGCCGCAGTAGCCCGGGTAGCCCGTGGCCATCTCGGCGATCACCCCGCTTGCCACCGAATGGTGGTTGCGCCCGGTCAGCAAGGCGGCGCGCGTGGGCGAGCACAGTGCGGTGGTGTGGAACTGGTTGTAGAACAAGCCATTGGCCTGCACCCGCTCTGCAGTGGGCATGCGCACCCGTCCGCCGCAGGCACTGGACCAGCCGAAGCCCACGTCGTCCAGCAGCACCAGCAGGATGTTGGGGGCACCGGCAGGAGCCTGCTTCAGCGGCGGAAAGTCCGGTGTGGAGTGCTTCGCATACAGGCCGATCTCGGCATTCGGGAACCCCCATTCCGGCTCTGGAAGGTGGTGCCGATCAATATGAACAGGAAACTCCGGAGTCTTCCTCGAGGCCATGGCACCGCTCCAGTCCGCGCGTGGGTATGCGCGACAGACTGGCCGCGTCCTGCGTGCCGTGCCTGCGCAGAACTACGCATCGCACGCCGGTACTTCTACTCAGCCAGCGCGACGCTGCGGCCAACCGCTCAGCGCACCGGTCTTCCAACGCCAGGCGCTGTAGCCCAGGAATCCGGTCGCCAGCACCAGCGACGGCCAGTGGTAACCGCCGCCAGCCCCGATTCGCATGGCGGACATCGCCAGGAAAGCGGCAAACAGCAGCACCGAAACACGACGCCCGAACGCCAGGAACACACCGGCCAAGGCGAAGGTCAGAGGTGGCGCAACCAGCTTGGCGACATAGATGGGCGACATCGTTTCAAACCCCCACTCGGAGAGCACGCGCAGAATCATGATCCACAGGCTCATGAAGTGCACCGAGCAGTACGCCGCAATAAGGATGGAAATCAGACGATGCAGCAGCGGCGGAAGACGGGGCACCGCGGGCGCAACATCAGGCAGTGCTGCCTGCGGTGGCTGGTAGGGACTTTCTGCTGCCACTGCGTCATGCCGGTTTTCGTCCTGCATTGCCCCTCCTCCCAAGGCGTGTTCGTCCATTCAGGAACCATAGCATGTCCACCCCCTGCGGCCACGAAGCCTTAACGCGGGTTGCCTATGCTGTCGGCGCACCGGATCACCCGGTTGCATGACGTGGAACGCAGCCGGGTAGAACCCGGCCACAAAAAGGAGATTGCATGAAGAAGCTGCACGCCGCCCTGTTCGCCGCCTGTCTGCTGGGTGCCAGCCCGCTGGCCTTCGCCGAGGCCGTCAACCTGACCAACAGCGCTGATGGGGCCAATCGGGACGCTGGCATTACCGCCGTAAAGAAGAAGCTGCAGGACGCGTGCGCAGATCGCAAGGGCACCGCCGATGCCGAATCGTTCGAGGTGGTGTTCGAGAAGACCAGCGAAAACCCGGACGTGCCCAAGCCGTACTACGTGGACGGCAAGATGAAGTGCAACCTGCCGGGGTGATGGCGTTGCGCGTCCGGCGCTGACCTGCCACGCAATGGGTCCGGGTGGAGTCGGTCGTAAGACGACTGCCGTGAAATCACCCACGCCCGGTAA
>DGLB01000035.1:27571-27922 GCA_002387845.1 Stenotrophomonas maltophilia | reverse complement strand
GCACCGCCCGCACCGCGGCCACTGCAGGCGGTGCGGGCGGCGGCGGCGGCACGGCAGCCACCAGTCGCAGCGGAGCCACGCCGACCAGAACGAACAAGGCGGTCACCGCCACCGGGACCACGCGCGGCAGCGTGCCGGTCTGCTGCAGGGTCAGCAGCCGCCGTTTCAGGCTGCGGAAGTTCGGCGAGGCGCTGGCCACGCCCACGGCCGGACGCGGGGCGACGCCGAGCTGCACCAGCAGGCGACCGTAGTCATGACGGCAGTGCCCGTGACCGGCGACCACCGCGCTGTCGCAGGCTTCCTCGCGGGCCAGTGAATACTCGCGCGCGGCCAGGTGCACCAGCGGATGGA
>DGLB01000035.1:10887-27420 GCA_002387845.1 Stenotrophomonas maltophilia | reverse complement strand
TGGGTCAGCGCCATGTCCAGGTCGTCGGCCGCCATGCCCGGCAGCTCACGCGCCGGCAGCAGCAGCACCGGATTCCACGGCCCGATCAGCTGCGGCGAGTGGATCTGCGCGGAGATCTTCAACTGCGGCGCACGCGCCAGGCCATGCGCTTCGGCAGCCAGTTGCAACGCCTGCTGCAGGCCGGCGTCGGTGCAGGGCGCGGCGTTGCGCACCAGCGCGCGACTCTGCCTATACGCCAGCACGCTGCGCGCCAGCATCAGCAGCACCCCCGACGCCCACAAGGCGAACAGCAGCAGCGGCCAGGCCGGGGCGTCCGCCGCCGGCACCAGCGCAAAGCTGGAGGGCAGCGCGGTTTCGACTGCCGCCGGAGCCAGTGCCGATGCCTGCTGCAGCATCGGCTGCGTCACCATCTCGGCAGTGTCGATGTTCGGTGCCGGCAACACCGCCAGCTCCAGCGGGCTGCTCCACACCAACCCCAGCACGGCCTGCAGCGCCACCAGCCACCACAGGCGGCAGCGCGTGGCGGCCGGCAGGCGTGGCAACCACCGGCACACCGCCCATACCAGCGCCACCAGCACGGCACTCTGCAGGCTGGTCCAGCCCAGCCGCACCAGCAGTTCGGTCATCATCGTTTCCATCGCTCAGCCCTCCCGCCGACGCGACTGCAGCTGGGCCACCAGGGCCTCCAGCTCAGCCAGTTCCTGATCACTCACTTCCGCCTTGTGCGACATGAAAGCCACGAACGGCGACACCGAGCCCTGCAGGGTTTTTTCCACGAAGCTGGCAACTGCGCCCTGCACCACCGTGTCCTGCTCGCCGGTGGCGGCATAGCGGTACACGCCCTCAACCTGCTCACGGGTGAGGTAAGCCTTGCCGCGCAGGCGTTCCATCATGGTCAGCACGGTCGAGCGGGCCAGCCCGCGCGCCTCGCCGAAACCGGCGGCGACTTCGCCGACGCTGGCCGTTTCCTGTTCCGCCACATATTGCAGCAGGGCCAGCTCCTGGTCCCCGATGGTCTTCCCACGCATGACACGCTCCGATGACTACACGTGTCGTCACCATGCCCGTGACTACAAGTGTCGTCAAGTGCCGGACGGCGGTTGCCGACGAACGGTAACCGCGGCGTTACGTAGAGCCGGGCTTGCCCGGCTGAACCTCACCCGTGGGGCCCGCCCATCACCGGCAACACCACCCCGCTGATGTAGCTGGCGGTCACCGGCGAGGCCAGGAACACGTAGGCCGGCGAAAGCTCCTCAGGCTGCGCAGCACGGCCCATGTCACTGTTCCTGCCGAACTCCGCCACGTCCGGAGCCTGCTTGTCGGCCGGATTCAGCGGGGTCCATACCGGGCCCGGGGCCACCGCGTTGACGCGGATGCCGCGCGGCAACAACTGGCTGGCCAATGCCTTGGTAAATGCATGGATGGCCCCCTTGGTCGAGGAATAGTCGATCAGGGACTTGCTGCCGAACAGCCCGGTTTCCGAACCGGTGTTGATGATGCAGTCGCCCTCCTCAAGGTGTGGCAGCACCGCGCGCGCCATCTGGATGTAGCCGGTGATGTTGGTCTGCAGGGTTTCCTGCAGGTGCTCGTCTTCCAGATCCTCCAGCCGATGGCAATGCAGCTGGAAGGCGGCATTGTTGACCAGGATGTCCACCCCGCCCCAGGCCTTCACCACCTGTTTGACGCTCTTGTCGCAGAAACGGGAATCGCGCACGTCGCCTTTGATGACGATGCAGCGGGTGCCTTCGGCCTCGACATGTTCGCGGGTGATCCGGGCGTCTTCGTCCTCGTCCAGATGCAGTACGGCCACATCCGCACCTTCGCGCGCGAACAGCACTGCCACCGCGCGCCCGATGCCGGAGTCGGCTCCGGTGATGATGGCGCGCTTGCCCTGCAGCTTGCCGCTGCCGACGTAGTGAGGCGCAAGGAAACGTGGCTCCAGCTGCAGTTCGTGCTCATTGCCGGGCTTGGCCAGGTGCTGGGCCGGCATTTTCTCAGGCTGCCTGCGGGGACCGGCCTGGGTTGCCTTCTTCGCCGCCTTCTTCGCGCTCTTCTTCGTGGCACGGGCGTCTTTGGCCTTCTCCTGGTCCTGCAGGCGGCGCTGGCGGGCTGCCACGCGCGCAGCGCGAGGGTCTTCGGCGGCCGCTTTGCGGGTGGCGGTTTTCACCACCGGGGTGCGCTTGCGCGCCTTTGCGGTGCCTGGGGACGACGCAGCAGTGCCCGCGCCCTTGCGGGTCTTGTTGGCTGTGGCCATGGATATGCTCCCGTTGCATTACGAGCGTCCCAGTGTGCGGATCAACGGGAACCGCAACGGTGAATGACATGTGCGCGCGCCGTGCAGGCGTTCATCTGCCGCATACGGCCGGCGCGGCACGCTTTGGTTCTCAACACAGGGAGTCTGCCGCCATGCTTCGTACGATCTTCTCTGCTGCCACGCTGGTAGCGCTGACCGCCTGCAGTACGTCTCAGGTGGCCAGCGTTCAACCCATCGACGGCGTGGTCTCCGGCCAGTGCCATGTGGACATGGTCCGCGGCGCGGTGGGGCTGGCCGCCTCGGACGCCACCGTGGAACGCGCCCGGGTCGACAGCGACAGCCTGCAGGTGCAGGTGATCGGGTCAAGGCACGCAGAGACCGGGGCCACCGCCAGTGGGGTGGCGAATCCGTCGCCAGGGGCGGAAAGTGGGGGTGAGCGATTGACCATCGAGAAGGGACGGACGAACAACATTACGGCCGTTTATTGCGGGTAGGAGCAGCCGGGCAAGCCCGGCTCTACGATTTTGCGACCCTGCGGGCGCTGCGCAGGAAGCGCAGCGTAGCCGCCTCCCATTGGCGTTCGCCGCGCAGGCCGGCCAGCCTGGCCAGGCTGCCGGCGCGCCAGCCGTCGAACACACTGGGGTCGATGTAGGCCTTGCGGCAGACCGAGGGCGTGTTGCCCAGCAGGGTGGCCACTTCGCACACCACCGTTTTCTGCAGGGCCGCCAATGCGCGCTCGCTCGGCTTTTCCGGTAACGCGGTGGCGGCGAACTGTTTCAGCGCGGCCACGGTGCCGCCCCAAGTGCGGAAGTCCTTGGCACTGAAGTCCTCGCCCATGGCCTCGCGCAGGTAGGCGTTGACCTGCCCCGAATCCACCGGCTGCAAGGTGCCGTCGTCATCGCGGTACTGGAACAGCGCCTGCCCGGGCAGCTGCTGGCAGCGCCGGATCAATTCGACCAGCCGCTTGTCGTCGATCTCCACGTCCTGCACCTGCCCGGATTTGCCACGGAAGTGCATGCGCGCACGCCCGCCACGGACCAGCGCCAGGTGATGGTTGCGCAGGGTGGTCAGCCCATAGGAGCGGTTGTCGCGGGCGTACTCGGGGTTGCCCACCCGCACCAGGGTGTCGGCCAGCAGCGAGATCACGATTGCCAGCACCTTGTCCTGTGGAAAACCCGGCAGCTTCAGGTCGCGGCGCAAGCGCCGCCGCAGCGCGGGCAGCGCCTTGCCGAAGGCGATCACCCGGTCGAACTTGCCGTCGCCGCGTACCCGTGCCCAGTCGGCGTGGTAGCGGTACTGCTTGCGCCGCCGCGCGTCGCGGCCGGTGGCCTGCAGATGGCCGTTGTCCAGCGCGCAGATCCAGACCTCGGTATAGGCCGGCGGAATGGCCAGCGCGCGGATCCGCGCCAGGGTGGTGGCGTCGCGCACGACGTGGCCGTCGGCGTCGCGGTAGCTGAAACCCTTGCCGGCACGGCGGCGGGCAATGCCCGGCTGCTCATCGCTGACGTATCGCAGGCCGGCGGCGCGGGCCGCCTGGGCTTCGGGAGTGGCAGTGCGGCGGACAGGCATGGACAGGACATCGGAACCGGGCAGGTCAGTCTGGTGACCGCGTTGCCAGCGGCGCGTCAATAACAGAAGACAAACACCTCACACCCCGCTTGGCGATATGCTCCATGCCTTACTGGTCTTCCACCTTCCGGAGTCTCGATGTCGTCTCTGTCTTCCCGCGCCCCCCGTTCGTTCCGTCCCCTGCTGATGGGAGCGGCCCTGGTTCCCGCCCTGCTGCTGCTCGGTGCCTGCAAGGCCCCGCCGATGGACGAGCAGGAAGCGGCCACCGCCCACGCACAGAAGGCGGCCGAAGAAGCCTCCGCGCCGGCACCGGCAGAAGCGGGCAAGGCCACCGAAGCACCTCCGGTTGGCAACTGCGACGCCACCCAGGTGCAGAGCCTGATCGGCCAGACCTGGAGCGACGGCATGGAAGGCCAGGCGCAGCAGGATTCGGCGGCCAAGCAGGTGCGCGTGCTGCATCCCAACGACGTGACCACGATGGAGTTTCTGGGTGAGCGCCTGAACGTCGAACTGGACGACAAGAATGTCGTCACCGGCGTACGCTGCGGCTGAATTGGGGCGGGTTTCCAGCGGCGTCTGCAGCTGTTTTCAGCGCCGCTGGTTTCGAGTGCAACCGTGTATTGCGGCGTCGCAGCAACTGTGATCTAGTCGAAACATCCGGTGCCTTCAGCTGCGCTCAAACGGACTGAGCGGGGACGACTGTCGCCGCTCACCCGACTTTGAGGCAGACATGGCCCCCCGCAACCGCCAAGGGCTTTACGACCCGCAAGACGAACGCGACGCCTGTGGTTTTGGCATGGTCGCGCAGCTCGACGACCAGCCGTCCCGCTTGCTGGTCGATACCGCCATTGCGGCGCTCTCGCGCATGACCCATCGCGGTGGCGTTGCCGCCGATGGCCTGACCGGTGACGGTTGCGGCCTGCTGCTGCGCCGCCCCACCGTGTTCCTGAAAGCACTCGCCGCCGAAGCCGGCCTCACCCTTGGCGCGCATCACGCCGCCGGCGTGGTGTTCCTGCCGCACGACGAAGCCGCTGCCGCGCAGTGCCGCGCCACGCTGGAACAGACCCTGCGCGACGCTGGCTGCCAACCGCTGGGCTGGCGTGTCGTGCCTACCGACCCGAGTGTGTGCGGCCAGCTGGCGCGCGACACCCTGCCGCATATCGAGCAGTTGTTCGTTGATGCGGGTCCCGGCCAGGACGAAGCCGGCTTCACCCTGGCACTGTTCCTGGCGCGCCGCCGCAGCGAACAGCAGCTGCGCGAACACGCCGACTTCTACGTCACCACGCTCACCCCGAATGCCATCAGTTACAAGGGCATGGTGCTGCCGGACAAGCTGAGCCGCTTCTACCCGGACCTGCAGCGCAACGACCTGGCCTCCAGCGCCATCGTCTTCCATCAGCGCTTCTCGACCAACACGCTGCCGCGCTGGCCGCTGGCGCATCCGTTCCGCATGCTCGCCCACAACGGCGAGATCAACACCATTGAAGGCAACCGGCGCTGGGCGCAGGCGCGCAGCAAGGTGTGGAAGACGCCGCGCTTCGACATCGCCGAGTTCGACCCGGTGATCTCCATGCACGGCTCGGATTCGCAGAGCCTGGACAACATGCTGGAACTGATGGTCAGCGCCGGCATGGAGCTGATCCAGGCGCTGCGCATCCTGGTGCCGCCGGCAACGCAGTCGCTGGAGTTCAAGGACGCCGACCTGGCTGCGTTCTACGAGTTCTACGGCCTCAACAGCGAACCCTGGGACGGCCCGGCCGGCATTGTCGCCTGCGACGGCCGCTATGCGGCCTGTACGCTGGACCGCAACGGCCTGCGCCCGGCGCGCTGGATGCTGACCTCCGACCGCCATTTCCTGGTCGCCTCCGAAGCCGGCGTGTGGGAAGTGCCGGCCGAACGCGTGGTGCGCAAGGGCAAGCTGGGGCCGGGCGAGATGATGGCCATCGACCTCAAGCGCGGTGACCTGCTCGACTCCGATGCGATTGACCGCATCAACCGTGGCCGCGCGCCGTACAAGCAGTGGCTGCAGCAGGGCGTGACCTACCTGCAGACCGAGCTGATCGACCCGTCGCTGGTGGAAGAGCCGTTCGACGAACGCACCCTGCGCAGCTACCACAAGCTGTTCCAGCTCAGCACCGAGGAAGTGGAGCAGGTGCTGCGCCCGCTGGCCGAAACCGAGCAGGAAGCCACCGGCTCGATGGGTGACGACACCCCGATGGCGGTGCTCAGCCAGCACAACCGTCCGCTGTATGACTACTTCCGCCAGGCGTTCGCGCAGGTGACCAACCCGCCGATCGACCCGCTGCGGGAAGACTGCGTGATGTCGCTGACCACCCAGCTCGGCAAGGAGACCAACATCTTCCATGCCGGCGCGGAGACGGTGAACCACGTCATCCTCAATTCGCCGGTGCTCAGCCAGCGCAAGCTGCGCCAGCTGCTGAAGATGCCGCAGTACACCGACCGCAACCGCCTGATCGACCTGTCCTACAGCCTGGAAGAAGGGTTGAAGGCCGGTATCGAACGCATCTGTGCGGAAGTGGAAGCAGCCGCCCGCGAAGGCATCGTCATGCTGCTGCTCAGCGATCGCTACCCGGTTGCCGACCGGCCGATGGTGCATGCGCTGCTGGCCACCAGTGCGGTGCATCACCATCTGTCCAACGTGGGCCTGCGCTGTGACGTCAATCTGATTCTGGAAACCGGCACCGCGCGCGACCCGCACCACATGGCCTGCCTGCTCGGCTTCGGGGCCACGGCGGTGTATCCGTACCTGGCCTACCAGACCCTGTTCGACCTGGGCCGGCGCGGCATCCTGCAGCTGAAGAAGGGCGGCGAGCAGTCGCAGATCGGCCGCAGCTACCGCAAGGGCATCTACAAGGGCCTGTCCAAGATCATCTCGAAGATGGGTATCTGTACCGTCGCCAGTTACCGCGGCGCGCAGCTGTTCGAGATCGTCGGGCTGGACGATGAAGTGGTCGACCTGTGCTTCCCGGACACCGCCTCGCGGGTGGCCGGCGTGGGTTTTGCGCGCCTGGATGACGAAGCCCGCGAACTCACCGTGCGCGCCTGGAACGACCTGCTGCAGCCGGACGTGGGCGGCCTGCTCAAGTACGTGCACGGCGGCGAATACCACATGTACAACCCGGACGTGGTCATGACCCTGCAGCGCGCCGCGCGCAGCGGTGATGCCGCCGACTGGCAGCGCTACTGCGAAGCCGTGCACGGCCGGCCGGTGTCGGCGCTGCGCGACCTGCTGCAGCTGAAGGCCGCGCCCACGCCGACGCCCTTGAGTGAGGTGGCGCCGGCCGAAGACCTGTTCCGTCGGTTCGACACCGCCGCGATCAGCCTCGGCGCGCTGTCGCCGGAAGCGCATGAAGCGCTGGCAATCGCGATGAACCGCCTCGGCGGGCGCAGCAACTCCGGCGAAGGCGGCGAAGATCCCGCCCGCTATGGCACCGACAAGCGCAGCAAGATCAAGCAGGTGGCCTCGGGCCGTTTCGGTGTCACCGCCGAGTACCTGGTCAACGCCGAAGTGCTGCAGATCAAGGTCGCGCAGGGGGCCAAGCCGGGTGAAGGCGGCCAGCTGCCGGGGCACAAGGTCAATGAGCTGATCGCGCGGTTGCGCTATGCCAAGCCGGGCATCGGCCTGATCTCGCCGCCGCCGCACCACGACATCTATTCGATCGAAGACCTGGCCCAGCTCATCTACGACCTCAAGCAGGTCAACCCGAGCGCGCTGGTGTCGGTGAAGCTGGTCAGCCATGCCGGCGTGGGCACGATTGCCGCCGGTGTGGTCAAGGCTGGCGCCGACCTGATCACCGTGTCCGGCCATGACGGCGGCACCGGGGCCAGCCCGGTCAGCTCGATCCGCTATGCCGGCGTACCGTGGGAACTGGGTGTCGCCGAGTCGCACCAGGCGCTGGTGGCCAACGACCTGCGCGGTCGCACCCTGCTGCAGACCGACGGCGGTCTGAAGACCGGCCTGGACGTGATCAAGGCAGCACTGCTGGGCGCGGACAGCTTCGGCTTCGGCACCGCGCCGATGATCGTGCTGGGCTGCAAGTACCTGCGCATCTGCCACCTCAACAACTGCGCCACCGGCGTGGCCACGCAGGATGATCGCCTGCGCGCGCAGTACTTCACCGGCCTGCCCGAGCGCGTGGAGAACTTCTTCCGCCTGCTGGCCGAGGAAGTGCGCGGTTGGCTGTCGTACCTGGGCGTGCGTTCGCTGGACGAGATCGTCGGCCGCACCGACCTGCTGCAGCAGCTGGAGGTCGCACCGCGCCCCGGGGTGAAGGTCGATCTGGGCCGCCTGCTGAAGCCGGCGTCGTTCCCGGGCAGCCACTGCGCCGCGCAGCGTCTGTACGAATCGCCCGACAGCCTGGCCACGCAGATGGACGGCCTGCTGGCTCCGGCGATTGCCGGCAAGCTGGGCGGCGAGCACCGCTTCCTGATCCACAACACCGACCGCTCGATCGGCACGCGCCTGTCCGGTGCCATCGCGCGCGCGCACGGCAACCAGGGCATGGCCGAAACACCGCTGACCCTGCGCTTCCGCGGCACGGCCGGGCAGAGCTTCGGCGCCTTCAATGTCGGCGGCCTGAACCTGGAAGTAGAGGGCGAAGCCAACGACTACGTCGGCAAGGGCATGGCCGGCGGTCGCCTGGTGGTACGTCCGCCGCGTGGCGCGCGCTTCGAGGCACGCAACACGGCGATCATCGGCAACACCTGCCTGTACGGTGCCACCGGTGGCGAACTGTTCGCCGCGGGCCGGGCCGGCGAACGCTTCGGCGTGCGCAACTCCGGCGCGCTGGCGGTGATCGAAGGCGCGGGTGACCACTGCTGCGAATACATGACCGACGGCATCGTGCTGGTGCTGGGCAAAGTCGGGCTGAACTTCGGGGCCGGCTTCACCGGTGGCCTGGCCTATGTGCTGGATATCGACCGTGATTTCGTGGACCGCTACAACCACGAGCTGATCGACATCCACCGCATTTCCGCCGAGGGCTTCGAGAATCATCGCCAGCACCTGCATACGCTGATCAGCCGCCACCGCGAGCTGACCGGCAGCATCTGGGCGCAGCAGATCCTCGATGAGTTCCGCGATTACGTCGGCAAGTTCTGGCTGGTCAAACCCAAGGCAGCCAGCATCGAGTCGCTGACCGAATCGCTGCGCCGCGCCGCCTGATCCACCCTTCATGCATGTAGCGCCGGGCTTGCCCGGCCTTCCTGGACACCGCACGATGAGCCGCAAGCAAGCCTTCCAATTCCTCGACCTGCCCCGGACCATGCCGCAGCGCATTCCGGTGGAGCTGCGCACCTCCGGCGACTGGGGCGAGCTGTACGGCGCGTTCGGCAAGGAAGACGCGCAGTACCAGGCCGGCCGCTGCCTGGACTGCGGCAACCCGTACTGCAGCTGGAAGTGCCCGGTGCACAACGCCATTCCACAGTGGCTGCAGCTGGTGCAGGAGAACCGCATCCACGAGGCGGCCACGCTGTGCCATTCCACCAACCCGCTGCCGGAAGTGTGCGGCCGCGTGTGCCCGCAGGACCGCCTGTGCGAAGGCAGCTGCACGCTGGAAGAGTTTGGCGCGGTCACCATCGGCGCGGTCGAGAAGTACATCGTCGATACGGCACTGGCCACTGGTTGGACGCCCGACCTGGGCGCGGTGGAGTCCACCGGCAAGCGGGTTGCGGTGATCGGGGCCGGCCCGGCCGGGCTGGCCTGTGCCGACCGGCTGGCGCGCGCCGGCGTGCAGGCGGTGGTGTATGACCGTTATGAACAGATTGGCGGCCTGCTGCAGTTCGGCATTCCCAGCTTCAAGCTGGACAAGGCGGTAATCAGCCGCCGTCGCCACGTGCTCGAGGGCATGGGCGTGCAGTTCCGGCTGGGCGTGGAGATCGGCCGCGATATCGAGATGGAGACCCTGCTGGCCGACTACGACGCGGTGTTCGTCGGCACCGGCGCGTACCGCTACACCGACGGGGGCCTGCCGGGCCAGGATCTGAAGGGCGTGCTGCCAGCGCTGCCGTTCCTGGTGCAGAACAGCCGCATCGTCAGTGGCGACGACCCGAAGGGCCGACCGATCGCCGGCTGGGAAGACCAGATGGCGCTGCCGGACCTGGAAGGCAAGCGGGTGGTGGTGCTGGGCGGTGGCGACACCGGCATGGACTGCGTACGCAGTGCGGTGCGGCTGGGCGCGGCACGGGTGACCTGTGCCTACCGCCGTGACGAGGCCAGCATGCCGGGTTCTGCACGCGAAGTGGCCAATGCGCGCGAAGAAGGCGTGCGCTTCCTGTTCAACCGCCAGCCACTGTCGATCGAGGCCGGTGCGGATGACGAGGTGATCGGCGTGACCGTGGTGGAAACCCAGCTCGGCGAGCCGGATGCGCACGGCCGTCGCAACGCCGTGGCCATCGAAGGCAGCGAGTCGCTGCTGGAGGCGGATGTGGTGATCATCGCGTTCGGTTTCTCGCCGAGCGCGCCGGCGTGGTTGACCGCGCAGGGCGTGGAAGCCGGGAACAATGGCCGCATCGTGGCCGGCGGCGCGGGTCGCCTGCCGTACCAGACCGCGCACCCGAAGCTGTTCGCCGGTGGCGACGCGGTACGCGGGGCGGACCTGGTGGTGACGGCGGTGGCCGAGGGCCGCGACGCGGCGGCCAGCATCGTCACGCTCATCACCGCCTGACGTTTCACGCCGCCGACGACAACAACGCGCTGGTCCTCACCCCTGCCCGTTCAATCTCCAGCGCGATCAGCAGCTCGATGTCATCCAGCTGGTCGCGGATGCGGCCATTGCTGGCCGCGTCCTTGTGATCGTTCCCGATATGCGCATCCAGCATGCGCGCCAGACCGGCCAGCAGGACGTCGGCGTCGCCATGCGCGGCGTGGCGCAGCAGGCGGCCCAGCGCGCGGATGCGGGCGCTGCGGTCGGCAGCGAGGGCCTTTACGGACGTTTCTTGGGGGGATGCGGTGAGGGACATGGCCGGGGTGTCCTGATTGACGGGCTGACAGTGGCTGGCAATGTCGGTTATGGCCCGTATCGCGGCTATGCAACTTTTACGAAAGTTCACGCGGCTAGAATGCACTTCACCCTTCACGCAAGGATTCCCATGCGCATCGGCCTGGCCGCCAACCGCCTGCATCACCATGACAAGCACGCCGCGCTGTTCCGTTGGCTCGGCCCCTGCGAGGCCGGCCTGCGCGAACTGGGGGTGGAACTGCATGCGGTGGGACGCACCTACGACGCCATCCAGCGCCTGGGCTTCCTCAAGGACCTGCCTGCCCTGCACCGCTACCCCAACGGCCGCGAGGGCGGCCTGATGAAGCTGGTGGCCGAAGTGGTGGGCATGGGCACGCCCGAGCGCACCCTGGACGGCGCGATCTACCTGATGGACCCGGTGGACCCGTCTTCGGTGTTCCCCGAAGCCACCGCGCTCAAGCGCCAGTGCGTGATCCACGGCAAGCCGTTCATTTCCACCGTGGCCACCGCACGCGACTGGATCGAGGTGGAACGTGTGCACGCCGGCCTCCCTGCCGACCCGGGGGCCGACACCCTGCATGCCTTTGAACAACAGACACTGGCCCTGATCGCCCACGACGCGATGAAGCCGGCCATGCTGGCCTTTGCCGACGAACACTTCGACGTGCTGGCGCGCTTCCAGCAGCGGGTGGGCACCGGCACCACCGGCCAGCGCCTGAATGAACTGGCCTGGAGCAAGGGCTGGCCGCAGGACCAGGAATGGGTCACCCGTTACCAGAGCGGACCGATGGGCGGCGACGCGCAGATTGCCGACCGCGTGCTGGAAGGCCGCTGCCAGCGCGCGATCTTCTTCGAAGACCCCCATGTGGCCCGCCAGCATGAAGCCGACATCCAGCTGCTGGAGCGCGCGGTGACCACGGTGACCGACCAGGCGGTATGCATCACCGCGCCACGCGTGGCCGCGCGCTGGGCGCAGGCAGCGGCGAAGCGCGCGGCCGGTTGATCGTCGTCGGCACCACGCGGACACGCATGGCGTGTCCCCAAGCGCAGGTCAAAGCAGCTGGCGCAGCATGGCTTTGAGCCTGCGCCCTTCCAGCTGGAAGTAATCCCTTTCCTCGCGCCAGGTCGGAAAGCGCTGCTCCACCTCCTGCCAGAACGCGGCCGAATGATTGGCCTGGATCAGATGGCAGAGCTCGTGCACCAGCACGTACTCGAACGCCGACGGCCGCCCCAGCACCAGCGCCAGATCCAGCGCCATGCTGCCGTCCGGGGCCAGCGAGCCCCATTGCGATGACATCACCTTCAGCCGCAGCCGTGACGGCGCGCGCGGCAGGCCGGGCAGGTAGCGCGGCAGCCACTGGCCGACATCGGCGCGGGTCTGCGCCTCATAGAACTCCCGCAGCGTGCGCTTCAGCATGGCGTCGGTGCCGCGCGCCGGCCAATGCAGGCAGGCCTCATCCACGCCCAGTTCGAAATGCGCGTAACGGCCGGTTTCCCAGCGCAGCGGCAGCAGTTCGCCGCGCAGCGGCAACAGCCCGGCTTCGCCGATCACCAGCGGCGGCGGCAGGTTGTGCGACTGGTAGTTACGCAGCTGTTCGGACAACCAGCCCCGGTGCTCCTGCAGGAAGCGTTCGCCCATCACCAGGCTGGCGCGGGGCGGCAGGGTCAGGCGCACGCCGCGCTCGTCGACGCTCAGCTTGATCCTGCGCGCGCGCGGGTCGCGCACGCGCAGAACATCGATCTCGGCGTCTTCCAGGCGCAGGCGCACGGTGTCGCGCTGCAGGGTGGGCGGGGCCGGTGAGATCAGGCGGCGGAGAAGTCCGGACATGGGTACAGCATAGCGCCCGCAGCGGCCCGCACATGACTGCGGGGGGGGCCAATGTAGCGCGGGGCTTGCCCCGCTATCGGTGATGAATGTAGAGCGGGGCTTGCCCCGCTATCGGTGATGAATGTAGAGCGGGGCTTGCCCCGCTATCGGTGATGCCTGCAGCGGGGCAAGCCCCGCTCTACGGTCAGTCGGCCTTGCTGAGCTTGAAGGCCTCTTCCAGCAGCAGGAACAGGCGCCGGATCTCGCCGCTCTGCAGGGCGAAGCGGGCGTCCAGCTCGGCGCGGCGGCCATCGTCGTCGGCGTGTTCCAGCTGGTCCAGTGCACCATCCAGGAACTTCAGCTTGCGCACGATCAGGTCGTCACCCAGCACGAACGAGAGGTTGTCCTCGAACACCAGGGCCAGCTTGGTGACCTGCTTGCCGGCGTCCAGATGCTTGTCGATCTCGTCGCAGCGCAGTTCCTGGTGCTGGCACTTGACCACCGCGCCACCTTCGACCGGATCCTTCATCTCGCACTCTTCGCCCAGGCTCAGCCCGGTCGGCAGCGGCTCGCCAGCGATCCAGCCGGTCAGGATCGAACGCGGCGCAACTTCGGCATTCAACGGCATCGCCGGGAAGCTGCCGAGCAGGCCACGGATGTCGGACATCACGTTCTCGCCCTTCTTGCTGCTGGAGCAGTCGACCGCCACGTAACCGTGGGTGAGGTCGATCAGCGCATCGGTGCGCGAGCTCTTCACGAAAGCGCGCGGCATCAGTTCGTGCAGCAGGTCGTCCTTGAGGCGCTTGCGCTCGCGGCCGCCGGGCTTGCGCCCTTCCTTCTCCTCGATCTCTTCGAGCTTGCGCGCCAGCAGGTCGTTGACCACTGCGCCGGGCAGGATCTTGTCTTCACCGCCCACAGCCAGCCACAGGGCATCGCCGATGCGGTGCGAGAACACTTCTTTTTCATCACGGCCGAACGGCGAGATGAAGCCGCGCGACGTCATTTCGAGCGGGCCCACCGGCTTCAGCAGCACCTGCGGCAGCAGGGTGTCGACTTCGGAGAAATCAGTGGCAGTGGGGAAGCGGAACAGCGTCAGGTTGCGAAAGAACATGGAGATCCGAAAGTCAGTTCGTGAAAGATGAAGGCGTATCTGCAGGCGCGGGCACACGGGCCAGCGCCAGGAAGTCGAACAGCGCCGGGTCGGCCAGCTGCGAAGGATGGATGTTGCCAAGCGCGCGCGCGATCTGGTCGATGCGGCCGGGGTGCTGCTGCTCCCACTGCTGCAGCATCTGCTGCACCTGGCGGCGCTGCAGGTTGTCCTGGCTGCCACACAGGTTGCACGGGATGATCGGGAACGCCCTGGCATGCGCGTAGGCGGTGATATCGGCCTCGCTGACATAGGCCAGCGGCCGGATCACCACGTGCTGGCCGTCGTCGCTGCGCAGCTTCGGCGGCATCGCTGACAGCTTGGCGTGGTGGAACAGGTTGAGGAAGAACGTGGCCACGCTGTCGTCGCGATGGTGGCCCAGTGCGATCTTGCTGAAGCCATGCTCGGCGGCATGCCGGTACAGTGCGCCACGACGCAGCCGCGAGCACAGCGAACACATCGTGCGGCCCTCCGGAATCACCCGGCTGACCACGGAATAGGTGTCCTGCTCGATGATCTGATACGGCACGCCGATGCGGCGCAGGTAGTCCGGCAGCACGTGCGCGGGGAAGTCCGGCTGCTTCTGGTCAAGATTGACCGCCACCAGCTCGAAGCGGATGGGAGCCTTCTTCTGCAGCTGCAGCAGCACCTCCAGCAGGGTGTAGCTGTCCTTGCCACCGGACAGGCAGACCATGACCCGGTCGCCGTCCTCGATCATGCCGAAATCGGCGATGGCCTGGCCGACCTGGCGGCGCAGCTGACGCGCCAGCTTGTCCTGCGCGGCCACGTCCGCGCGCGCGGCGCGGGGGACGGGATCGGGCAGGGGCAGGACGGCGGTCATCCCACCATTCTACCGGCTCGCACTCGCAGGCATTGAGACCGACGGTGACTGCATTCACCCCCGCCGGTCACCTCGGGTGTGTATGCTCGGGGACTGTGGAGACGCCCTATACACCTGAAGAGATCAGCGCCCGTCTTGCCGTCCTTCGGCAGGAGCACCGGCACCTGGACGAAGAGATCCAGCGCATGGCGGCGAACGGGGAGGACGAGCTGGAAGCCAAGCGGCTCAAGCGCGACAAGCTGCGCTTGAAGGACTGCATTGCCCGGCTCGAGGATCTGCTGATTCCGGACGAGCCGGCGTAAGCCGCGACAGACGGCGCTGCGCGCGGCAAGGTTGCCGGGCCGGCGCCCGGCACCACGAAGTGCTGGCGAACGCGATGGGATCCGACTACATCAGTCCGCCGCGACCGGTTCCTCGGGTTTGGCGGCTTCCGGGCTCACCCGTTCAATCGTGTGGCGCAGTTCGCGGCCCAGGATGAACTTGGCATCCTTCGCCCAGGCATCCAGGCGCTGGTCGAACAACAGCTTGCTGTTTTCGTCCGGCCACACCAGGCGCAGCTCGCGCAGCTTCTGGATGAAGCCACGGAACAGGGTTTTGTCGAAGAACTCCGGTGCCGCCGGCGCATACAGCAGGCTCAGGCGCTGCGCGGCCTGCTGGCACAGGCTTTCCAGCTCGGCCGCACCCAGCGTGCCGGGGCCGTTCTTCACCAGCACCGAAATGGCGATGTAGTAGCGCTCGAACGCCTGCTGCAGCGAATGGCCGATGGCGCGCAGGCGGAACACTTCGTCGGTCTGCCCGGTGTTGCGGGCCAGGATGCCGCCGTCATCATCGTTCACGTTCTGCAGCAGGCCTTCGCGCACGAACACGTTGATGGTCTGCTCGATGCGCTGGGCAAACTGGTCTTCGGTCCACGGCAGGAACAGCTCGGCCTGCAGGAACGGGTACACCGTGCGGCCCAGCTGGACCAGGCCGGTACGGCTCATGCGGCGGTTGTTCTGGAAGCAGCACGCGACCCACGACGACGCCGTGAACAGATGGATGACGTTGTTGCGGAAGTAGCTCAGCAGCACCGCGGTGTCGCCGCTGACGCTGAGCACATCGCCCAGCGGATGCTTGATGCGGGTGAGGACGTTGATTTCCTCGGCGTGGGCGATGATGCGCTCGGGCGAATGCGGGGTCACCGTCACCCGGTCCGAATACGGCATCTCGACCAGCAGGGTCTTGCACAGCTGGATCTGCGCGATCAGGTCGGCCTCGCCCATCGCATGCTTGGGCGTGGACAGCAGCGCCAGCGCCAGCAGGTTGATCGGGTTCACGTCCGCCGCGGCGTTGATGTGCACCTGGATGCGTTCGGCCAGGTGGTCCACCGTGCCGGACAGCCAGCTGGGTTTTTCGTCCTCGCCCACCGGCTGGCCCGCCCACTCCGGAGCCTGCTCGGCCAGCACGCGGTTCAGTTCGATCGGTTCGCCGAAGTTCACCACCACCTGGCCGAAGTTCTGCTTGAGCACCTTGGGAATGCCCCACAGCAGCTGCCAGATCGACTCCTTTTCCTTGGGCCGGCCGGACAGTTCGTCCAGGTAGCTGCCGCCTTCCATCAGCTTTTCATAGCCGATGTACACCGGCTGGAACAGCACCGGCTTGCGCGGCTGGCGCAGGAACGCACGCAGCGTCATCGAGATCATGCCGCCCTTGGGCTGCAGCAGGCGGCCGGTACGCGAGCGCCCACCTTCGACGAAGTATTCGATGGAGTAGCCACCGGCGACCAGCTGCGCCACGTACTCGCTGAGCACCGCCGAATACAGCGCGTTGCCGCGGATCGAGCGACGGATGAAGAACGCGCCGCCCTTGCGCAGCAGGGTGCCGACCACCGGCAGGTTCAGGTTGATGCCGGCCACGATGTGCGGCGGCACGATGCCGCGGTCGTACAGCAGGTAG
>DGLB01000035.1:0-10791 GCA_002387845.1 Stenotrophomonas maltophilia | reverse complement strand
TGGCTGAGCATGAAGCTGGCCGAACGCACCACCGGGCTGGAATAGTCCGCGGCGATTTCCCAGGCGTAGGCATGCGCCTTCTTCCAGGCATCGGCCGGCTTGGAGTTGTCCCGCTTGGCCTGCGAGGCGATCGCCTCGCGCACGGTGTCCGCGTCCAGCACCTTGTCCACCAGCAGGCGGCGGGTGGACAGGTCCGGACCGATCACCGATTCGCGGATGCGGCGGAAGTGGGTGCGCAGCACACGCTGCAGCTTGCGCACGGTGCGCTCGGGGTCCAGCCCCTCGTTCACCGTGGAACGCAGCGAAATCGGCGGGGCGAAGCGCACGATGGTGCTGCGCCCGTTCAGCAGCACCGCCAGCAGGCGGCGGAAGCGGCCCACCAGCGCCCAGTTTTCCGAGAACAGCACCGCGAACCAGCCGCTGGTCTTGTCCGGCGCGCGGCCGACGAAGATCGACACCGGCACCAGGTGCACATCCAGCTCGTCACGGCTGCGATGGGCCTGCAGCACCTTGGCCAGCGAGTCGGAGTGGGTCTTGGCACCGCGCTGTTCGGGAATCAGCGAATTGCTGCTGCTGCGCCGTGACAGCGCCACGTAGGCGCGCTTGCGCCCGGTCGGGTCACCGGCAATCGGCACCAGCGGCGACGGCAGGCCGGCATCGCGGCAGGCCTTGTCCAGGATCAGCGCGTTGGACAGGCCGTAGTCTTCCAGCACGTAGACCACCGGGCGGCCATCGTTGTACTGGCCGGGGTGTTCGGGTTCGATCTTCAGCGACAGCCACGGCTCGACCAGGCGGCCCAGCAGGCGCGCCCACCACGGGCGGCGGCCCTGCGGGGCACGGGGCCCGGGCACGATGGCGGCCGGCTCGGCGTCCACCGGCGCTGCGTCTGCAGCGGCCTGGGGTGCGGGCGCGGTGTCGGGCGACGCCCCGTCAACGGGTGTCTTGGGCGGCTCTTCGCCGGGGAAAGGCAGGGGATTCTGGTTCGGCATCGGCTTCATTATGGCTTAGCCGGTAGGGGAGCATCGTCCTTGACGTCTGCGGCGTCCTCTGCTTCCGCCGCTTTCGCCGCGTCCTGTTCAGCTTTTGCCGCGTCTGCGGCGGCCAACAGGGCATCGGTGTCCTTCAGCACCCGGGTCAGGTACCAATGGCCCTGGCGGCGGGTCATGTGCACCTGCGCATCGATGGTTTCGCTGGCCAGCGGGTACTGGATGTGAACCACCGCGGTGTCGCCGTCCTGGCTGACCAGCTCGCCGCGCACCTCGCGCAGAGAGGCGTCCAGCGGCAGGCCGTAGCTGGCCAGCGCGGTCTTCACCGCCTTCAGGAACGGCCCCAGCTGGCGCAGGCTCTGTTCCATGCCCGCGGCCTGCAGCTGGGCGTCGGTGCTCAGCCCCGTGGTGCTGGCGGTGGCGGTCAGCAGGGTGATGGTGGTGGTGGCGCGCTGCTTGTCGGTGAGCGGCGCGGCGGCCGCCCAGCGGCTCAGCACTTCCACCAGCTGCACGTAATGGGCGCGCTCTTCCTCGCTGTAGTCGGCCTGGTTGCGCAGGTACTGCACCCCGAACAGGCCCATGGAATGCGCCGCCTGGCGCACCCCGGTGGCCTGGCCGGCGATCTGGGACTTGAAAGAGCGCTGCAGGCGCTGCGGTGCATCGGGCTGGGACAGATTGGCCAGCAGCGGCAGCAACTGCCCGTCCAGCGGCAGTTCGGTCAGCGGCCAACGGCTGTGGCCGGCGGCCCAGGCCGCCTCCAGCCGCGCGTACTGATCCGGCGGCACCGACGCGCGGGCGTAGGCCACCAGATCGTCATCGGCCACATGGCGGGCCAGCTGCTGCAGTGCCGCCACCGGTTCGGACGCAGGCGCGGCCGGATCGATGGCATCCCCTTTGCAACCTGCCAGTACCACCACCCCACACAACGACAGCGACAACACCCAGTGGCGGCAGCGCCCCGGCATCAACGGCATGGACATGAATTCGGACTCCCCGGACCGGTCCGCATCTTGCCGCGTGGTGGACGGCGGCGTCTACCGCGCCGCCGTCCGGGGGGCTCAGTCGCCGGTCCAGGTGGCCCGTACGAAGTCGCGCACATGGCCGTTGGACAGCCGCGCGTAGACCCCGGGAAGGTCCGGCAGGGCACAGCCTTCGCCCCAGCTGACCGTGCCCAGCACGGTCCAGCGGCCCTTGCGCTGGACCATCAGCGGTCCGCCCGAATCGCCCTGGCAGCTGTCGCGGCCTTCCGTGCCGGCACAGATGGCGGTGCCGGCCTGCAGGTCCGGGTAGGCCTGCGCGCACTGCTTGAAGCCCACGAAGGGCACCTGCACGGTCTGCAGCACCGTCGGCAGGTCATCGGCGTTCATGTCGGTGACACCCCAGCCGGTGACTGTGAACGACCGCCCCGGGCGCAGGTAGGTGCCGTCGCCTTCCAGCAGGACATCGACCGTTTCGGCCTTGGCCACCGGCCGCTTGAGCTGGACCAGGGCGACGTCGTTGACCAGCGTGGTGGCGTCGTAGGCCGGGTGCACGTGGATGGCCTTGACGTTGGACACCCGCCGGCGCGGTGCGGTGTCCAGGGTATGCAGCCCGGTGGCCGCGGCCAGATCATTGGCGCGCACATCGTCCACGCAGTGGGCCGCGGTCAGCACCCAGGACGGGGAGATCAGGGTGGCCCCACAGCTGTGCCGCAGGTGGTCCGAGTCGCCGCGGCGCAGGCGCTGCAGGCTGACCATGAAGGGGTACTGGCCGGGCTCGGCGTCCTGGCCGCCGATGATGCGGGGGGCGGCGGCCCCCGCCGGGAAATCCGGAGCGGCGGGTGCAGCCAGCGCCGACAGCGGGAACAGAACGGACATCAGCGCGGCGGCCAGCGCCGGGTGGTAAGTGCGATGCATGCAGCAACTTCCTTTGCAGAATGGAATCGACCGCCGCCGCGCCGGGTGGTTGCGGGCAGGGCCGGGGTCGATTCGACGGCAAGGGACGCATGCAGCACTGCGAAGCCGGTCACGTTTTTGGGCGCGGGCCGCCTGGCAGTTCGATTGATGGTTTCAATACTGGATGCGGGTTCACAGCGGAACCGGGACGTGGTTCCGCCGTGTGGGAGTATCCCTACCGCAGTGCGCTGCGGATCTCGTCCTGGATGGCCTGGGCGGCAGCACGGGGGTCGGCGGCCAACCGGATCGGGCGCCCGACCACGATCGCATCGGCTCCATCGGCGAAGGCCTGGGCCACGCCCACCGTGCGTTTCTGGTCATCACCTACCGGGCCGCCGGGGCGGATGCCGGGGCAGACGATCGAGAAGCCGGCCCCGGTCGCGGCGCGGATCGGCGCGGCTTCCTGGCCGGAGGCGATCACCCCGTCGATGCCGGCCGCCTGCGCGGCCAGCGCGCGCTCGACCACCACCTGCACCGGTTCGCGGTCGATGCCCATGCCGCGCAGGTCGTCATGGCCCATCGAGGTCAGCACGGTCACCGCCAGCAGCCGCATGTCGCTGGCATTCGCGGCGGCACAGGCTTCCATCATGGCCGGGTGCCAGCCGTGGATGGTGGCGTAGCTGACCGGCCACTGCGACAGCCGCTTGATCACCGCCGCGGCGGTGGCGGGAATGTCGAAGAACTTCAAGTCGACGAACACGCGCTTGTCGCGTGCGGCCAGCGCGTCGAGCACCTGGAAGTACTCGCCGGAGGCCAGCAGTTCCATGCCGATCTTGTAGAACGACACCGAATCGCCAAGACGGTCGACCCAGGCCAGCGCTTCGTCCTGGCCGGGCACGTCCAGCGCGAAGATCAAGCGCTCGTCGTCACGCAGCGGCAGCGGCGCGCGGCTCACGGCGCGTAATCCAGCGCGGCGCGCTTTGCGTCGTGGCGGGCCTGGCGCGACTGGCTGTAGTCGTTGTTGAACTGGGCCGGCTCGAAGCCGCCGTAGCTCGGGTTCGGCAGCATCCACCAGCGCTCGCCGAACCAGTCGTGGTACTGCTGCAGCAGGGCGTCCCGGGCCTCGTTGGTATTGGCGGTGACTTCGACGAAGTCACCCAGCTGGTCGCCGAACTGCATCAACACGCGGTACTGCTGACCGGCCAAACGGCGGCGGCAGTTCTTCTCGCTGCCGTTCTGCTCGCAGTCCTTCACCACCGTGCCCAGGCCGAGGAACACGCTGTCATCGGCCACCGGCAGGCCTTCGCTGCGCAGGTTGGCCAGGGTGGCCTCCTTCAGGTGCACGGCGCGGTTGGAGATGTACAGCAGGGTCACGCCCTTGGCGTTGGCGGCCTTGGCGAAATCGACCACACCCGGAATGGCCTTGGCCTTCTTCTCGGCCACCCACTGTGCCCAGGTGACTTCGTCGTATTCCTTGCCGTCGCGGACCAGGCGGGCCTGGTAGGGCGAGTTGTCCAGCACGGTCTCGTCCACGTCCAGCACCACCGCCGGCTTCAACCCCTTGGCCGGGTTGCCGCGTTCTTCCGGTACCAGCGCGTCCCAGTTGGCCTCTTTCAGGGCCTTGTCCAGGTGGTCGGCCGCCGAGCGGTAGGTCTGCTCGGTGATGGCGCGATACTCCTGCGAACGCTGCATCCACAGCACCGCGTTGAGGTTGTCGTTGGCGGTGGCATCGCCTGTCGCGGGCGTCGCCGCGGCAGTGGCAGGCGCAGCCTCGGCCGGCGCGGCAGGGGTCTCGGTGCGCTTGCAGGCGCTGAGCGCCATCACGGCGCAGGCAAGAACGGACAGGGATACGGCAGCAGAACGACGCATGTGGCTCACCAGCAACAGATTCGCGCCAGTTTACCGGGTAAGGCCGTGCGGTTCATGGCTGCTGCGGGCCTCGGCTATGCTGCACGCCCCTGAACGCCCCCGGAGCGCCCCCGTGAACGACGACACCCAGACCCCTGCCCTGCCGGTGCTGAACGCGGCCCAGGCCCGCGCGCTGGGCTGCCTGATCGAGAAAGAGGCCACCACCCCGGACGCCTACCCGCTGACCGTGAATGCCACCCAGGTGGCGGCCAACCAGAAGACCGCGCGCGAGCCGGTGATGCAGCTTTCGGCCGGCGACGTGCACCACGCGTTGCGCCAGCTGGAAGGCCTGGGCCTGGCCCGGCAGCAGTTCTCCTCGCGTGCCGAACGCTTCGAGCACCGCGCCCAGCGCGCTGGACCTGACCCGCCAGCAGCTGGCGCTGCTTGGCCTGCTGCTGCTGCGCGGCCCGCAGACCACCGGCGAACTGCTGACCCGCAGCGAGCGCCTGTTCCAGTTCCAGGATGCCGACGAACTGCGCCACCACCTGGAGCGGATGATCCAGCGCGGGCTGGCGGTGCAGCTGCCGCGTGCCAGTGGCCAGCGCGAGGACCGGTTCATGCACCTGCTGGGTGGGCCGGTGGACGTGGTGGCGCTGGCGGAGGCGTACAAGGTCGCACCGGCAGCGGGCGGCAGTGGCAATGCCGGGCTGGAGGCGCGGGTGGCGGAGCTGGAGGCCACGGTGGCCGAACTGCAGGCCCAGGTGGCGGGGTTGCTGGAGCGCCCGTAAGCGTCCTGTGGCCGGGTTTCCGTTGGACACGCCATGCGCGTCCATCGCGGACCTTCCGGCGCGGTGTTTCACCGGATCACGGGCTCGGCAATGCCAACGCCCCCGGCGTGGCAAACACCAGCACCTCTTCATCCACCGGCGGCGGCAGGTGCAGCGTGCCGCGCGCTTCCATGCCGAGCTTGCGCAGCAAGGCCGCCGAGCGTTCGTTATGCGGTGCCACGATGCCGTACAACTCGGGATATCCCAGCCGGTCGCGCGCGTAATGCTGCACACCGCGTGCCGCCTCGAAGGCATACCCCTGCCCTTCGTACTGCGCCCTTAGCGCATAGCCGATGTCCGGCCCCGGCAACTCCGGGCGCTTGACCAGCCCGGCATTGCCCAGCCACGCGCCGTCGCTGCGGCGGATGATCGCGTACATGCCGAACCCATTGAGCGTGTAACTGCCCAGCACGCGTTCGGCGGTGTAGTCACGCGCCTGTGCCAGCGTGCGCACACCGCGGTCGGCGATGTTGCGGATGAACCCCGGCTCGTTGAGCAGGGCCAGCATATCGGCCGCGTCGTGGTCGGGATCGATCAGGCGCAGGTGCAGGCGTTCGGTCTGGATCAGGGCGGACATGCGGGTTCCGGGCATCATGGCGTGCCCTGGATTGTGCATGGAATCCAATGATGCCGGGCAAGCCCGGCACCCCCTCAGTCGAACAGGGCCTGGATGGCGGCAAGCCCGGCGTTGGCCCGTTCCTTCTTGCGTGCGGCATCGGCGACGGGATCAGCCCCATCGCGCTGCATCTCCTCGGCCGGAATCTCCTCGAAGAAACGGCTGGGCTTGAGCCGCACGTGCTCACCGAACTTGCGGGTCAGCTTGCTGTAGCTCATCCACAGCTGCACCTTGGCGCGGGTGATGCCCACGTACAGCAGCCGGCGCTCTTCCTGCAGGGTGCCTTCGTCCAGGCTGACCTGGTGCGGCAGCACGCCGTCCTCGCAGCCGACGATGAACACATACGGGAATTCCAGGCCCTTGGACGCGTGCAGGGTCATCATGCGTACCTGGTTGCCGCCGTCATCCTTGTCGTTGCGCGACAGCAGCGCCAGCTGCGCGGCGAGGTCGGCGGTGGACGCACCGCGCGGGCCGCCTTCGAACCACTGCGCCAGCTCTTCCAGATTGCCCAGGCGACGCTGGTAGGTGGACTCTTCCTTGCAGCTGCTGCGCAGTTCCGAAACCAGCCCGGAGTCCTTCACCAGCTTGCGCACCAGGTCGCCGGAGCTGAGCTGGGGCATGCCGGCGCGCAGGTCGCGCAGGATGTCGGTGAAGCGACTCAGGCTGTTGGCCGCGCGCGGTGGCAGCTGCGCCAGCGCGCCGAGGGCTTCGGCCGCCTGCGCCATCGGCATGTCCTTCTCCGACGCCAGCTCGGCGAGCTTGGCCAACGTGCCCGCGCCGACTTCGCGCTTGGGCGACTGCACCGCACGCATGAACGCGGTGTCGTCATCCGGATTCACCAGCAGGCGCAGCCACGACAGCGTGTCCTTCACTTCCTGGCGTTCCAGGAAGGCGGTGCCGCCGGTGATGTGGTACGGCGCGCGCACCAGCTGCAGCGCCTTTTCAAGTGGCCGTGACTGGAAGTTGCCGCGGAACAGGATGCAGAAGTCGCTCCACGGAATCTGCTTGGAGGTGGCCAGGTAGGAAATCTCGGCGGCAACCTTTTCCGCTTCGTGTTCGCTGTTGCGGCACTCCCACACGCGGATGCGCTCACCGTCCGCCTGATCGCTCCACAACTTCTTCAGGTGTTCGTGCGGATTGTTGGCGATCAGCGCATTGGCCGCGCGCAGCACGCGGTTGGAGCAGCGGTAGTTCTGCTCCAGCTTGATGATTTCCAGCGCGGGGTAATCACGCGCCATCTGCTGCAGGTTTTCAGGATTGGCCCCGCGCCAGGCATAGATCGACTGGTCGTCGTCGCCCACGCAGGTGAAGTTGCCGGCGCTGCCCGCCAGCTGTTTCAGCAGGCGGTACTGGGCGTCGTTGGTGTCCTGGCATTCGTCGACCAGCAGGTAGCCGATGCGCTCGCGCCAGGCCAGGGCGATCTCCGGCTGTTCCTCCAGCACCTGCACCGGCAGCCGGATCAGGTCGTCGAAGTCGACCGCGTTGAAGGCGGTAAGCCGCAACTGGTAGCGCTCGTACACGCTGGCCGCTTCTTTCTCGCGGTTGCTGCGCGCGGCCGCCATCGCCTGCTCCGGCGACAGCCCGGCATTCTTGGCGCGCGAGATCAGGTTCTTCACGTCCTCGATGTCGTCCGGCTTGGCCCCGTACATCAGGTCCTTGACCTGCGACGTGGCGTCGTCGGCATCGAAGATCGAGAAACCGCGCTTGAGCCCGACCGCCGCGTGCTCGATCTGCAGGAACTTCAGCCCCAGCGCGTGGAAGGTGCAGATGGTCACTTCGTCGGCATCATCGCCGTGCAGGCGCTTGCCCACACGTTCGCGCATTTCCTTGGCCGACTTGTTGGTGAAGGTGATCGCCGCGATGCGCCGCGCCGGGTAGCGCTTGCTGGCGATCAGCTGGGCGATCTTTTCCACGATCACGCGCGTCTTGCCACTGCCCGCGCCGGCCAGCACCAGCAGGGGACCTTCGCAGTGCAACACTGCCGCGCGTTGGGGGGGGTTGAGACCGTGCATGCCTTCTCCGTCGAGCCGGCATTGTACCGGGGTCGGTCGCCGCGTAGAGCCGGGCTTGCCCGGCTGAACAACCGGACTGAACAACCCGCTGCCAGCCGTTTAAAATCCCCGGCATGGCCAAGCTCTACTTCTACTATTCGGCGATGAACGCCGGCAAGACCACCACGCTGCTGCAGTCGGCGCACAACTACCGCGAGCGCGGCATGCGGGTGGCGATCCTGACCCCGCGCCTGGACGACCGCGCCGGGCGTGGCATTGTGGCCTCCAGAATCGGGCTGAAGGCCGACGGCGTGGCCTTCGACCGCGAAACCGACCTGGAGCAGCTGATCCGCCAGGACCTGGACGCGCAGGGTCCGCTGGGCTGCGTGCTGGTCGACGAAGCGCAGTTCCTCAGCCGCAGCCAGGTCTGGCAGCTGAGCGAGGTGGTCGACCAGCTGCGCATTCCGGTGCTGTGCTACGGGCTGCGCACCGACTTCCGCGGCGAGCTGTTCGAAGGCAGCCAGTATCTGCTGGCCTGGGCCGACGAAATGCAGGAGATCAAGACCATCTGCCACAGCGGCAAGAAGGCCACCATGACCGTGCGCGTGGACGAGCACGGTCACGCCGTGCAGGACGGCCCGCAGGTGGAGATCGGCGGCAACGAACGCTACGTGTCGGTGAGCCGCGCGGAGTTCAAGAAGATCACCCGCGGCGAAGGGCGGATCGATCCGATGCAGGCCCCGTTGCCGTTGTGAAGAGCGAGCCGGGCAAGGCCCGGCTCTACCGTCAGTACAACGTGCGCTCCGGCGCACCGGCCGGCGGCGGGCTGTACTGATACAGCCAGGTTTCCGTCAACGTCCTGCCGCCGCTGCGCAGGTACAGACGAATGTCGATCTGGTCGGTGCTGTCATCCGGCGGCACCAGGTCGAACATGGCGCGGTAGCCCTTGATCTCGCGCAGCGGTCGCGCCGAGACGATCTCGGTGCGGCCACGGCTGGCCTGGACCACGGCTTCCACTTCGCCCTTGTCGATCAGCGCGGCCAGCTCGCCGCCTTCGAAGTCCACTGCGAAGCGCCACGAGAAATACTCGCGCTTCTTGCCGATCACCCCGCCCAACCCGGTGCGCGTGGCCACGGCGTGGGCCAGCGGCGGCCGTGCCGGTGGCTCGGCCCCCCAGTACAGGCGGTAGCCCAGCAGCATTTCCTGGCCCGGCTGGGGTTTGGCTTCCGGGTTCCAGAACGCCACGATGTTGTCGAAGGTCTCGTCCACGGTGGGAATCTCCACCAGCTGCACCGAGCCCTTGCCCCACTGTCCCTTCGGCTCCACCCACAGGCACGGGCGCTTCTCGTAGAACACGCCGTCGTCCTGGTAGTGGTCGAAGTTGCGGTCACGCTGCAGCAGCCCGAAGCCCTTCGGGTTGTTGTCCACGAACATGTTGAAGCGCAGCTGGCGCGGGTTGCTCAGCGGTCGCCAGATCCACTCGCCGGCCCCGGTCCACATCGACAGGCCGTCGGTATCGTGGATTTCCGGGCGCCAGTCCCAGGCCATGCGGCGGTCGTTCTCGCCCACCTGGTACATGCTGGTGCACGGGGCAATGCCGAGGCGTTCGATGGTCTTGCGCGGGTACAGCGCCACGTCCACGTCCATCAGCAGCACGTCGCCGTTGGTGATGGCGAAGCGGTAGGCACCGGCCACGCTGGGCGAGTCGAGCAGGGCGTACACCACCAGGGTGTTGGAGTCCTTGGCCGGCTGCTCCAGGAAGTAGGCGATGAAGTCCGGGAATTCCTCCGGACGGTCCATGCCGGTGTCGATCGCCAGCCCGCGCGCGGACTGGCCATACTGGCCTTCCTTGCCGACCGCGCGGAAATAGCTCGCCCCCAGGAACGCGGCGAAGTCGCGGTCGGTGTCCTGGCGGGTGTTGAGGCGGAAGCCGGCAAAGCCCAGGTCGGCGGGCAGGTGGCTGCCCTTCAGGCCACTTTTGCCGTAGTCGAACGCGGCCGGGTCATAGGCCAGTTCCTGTGCCATGCCATCGACCACGTCGAACATCCGCACCGGCGAATGGAAGTACAGGCCCAGGTGGAAGAACTTGGCCTGGAAGCGTCCGGGCTGGTCGGCCCACAGCGCGTGGTCCTGGCGGTAGCGGATGGACTGGTACTGGTCCCAGTCCAGCGCCTCCAGCGGCCCCGGCAGGGTGCGCCGGTGGCTCTTGTACGCGGCCTCGGACAGCGCGCGGGCCTGGCCCTTGAGCGTGGCGAAGTCGAACGGCTGCGGCTGGCCGAGCCGGCGCAGGCCCACCTGGTTGCCTTGCGCGGCACAGGCCGGCAGCGCGGGAAAACCGATGGCCGCCAGGGCCAGGGAAGCGTTGCGGAGGAAGTCGCGTCGTTGCATGCAGGGCAGCAAAGGCAGGAAAGGGCCGGCCATCATAGGCACGCGAACGTTAAATCGCCGCTGAGATGAATGGGCCCCGTTCAGTCTCGCGACGTCACCGTGCGCAGCGCCCCGTCACTGCAGTCTTCCAGCGCCAGGTCGACGCTGCGCAGCACCCGGCCCCCTTCCGGGCGCTGCCGGCGCACGTCGTCGCGCAGCTGCAGCAGCGCCGCGCGGCCCCGGGGCGGGGCCTGGCTGCAGCGGAGCTGGCCCTGCAGCAAC
>DGLB01000058.1:548-8470 GCA_002387845.1 Stenotrophomonas maltophilia | reverse complement strand
CGCAGGTGCTGCTTCGGCGGCCGGGGCCGGCTCGGCCTTGGCGACGGGCGCGTTGCGCGCGGCCTCAGCGGCGGCTTCGGCAGCCTTGCGCTCGGCTTCGATGCGGTCTTTTTCAGCCTGCTCTTCCTGGCGCTTGCGGGCGATTTCCTCGTCGCGCAGGCGGTCCTTCTCGGCCAGGGCACGCTGCTCATCCAGATTGCGCTGACGGGATTCCTCCAGCTTGCGCAGGATGTCGGCACGCTCCTCATCCGGCGTCATCGCCTTGCCACTGGCGTCCTTGGTGTAGGTGCGCTTCTGGCGGACTTCGACGTTGACGGTGGTCTTGCTGCGACCGGCGCTGACCGTCACTTCCTGCAGCTTGCGACGGTTCAGGGTGATCTTCTTGGCGGCCTCGTCAGCGCTTTCGACCGGCGTTTCCGCCTTGCCGTGCGAACGACGGAGGAAGCCCAGGAGCTTCACCTTCTCGGTGCTGGTCACGACCTGGTCGGGACCGCTGAACTTCATGCCGGCGTCGGCAAGCTGTTCAAGCAGTTTCTCGACCGGCGTGTTGACCAGTTCGGCGAGCTTGCGGATGGTGGTTTGCTGCGACATTCGGATCCTATGATCTGGTTGGCGCGCCTCCGAAACGGACGAAGGCAGCGCGGAGTCTAAGCCCTGAGCGGGTCAGGGCACTGTTCATCGCTGGCTCATTCGCCGCGCTCCAGGCGGGCGATCTCCTCGGCTCGGGCGGCCATCACCAGGGCGGCGGCGCGCTCCTGGTCCATGCCTTCGATGCCGAACTCGAGGATCTCGTCGGTCGCCAGGTCCGACAGGTCCTCACTGGTGCGCACGCCATGGCCGGCCAGGGCGTAGGCGGTTGCCTCGTCCATGCCGTCCAGGGCGAGCAGGTCGGCGGCCGGCAGGCCGTCTTCCAGTCCCTCTTCCACCGCCAGCGCTTCGTTCAGCAGCGCGTCGCGGGCACGGGCACGCAGTTCTTCCACGATGTCTTCGTCGAAGCCTTCCACGGCCAGCAGTTCGCCGACCGGGACGTAGGCGATTTCCTCGACCGTATTGAAGCCTTCGGTCACCAGGATCGCTGCGATTTCCTCGTCCACTTCCAGCTTGTCCATGAACAGCTGACGGGCAACGCCCTGCTCGGCTTCGGACTTGGCAGTGACCTGGTCCTGGGTCATCACGTTCAGCTGCCAACCGGTCAGACGGCTGGCCAGGCGCACGTTCTGGCCGCCCTTGCCGATCGCCTGGGCCAGGCGCTCTTCAGCGACGGCCAGGTCCATGGAGTGCTTTTCTTCATCGACGATGATCGACTGCACTTCCGCCGGAGCCATCGCGTTGATGACGAAGTTGGCCGGGTTGTCGTTCCACAGCACGATGTCCACGCGCTCGCCATTGAGCTCGTTGGACACGGCCTGCACGCGCGAACCGCGCATGCCGATGCAGGCACCGATCGGATCGGTACGCGCGTCGTGGGCAAGCACGGCGATCTTGGCGCGGTCGCCCGGGTCACGGGCGCAGGCCTTGATTTCCACCAGGCCCTGGCCGACTTCCGGCACTTCCAGCTTGAACAGCTCGATCATGAATTCCGGCGCGGCGCGGCTGATGAACAGCTGCGGGCCACGCGGCTCCGAACGCACTTCGGCCAGGTAACCGCGCACGCGGTCGCCGGCGCGCAGCACGTCGCGCGGAATGCCCTTGTCCTTCGGAATGAAGGCCTCGGCGTTGCCGCCCAGGTCCACATAGATGTTGCCGCGCTCGGCGCGCTTGACCACACCGGTGACCAGTTCACCGACGCGGTCCTTCCATGCATCCACGACCTGCTGGCGCTCGGCTTCGCGCACGCGCTGGACGATGACCTGCTTGGCGGCCTGCGCTGCGATGCGGCCGAAGTCCGGGTTTTCGATCTGTTCTTCGATGTAGTCGCCCACTTCCACGCCGTCGGCTTCGTCGACCGCGTCCATCAGACGGATCTGGCGGTCCGGCGATTCCATCACCACGTCATCGGCCACCACTTCCCAGCGGCGGAAGGTTTCGTAGGTGCCGTCCTTGTGGTCGATCGACACACGGGCCAGCACTTCCTGGTCCGGATAACGCTTCTTCGCGGCCGAAGCCAGGGCGGCTTCAATGGCCTCGAAGATCACTTCACGCGGCACGCCCTTTTCATTGGCGACCGCATCCACTACCAGCAAAAGTTCCTTGCTCATTGGCTGCTTACTCCGCGCGCGGCTTCTTGGCCGCCGGCTTGTTGGATGGTTTCTTGTTCGCCTTGTCACCCTGCTTGGGTGCCGGGCCAGTCGGCTTGCTCGGAGCCAGGCCGAGGGCGGCCCAGTCCGGCATGATGCGTGCTTTGTCGATGTTCTCGACATCGGCGGTGAACTGGAAATTGTCGACCTGGAAGGTGACAGTGCCCTGTTCGGCGTCCACGGCGAGAATCTCGCCCTGCAGACGGCGGCGACCGTCCTGCGGCAGCTTCAGGGTGACCTTGGCCGATTCGCCAATGGCACGTTCGAACTGTTCCAGCGTGAACAGCGGGCGGTCCACGCCTGGCGAGGACACTTCCAGGGTGTAGTTGGCGCTGATCGGGTCTTCCACGTCGAGCTGCGCGGAGACTTCACGGCTCACGCGTTCGCAGTCGTCGATGTTGACGATGCGATCGGGCTGTTCGGCCACCGGCACGTCGATGTACAGGCGCAGGGTGGCACCACCGGGCGCGGTGAGATACTCAACGCCCAGCAGCTCCAGACCCAACGACTCAACGGTGGGGCCGAGCAGGTTCGCGATTTCAGTTGCCTTGTCGCTCACGTTCTGCCTTGTTTCAAAAAAAGAGATACGGACGGACCCGTCTCGCCGGCCGGAGTTGCCGACCTTGGTCCGGAAACGACAAAGGGCCCGCTGGGCCCCTTGTCCGGTACGACGCCGGTCTGGCTGACGATGCCAGCTGGCCGGGGGGTCACGACTACCTGGTGGAAGTCGCACGGCCCGGGAGCCGGTCGCGGGACGGTCGCCATTCCCGAGGGGATGGGCCAGTCAGGTAGTCCGCTAAGCCGTTGATGATAGCGGGTGCACTGGGTTGGTGCAATGGGTGAACAACCTTCCCAGACCGTCATCCTGCCTGTGCGGCCCCCTGCCCTTCCCATTCATTCATGAACGGAGGCCGGGCAGAGCCCCGTGCCACCGCCCGCAACAAAAAAGGCGACCCGTTGCCGGATCACCTTTTCGTCTACTGCATCTGCATTGCAGATCAAGTTGGTAGCGGGGGCAGGATTTGAACCTGCGACCTTCGGGTTATGAGCCCGACGAGCTGCCAGACTGCTCCACCCCGCAGCAGAAGCGGAATTCTAAAGCAGTTGCTGCGGCTCTGCAAGCATCAGAATGACATGTTGCCGGAGTCGGAGGATTGCCCCCGAATGGCCTTAGCCCATTTATCGGCTTTCTTCATAGAAGGACGATAAGGCCCCGCAACAATGACCGACGACCGACGTTTGGGCTTGGCTGATGAAGCCGCCGGAGACGATCCCTGCAAACGCGATTGGGCTGCAGCAGTGCGGCGGCGGCTCGCGCCTTGCCCGCCATTCCCCCCCGCCGCCGGCGCGGACATTCGCCGGTACCGGGAACTGGACCCCGGCGGTGGCAGTGTCATCGGGTCCGCCAGGTCAAAGTCGACTCGACGTGGTGAACTTCCCGACGGCGACGCTGCCATATCCGTTTGGGGTGCTGCTGTAGCCGGAGTAGCCTCACCCTCGTCGGACTGAATCGTGCGTTTTGAGTGACGCTTCTTGTAGAGATAGGTGCCCCCGATCGTTGCCGCAGTCAGCCCCGTAACGATCGAGATGTACGTCAGCACGGCGAGTGTCTCCTTGTCTTCCGCATGAACGAGACCTCGCGCTGCACCAAGGGCGGCGGTCACTCCCGTAAAAACCAATCCGAGTGGCATCAACTTGATGGTGTATCGCCCGTTCGGATCAGCACGGTTTACAGGATCATCGCCGCAGTAAGCGTAGGAATTGAAGCCCCCTTTGTGAAACGGGCTCAACGCGTCCGGGCTGTAAAACCGCATCAACACCGGACTGAAGACGCGATGGCCGTTACCCAGGGCCTGCCAGTTGCTTGTCGGTTCGTGCAATTGACCGTTGTAGCCCAGGCGTGCAGCGACCGGTGCGTGGGTGTCTGCGTTGCAACCCATGATGGTTTTCCCCGCTCGAGTGGTGCGGTGGTGCCCCTTGAGGACAACGCTGCGACAGCCGCTGTTAGCCGGTGGTGAAAGGCCATCGGCCAACAAAAAAGGCGACCCGTTGCCGGATCACCTTTTTTGCCCACTGCATCTGCCTGCGCAGATCATCTTGGTAGCGGGGGCAGGATTTGAACCTGCGACCTTCGGGTTATGAGCCCGACGAGCTGCCAGACTGCTCCACCCCGCATCAGAAGCGGATGAGCGGGAATCCGTGGACTCCCCAAGCAACGATCTTCTGGCAAAACCGCTGCAGCAACAACTCAGGAAACGAATATTACACGATTCGTGCAGTTTTGTATCGTTTTTTATGCAAGATGTGCAAATGCCTGCTGGCACCAGACCATGATCGGGTTCCAGGCGAAGCCCAGCGCCAGCAGCGCCAGGGCATTCACGCCCAGCACCACGCCCAGCACGCGGTCGTTGTGCGCCGGCAGCGGCTCGCCCACCGGCTCATCGAAGTACATGACCTTGATGACGCGCAGGTAGTAGAAGCAACCGACCACGGCGCACAGCACACCCAGGATGGCCAGCCACAGCAGGCCGCCATCGACGGCTGCGCCGAGCACGGCCAGCTTGGTCCAGAAACCCAGGAACGGCGGGATGCCGGCCATCGAGGCCATGATGCACAGGACCAGACCGGCCATCCACGGGTTGCGGGCATTCAGGCCCTTGAAGTCTTCGATCTTCTCGGCTTCGAAGCCGTTGCGCGACAGCGCGATGATCGCGCCGAAGCCGGCGGTCGACATGATCGCGTAGCTCAGGGCGTAGAACAGCGCCGCCGAGTAGCCGCGCTCGCCGCCACCGGCAATGCCGAGCAGCAGGAAGCCGATGTGCGACACGGTGGAGTACGCCAGCATGCGCTTCAGATTGCTCTGCGCGATCGCCATCAGATTACCGATCACCAGCGACAGCGCGGCCAGACCCCCAATCAGCACCTTCCACTCCGCCGACAGCGGGCCCACGCCCACTTCCAGCAGACGGTAGGCCATGCCGAAGGCAGCCAGCTTCGGCGCGGAGCTGATGAACAGCGCGACCGGTGCCGGGGCACCCTGGTACACGTCCGGCAGCCACATATGGAACGGAGCGGCACCCAGCTTGAACGCCACGCCGGCAATCATGAACACCACGCCGGTGAGCAGCAGCACGCGCTCTTCGGTGTGGGCGATGGAATCGTGGATCACGTCCAGGTGCAGCGAACCGGTGGCACCGTAGATCAGCGACATGCCGTACAGCAGCAGGCCCGAGGCCAGCGAACCCAGCACGATGTACTTCATCGCCGCTTCGGTGGCCAGCTTGTTGTCGCGGTTGCTGGCGACCAGCGCGTACGAGCACAGCGCCAGCAGTTCCAGGCCCAGGTACACCATCAGCAGGCTGCCGGCCGAGACCAGGATCATCATGCCGGCGGTGGCGAACATGATCAGCACCGGGATCTCACCCTGGAACAGATCACGCTCGCGCAGGTAGCTCCAACCGTAGACCAGGGTCAGGCCGCTGCACAGCACGACCACGGTCTTCATGACGTCGGCGGCGGTGTCGCGGATGAACATGCCATGGAACACCTCGCCCTGCCCGCCCACGCCGGTAGCCAGCATGAACAGCACCACGGCCAGTGCGGCGACCGAGAACAGGTGGGTCCAGATCTTCTTTTCCTTGCTGATGAACAGGTCAAGGATCATCAGCGCGAAGGCACTGCCGATCAGCACCAGCTCGGGAGCGAGCGGCGGCAGGTCAGCGGCAGTCAATGGCAACAGCGAAGAGGTGGTCATCATCAAATCCTGGAATTACAGCAGCTTGCTGGATGCGATCTGCATCGCCAGCTTCGCGATCGAGGGCTCCATCAGGTCGGTCAGCGGCTTGGGGTACAAGCCCAGGGCCAGGGTGCCGACGGCGAACACGCCCAGCACCAGCCACTCGCGACCGTTGATGTCCTTCATTTCAGCCACGTGCGGGTTGGCCACTTCGCCGAAGAACACGCGCTTGTACAGCCACAGCGTGTAGGCCGCCGTGATCACCAGCGTGGTGGCCGCGCCCAGTGCCAGCCACGGATTGCGCTGGAAGCTGGCCATGATGATCATGAACTCGCCAACGAAACCACTGGTGCCCGGCAGGCCGGCATTGGCCATGAAGAACAGCATGGCAAAGGTGGCGAACCAGGGCATCACGTTGACCACGCCGCCGTAATCGGCGATGCGGCGCGTGTGCATGCGGTCGTACAGCACGCCGACGCAGGAGAACATCGCGCCAGAGACGAAGCCGTGCGAGACCATCTGCACCATCGCACCCTGCAGGCCCAGGCGGGCGGCGTCGGCGTTACCGGCGTCACGCACCAGCCACAGCGCGATGAAGGTGCCCAGGGTGACGAAACCCATGTGCGCAATCGAGGAGTACGCGATCAGCTTCTTCATGTCGTCCTGGACCAGGGCGACCAGACCGACGTAAATCACCGCGATCAGCGACAGGGTAATGACCAGCCATGCCCATTCCTGCGATGCGTCCGGGACGATCGGCAGGTTGAAGCGCAGGAAGCCGTAACCACCGATCTTCAGTGCAATGGCGGCCAGGATCACCGAACCGGCGGTCGGTGCTTCCACGTGCGCGTCCGGCAGCCAGGTGTGGACCGGGAACATCGGCACCTTGACCGCGAAGGCGATCAGGAAGGCGAAGAAGATCCAGGTCTGCTCCTGGGCGCTGAGCTGCAGCTGGTACAGGTCGGCCAGCTGGAAGCTGCCGCCCTTCAGGTACAGGTAGATCAGCGCCACCAGCATCAGCACCGAGCCGAGGAAGGTGTACAGGAAGAACTTCAGTGCGGCGTAGATGCGACGCGGACCACCCCAGACACCGATGATCAGGAACATCGGGATCAGCATGGCTTCGAAGAACACGTAGAACAGCATCGCGTCGGTGGCAGCGAAGATGCCCACGGTGACGCCTTCCAGGATCAGGAAGGCGGCCACGTACTGGTTGACGCGCTTGTCGATGGCGCTCCAGGCGCCGATCAGGGCCAGCACCGACACCAGGGTGGTCAGCAGGATCAGCGCGATCGCGATGCCGTCCACGCCCAGGTTGTAGCCGATCTTGTAGGCGGGGATCCAGGCGCGGGTTTCGACGAACTGCAGCGCGTCGTTCCCCACGTCGTAGCCGCTGAGCAGCGACAGGCTGGCCACGAAGGTCAGCACCGCCACGCCCAGCGACGCCCAGCGGGCGGTTTGGGCGTCACGGATGGCAAGGATCAAGGCACCGCCGATGATCGGCAGCCAGATGAGAACACTGAGTAGAGGCCAGTTCGACACGTCTTCTTATTCCGTACAGGTCATCAACGCAGGTAATGCATCAGGACGCCCAGGAGGGCAATCAGGCCGATGATCATCGCGAAGGCGTAGTGATAGAGGAAACCGGATTGGGTGCGACGCAGCAGGTTGGCCGCCAGATCGATCAGGCGAGCCGAACCGTTGACCACCACACCATCGACGATATTCGTGTCGATCGCGCGCGAAACCTTACCCAGCTTGATGCCGCCACCGGCGAAACCGCCGATCCACAGCTTGTCGAAGCCGTACTTGTTCTCCAGCACCGATACCAGCGGCGCGAAGGTCGAACGGGCCTTGCCCGCCAGCTCCGGCTTCCACAGGTAGAACAGCACCGCCAGCAGGAAGCCGGCCACGGTCAGGAAGAAGGCCGGGGCCATCATGCCGTGCAG
>DGLB01000058.1:0-460 GCA_002387845.1 Stenotrophomonas maltophilia | reverse complement strand
GAAGAAGCCGATCACGATCGAGGGGATCGCCAGCAGGATCAGCGGCAGCGTCACCACCCACGGGGTTTCGTGCGGCTCATGCGGACCGTGGCCATGGCCGTGGTCATCATGGTGTGCGTCGCCGTGGTGGGCATCGGCGGCATGGGCGTCGACCGCATGCGCGTCGGCATGGTGATCGTCATGGCCGTACGCGTGGGCGTGATCGTCATGCGCGTCGCGGAAGCGTTCCTTGCCATGGAAGGTCAGGAACAGCAGGCGGAAGCTGTAGAAGCTGGTCACGATGACGCCGCCCAGCACGGCCCAGTACCCGTAGGTGGCCACCCAGCTGTGCGACACGTGCGCGTGGTGCTGCGCCGCCTCGATGATGGTGTCCTTGGAGTAGAAGCCGGAGAAGAACGGCGTGCCGACCAGGGCCAGCGTACCGATCCACATGGTCACGAAGGTGATCGGCATGTACTTG
>DGLB01000057.1:75112-75279 GCA_002387845.1 Stenotrophomonas maltophilia | reverse complement strand
GCTGCACGTTGCGGCTGCCGGCAATGTGGCCCTTTTCGAAGTCCGACGAGGACGACAGGTCGACCACCACGGTGCCGCCGGCGTTCATCAGCTGGGTCAGCTCAGCCGGCTTCAGCCCACGGTAGCCACGGGTGAGACGGCGGATTTCGGTGACGATGATGGCCACG
>DGLB01000057.1:74330-74906 GCA_002387845.1 Stenotrophomonas maltophilia | reverse complement strand
CGGCCTGGGTGTTGTTGTTGATGACCCGGACCTCGGCGCTGCGGCCGACGCGGCCACCCGGCATGGGCATGTTGTCGCTGCCACGGTAGCCGGCAATCTTCACCTGTTCGAAGCGGCTGCGCTCCAGGTCGGTGATCGGGTTCTGTTCGGCGTATTCCGGGTCCAGATAGGGAATGAGGTCGTCCAGGTTGCCCCAGCGCAGGGTGGAGTCGTACTTCACCTGGGTTTCTTCCAGCTGCTTGCGCATCTTCTTGGTGACTTTCTGGCTGTCGGCGGCGAACGCCGACACGCTGGTCAGCGCGAACAGGGCCAGCAACAGGATCTGGAAGGTACGACGCATGCGAATTCCCCAATAGGCAAGGTGCCCATCCTACCTTCTTGCGAACGCCACGTAGCGGCCGCTCAGTTCAGCGGCCGGCTTTCCGGCGTCGCCGGGCTGGCGGGCCTGCACCTCGATGCGTGCCTTGCCGCGCTGGGCAAACGTCGCCAGGAAGCTGTCCCAGTCGGCTTCATCCACGGCCTGGGCCTGGGCCGACAGGTCGCCATAGACCGGAGCCAGGTAGCGCACGTGGCTGT
>DGLB01000057.1:73535-74200 GCA_002387845.1 Stenotrophomonas maltophilia | reverse complement strand
CCACCGGCGGCATGCGGTCCAGCACCTGCTGAAGCGCGCCCAGATGATCGGGCAGGGAAAGCGGTTCGGACATCGGTACGGCGACGTTGCAGCGAAGGACTCGCATAATGCCCGGAATGAACAGCCCCGCACATGTACCGGAATGGACCCTGGTGTCGCTGCGCCCGCGCGGCCAGCACGCGACGATGCGACGCGCCACCCAGCAGCTGGGCGGACGCCTGCTGGCACTGTCGCCATGGGCTCTGATGGCGCGCGATGACCCCACCACCCGCGCCGCGCTGGTGCAGGCCCTGCAGGCCGACCGGGTGGTGTTCACCAGCCCGGCCGCCGCGCACGCCGCCGCACGGCTGACGCCTTTGGGGGGCCCGCACCCCGGGCAGTGGCTGGCAGTGGGGGCGGGTACGGCCGCGGCCCTGCGCAACCACGGGACGAGCGAGGTTGTCGCTCCGCAACGGATGGACAGCGAGGGCTTGCTGGGACTGCCCGAACTGGCACAGCTGCAGGGGCGATCGGTCGCCCTGGTGACCGCCCCGGGCGGACGCGGGCTGATTGCGCCCACCCTGGAAGCGCGCGGCGCGACGCTGCAGCGGGTCGATGTGTACACGCGCACCGCACTGCGCCCGGCTCCGCGCACCCTGCAGCGGCTGCGCCGGCAGCCGGCCCTG
>DGLB01000057.1:0-73424 GCA_002387845.1 Stenotrophomonas maltophilia | reverse complement strand
GCTGCGCCGGCAGCCGGCCCCCTGGGTGCTGGCACTGAGCAGTGCCGAGGCGCTGGCGTGGGCGCTGGCGCGCCTGCCTGCCGACCTGCTGGCACGCCTGCGTGGCAGCGCGGTGGTGGCCGCCAGCGAACGTCTCGCCGCGCTGGCCGAAGCCGAAGGCTTTGGCCGTATCCATCTGGCGCAGGGCCCGCAACCGTTACAGTTGGCCCAGGCAGCGCACGCGGTCGTCACCGCCCGCGCACCTGACTGAACAGGGAAAACCGGTGGCCTTGCAGGCCGCGCGCGGGACGGGCGATGCTGTGCGCCTGATCGCTCGCCAGCTCGTGAAGACACCGGCGCGAACGACAAGGATGCGTACATGAATGAGCTTGAATCCCCCCCGCCACACCGCCCTGCCCTGCGCTGGATCCTGCCGCTGGCCGTAGTGGCGGTCGGCGCGGGCGCGGCTGGCTGGTGGGGCTGGAGCCAATGGCAGGCCCAGCAGGCCCGCAGCGCCCAGCGCGAGGCCGACGCCGCGCTGCTGGTGCAGGGGCTGAGCGACAGCCTGGAGGCGCTGCGGCGCGACCAGCGCTCCACCTCGCAGCGGGTGCAGGACGCGGCCGCCACCAACCGGGTGCTGCGCGATGAGATGCTGGGCCTGAGCCAGCGCAGCGCGCTGCTGGAAGAGAACCTGGCCAAGCTGGCTGACAGCACCCGCCACAGTGCGCAGGCGCTGCAGCTGGAAGAAACCGAGCTGCTGCTCAGCCAGGCCGGGCAACGGCTGGCCTATGCCGACGATGTGGACGGAGCCAAGCGCCTGTACGCGCTGGCGGCCACCGCGCTGGAAGACGTGCAGGGCAACGACTACCTCAACCTGCGCCAGGCACTGATGCAGGAACGCAATGCGCTGGACACGCTGGGGTCCGGCACGCGCACCGCCGTGCAACAACGGCTGGGCACCTTCGCCGAGGCGCTGACCGCGCTACCCGAGCGCGTGGAAGCACCCGCCGCTGCGACTGCCGCACCGTGGTGGCACAGCCTGCTGGCCCCGTTCGTCACCATCACCCCGACCGCTGCGCAGGGTCCGCTGAGCAGCGCTGAACGCGTGGCGGCCTGGGATTCGCTGCAGCTGGAACTGACCCTGGCGCGGGCGGCGGTGGAGCGCGGTGACCAGGCCGCGTTTGAACAGGCGCTGGACCGGGTGGGCCTGTGGCTGCCGCGGCTGTGGCCGGATTCACCCGCTCTGCGCGAGCGACGTGCTGAACTGAGGCAACTGCGCACCAGCGTGCTGCGCCCCGCCCTGCCCGAACTGGGCAGCACCCTGCAGCAACTGCGCACTTTGCGCGACGGGAGTTAAACAATGAAGCCGATTCAATCCGTGGTGGTCCTGCTGCTGGCCGTGGTGCTGGGCGTGGTGGCCGCGCAATGGCTGGGCACCGAATCGCTGCGCCAGTATGGCGAGGTGATCTACCGCCACGGCGGCACGGACTATCGCTCCAGCGTGCCGCAGGTCGCCCTGATGGTGCTGGTGGCGCTGCTGGTGCTGTGGCTGCTGTGGAGCCTGGCTTCTTCGCCGTTCCGCGCCTGGGGCCGCTACCGCCGCAAGCAGGGCCGGGTGAAGCTGATCGAGGGCCTGCAGGCGCACGAATATGGCCACTGGCAGCGCGCGGAAAAGTCGCTGGTGAGTGCCGCAGAAGACACCGAAGTCAGCGCGGTGGCGTTGACCACGGCCGTGCGCAGCGCTGAAGCGCGTAACGACGCCGCCAGTGTCGACCAGTACCTGCAGCGTCTTTCCACGGCCGACGCCACCGGCTATGCGCTGATGCAGGCCGAGCGCCTGCTGCAGCTGGAACGCCCGGTGGATGCGATCAACGCGCTGGATGTACCGGGCGTGCAACCGCTGCCGCCACGTGGCCTGTGGCTGCGCACCGAGGCGCTGGCGCGTGCCGGCCGCGCGCACGAGGCGTATGGCCAGCTGGGTGCGCTGCGCAAGCAGAAGATCCTGCCCGACGACGACATGGCCGAACTGGAGGGCCGTCTGGCCGCGCAGTCGCTGCTGGAAGCCACAGACGTCAATGCACTGGCCGCGCAGTGGGAAGCCACCCCGAAGGCGCTGCGCAGCGACCCGGACGTGGTGAACGCTTACGCCCTGCGCGCGGTGGCGCTGGATTGGGAAGAACCGGCCCTGTTGAACCTGGAACAGGCGCTGGACACGCGCTGGGACGAGTCACTGGTCACCCTGTACGGGCAAATGCCGGTGGAAAAGCTGGCTACCCGCCAGGCCAACCTGCAGCGCTGGCTGGGTCAGCAGCCGGGCAGCCCGGCATTGCTGCTGGCGCTGGGCCGGATTGCGGCGCGCCAGGGGGAGCATGTGCAGGCTGAGGACTATCTGCACCGTGCCATTGCCGCAGGTGCCGGCCCGGAGGCGTGGGAAGCGCTGGGCGAGGTATTCGTGGCGCGCGGGGAACCGGCGTTGGCCGCGCAGTGCTTCGGGAATGCGCTGCGGCAGCAGCGTGGCGAAGACAGCGTGGCGCTGGCGCGGGCTGAGGCTACCGTTGCGCCGGTGGCGGCCGTGGTGCCGGAACGCGCGACGGTGGAAGAGCAGTCATTGATGAGCGAGCCGGCACCGGTGCTGGATCACCCGGTGGATCACGACGCATTCGGGAATCGGCGCGATCCTTGAGAGGGCACGTCGAGACGGTCTACGCATTACGCGCATGGCGCGTTGTTGCGTGGGTTGGATGATTCGCGCATAACGCACATGGCGCTTCACCACGCGGTTTTGTAGAGCGGGGCTTGCCCCGCTGGCTTTCCACGCGCGGCCGGAAGCAGCCGGGCAAGCCCGGCTCTACGCGTCGTCGTCGCGGTCGGGCAGCTGCGAGGGCTGGGTGTTGCGCTGCTCGATCAGCTTCAACTGTGCGGCAGCAACGTCCACCTGCCAGCGCTGTTCGTCTTCATCGTCGGCCGGCTGCGCCAGCAGCAGCGGCTGCAGCCACTCGAAACGGGTGCGGGCCGCATCAAACCGGCCCAGGCGGCGTTCCAGTTCACCGCGGATCATCTGGCAGAAGCGCCAGTCACCCGGTGCCGGCGAAGCGTCCGGACACACCGCCTCATGCAGCTCCAGCGCACGCGCGGCATAGCGCGGATACTGCGCCGGCGAGGCCTCCCACGTGGCCTGCAGCATCACCCAGGCCTGTTGCGGCAGCGGGGCCTGCATGTGCTGCAGCATCTGCGCGACCAGGAAATACGGCGTCTCGGTCTTCCGCCACTGCTGGTACTGCGGACCCAGCACGAACGGCGTGAGCCGCTCCAACGCGGCCGCATCCAGCTTGCGGTCATAGATGACCATGCCGTTACCCGGGCACTGCGGCAGCGGCCAGGGTGACATCAGCGCACCATACGGTTTGGCGTCAAACGCCATGCCAAATGAGGTACCGGAGCCTTGCATCCGCTGCGAGAACTTTTCGCCGCCAATCGGGCATTCGTACTTCGCGTCCATGACGGTCATCGCGGCGGCGGGCAGGGCCAGCAGACCCAACCCGGCCAGCATCAGACAGCGATATACAGACAAGTGGTGCATTCCCTGCTCCTTGAATAACGTTTCTACACTTTCCGCGAGAAGTTCCATGTTTCCCGAGTCGAGCGCAAACATCGCTAACGCTCGACGATCGCCACCACGCCCATGCCGCCGGCGGTGCAGATGGACACCAGCGCGCGGCCGCCGCCGCGCTCGGCCAGCTGCTTGGCGGCGGTCGCAATCACGCGCGCACCGGTGGCGGCGAACGGGTGGCCGGTGGCCAGCGACGAACCCAGCGGATTGATCTTTTCCGGGTCGATGCGGCCCAGCGGTGCGTCCAGGCCGAGACGGTTGCGGCAGTAGTCTTCGCTTTCCCACGCACGCAGCGTGCACAGTACCTGCGCGGCGAACGCTTCATGGATTTCGTAGATGTCGAAATCCTGCAGGGTGAGCCCGTTGCGCTTCAGCATTTCCGGCACCGCGATGGTGGGAGCCATCAGCAGGCCCTCGCCGTGCACGAAGTCCACCGCCGACACCTGCGAGTCACGCAGGTAGGCCAGCGGTTCATGGCCGTGCGCGCGCGCCCATTCCTCGCTGGCCAGCAGCACCGCGGCCGCACCGTCGGTGAGCGGGGTGGAGTTGGCGGCGGTGAGGGTGCCACGGCCGGAGACCTTGTCGAACGCCGGCTTCAGCGTGGCCAGCTTTTCCAGCGAGGTGTCCGGGCGCAGGATGTTGTCACGCTCGACGCCACGGAACGGCGCGATCAGGTCGTTGAAGAAACCGCGCTCGTAGGCGGCGGCCAGCTTCTTGTGCGAGGAAACGGCCCATTCGTCCTGCGAATCGCGGGCGATGTTCCATTCCTTGGCCATGTCTTCGCAGTGGTCGCCCATGCTCTTGCCGGTGCGCGGCTCGGCCACGCCCGGGAATTCCGGCTTGAGTTCGCTGAACTTGAAGCCGGAGGTCAGCGCCTTGATCTTGTCGCCGGTGCTCTTGGCACGGTTGGCCGCCAGCAGGCGCGCACGCAGCTTCTTGCCGTACACGATCGGCACGTCGGACGTGGTATCCGAACCGCCGCCGATGCCCGACTCAATCTGGCCCAGCGCGATCTTGTTGGCGACGGTGATGATGGTGTCCAGCGAGGTACCGCAGGCGCGCTGCAGGGTGATACCCGGGGTAAGCGGGGACAGACCCGAGGACAGCGTGGCTTCGCGGCCCAGGTTCCAGTCGCTGGAGTGCTTGATCACCGCACCCATCGCCACTTCGCCCAGCTGCTGCCCGTGCAGGCCGAAGCGTTCGACCAGCGCGCCCAGCGTGCGCACCGACATGCCAAGGTTGCCAACATCCGAATAGGCGGTGTTCTGGCGGCAGAACGGAATGCGGACACCACCAAGGATGGCGACGGGACGAGCGTTGGGCATGGACATACCTGGCATGGAAGGGGTGTCTGCAACATGGCCTGCACGAAGGAGCAGGCATAATGGAGCCAAGTGTAGCTGCCGCCCTGTGATGGGCCAACTGTGAAACCATGAGCAAACCCGACCCCGGCATGAATGCCCTAGGCGTACTGGCACTGGAACTGGCCGGCGGCGACGCCCCGCGCCACGCGGCGCTGTCGTCCGCCCAGGCCGGCGAACTGGCCGAACGCATCGGCCGCGACCTAGCCAAGCTGGTCCCCGGCGTGAGCGCGCTGGACCTGGTGTTCTTCGGAGCCCATTTCGACCCGGCCGAAGTGCTGCGCCCGGGTTGGCCCATTCACCGCCGCCTGGAAGAGCTGCAGATGCGCGCCCCGGGCCGCAACGAAGGCCCGCGCCTGCTGGCATTCGGCACCAATGAGGACGGCGAGATTCCGCTGCCGCTGCAGGCCGATGCCAGCCTCACCGGCGGTGGCCTGCGGGTGGTGCCGTTCGTGCTGACCGGCAGCGAGGTTGCCCAGACCCAGGCCGTGGCCGAAGCGCTGGAAGAGGTGCTGCTGGCCCAGGGCATGGCCGGGGCCGACACCGCCCTGCTGGCGCAGAACGCCTTTGGCGCACAGATCGAGCACGCGCGGTATTTCACCGTGAACGACCTGGCCGCGATGATGTCGATGCAGTACGACAATCAAGGCCTGGCCGCGTTGTGGCCGTTGATTGAGACCGCCGTGCTCGCCCCGCAGGCCGAAGAATGGCTGGATGCCGCGCCGGAACCGCTGCTTCGATACGCTGACGGCGAAGTGCGTATGGCGCTGTTCGACCCAGCCGGCTGGTGCAACTTCTACAACCACGGCACCGGCGACTGCGAGCGCCTGCAGGGCATCTACGACCAGTACCTGATGCGCCAGCGGCAGATGGCCGCCGTGCTGGAAGCGCACGGGTTGCCGGTGTTGTTCGTGCATTGCGAACCCGGCCAGGAACCGCGCGAGTTGTTGGCGCGGTGAAAATGAACAACGCCGGCGAGAGCCGGCGTTGTGTTTTGCGGGGTGACGCGCCATGCGCGTCAACGCGCGGTCTTACTGCGGAGCCTTGATCACCGCACACGCCAGACGCGCACCGGCATTACCGGTCGGCTGGGTCTTGTAGTCATCCGGATCAGCATGGACGATCAGCCCGCGGCCAATGATGTCGAAGTCGTTGCCCTGGCCAATGTTGACGTTGGTCGACACATCCGCATCCACCACGGCCTTGCCCTCGGCATCGGCCTTGATGTTCGGCATGTCGCCACCGTGGTGCGGCGTGGCGGCCACGCTGCCGTGGTCTTCCTTGCCCGGGTTGAAGTGGCCACCGGCGCTGGCACCGTCCGGCGCGCTGCAGTCGCCGGTTTCGTGGATGTGGAAGCCGTGCTCGCTGTTTGGCTTCAGGCCGGTGACTTCACCCTTGGCGTGCACTTTTCCGTCCACCACGCTGAAGGTGATGCTGCCCTTGGCGTCGTTGCCCTGGGTCGGCGCGAGCTCGGCCACGGCCGTGTGGTTGGCGTGCGCATCGCTGCTCATCATGGCCGGCGGCGCATCGTTGGCGGCGGCAGCGGCATCCGCGGCCGGGGCGGTGTCGGCGGCCGGGGTGGCTTCCGGGGTGGTGTCCGCCGGCTTGTTGCAGGCGGTCAGGCCAACAGCGGCAATGGCGGCGAACATCGCGGTATGGATCAGACGCATGTGGATCTCCTTGCGGGTACAACGGGGTGAAGCGGCAAAAGGGAACGCGCCTCAGCGCGTAACCCGGATGATGCCGCAGGAAATGCGGGCACCGGCATTGCCGGCAGGCTGGCTACGGTAATCGTCGGCGTTGGCATGCACCACCAGGGCACGCCCGGCAATGTCATTGGGCGCACCCCCGCCCAGCGTCACCGCAGGCAGGCGCACGTCGACATTGACCCGTCCCTGCGCATCGGCGCGCAGATTGTCCATGTCGCCCAGGTGATGCGCGCCGCCACTGGTGCGGCCGTGCGGCTGGCTGGTCGGGTTGAAATGCGCGCCCGCACTGCTGGCATCCACCGCGCTGCAGTCGCCACGCTCATGCACGTGGAACGCCGCCGTCTGCAGCGGTTGCAGACCGCCGATGACGCCGGTGATGTGCACGCCGCCGCGCGGGTCCGGCACCAGCGCCAACCGCCCGCTCACGATACTGGCCGAGGCCGGCGACAGATTGGATTCGGCCATCTTCGCGGTGCTTACGGTGGGCAGTGGCGGAGCCGGCGGGGGGGGTGGCGGCGTGGTGCTGCACGCACTGAGTGCCACCAGCGCGGCGCTGCCAATCAGGATTCGGGTACTGCGCATGGAAGACTCCTTGTATTTCCAACCTAACGGCGGCGCTGTCCATGGATCATGAAAGCCGCCACCACATACGTGTTATTCCCGTGAACAGGGCATTCAGCCCCCGCGACGACGTCCTGCTCCCAGCTTGCGGGTCAAGGTGTTGCGACCCAGCCCCAACCGCGCGGCGGCTTCGGCACGACGGCCATGGGTGATCTGCAGTGCCGCTTCCAGCAGGGCCTGGTCCACCTTTTCGCGCACCTGTGCATGCAGGCCTTCCGCGCCTTCGGCCAGACGCTGGCGCGCCCAGGCCGACAGCAGCGTTTCCCACTGGCCCGGATCACCCTGGCTGCGCGCACGCGCGCCGGGGCCCCGGTGCAGCGCACTATCCACATCGGCTACGCCGATGGTGTCCGATGCGGCCAGCGCGGCCATGCGCCAGCAGACGTTCTCCAGTTCGCGCACATTGCCCGGCCAGTCGTGCTCGCGCAGCGCCTGCAGGGCCGAAGCAGTAAGCCGCTTCGGCGGCGTGTCCAGCTTGCGTGTGGCGGCAGCGAGGAAGGTGTCTGCCAGTTGGGCGATGTCGTCGCGGCGCTCGCGCAGCGGCGGCAGGCGCAGGCGCACCACGTCCAGCCGGTGCAGCAGGTCGGCACGGAAGCGGCCCTGCGCGACCAGCGATTCCAGATCCTGATGGGTGGCGGCAATGACGCGCACATCGACACGGATCAGCTCGCGCCCGCCCACGCGGAAGAACTCCCCTTCGGCCAGCACGCGCAGCAGACGGGTCTGCAACGGCAGCGGCATGTCGCCGATTTCATCCAGGAACAGCGTGCCGCCGTTGGCCTGCTCGAAACGGCCCACGTTGCGGCGCTGCGCGCCGGTGAACGCGCCGGCTTCGTGTCCGAACAGTTCGCTTTCCAGCAGTTCCGAAGGAATGGCGGCCGTGTTGAGTGCCACGAACGGCCCCTGTACGCGCGGCGATTCGTGGTGCAGCGCATGCGCCACCAGTTCCTTGCCGGTACCGGTTTCGCCGTTGATCAACACCGAAAGCGGAGCCTGCGCCAGACGGCCGATCGCGCGGAACAGCGCGCGCATCGCCGGCGTATCACCGACCAGCTGCGGGCGCTGGTCGGGTGCGGCCGGCGTGGGGGTCGCCGTGGTTTCGGCAATGGCGGTGTCGCGCTCGGGCAGCACGCGCCGCGCCAACGCCACCGCGTCGTCCAGGTCGAACGGCTTGGACAGGAATTCCTGCGCGCCGCCGCGGAATGCACCGGCGGTGCTGGCCACGTCGGTGTAGGCCGACATCACGATCACCGGCAACTGCGGGTGAGCGGCCTTGAGTTTGTCCAGCAGCACCAGGCCGTCGTCGCCGGGCATGCGCACATCGGTGAACAGCAGGTCCGGCGGGGTTTCGGTTTCCAACAGGCTCAGCGCGGCGGCAGCACCATCGAAGCCTTCCACCTGGTAGCCGGCATCCCGCAGTGCGGTGCACAGCACGAAGCGCACCGAGCGGTCATCGTCCACCACCCAGATGCGCGGGGCGGTGCTGCGGCTGTCATCCGCCATGGGCGGGCTCCTCCATGGCAGGCGTGCCCTGCCCCATCGGCAGCAACACGGTGAAAACGGTATGGCCCGGGCGCGAACGATAGGTGAGCGTGCCGCGGTGTTCGCGCGCCACCTGCTGGGCCAATGCCAGGCCCAGCCCGGTGCCTTCGGCACGGCCGCTGACCAACGGCAGGAACAGGTGTTCGGCCAGGTCTTCGGGCACGCCCCGACCGTCGTCCACGATCTCCAGGCGCAGCGCCAGCGGGTGCAGCGAATCGTTGATGCGCACCCCATGTTCGACCCGGGTCCGCAGGGTCACCGTGCCCGCGCCGGCCTGGATCGCGTTGCGGACCAGGTTCCACACCGCCTGGGTGAGGCGGTCGGCGTCGCCGTCGAACTCGGGAATGCTGGGGTCGTAGTCACGCTGCAGGCGCACCGCCCAGCCGCCCTCGGTTTCGGCCAGGCGCAGCACACGCTCCAGCGAGGCATGGATGTTCAGCGGCGCATGCGGCGCGGCCGGGGCCGGCGACAGCAGCTGTTCCAGCAGGCCGTTGAGGCGTTCGATCTCAGACCCAATCAGCGCGATCAGCTCGCGCTCGTCGGCATCGCGCTGGGCGCTGCGGCGCGCCAGCAGCTGGGCGGCCCCCTTCAGCCCGGCCAGCGGATTGCGCAGCTCATGGGCCAGGCCCTTGAGCGCCGCGCTGAGCGCGCTGGGCAGCGCCTGGGTTGGGTCCAGGCCGGGAAATTCGTCGACCGGGTGGGCTTCAAGCAGCCAACCGCTCTCATCTCGCCGGCTCAGCCAACCCTCGGCGAAGCGCGGCGCATCGCCCGGTAAAGCCAGCGCCAGCCGGTGCAGTCGCAGGGTGTCCTGCTCGCCCCGGGCCAGGAAGTGCGCCAGTGCCTCGCCCTGCACCTCCAGCGAAGCCAGCGGCTGGCCGACGACGCGGCGGACGCTGACGCCCAGCCAGCGGGCGAAGGCCGGGTTGCAGCCCACCACCCGGCCTTCGGCATCGGCCCAGGCGACGGGTGTGCCCAGCGTATCGAGGTCGGGAGGGGGGAGCGCGGACGTCATTGCACCAATGTAGTGCAAAACGTCGGGTGGTTGGGTTGCTCTGACTGATGCGGCACTGCCTCCTGTCCTGCCGCATTGCCCCGTGTGACGCGGCACTGCCCTCGGTGACGCGGCACTGCCCTCCGTAGAGCCGGGCTTGCCCGGCTGGAGCTCGTTCGGGTGCCCGCAGACGCGCATGGCGCGTCTCTACGCGTGCAACGCGCCGGCCATGGTCACATCAGGTCAGGCAGTGGCGCGTAACGCTGCGCCCCGATGTAAGCGTCGTACGCAGCCCGCTCGGACTCCGGCAGCCGGCTGCGCTGCAGCCGAAGCGAATAGCCTCCGTGCATGACCCCATCAAAAATGATTGCCCAATCTCCTACCTCTTCATCGGAGATGAAATGCCAGGATCCCGGGGTGACGCCGGGGAAGTCGGCGGGTGCCTCGAACACACGCGCATGAAAGCCGGATTCGTCCGTGGCATCAACACACAGCCAGAGCCACATGCCCCCGCCATCCGGGTGGGCAAAGTAAGTCTTGACCAAGGGTGATGCATCGGGCTCTTCGGTGGACGCGAGCAACGCACGGAAGTGGCGCAGTGTCGTCCGGGATGCGCATGCGGCATCGGCCAGTTCTCCATCCGGCATGTTCATGAACCGGGGCTCGGCGGGCGCAGGGCTGGGGCGGCCGATACCCAGCCGGGCGAGGAGTCCTTTCAGTCGCATGTCGGGGCGGGCGGGGAGTGGAGGTGATGTGAGTTTAGGGCAGCCAGGCAGGGCGTGGCTCTACTGCGCTAACATCGCCCCACAACACACCAACAGGAAGGTCGTGGCGCATGGATTTCCGCAGGAGTTCGGCCATCGGCAAGGCTCTGCAGTGCCTGATGGCGGGGGTGATGATTGTGATGTTTGCCGGCTCCGCTGGCGCAGCGCCGGCAACGCAGACACCTCCGCCACTCCCACCGCCCAGCTACACACCGGGCAGCCCCGATGAACCTGCCTCCTACACGGTGATGCTGATCGTCGACATCGGCGCAGACGGCACCATTACGAAGGTCGAGCTGGAGAAGTCCAGTGGATTGGCAGACCTGGACAAAGCGGCCATGGAGGCCGCCGCCGGTTGGAACCTCCAGCACGCGGTCAAGGATGGCAAGCCAATGCGGGCCCGGGTTCCGGTCAGCTTCGCGGTGAGCGACGTAGCGGCCATGCGCAGTACAGGGCAGCATCCGTAGCGCCGGGCTTGCCCGGCTGGTGCTCGCTCGGGTACCCACAGACGCGCATGGCGCGTCTCTACGAAGACTTCGGGCGTCACGCGTCTGGGAGTTCCTGCGAAAAATCTGGGCACTATGTGGGACGTACGATCTTCAGAGCACCCGCAGAAACGAAATCCGCATTGGCCGCTGAAAACCTGTCGGCATATGCAGCGTTGGAGAAGCCCAGCGTGAGGCTGACTATCTCCCCGGAAAACTTCTGCTTGAGGCCCGCCAGCGTTACCGACTGCGAGTAACTGGTTTGTGGCTTTTTTGCCCGGCGAAGTGCGAAGAAGCCGAAGGACAGCGCCAGCGACAGCACCCCAACCGCATGTGGCCGGTACTCCACCGGGATGAGGCCACCGAAGTCGATTCCAGCCACTGCCACCACAAGCATCAGCACCGCGAAGATCATGGCCGATACCAGCAGCTTCTTGCCAAGGCCAGCAGGGAACCGTTTAGCGCTTTTCCTGCACGCACCACAGTGGGGCAGCTCGATCTGAAAGGTAATCTCTGTTCCCGCCAGGAGCAGGTAGCGGGTCTTCACCAGTGGCGTGTCGACGATCCAAAGTCCTTGCGCCGTACCGCAGTTGCAGCACATTTCAAGCGGCGCGTTGAACGGGAGGCGGCCTGCCTGGCCAGGAAAGTAGATGAACATTGCGCTTGCCTTTCTTCAAAGTACATATGGCCGATGTCCGTGATCATCACGGACATCGGCCGCCAGTGCCGGGGTGGTTGAACGCCAACAACGCGTGGCGTGGCGCTACGTGAGGTGGGGGCGTTCGTAGCTGAACAGCAGGCGCTTGGCACCTTCCCGCCACACTTCGGGACAGGACGTTCCACGCAGCACGGAGGCGACGGTGTAGGCATAGCCGCGGTTGGTGCTGCTCACTTCGCCCAGCGCCGCTTCGGCCTGCTGCACGGACGCATTCGCGCGTACAGCGTCAACAAACGCAACGATTCGCGCCGCTTCGTCGGGGTCGGTGGCCAACGCCTTCTTGCGCCAGAGTGCTTCGTTGCGGCCGCTCCGCAACGCCAGTGCCCACATGGTCCACGTTGTATCCGCATCAATTCCGTGCTCTTCCGGCTGCCCCATGGCTAAAGCCACCCAGCTATCGTTGGCACCATCGGAGGCCGCGATGAGGCGAATGATGCGTGTCCCCAACTCTGGATCTGGCCCGGTAACGTTGAACGCGCCATCGTAGTTGCCCTGGTTGAGCCTGAGGTATGCCTCGTAGGGTGAGCCGACAACCTGCTGGCTCTCCAAGGCCAGCAATCTGGAAAGGAACGTCGATCGCGTCGCCAGCGATTCAATCTCCTGCGGACTGGAGCCGAGCATGCGCTTGACCCGCGCCAGTTCCACCGACGCGAACTCGGCGATCTGCGGCGCATCGACGGCCTTGGAGAGCGCCGCGTTGGCATCGTCCCATTTGCCGCGCTGGGCAAACGTGTAGCCTGCCGCAAGCGCGAACCAGGGATCCTGCGGCCAACGGCGATGTCCTGCGATGAATGCCTCGTCCCGCGCGCGGCCATCGTCCATGCAGCGAACCGCAGCGTAGGCGAACGGCGACGATGTCGGTTTGCTAGCCGCAGTCTGCCGGTGGCGTTCGCACGCTGCGCCATCCCCCTGCTCGTTGGCGAGATCCTGCTGCATGCGCAACGCCGCGACATCTTCGGGATGGCGAGTCAGCCGATCGGCAACAACGTCGTTCACCGACTCCAGATAGGTCGCGGCCAAGGACAGCCACATCACCACACGCGGGGACTCCGGCGGGTCCCAGCGCAGATGCGCCGCGATCATGGCGTCACGCTGTTTGGCGTTGGTCAGCATTTCCACCTGTTGCTCGGGAAGCAGGTCGCCTGCGGCCGATACAACGGTACGCCTGCCGCCATCCTCGTACTTCCCGATCTGGATGGTTTCCGGCGGCGTCTCCATCACGTGGTCGGCGTCCGTGGCCAACCAACGCTCGGCACCCAGTGGGCGCTCTTTTTCTTCCTTTGCACTGCCATAAACGGCTGACCACTCATACAGGGGTGCCGCACCCGCGACGTTGTAGGCGAAGTGCGAGCGACCCGTGATCCGATCACTCTCGAAGGACTCGACCAAATGGCCGTCCGCAGTGTGGGTTACCACGTTATGGCGGATTCCTGGCTGCACGTCCAGGGTGGCACTCTGCAAAGGATCCAGCCTGACGCTGCTACCGTCGATGCTGACCCGCACGGGAATCGCCAATCCGTTGTACAGCGTCACGGTTGCGGTTCCCGTGTGCATGCCGACCACCAGAACGCCGACGACGATGGCCGCCGCCACCGTGCCACGCGCAACGCTGGCAACCCAGCCATCCGCAGTCTGGAACCGGTCCCACAAGCCCAGCTTGGTCTGCAGCTTGCGTTCCTTGCCCGGCAGCAGCACCGGGTAGTCCTTCGGCACCCGGGAAGGCTCCGGCGCAGTCGGCACGGCCTCGCCCGTGCCCAGGCGTTCCACCACCGCGTCCTCGTTGGCCAGCAGCGCTTCCAGCGTGGCCGCACGCAGGCGCGACAGGGCGGCACAGGTATGTTCGACCCAGGCACCCGCGTTGCGGACCCAGTCGTTGATGTTGTGTTCCGTCGCCAGCGCCAGACCGAATTCGCCCAGCGCTTCCTGCAGCGGCTGGCCGCCATGCGCGATCACGGTTTCATCCACAGTGCAGAAGCGCGCCTGGTCGTAGATCGCCGCCAGGGCCCGCTGGGTCATGTTGGCCGCCGCGATCAAGCGACGCAGTTCCTTTTCGGAAACGCGGTTGTCGGCGGTGACCACCTGCATGGTGTTGACGAACACCCCGTACACATCGCGCAGGTCCGCCTCGACGTGCTCGCAGAAGTGCATCAGGCCAACCTGGCCTTCCAGCAGTGCCTCCCAGCCCTCACCGTTGCGGCGTGCCGCCAGCCGGTGCAGGCTGCGGCATTCCTGGTCGTGCAGGAACACCGCCTGCCGCAGCGGCGCGATCTCTGCATCCAACGTGGCAATGGCCGGGCCCAACCGCTTGGTGTCCAGCACCTGGCTGCGCCAGTGCACGCGGTTTCCGGCAGCGCGCAGATGACCCGCGCGTGCGGCGTCCAGCGTGGCGCGTTCGTCTTCCAACCGCTTCAGCTGCTGCAGTGCCTCGCCGTGGGCGGGTGCATAGAGCGCCGCGATCCGCTCGCGCAGCGCGGCGTCCTCCAGCACTGGCAGCGACCCGAGGAACAGTTCGCCCGGGGTGGCCACACTGCGCAGGAACGAGCGGCGCAGGTAGGTCCCCTGGTAGCGCTGGTGCAGGGCGCGGACTTCAAACTCGGCATCCAGCCGGCTCAGCGATTCGGCCGCTTCGGCAAATGCCGGCGGGGTCTCGCGCAGCATGTCGCGCGACAGCTGGTGCTTGAGTGCATCGGCATCGCGGAACAGCAGCATCGCCGGGCGCTCGTCGATGACGGCCGCCACATAGCGTCGCTTCAGGTTGTTCTCGCGGTCGGCGTTGGCCGGATGGGTGGACCACATCTGCGGTGCGCGCACCATCTCGTTGCGGAACACGCGGTGCTGCTCGCGCTCGTGTTCGGGCAGCTGCGGCGGGTCGGCGTACATGGGGTCCGGGGTGACCCGGCGCAGGTTGGCGATCATGCGCGCCTGCACTGCGAACAGGTCGGCCACCGCGCGGCCGGCCTCGAACTCGCGCGAGGCGAAGCCCAGCGTGCGGCCCCAGGCTTCGTCGGCCGCGCCCAGGCGGTGCAGCGCATGCACCAGCGCGTCGCTGCCGGCCAGTGAGGCGGCCACCAGATCGGCCTGGTATTCCATCTCGCGCGAGAGCGCGCGCTCGGAAAGGGTGACCACGCTGAAGGCGGTGTCCACCAGCGAGCGGATCGCCCAGATGATGATCGACAGCGTCCAGCCCACCCACGCAATGCGGAAGTCGGTGCGCGACAGGCCGGCCAGGAAGGTGTCCAGCGCGTCACGTCGCGCCACCAGCTGGGTGGCCACCTGGTGGGCGATGTACACCCAGCGGCCGACCGCCATGGTGCGCTGTGCGAAGTGGCCGAACTCGTGGCCCAGCACCGCCTTGAACTCGGTGAGGTTCAGCACGTTCACCAGCGCCAGGCCGATGTCCAGGTTCTTGCGCGAGGGGAACAGCAGATTGACCAGCGACAGGTCATAGAACACGCCGGCGTTGACCCGCGGCGACAGATACACCCGCTTCGGTCGCGGCGCGCCGGCCTCGTCGGCCAGGCGGTGCAGGAAGGCGAACAGCTCCGGCTGGTCGGCCGGCTTCAGCTCCAGGTCTTTGGAGGCCTGGCCGCGCTTGAGGAAGATCAGCCCCTTGGCCATGAACACGGCCAGGAACAACGCGCAGCCGCCAACGATGGCGTTGATCAGCGCGCTGCCGCCCTCGCCAGAGAGCAGCGTGCGCAGCATGCGGAAGGCGGTCCAGCCGAACCAGCCCATCAGGGCGAAGTAGGCGGCGGCGAAGGTAAGCAGACCGGCCACCGCCAGCCAGGCGTGGCGGCGATAGGCAGAGCTGGGCGCGGTGAGCTGTGCAGGCACGGCCGAAGGCCCCGCCGGATAGAGCGAATCCATGGTGTATCCCCCTGTTGTCGTGCTCCATGCCGTCCCCCCGGACGTGACGCGGAGCGGACCGGGCGTCATGCCCGGTGTGGGGGGATTGTGCACGGTGTGAGGGGCGGGTGCCATCTCGCTGCTGGCCAAAAAGCTTGGCGTAACAAGTGAGACGATAGTGGTGCGCCCTTAGCGCTCGGCGCAGTCTTTGACCGTCATCTGGCCCAGCGCACGCATGATGCCCAGATTGGCGATCGCCCTGGAATGTCCCTGTGCCGCCGCCTTGCAGTACCAGGCAACAGACTGGTCCTCATTCTTGGGTACCCCCTCCCCGTTGGCGTACATGTAGCCCAGCTGGCTTTGAGCGCGCGCGTCGCCCAGTTCGGCGGCCTTGCGGTACCAGCCGGCGGCCTGGGCTTCGTCCTTGGGCACGCCGATACCGGCGCGATGGACATCGCCGAGGTTGGTCACTGCCTGGATGTCACCCTGCTCTGCTGCCGCAGTGAGCTTTTCCAGCGGACCGAAGGCACCCGGCGTATGGATTTCGGAGCACCACACCTTCTGCTCCCCGCCAAAGTCGCACAGCTTCTGGCGGGACTGGATGACGCCCAGCTCCCATGAGGGTTGGACTGCCGCCTTGGTGTACCAGCCGATGGCCTCGGCTTCGTCTTTGTCCAGGCCGGCACCGCCACGCTCATACAGGCTGGCCAGGTTGTGCTGCGCCGCCGGAGCCCCCTGCCCAGCTCCCTTGCGCAGCCAGATGACAGCCTGGGCATCATCCTGCGGCACGGCCATGCCCCGCAGATACATCATGCCGAGGTCGGACTGCGCCAGTGCCTCGCCCTGGTCGGCGGCTTTGCGCACCCAGACCAGCGCCTGGGCTTCGTCCTTGGGCACGCCGGTTCCGCGCAGATACAACGTGCCAAGCGCGGACTGGGCGGGTGCATAACCCTGCTCGGCCGACTTGAGGTACCAGTTGGCGGCTGTTTTCTCATTCCGCGTTACACCTGCGCCCCGTAGATACAGGTACGCAAGGTCATATTCGGCCTTCGCGTCGCCCGCCTTGGCGGCCGCGCGCAGGGTTTTAAGACGGGCAGCGTGGTCTTTATCGGCGGCCTGGACGTTGCAGGCGACTGCGGCCAGACCCATCACGAAGATGGCGCGAACAAGGGTTCGCATCGATTCCTCCTTGAACGTTCTCATTCCTTTCCCGCTCCAGATACATGCCACGGCTTCATGTGGGCATGGATACTAGCATTGCTGCTGGCACCAAGATGGAGCGCTGTTCGGGTGCCGGTCCGCACGGTACCATCGCGCCAGATCCCAGCCATTGGAAGGTTTTGACGCATGGACGCCATCAGGGCTTCAGCCATTCGCCGCGTAATGCGCTGCCTGCTGACTGTAGTGCTGCTGGCCGTCGGTGGCGGTGCATCGGCGGACACTCCGCCGCCGCCCCCACCTCCGCCAGCGCACTCCGACTTTATCTTTCCGCAGGCCGTGTACAACCCACCGCCACGTTATCCAAGCGGATCAGCTGATGACTTTGAATCAGGTACGGTTGTACTGGTCTTGGACGTGGATGCGGAAGGGGCCATTTCCAAAGTAACGATGGATAGATCCAGCGGTTATCCGAAGCTGGACGCCGCCGCGATTGAAGCGGCCGCCGCCTGGCGTTTCACGCCCGCGCAGGAAGCAGGCAAGCCGGTTCGGAGCCGGGTGCGGGTGCCGGTTACGTTCGTCGCGGAGTGAGGTGGGGTTACGAGTGAGGCGCAGCCACGCGTTCGCGTAGTACGCCTCATCAACTACAGCAAAGATGATGGACAGAGTTCCCGCGCGGTGCCTACCTTCGACCACGATAGGGCTCACACCCAACTCCGTCGTTGTCGCGGTCAAGATGGGGTCCGTATCCGGGATCTCCACGCCTGACCGGCGCGGCCCCAGCGGCGCGAGCTTCCGCGCAGTTCGCGAAGGCCGCGGATCCGCCCGACCGCCCCGTAGTTAGGCGGCTGTCAGGTGCGTATGAGCTGCGCGGCGAGGATGCGGACGCGTGGTGGCAATGATATCCACCCGTCTTTCGATCATTGTGGCAACCATTCTTATCGAGACCCCCGCTATGCGCGAGGCTGGAAAGAGGTATGACCGATAAGAGAAGTACGTGGAAGGTACGTCGCATGCAAGACCTTATGGCGGGCTGGATTGATCCTTTCACGTCAGTGATCGATCTGCAGCGAAGCTGCTAGAACGTTGCGTTCATGCACTTTTCTCCGGCGCTTTTCAGCTCGCTTCTGTCAAACAGCTTCGCCTTGAAACTGAAATTACGATCAATCCGCACGATCATGAGCTTCTCGAAGTCGCCTTGGCTCCTCACCGTCACGGTACGACCTCGCTTCTCCGGCGAGATGGTTTTCACCTCAACCCGAACTCCGTCGATGGTGCCGTCTGATCCGGCATGGTGCGTGCCATGTCGGCGCAACCCATGCATAACTTCAGCGTATATCTCGCCGAGTTCTCCCCATATCTGAAGGTATCGGCCCGTGTTCTCGAAGTGTCGAATGGCCGAGTCTATAAGGTCCTGAAGGATCTCAGCCTGCTCTCTGAAACTACGCGGGAATCCTTCTCGGCTTTTGAACGGCGTACCGGAGCCCGCTAAGCGAGCATCGACAACATCCACGTCATCCAACTCGCTGTCGAGCCACTCTGCTTCCAGGTGGATCGATTCCCAAGGAGCGTAGCCACACGCCCTGGCATCTGCGATCTCCTCCGGGGAGCAGCCGCGCTCATGCATCTCGTACAGAAAGTCCCAATCTCCCATAGCGCATCCCTGCCTTTTCTGAGTCGCGGCCCTGTCGGCGGTTATACGCCGTCGCAGGGCCTTGCGCCATCACGTATTACCGCAATCAGGCCGACTGCCTATTCATACGCCCCCTGGACAAGTCTTGGTTCACCGCGTTACTGAGCACGATTTTCAGCCCCTGATCCGCGATTTCGTACTCTCCATTAACCTCAGTGGGTGAAAGGAGCACCGCAACGAGTTGTCGGAGAAGGTAGCCCGAAGGGAGGGCGGTCACCGCTGCGGGCGTCATTGCGCCATCTGCAGCTCGGTTATCTCAACTCGAACCCCCGCTCCTGCACTGTCTTCCGAAGGTTCTCCCGCCCGTCCATGTAGTCCACCTGCACCGACCCGCGAACACCTTCGCGCCATGCTTTGAGTTGCACCCCGAAGCGCGCGGCCAACGTTTCCCGCATGCCATCAAAGGCTTGGTCGTAGGTCTGCAAAGCCTGCGCCGCCGCATCGGCGTCGTAGCGGTTATGGTGCAGCACCACCGCCTGCTGAGGTCTGGGCGTGAACTCGCTCATGCGCTTCGGGTCCGGGTGGCCCAACGTCATTCCGAACACCACATAGGCCAGCTTCGGAAGGCCGACGAGTTGGGCCACCTCAGCGGCACGGTTTCGCATGCCCCCGATGTAGCAGACCGCCAAGCCGAGTGACTCTGCCGCCACCACGGCGTTCTGCGATGCCAGTGCCGCGTCCACGCTGGACATCAGGAAAGCATCCAAGTGCCCGTGCACGATGTTCGGCGTACCGGCGTCGGCCGCGATGGCAGCATTGCGAGATAGATCGGCGACCCACAGCAGCAGCACCGGTGCCTCGTACATGTGCGGGTTGCCATGACCTGCAGAGCCTTGGGCCAGTTCGGAGAGCTGCGCCTTGAGCGCAGGCTCGGTGACGGCGACCACACTCCATTGATGATGATTGGACGAAACAGATGCCGATTGGGCGGCGGCGACGATGGCCTCAAGCGCGCCGGCCTGCACCGGATCCGGAAGATAGGCACGCGCCGTTCGGTGGGATACCAAGGCAGCGATCTGGTCGTTCCAGAGCATGTCCGGAACGGGTTGCTGGCCGTAGCGAGCGGAAAGGAGCTGTTGCTGGGTCTTCATCTGCGGGTTCCATGTAGGGTTGGAAACCAAGATATGACAGTTTTTGCCCGCGAAAATCTTGCCTTCGTGGCATGATTATCCACATGCATGGACAATCGACAATCAAGTGGGCTAAGTGATGAACCAGCTCGTGGCAATGCGCGTGTTTGTACGTCTGGTTGAAACCGAATCCTTCAGCCGGGCGGCCAGCCAGCTTTCGATGCCGCGTTCGAGTGCCAGCAAGCTGATCTACGACTTGGAGGCCTACCTTGGGGTCCGGCTGGTACAGCGCACGACCCGGCAGGTGACCGTCACGCCGGAGGGTATCGCGTACTACGAGCATGCTGCACGCCTGCTGGCCGAACTGGACGTCGCCGACAACGCCATCAAGGCGCATGGCCTGCGTCCGCGTGGTCGGCTGCGCATCGATGTGCCGGCTACGGTGGCGCGGCACCTGTTGATACCGGCGCTGGCCGACTTCTCGGAGCGCTTTCCCGAAGTAGAGGTTGCCCTTGGAGTCAGCGACCGACAGGTCAACATCGTGGGCGAGGGGGTCGACTGCGTGATCCGCGGTGGCGCGCTGGGCGACCCGCTGCTGGTGGCGCGGAAGCTGATGGATCTTGAGTACGGCACTTACGCCTCACCGGCGTACCTGGCCCGACGCGGAACCCCTGAACACCCCACCGAACTGCTGGAGAAGCATGAGATTGCTGGTTATTTCGCATCAGGCACCGAGCGGCCCGCAGCGATGGTGTTTAACCGCGGAACAGAGCGGGTCGAGGTACCCACCGCGAAGTTCACCACCAATGACGGTGAGGCGCATCTTGCCTTGATGAAAGCCGGCCTCGGCATTGGCCAACATTTCGCTCGCTTTGCACAACCCGCCGCGGAGCGGGGGGAGCTGGTTGAGATTCTTGCCGACTGGAAACGCGCGCCTTTCCCGCTGCATGTGGTCTATCCACCGGGGAAGCCGCAGAATGCACGGCTTTCTGCGTTTATCGACTGGCTACTGGAGCGCACTCAACAGGCACGCTGAGCGCGAGATCGCCTACTTACTGGCGTGCCGCTCGCCCTCAGCCCCGTTCGCCGACTTCCCCGAGCGGCTAGCCGCGAATTCCGGGAAGGTCTTCTCCAGCGAGTCCTTGTCCGGCAGCACATAGAACACGCCACCCTTCGCAAACGTGGGGTTGATCACTGCCTCATAGAACGTCGGCGACACATTGATGCAGCCGTGGGAAATGCGGTTGTCGTCCGGCGTGGGCGTAGCCAGGCGCTCTGCGCGCCTTTCGGTCTTGCTGCCCGGCGGGATCGGGTGCAGCGAAATGGCGGAATCGTAGTCCACCCACAGCACGCTTTCAGCGTCGGCGGCAGGGCCATAGCCGCCGATGAAGCGGCCGGCGGGCGTGGTGCGGTCTTTCCCCGGAATGGCGCTCAGCGCGACATGGGTGACCGCCGGTGCCGTGTGATCGCCTACGGCCGAACCAAACAGCCCCGGGGCTGCACCGCGCAGCTTGCCGTTGCCGTCGAATACCAGAATCTGTGCCGCCCCCTTGTCCATGATCGCGAAGGGATAGCCCTGCGTGTCTTTGGTTGCCACTACCCAGCCGGCCAGTTCAATCACGGTGTCGGACACAGGCTGGTCCTGCGGCAGCTCATCGTTGGGCGAGGTGGCCGGTTGCACGACCCCAGCTTCCTGCGCGTTGGCCGCGCTGATGCCGGCAAAGGCCAGTGCCAGGATGAGTGCGCCGCGAAGGGCGTGGCGTGCGGGGTGTGCGTGCATGGGGGACTACTCTTCAAAACAAGGACGGCGTGATTAAAAGGGACCAGTGGCCAGCAACGGCCACTGGTCCCTATTCAGAAATCCCTCAACGAATGTGGAGGAGGGATCAACCGCGCGGCACGCGGCGGGGTGCGCTCTCAAGCTGCTGTACGCGGCCTTCGATGGCATCCAGACGCTGGTTGGCCTGCTGCGCGGACTGGTTGGCCTGCTCTGCACTCTGCGCAGCGCCCTGGACCTTGGTGTCCAGGTTGTCGAGGCGCGAGTTGATGGTGGCGAATTCATCCTTGTAGGTGGCGCAGGCGCTGAGGCCGGCAGTGACAACGAGGGCAACGCCCAGCTTGCTCGCGGTCTTGAGGTGCTGCTTGGTCAGGAACATGGGGTGGTTCTCCTTCATCTGGGGGTGACTGGAATATAGCGGTGTTTTCCGCAGGCGCTCTCCCCAGCATTCAGTTGAAATCCGGCGACGTGGATGGAGTGTGAAATTGTGAAATGGCGAGTGAATAGGTAGGAAATCGGGCCTCTTCGTCGGCCGTGGTGATGCGCCATGCGCGTCAACCTATGAACGCTCCAGCGCCAAGGAGGTCGTTCACTTGAAGGCGTGATTCGCTGAATTGGGGCCCTCGGCCTGCAATATCCCGTTATCCGCTGATGTCTGGAGCGGGCATGCACCGACACGTAGCCGTTCCCGTCAGCTAAGTTGAATTCGTAAGGTTCATGAAGGAGTGTCGGATGCATGACTTCTAGAAGCACGCCAAACCAACTCCGCCCCATCCTCCCAGGTGACTTCAAGGGCAAGAATCCCGACAACCCTGCACGAAGCCAGGTCGGCTACATGCGGCCACCTCCATCTGCGGCACCTCCCGCACCTTTGTGGCCGAAGACGCCGCGCCGATGCGTGAAGCGTGCTTGCTGCTGTTGCTGTGAGCACTGAGCATCGATTGAGGCTGAGTGCTCAATAGACTGACGCTTGCTCACGAAGCAGTGGTGTTGGCGACAGGCAAAAAAATACCCCGGCCGCATGCCGAGTTGGCAGAGACGGTACCGGGGTGCACGACGCCAGCTTATCCAATGGCATTGCGTTCTGAAACCGTTGCGACCGCAGCCAACTCGCTCGGGATGTACCTAGAATGCGCCCGCTTCAAGTACTCGAGCTCGCTATTGGAGTCTGCCTGATAGTCAAGCTGCTGACTGAAGAAGTTCAATCTTGCACGCGCATCACTCAGTATCTCAGACCATGTCTTGGCCCAAACGGTGATGTTTGAGTCTCCACTCTGATAGACCAAACCCTCCGGCCTATCCTTCTGGCGGGTATCGAACTTGGCAAACTCATCAACCTCGTTTGAAATGACCATGAATGTCCACTTCGTTCGCTTTTGATCAAAGCGCGAATCCTTGGCCACGGCAAAAGCATAACTCTTGATCTGGGCGATCACGTCCGAACTGATTTTCTGTTTGGGCCTCTTCAGCTCAATGACGAGGTATTCGTGCACACCCTCGGTTGGCTGAATTGATCGCGCCAGCATCAGGTCCACCCGACCGCTCCTTTCATTCTCTCGTAGCACCGGCTCGGCAGAGTGATCATGCTCATCCCGCCTACTTCCCAGCTTGTCGATATGTATGGCCAGAGCGTCTTCAAGGCTCTTCTCTGACCCCGCAAGATTGAAGTCTTCCTTGAATATCCAAGACTCCACTTCCAATGCTTTGTGAAGCTGATCACGCTCAAGAAGCCTGCTCTTGCTTTCCTTGTTGAACAGCAAGTCACTTAGAGCTTCGACGAAGTTCAACCTGTCAGCTACCACTCTTGCGGAGGTGATGATCTTCGACAAAGTGGTCTTGTGCAGGAGCGTGGCCAGATCATCCTGCTCATCCTTTCTTAGGTTGAGCACTTCTTCCATTATCATCATCACCGAATCAGGATTCTCCCGGATAGCCTGAGCAAGCAACCTGAAGGTTAGCTTCTTCGATTTAAAGGACGCCTCATCGAACGAAGGTAGATGATCCTCGACATTCACCGCGAGTATGTCGAAGACCTGCCGCTCGATCTGTTCAGACGCCTGAACCTCCAACTTGTCCTCATAGGGATAGATTTTTTCAGCTTTCCAACGCTGAATCGTTTCGCTACGGTGCTGCAGTATCCGATGCCTGAAGTGCTCACGTACCTTGGCCTTTACGACGGCCAAGATGTCTGCCACATCTTGACTGAGATCAGACAGAACGAGCGAGCCATCTTTGTCCAGCTCGCGGAAGTGATCAGACTTCACGTACACCGTGAAGTTGTAACCAGGGGCCTTTATCTGTGGACCTATTGCCACCTCATGGAGCGACACACCAGCCGCGTCACATAGCTCAAAGACTCGATCCGTCTGCACCGACCATTCGATGACCGTCATGGAGACCGGAACGCGCTTTCCACTCTGCAGATCAACATCACCCAGGTGGAACTCTTCCTTGTGACTCTGCACTGATGCAGGATCGATCCTCTCCCCATTGAAGTACAAACTCAGCCCAGGCGATTCTGTTAGATAGACAGCAAACTGCCTGGTGATCTCTTGTGTTGCGGATTCGTTTGTCAATGACGGGAAACTTGAATCAAGGTTCTCAATGACGACCTCGGTTCCCAGAAGCTCTCCCGGTGCCGCGGCGGGGCGCGAGGCAATGAAACCGGTCAGCTGACTTGCTCGTCCTGTAATGGTGTAGGCCATGGCTGTGTTGCCGTCGAGGTACGTCGTACGCCACTCGACACTTTCACCGAGTGCGAAGGCGCGGAACCGGCCTTTTCCCTTTTTCCCGTGGAGGGTTCTTCCCTTATGACGATGGGATCTTGCCTTCCAGGAGTCTCCCAGCCCCCCAAAGAGGGCATCGACTTTTCGATGGTCGATGCCATCACCATCATCCGAGACGCGGATCGCATGAATTCCGTTCAGCCTGTCCGGCTCGAGAACAACATTGACGCGCTGAGCACCAGCATCAAACCCGTTCCAGATAAGCTCCGACACCGCGGTGATTGGGCTGACATTGGACGCTAGCGATTTCAGGAAATCCGGCTTTGCCTCGATTTTTATGTCCGTAGACTGATTGTCGACCATGGCGTTGTGAACTCCCGTTGGCATCTATTGCCGGATTTCGTGGGTTGGACTGGATGAGACTTCGCTGCGGACATCACGTGTTGGCAAGAGCGCTGAGGATATCCGGACAGCCGCCCCCATGCATGTTGGTGACGGAGCGCACCACTTGGATTTATCCATATGGGACATTAAGCATCCCGGCTGGGGGCCCAGCCGAAGGTGACGGAGCTTGTCCGCGGCTTCTATTCGAGCTGCTGATCACCAGTATTCTCCCTTGACGGCATTGACCTCCAACGCGCGCAGGAGGCTTTTGTGTTGCCAAGCCCATCACTTGCGCCACCACAGCACGACAGCTGAGATCACACCTCGAATCCCCCGCCGCCTCCGCTTCCACCCCTTCATCGACCCGTACTTCCGAAACCACGCCGCCTTGCGCCGCGCCTCGTGATCCACCTCCAGCACAAGCTTTCCCCGCGAGGCTGAGATCTTTACCCAGCCCCCGGACTCGAATTCCCAGCCGTACAGCCACATTCCCTGCAGCATCACCGCCGGGACATCGACCCCGGCTTTGTACCCCTGAGCAGGGATGCGCATTCTGGTGACCCGCACCTTCTTCGGCTGATGCCAGCTGCAGCCTGAGTGCCTGAGGGTGAGTTGTTCGAATATTGATTTACGCACGGGCAACCTCACTCGAAGTGTGCTCCCTCGCCGGTATGGCGAGGGAGTCGGGAGGTTGAAATTCGCTCAACAAACCAAACGCGACGTGACGTATTCCCCACAGGGGTGTTGTATTCCATCACCCTCCCGACGCGGGGACACCACAGCTTGGTTTGTTGAGGAGATTTCAAGCTCCGAAGGCACACCCTGCATCAGATGGATACGCAGGCGGTTGCGGCTTGGTTTGGATGATAGGGGCGGGTTGGCGGATGCGGCGAATGATGGGCGGGTATCGACATTCGGTGTCGCGATGGGCGTGGTTTTGCGGGGTTGTTGCGCCATGTGTGACGGGGTTGGCGGTTGTTGGGGCCAGGTATGGAGGCGTCGTGATTGGACCGGAGTGCGGTCTGGACGGGCGATTGGGTTCATGGGGCGCGCGAAGAGCAGCCGGGCGAGCCCGGCTCTACGCGTCCGCGCGGGCGTACACATGAACAGGCGCCCATCTATGCCAAGCTATAGCCTTTGTGGCTGTGGCTTTAGGCATGTCGAACGGAATCCCCAGCGAGAGCGCCTTGGACCTTTCCGCGTGCGCGCGCGAACCCATCCGTACCCCGGGGGCTATCCAGCCCTACGGCATGCTGCTGGTGCTGGACCCGGCTTCGCTGGTCGTCATCGAGCGCGCCATCGCCCAGCCCGCCGTGCTGGAAGCCCATGGCGACCCGCTGGGCCAGCCGGTGGAGGCCGTGCTGGGCGGTGCCTTGGCCGGCTGCCGCGCCGCGCTGGCTGATCTGGCTCCGGACACCACCCGCTTCCTGGGCGCGCACGCCATTGCCGGCGGCTGCACCCACCAGGTGCTGGGCCACCGGGTGGGCGACACCTTGATGGTGGAGCTGGAGCAGTCCGTGCCGGGCGAGCCGGGCTCGCTGGAAGACCTGTACCCGCAGATCCGCCAGTTCATGGGCGCGATCGAGCGGCTGGGCACCACCACCGAGTTATGCCAGCTGGCGGCCGAGCTGATCTGCGAGCTCACCGGCTTCGACCGCACCCTGGTCTACCAGTTCGACAAGGAATGGAATGGCGCGGTGGTGGCCGAGCACCGCAACGAGGTGCTGCCGTCCTATATGGACCTGCGCTTCCCGGAATCGGACATCCCGGCCCAGGCGCGCGCCCTGTACCGCCAGAACCGGGTGCGGCTGATTGCCGACAACAGTTACCAGCCGGTGCCGCTGCTGCGCTCGGCCGAGCGCGCCGAGGCCGCGCCCACCGACCTGAGCCCGGTGATGCTGCGCAGCGTTTCGCCGGTGCACCTGCAGTACATGCGCAACATGGGCACCGGCGCGTCGATGTCGGTGTCGCTGCTGCGCGAAGGCGAGCTGTGGGGGCTGATCTCCTGCCACAACCAGCAGCCGATGCGGGTGCCGTACCACGTACGCACCGCCTGCGAGTTCATCGGTCAGATCCTGTCGCTGCAGATCTCGCTGAAGGAACGCGCCCTGGGCGTGGAGCAGCGCATTGCGCGCCGTGCCATCCAGGTGCGGTTGCTGGGCCAGATGGCCGGCGATACGGATTTCATGAGCGCGCTGGGCCGCGATGCGAAAAGCCTGCTGGCCCTCACCCAGTCCAGTGGCGCGGCGATCGTCCACCGCGGGGCCTGCCTGCTGCATGGCGACTGCCCGAGCAAGGCGCAGGTGATGTCCCTGGTGCAGTGGCTGGCGGTGCAGCCGCATGAGGGCGACCTCTTCCATACCGATTCGCTCACGGCTCGCTGGAACGAGGCGGCCGCCTTCAGCGGAGTTGCCAGCGGCGTGCTGGCCATCTCCATTTCGCAGGTGCACGACAGCTTCGTGATCTGGTTCAGACCCGAAGTGGTGCGCACGGTGCGCTGGGGCGGTGACCCGCGCAAGGAAGTGACCGGCCCGCTGTCGCCGCGTGAGTCCTTTGAGAGCTGGAAGGAAACCGTGCAGCAGCAGTCGCTGCCGTGGGACGAGGTGGACGTGGATGCGGCGCTGGAACTGCGCACGGCCATTGTGGACATCGTGCTGCGCAAAGCCGAGGAGATGGCCGCGCTCAACGAGCAGCTGGTTCGCAGCAACAAGGAACTGGAGGCGTTCTCGTACTCGGTCAGCCACGACCTGCGCGCGCCGTTCCGCCACATCGTGGGCTATTCGGAGCTGCTGTGGTCCTCGGCCGAGGAAAAACTGAATAGTTCAGAGAAGCGATTCGTCGATACCATCGTGGAGTCGGCAAAATCAGCAGGTCGTCTGGTGGACGACCTGCTCAGCTTCTCGCAGATGGGCCGGTCAACCATGGGCCAGATCTACATGGAGATGGGCACGTTGGTGGAAGATGTACGCCGCACATTGGAGATGGAAGCCGAAGGCCGCACCATCCAGTGGACCATCGCGCCGCTGCCCAAGGTCGAAGCCGACCCGGGCATGCTGCGGCTGGTGTGGCAGAACCTGCTGTCCAACGCCATCAAGTTCACCCGCGACGCCCCTGCCCCGGCCATCGAGATCGGGCATGAGCGCACCGATACCGAAGACGTGTTCTTCGTCAAAGACAACGGCTGCGGCTTCGACATGCGCTATGTGGACAAGCTGTTTGGTGTGTTCCAACGGCTGCACCACGCCGACGAATTTGAAGGCACCGGCATTGGCCTGGCCAACGTACACCGCATCATCACCCGCCACGGCGGCCGCGTCTGGGCCCAGGGCGAGGTGGGCGCGGGCGCAACGATCTTCTTTACGATACCCCTGCAGCATGGAGACCCCGCATGAAAGACCTTCGGCCAATTCTGCTTGTTGAGGACAACCCCAACGACGCCGAACTGACCATGGCCGCCCTGGCCCGCTGCCAGCTGCTGAACGAGGTCACGCACGTGCGTGACGGCGTGGAAGCGCTGCAGTACCTGCGCGGCGAGGGCAAGTATGCCGACCTGAACCACGGTGGGCCGGTGGTGGTGCTGCTGGACCTGAAGCTGCCCAAGCTCAACGGGCTTGAAGTGCTGCAGGAGATCCGCAGCGATGCAGCACTGAGCAGCACACCGGTGGTGATGCTGACCTCCTCGCGGGAGGAGAGTGACCTGGTGCGCAGCTACGAACTGGGCGTCAATGCGTTTGTCGTGAAGCCGGTGGATTTCACCGAGTTCCTGGAGGCGATCCAGGGGCTGGGCATGTTCTGGGGCATCACCAACCAGCCGCCCCCGCAGGGCACCCGCTATGGCTCGAAGACCCGCAAAGATGGCTGAAGGCGCTGTAACCCGGACCATCCGGATCCTGATGGTCGAAGACAGCGCATTGGATGCGGAACTGATCACCGCGCAGCTGGAGCGCGCCGGGGTGTCGTTCACCGCCGAGCGCACCTGGTCGCACGACGGCATGCGTGAGGCACTGCGCCAGGGCAACTTCGATGTGATTCTGGCCGACCACGTGCTGCCGGGCTTCGACGGTGATGCCGCGTTGACCCTGGCGTGCGAAATGGCACCGCAGATTCCCTTCATCTTCGTTTCCGGCACGCTGACTGAAGAACTGGCGGTGCAGGCGCTCAAGCGCGGCGCGCGCGATTACGTGGTGAAGTCGCGCCTGCAGCGCCTGCCCGATGCGGTGGTGCGTGCGATTGCCGAAAGCGAGGAACGGCAGAAGCTGGCGCAGGTGGAGCAGCGCCTGAAGCTGATCACCGATTCGCTGCCGGCACTGATTTCACACCTGGATCGGGAGCACCGCTACCAGTTCGTCAACCAGGCGTATCAGGACTGGTATGGCCATGCCCCGGAGACGGTGATCGGCAAGCGCGCCGGCGACATGATCGGCCAGCCGAGCATGGACGACGTGCAGCCGTACCTGGACCGTGCACTGCAGGGCGAACGGGTAAGTTTCGAGACCAGCATGCCCAAGCGCGGCGGAACCACCCGCCATGCGCAGGTGGACCTGGTGCCGGAGATCGGCGAAGGCGGCGAGGTGCTGGGCTATTACGCCATGGCCCGCGACATCACCGAACTGAAGCAGGCGCAGGCCGCCCTGCGGGCCAACAATGCGGCGCTGGAACGCCAGGTGGACGAGCGCACGTCTGCCCTGCACCAGAGTGACAGCCGCCTGCAGGCGCTGTTTGAGTCCAGCTTCCAGCACCAGACGCTGCTCAGCACCGACGGCCACATCATCGACACCAACTCGGCGTCGCTGTCGGCCATTCTGGCAACCAAGCCGGAGGTGCGCGGGCAGCTGTTCTGCGAATCGGCTTGGTTTGCCGGCACCGAGGGCGCGCCAGGCATTGTCTGCGAGGCGGTGCTGCAGGCCGCGGTGGGCAAGGCCTCGCGGCACGAGCTGGAGCTGCGCCTGCCCACCGGCAAGCGCACCTTCGAGTTCTCGTTCCGCCCGCTGCAGGACCATCAGGGCCACATCACCGCCGTGGTGTCAGAAGCCTCGGAAACCACCGCGCGCCGGCAGGCCGAGGCGGCCCTGCGGCAGAGCCAGAAGATCGAGGCGGTGGGCCAGCTGACCGGCGGCATCGCGCACGACTTCAACAACATCCTCACCGTGGTGGCCGGCAACGTGGAGTACGCCAAGATGCTCACCGAGCGTCTGGGCGATGTCGCCGAAGGCTCTTCGCGTGCGTTGGACAACGCATTGAAGGGCGTGATGCGCGCGGCCAACGTGACCCAGCGCCTGCTCGCCTTCTCGCGCCGGCAGCCGTTGAAGAACCTGCCGGTGGATCTGAACGCCCAGGTCGACGGCATGCGCGACATGCTGCAGCGTTCGCTGGGCGAACTGGTGCAGCTGGAAGTGGTGAACAGTCCGGACATCTGGTGCGTGGAGATCGATCCCAGCCAGCTGGAAGCCTCCGTGCTGAACCTGGCGGTGAACGCACGCGATGCGATGCCGCACGGCGGACGATTGACCATTGAAGTGGACAACGTGCACCTGGATGACGATGTTGCCACCCGTCATCCGGACGTGCGCCCGGGCCAGTACGCAATGGTGCGGGTGAAGGACAGCGGCACCGGCATGTCGGCCGACACGATGGCACGGGTGTTTGAACCGTTCTTCACCACCAAGGAAGTCGGTCGCGGCACCGGGCTGGGGCTTTCGATGGTGTATGGCTTTGCCAAGCAGTCCGGCGGCCATGTGCTGCTGGACTCGGTGGAAGGCGTGGGTACGTCGATCACGCTGCTGTTCCCGCGCTCGACGGCGACCTTGCCGACCGACCGCCCGGTGGAAACCTCGGCGCTGGGTGGCTACGAGCCGCAGCCGGAAACCACCGTGCTGGTGGCCGAAGACAACGACGACGTGCGCGCGTACACCGTGGATACGCTGCGCCAGCTCGGGTATCGCGTACTGGAAGCGCATGACGGCGCTTCGGCGCTGCGCCTGCTGGAGCGTCCGGATGTGAGCGTGGACCTGCTGTTCTCGGACATCGTGATGCCCGGCATGTCGGGTTGGGAACTGGCCAAGCGGGTGCTGGAGCACAAGCCGGAGTTGAAGGTGCTGTTCACCTCCGGGTATCCGCGTGACATCGATGCCAGCGGCGCGATCGGACGGCAGAGCACGATTCTGGCCAAGCCGTTTACCCGCAGTGATCTGGCCGGGGCGATCAGGTCGGCGTTGGCACCCTGATGGGTCGTGGCGCGGGAATCCCGTAGATAACGCGCCCTGCGTAACACTCGCGCATCCCGGGCGGCACCCTCTCCGCGGTCCGGATGCCCCCATGGATCGCGCGCGCAACCCGGAGGGGTAGAGTCGGTCGCAAGACGACTGCCGATGGCAATGATCGGCCCTTTAGCGCATGGACCTATCCAGAATCCGACGTCTGGATGGGTTGGAGCGCCGAGAATACCGACAGCTCTGGCAATTCGGCGCGGGCGGCGCAAACCTTGCTTCATTGCGGGCATCAGATAATAGGTAGCAAGATCTACGGCGGCGTCGCGCGGCTTGTGGTCTGTTGCTTTGTGGTGGGATGGGCCGAGCGACTCGTTCCTGATGTACTCAACCGCCTAGCCGACCGCGCAGAAGCTCAAATGGACTTCCGCATTGAGGTGTGTCAGCCGGGCAAGCCCGGCTCTACGCGGTCTTCAGCAGAAGGTGGGGCGGCGCGCCCGACAGTTGGGTGCGCAGCGCCTCGACAACCCCCAGGAAGGCGTTGCGCTGGACCGAGTAACCCATCACGAACACGATGACGGTCAGCAGCATGGGCCAGGTGCCGGGCATGATCACGGCCAGTACCAGCAGCGCGAGAAGGAACGCCGGCACGTTCCAGTTCAGCAGTCCGATCACGCGCACCTGGTTGCGGCGCGCATCGACCTCCACGAGACCGCGCATGACCGGGTAGTGGCGACGCATGGTGAGGTGCGGCACGAAGCTGGAGCGGAAGGCGATGCGGCCGCCGGGTAACCGGCGGAAGGCCAGGGGCAGCCAGTGCAGTGGCCGGGTGTCAGGCTCGAGCGTGTTGAGGGTGAGGCGGGCGCGGGCGTCTGCCGGGGCCGGAAGGGTGACACTGAAGATGCGCAGGCCGGTGGTGCAGTAGACCGGGTTCCAGCGGAGCATGACGTAGTGCTCCAACAGGAACACGATGAGGAAGAGGGTCAGGACGACGGGCATGGGCTTCCTTGCTGCGGTTGAGGGTGCAGCCACGCAGGGCGTGGCGCTACCGCGGGGTTTGGTTTGGCGGTGCCGAGCGTAGCGCGTTTCAGCCGCCGTGGTTGGGCATGGGGGCACCCTTTGGCCACAGCAGCCAGAGGTTGCCCTTCTGCTTCATGTCACCCGCCAGCTTGCCGGCGGCGTCGCCGGTGCCCCAGTACAGGTCGGCGCGTACTTCGCCGGCGATGGCACCGCCGGTGTCCTGCGCGGCCACCGGGCGTACCACGGGGCTTCCGTCCGGGCGGGTGGTGGACAGCCACAGCAGGCTGCCCAGCGGCACCACGGTGCGGTCAACGGCGACGCTGTAGCCGGCGGTCAGCGGCACGTTCAACGAGCCGCGCGGGCCTTCTTCGCCCGCGGGGCCCTGGGTGAAGAACACATAGCTGGGATTGCTGGCCAGCAGTTCCGGCACACGGGTGGGGTGCGCCTCGCCCCAGGCGCGGATGGCGTCCATGGTGACGTCTTCCTTCTTCAGCTCACCCTGCTCTACCAGCCAGCGGCCGATCGGGCGGTACGGGTGGCCGTTCTGGTCGGCGTAGGCGATGCGCAGCTGGCGGCCATCATTCAGACGGATGCGGCCGGAACCCTGGATCTGCAGGAACTGCAGGTCCATCGGGTGGGTCAGCCAGGCCAGCACGGGGGCCTTGGCCCCCTTGGCGCTGATGGTGGCGGCATCGTCATAGGGCTTGAGCACGCGGCCTTCGACGCGGCCGCGCAGGCGCTTGCCTTTCAGTTCGGGGTACAGGCTGTCCAGCTGCACACTGACCATGTCGGTGGGCACGCCGTAGACCGGTACGGTTGCCGTGGCGGTGCGGGTCAGGCTGCCGGTGTAGACCGGTTCGTAGTAGCCGGTGATCAGGCCGTCGGCTTTATGGCCGCCGGCGCGCAGGGCGTAGACGTCGAGATTGGACTGCAGGAAGGTGCGGATGTCGGTGGCGCTGGCGTTTGCGGCCGGGGCGGCCGTGCAGACCGGGCCCCAGACGGCGTCCGACTTCAAGCGGGTGCAGGCGCTGCGCCAAGCGGTGTAACCGGCTTGCAGGTCGGCGTCAGTCACCGCGGGCAAGGCCGACCAGGCGGCCTTGGCGTAGGGGTTGGCGGCGGGTTTCGTCGGTGCCGGTGCGTCGGTGCGCGGCGCGGTGGTGGTGCAGCCGGCCAGGAAGGCCAGGGCCAGGAGGGCATGGATGGGGCGCTGGACCTTCATGGGTTCTCTGCGTTGCGGCTTGAACCCTTGATTGTAGGGCCACGTCGTACGTGGCTGGGCGGGTTGAGGTCCGCGCTGACGCGCATGGCGCGTCACTACGGGAGGTCAGCGCTGTAGTGACGCGCCATGCGCGTCAGCGCATCTGCAGCAACAGCGAATGCAGAATGCGGGCGTCTTCCTCATCCAGCACCTGCGGCAGATCGTCGCGGCCACGGAAGCGCCGATGGAACGCACCAATCGCCGCCTCACGATTGGCCAGCGAATAGCCGAACGCGCGCAGCGCCAACACCGCATCAAACCCGGCCGGTGCCGGCCCATCGCTCAGCCGCGGCCACAGGCCGAAGCCGGCTTCGGCCAGCTGCTGCCACGGGAAGTATCGGCTCGGGTCACTCTTGCGGGTGGGAGCCAGATCCGCATGCGCGATGATCTGGCTGCGCGGAATGTCCAGGCGCACGCACACATCCTCAAGCAGGCGGATCAGTGCGGCGATCTGTGCTGGCGCGAACGGGCTTTTGCCGTCGTTGTCGATTTCGATGCCAATGGAGGTCGAGTTGAGGTCGCCCAGCGATCCCCAGCGCCCACCCCCGGCATGCCAGGCGCGGCGGTTGTCGGCGACCAGTTGATAGATGTGGCCGTCGGAACCAACCAGGTAATGCGAGCTGACCTTGCCGCCGCTGTTGGCAGTACGCAGTGTGTGCAGGCTTTGCTGCACGTTGTCCTGGTCGGTGTGGTGCAGGACGATGATGACCGGCTTGCGTTCGTTGTGGTTCGGCGACGGCACCCAGGTAGCAAGCGGGCTGCGTATGTCGGTGGTGGCGCAGCTGGTGAGCAGCAGCGTGGCGAGGAATGCGAGCGGGAGATGGAATCGGCGCATGCACCGATTGTGGCCGATTGGGGCGTGCGGTGCGAACGAAAGAAAAAGACCGGCGATCTTGGGAATCGCCGGTCAAGACAGCTTCTCTCTCTCGTTTCTTGTATCTGGGATTGCTGGGGTTGCCGGGCATGGCCCGGCACTACCGTGTTTCGTTCGGGTTGGTTGCGGTTGCCGGGCATGGCCCGGCACTACGTGTTACCCGTATCAGGCTTCGTACGCGGACTCGCCGTGCGAGGTCACGTCGAGGCCGGTGCGTTCGGCTTCTTCGGTGACACGCAGGCCGACCACCAGCTTGACCACCAGCAGGATGGCGGCGGTGACGACAGCGCACCACACAATGGTGAAGCCGACGCTGACCACCTGCACCCACACCTGGTGACCGATATCCAGGTCGGCCTTGGTGCCACCCAGCGACTGCGCGCTGAACACACCGGTGAGGATGGCACCGACGATGCCGCCAATGCCGTGCACGCCGAACACGTCAGCGGTGTCGTCCACGCGCAGCAGGCGCTTCAGGCCGGTCACGCCCCACACGCAGACCACACCGGCGACCAGGCCGATGACGATCGCGCCGAGCGGACCGACGGTTCCGCAGGCCGGGGTGATGCCGACGAGGCCGGCCACGGCACCCGAAGCGGCACCCAGTGCGGACGGCTTGCCCTTGCTCACCGCTTCCACCAGGGTCCAGCCCAGCACCGCAGCGGCGGTGGCCAGAATGGTGTTGATGAAGGCGAGCGAGGCGACGGTGTCGGCGGCAGCGGCCGAGCCGGCGTTGAAGCCGAACCAGCCCACCCACAGCAGCATCGCGCCGATATAGGTGAACGGCACGTTGTGCGGCTTCAGCGCGGTCTGGCCATAGCCGATGCGCTTGCCGACGAAGTACGCGGCGACCAGACCGGCCACGCCGGCGTTGATGTGGACCACGGTACCGCCGGCGAAGTCGATGGCCCCCATTTCACCCAGGTAGCCGCCGCCCCACACGATGTGGGCCATCGGAATGTAGCTGAGGGTGAACCACAGGGCCGAGAACAGCAGCACGGCCTTGAACTTGATGCGCTCGGCAAAGGCACCCACGATCAGCGCGGTGGTGATACCGGCAAACGTGGACTGGAAGGCAACAAACAGATAGTCCGGCAGGCCGGCAATGGGCGTGTTGCCGACCGAGTCGGGCGCGAAGCCCTTGAGGAAGGCGAACTGGGTGAACGAGCCGAAGAAGGCATTGCCTTCGCTGAACACCGCGCTGTAGCCGTAGGCCACCCACAGCATCAGCACCAGCGAGAACACCACCAGAATCTGGCTGAGCACCGAAAGCACGTTCTTGGAACGCACCAGGCCGCCGTAGAACAAGGCCAGGCCGGGCACCACCATCAACAGCACCAGCAGGGTGGAGGTCAGCATCCAGGCAACATCGCCATGGTCGAAGCTGGGTGCGGCAGCCGCTTCTGCGGCGGGTGCTGCGGCCGCGGTTGCGGCGGCGGGATCGGGCAGCGGCTCAACGGCGACGTTTTCTTCCGCGACCGGGGCCACCTGGGCCTGGGCATGTGCGGTGCTGGAGAATGCGCCCACGGCCAGCGCGCTGAGCAGCATCATCAGGCACACCGCGTGGAACCGGACTTGCCACCCGGTGAACAAAGAGGTCTTCATGGTGGGGACTCCGAGTGAGAGTTAGAGCGCGTCTGCGCCGATTTCGCCGGTGCGGATGCGCACCACCTGTTCCACAGGCGTAACGAAGATCTTGCCGTCACCGATCTTGCCGGTGCCGGCCGCGTTCTGGATCGCTTCAACCACCGCGTCCAGGCGGTCGTCGGTGACCACGGTTTCAATCTTGATCTTCGGCAGGAAATCCACGACGTACTCCGCGCCGCGGTACAACTCGGTATGGCCCTTCTGGCGGCCGAAGCCTTTCACTTCGGTCACGGTGATGCCCGACACGCCTGCGTCGGAGAGGGCCTCGCGGACCTCGTCGAGCTTGAACGGCCGGATGATGGCGGAGATCAGTTTCATGCGCATGTCCCGATGGTGGATGGAACCGGCCTGCCGCAGCAGGCCAGCGTCAGGTCAACCGGCGGCCACTTGCACATGGCCGCCGGTTGTCGCGCCGAACGATGCGTGGACCACGCCGTGCCGACGCCCGTTACGGGCGACGCCAGCGGTGACGCGGGAGGGAGGAAGGCCCATGCAGCGTCCGGTCTCTCTTGCCCCTGGTGGTGCGTGGTGCGGTGGTGCGTGCGTTGCGGCTCCCCAGCCGCAAGGCGATGGCGACGACGAAGGTGGGAGGGATGCCCTTCGTCGTCGCCACCTGGTTGCTCAGTTGGCGTAGTACAGCTGGTATTCCAGCGGGTGGGTCGCCGCACGGAACTTGGTGACTTCCTGCATCTTCAGCGCGATGTAGCCGTCGATGAAGTCGTCGCTCATGACGCCGCCGGCCTTGAGGAATTCACGGTCCTTGTCCAGCGCTTCCAGGGCCTGGTCGAGCGAGGAGCAGACCTGCGGAATCAGCTTTTCTTCTTCCGGCGGCAGGTCGTACAGGTCCTTGTCGCTCGGTGCGCCCGGGTCGATCTGGTTCTTGATGCCGTCCAGGCCGGCCATCATCAGCGCGGTGAAGGTCAGGTAGCCGGACTGGATCGGGTCCGGGAAGCGCATTTCAATACGACGCGCCTTCGGGTTGGAGACCCACGGAATGCGGCACGAGGCCGAACGGTTGCGGGCCGAGTAGGCCAGCATCACCGGGGCTTCGAAGCCCGGAACCAGACGCTTGTAGCTGTTGGTGCCGGAGTTGGAGAAGGCGTTGATGGCCTTGGCGTGCTTGAAGATGCCGCCGATGTACCACAGCGCCAGCTGGCTCAGGCCGCCGTAGCCGTCGCCGGAGAACAGGTTGGTGCCGCCCTTGGACAGCGACTGGTGCACGTGCATGCCGCTGCCGTTGTCGCCGACGATCGGCTTGGGCATGAAGGTGGCGGTCTTGCCGTTGCGGTGAGCGACGTTCTTGATGACGTGCTTCATGCGCAGCAGTTCGTCGGCCTTCTGCACCAGGGTGCTGAACTTGGTGCCGATTTCGCACTGGCCGGCGGTGGCCACTTCGTGGTGCTGCACTTCGACTTCGATGCCGACCTGGGCCAGCGTCTTGCACATTTCAGCGCGCAGGTCGTGCAGCGAGTCGGTCGGCGGAACCGGGAAGTAACCGCCCTTCACGGCCGGACGGTAGCCGCTGTTGGCACCGTCGTACTTGGCACCGGTGTTCCAGGCGGCCTCTTCGGAGTCGACCTTGAAGAAGGTGTTGCCCATGTCGTTGGCGAAACGCACGGAATCAAAGATGAAGAATTCCGGTTCCGGGCCGAAGAAGGCCGATTCGGCGATGCCGGAGGACTTCAGGTAGGCCTCGGCGCGCTTGGCGATGCCGCGCGGGCAGCGGCCATACGGCTGCATGGTGGCCGGGTCGAGGATGTCGCAGCTGATCACCAGGGTCGGGTCGGCGTAGAACGGGTCGACGTAGGCGCTGGCCGGATCCGGCAGCAGGACCATGTCCGATTCGTTGATGCCCTTCCAGCCGGCGATGGAGCTGCCGTCAAACATCTTGCCTTCTTCAAACAGCGACGGTTCCACGATGCTGACCGGGAAGGTGACGTGCTGCTCGACGCCACGCATATCGACAAAGCGCAGGTCGATGAACTCGATCTGGTTGTCCTTGATCAGCTTCTCAACGTTTTCCACGGACATCGGTGAAACCTCGAATGGGTGATTGCCTGGGTAGATAGAGCAATCCCCGTGCCAACTTTTCGGGCTTCACAAGTTGTTGATTTGGCTGGCTGGAGGGGCGGGCTGCGCCTGAACGGTGCGCACCAATTCGGTGCAATGGCCTGATGGTGCACACATTTGGTGCGTGGTGGGATGTTTTATATTGTGCAGCGCCGGGCTTGCCCGGCTGACGCGATCCGTATTTACACGCAGCCGGGCAAGCCCGGCGCTACATTGAGCCGCCGATGTCCGATCTGCTTTCCGCCCTGCTGTTGGGCATTCTTGAAGGTCTTACCGAATTCCTCCCCATCTCCAGCACCGGCCATCTGCTGATCGCCCAGCACTGGCTGGGCGAGCGCTCGGACTTCTTCAACATCGTGATCCAGGCCGGTGCGATCCTGGCGATCACCCTGGTGTTCCGCCAGCGCCTGTGGCAGCTGGCCACCGGCCTGCATGAGAAAGCCAACCGCGATTACGTACTGAAGCTGGGCACGGCGTTCCTGGTCACCGCCGTGGTAGGCCTGCCGGTGCGCCTGGCCGGCTGGGAGCTGCCGGAAACGGTCACCCCGATTGCGTGGGCGCTGATCATCGGCGGCATCTGGATGCTGCTGGTGGAGGCGCGCACCGCCAAGCTGCCCGACCGCACCGAGGTGACCTGGACGGTAGCGGTGCTGGTCGGCCTGGCACAGGTGGTGGCGGGCGTGTTCCCGGGCACCTCGCGCTCGGCCTCGGCGATTTTCGTGGCGATGCTGTTCGGCCTGAGCCGGCGCGCGGCGGCAACTGAATTCGTGTTCCTGGTCGGCATTCCGACCATGTTCGCCGCCAGTGCCTACGCGTTCCTGGAACTGGCCAAGGACGGCAAGCTGGCCAGCGAGAACTGGACCGACGTCGGTGTGGCCTTTGTTGCCGCCATCATCACCGGCTTCGTCGTAGTGAAGTGGTTGCTGGGCTACATCAAGCAGCACCGGTTCACGGCGTTTGCGTTCTACCGCATCGCGCTGGGCGTGGGCCTGCTGCTGTGGCTGCCTGCCGGTAGCTGAACAGGCCGGCGCGCGGGTAACCCCATCCGGCGTGTTCCCGCGTTCAATCCCGCGTTCTTCAAGGAGATGCTCATGAAACGCAACCTGATGCTGATTCTGCCGCTGGCCCTGCTGGCTGCCTGCAGCAACCCGTCCAACGAAGCCCCGGGTGGCCCGGGCCGCGACGAGCTGGCCCCGGCCCCGACCGCAGCCGCCGACCAGAAGGCGGTGGCGAAGCTGGACGCGCAGCAGCTGCTGGCCAACCACTGGGTGCTGGAAAGCGCCACCGACAGCAGCGGCAAGCGCATTGATGCGCTGTTCGCGCGGACCGAAAAGCCGGTCACGCTGGACTTCGTGGACGGCCGCGTGGCGGTCAGCAACACCTGCAACCGCATGGGCGGCGGCTACACCCTGGCCGATGGCACGCTGACAATCTCACCGCTGGCCTCGACCATGATGGCCTGCACTGACAACGCGCTGATGGCGCTGGACCAGGCCGTGGGTTCGCGCCTGGAAGGCGCGTTGAAGGCCGACCTGGGCAGCAACGACCAGCTGACCCTGCGCACCACCGGCGGCGACGTGCTGGTGTTCGGGCCGCGTCCGACCGCGGAAACGCGCTTTGGTGGCCCGGGCGAAACCGTGTTCATTGAAGTGGCCGCGCAGACCAAGCCCTGCCCGCACCCGCTGATCCGCGACATGCAGTGCCTGCAGACCCGCGAAGTGAAGTTCGACGACAACGGATTGAAGGTTGGAACGCCGGGGGCATTCGAGAACTTCTACAGCAGCATCGAGGGGTACACGCATGCGCCGGGCACCCGCAACGTGCTGCGGGTGAAGCGCTTTGCCATTGCCAACCCGCCGGCCGATGCGCCGTCGCAGGCGTATGTGCTGGACATGGTGGTGGAATCAGCGGTCGAGAAATAATCCCGCACCGCGTGGGCCGGCCGAACGCCGGCCCTGCGGATCTCAGGCCAGCGCCGGATTCAACGTGTAGGTCCCATGCAGGCTGGCCTCGGCCAGCACGTGCCCCTGCATCGCCCGCTGCACATCGGCCGCGGTGAACGGTGTCGGCAGCTCCAGCGTCGCCACGTCCAGCGCGAACACGCGGAAGAAGTAGCGGTGCACGAGCTCGTCGTTGAACGGCGGGTACGGGCCGTCATAGCCCAGGTACTGCCCTTCCATGTCGGCATTGCCGGCGAACCAGCCGGTGAAGTCGTTCAATCCCTGGCGGGCCCCGGCCGGGCCGGCCGGCTGCGGCTTGCCCTTCACGGTGAAGCCTTCGCTGCAGCTGCCTTCGGCCAGCTCTCGCACGTCGGCGGGAATGTCGGCCATGGCCCAGTGAATGAACGGTGCGCGCGGCTGGTCGGCCGGTACCGTGCGATCGTGGCGACCGACCGTTTCAGGCACGGTCGGCACGTCGGGGTCGATGCACAGCAGCGCAAACGAACGGGTGCCCTCGGGCACCTCGCTCCAGGCCAGCTGCGGGTTGCGGTTGCCGGCAAAGCCGTTGGCATCGCCGGCGGCGAACGTGGCGGGAATCGGCTGGCCATTGACCAGGCTGGTGCTGCTCAACTTCATGGGGGCTCCTTACGCTTCCGAATAACCCAGGCGGACCGCAACCGGCGTCAGCTGCGCGAACGCGGCAGACAGTTCGTTCTGGTAGTTGCGCCAGTGACCGGCCGGCAGGCGCGCCGGACCCAGGGTCTGCGCGGGCGGCATGACCACGCCGAACAGCCCGCCCAGGTACTCGGCCATGGCCGCCGGGTCGTTGCCGATGTTGTCGATGCGCACCAGCGCGTGCGGGTACAGATCCTGTTCGTGCAGGGTGGCGACCTGGGCCAGCGCGCGCGCGAGCCACTCGGCCGCTTCGTTGACCGAGTTGACCGCGAACGGAGCCGGTGCACCGTGTGCCAGCCACTGCAGCAGCATGTCGCGCGGGTCACGCAGCACCACCAGCAGGCGGCCTTCCGGCAGCTGCGGGCGCAGCGACCACAGCAGGGCGTTGTCCCACCACAGCAGCCAGTCGATCACGTTGGCGTCGGCCAGACCGCGCTCGGCCAGCGCCTCGCGCCAGCGGGCCACCAGCTGCACGGGGTCCAGCTTTCCGGTCGAGAGGTCCTGCAGGGTGTGGTAGCTCTGGAAGGCATCGTTGGGCGGGGTGGGACCGAAGCGATCGCCACGCAGCACCGGGCTGGCAGCGGCGATGGCGGCGATCACGCGCTCCACGCCGGAACCGGGTGCGCCCCAGACGAACATCGGGCGTGCGGCGGCGTCGGAGGCGATCTCGCCCTTGTCGGGCCAGCTCAGCGGAGCCTTGGCCTGCGGCGGCAGCGGCAGGCGACGCGCGGCCTCGTCGGCATGCAGGCCGGCCCAGGTGGCCAGCGCGTCGGCCGGGCGGCCGGCGCGATCCTGCACCGCACCCAGCCAGGCGCGCAGGTCGTTCTTCGCCGCGTCCGGGGCCGTGTCCATCAGGGCCTGCACGTGGGCGATGGCGGCATCCGCATCGCGTGCCAGCAGGGCTTCCACCAGGCGGGTTTCGCCGGTGACGCGGCCCGGCTCGATCGCCACGATGCGACGCGCCACGGCTTCGGCACCGTCGGCGTCGTTCTGCATGTCATGCAGGCGCATGCGGGTTTCCAGCGCCGGCAGGTGCTCAGGCATGGCGCTCAGCCAGCGCTCGACCACCGCCGTGGCGTCCTCACTGCCGACCGGTTCCACCGACAGGCGCGCCAGCCACAGGTTGTGTTCCTGCGGGTGGTTCTCCAGCGCCGCATCCAGCACTTCGCGGGCCTGCGCTTCGCGGCCCAGCCGCTGCCAGGCCACCAGCAGCAGCTGCAGGGTCTGGCGGTCGCCCGGCCACTGCTCCAGCACCGGCAGCAGGTGTTCCAGCGCCTGCAGCGGCTGGCCGGCCTGCAGGGCCAGTTCACCGCCGAGGCGGCGCAGCCCCGGCGAATCGCCGTCCGGGCGCGCCAGCAGCTGGCCCAGGGTCTCGGCCGCACCGTCCACGTTGCCCTGGCGCAGTGCCAGCTGCACCAGCAGGCCATGCAGCGAGGTGATGTTCGGATTCTGTTCCAGCACGCGACGGAACGCCTGTTCGGCGAAGGCCAGGGTGCCCTTGCCCATGTGCGCGAAGCCCAGCGCGTACAGCACGCGCGCGTCGTTGGGCAGCATCTGGCTGGCGGCCGACAGCAGCGCCAGGGCACGGTCGTGGTCGTTGCGGCGCAACGCGATCATGCCCAGCAGGGCCACCACTTCGGGGTGGTCTTCGTCGACGCGGGCGGCCAGGCGGGTGATCCGTTCAGCCTCATCCACATCGCTGCGGGCCAGTGCCAGGTGCGCCTGCATCACATAGGCCGAGTGCTCGTTCGGGTTGAGCGTGGCGGTACGGTCCAGCGCACTGCCGGCGGCATCGAACTGGCGCAGGGCCAGCAGCAGGCCGGCGTGCTGCAGGTGCAGTTCGGCGTTGTCCGGGTCCAGCCCCAGGGCCTGCTGCAGGCTTTCCAGCGCGGCGTCGTACTGGCTCTGCTGCTGCAGCGCCAGGGCCAGCCAGCGGTGCGCCTGCGGCTGCGCCGGCTCGGCCTGGGTCCACTCCCGCGCCAGCTGCACGGCTTCATCGGCCGCATTGCGGCGCAGGGCATCAACAATCTGGTCTTGCATGACAGTCCGGCTTGGGCTCAAACCCCGATTGTAAGACACCCTGCCGGTTGACCCTACCCGCTTCAGCGCAGCGCTTCGCGGCCCAGCCGCCCGGCCACCCAGCGTTCCGAGAAGCCGTCGCCGCGCCAGTTCTCCAGGAACCCGCAGTGGCCGCCCCACGGCGCGATGTCCAGCTGGGCGGTGGCCGGCAGGCACCAGCCATTGAAGGTGGCATACGGAATGACCGGGTCGTCCTCGGCCATCAGGATGTCGGCCGGCACGCTCAGCGCGGCCAGGCGGTCACCGGCGATGGAGTAGCCGTCGAAGTAGGCCTGCAGCGAACCATAGCTGGTGTGGTGCTCGACCAGCCACGCGGTCAGCGCGCGGATGTCCAGCTTCAGCACGCGGTCGTCCCAGTCGCTGAGCTCGGGGAACAGGTCGCGCTTGCGCCGCAGCGACCCCGCCCACTTGCGGCGGAAGTACCAGTCATACATGGCCGGCCCGTTTTCGATGCTTTCCATGGTGATCGCCGGGTCCAGCACGGGACACACCGAGGCCACCCGGCGCAGCGGTACGCCGGCCTCCGGCGCGCGCAACGCCAGCCGCAGCACGAAGTTGCCGCCCAGCGAGTAGCCGGCGGCCACCAGCGGCAGCTGCGGCCAGCGCCGGGCGATGTCGCCGGCCGCCTGCACCACCTCGTCGATGCGGTTGGAATGGAAGATGCCGGGATTGAGGTGGTGGGTGTTGCCGTGGTCGCGGAAGTTCAGCCGCACCACGTCGTAGCCGGCCTCCAGCATGCGCGCGGCGGTCATGCGCATGTAGCTGGATTCGGCACTGCCTTCCCAGCCATGCAGCAGCAGCGCCATGCCGACCGGCTCACGGCCTTCGATGCGGCTGTGCCATCCCTGCAGGCGCACGCCTTCGCCGCCGTCCAGAATGAGTTCTTCGGTCAGCGCACCGGTGGCCGCAAGCAGCACCAGGCCGCGCTGCATGCGCATGCGGCTGGAACTGAGCATCGACTGCAGGTGCGGATTGCGCAGCCAACGCGGCGGACGGTAGTCGGCAGCGGTCAACATGGGCGCGAGCCTGATACGGACAACGACGAGGGCGCGTGAACGGGCGCCATCGTCTTACTCGGCCGTCATGGCCGCCACGATGCGCGCACGCGAAGTTTCGGCGATGCGGCGACGGCCTTCAAGATCGTGGGTTTCGATAGGGTCGAGGAAGTGCACCTCGGCCCGCCGCGCCGGCTCACCGAGCAGGCGCAGGAAATTGGCGAAGAAGCTTTCCTTCGGGCCGAACGCCACGATGGTCTGGGCATCGCCCTGCCAGCCGTAGCGCAGCGCCACCGGCTGTACCGGCACGTGGGTTTCCACCGCGGCCTGGAAGATCCGCGCGTGGAACGGCCCGACCTCGGTGCCGCCACGGGTACGGCCTTCCGGGAACACGCCCACCGCCTTGCCTTCCTGCAGGCGCTCCACCATGACCTGCATCACCCCGCCCAGCGATTCGGTGCTGCCACGCTGATGGAAGATGGTCTGGCCACGTGCGGCCAGCCAACCGACCACCGGCCAGCTGGCGATCTCGCGCTTGGCCACGAACCCCATCATGCGCTGGCTGTGCAGCACGCTGATGTCCACCCAGCTGACATGGTTGGCCACGAACAGCACCGCCCCGGGCAACGGCGTACCGATGCGCTGCAGGCGGAAGCCGAAGATCCACATCAAGCCGCCCTGCCAGGCGTTGACCACGGCGTGCCCGAGCGCGCGGTCGCCCACGCGCACATGCGCCCACAACGGCAACATGCCGATCAGGGTCAGAGGCAGGAACAGCAGGACGTGAACCAGCAGCAAGGGAACGCGGTACAGGTAACGGCACACACGCGCCACGCCGCCACGCGGGGCCGAAGTGGGGGAAGTCATCCGGGCACGATACTCCAGCGCAGCGGGGTCTGCCAGCTGTTCTCAGGCCGCCGGGACCACGGCCAGGGTCAGCCGCGAAGTGCACACCAGCTTTCCGGCCTCGTCCTCGATGCGGATGTCCCACACGTGGGTGCTGCGGCCCACATGCACGGCCCGGGCCGTGCCGGTCACGGTGCCGCCGCGCTGCGCGCGGATGTGGTTGGCGTTGATCTCCAGCCCGACACAGACCTGTTGGGTGGTGTCCACGCACAGGTTGCCGGCGCTGCTGCCCAGGGTTTCGGCCAGCACCACCGAGGCACCGCCGTGCAGCAGACCATACGGTTGGCGGGTGCGGGCATCGACCGGCATGGTAGCGCTGACCCAGTCGTCGCCGGCAGCGGTGAACACAATGCCCAGGTGCTCGATCAGGGTGTTGCGGCTGAGCGCGTTGAGGGCATCGATCGACACCGGCTCGCGGAATACCTGGGGCATGCAGCGTCTCCGTACAGAATGAGGGGTTACAGAATGGGCACCAGGCCGGCACCGAAGGCGGTGAGCATGCGCACCAGCAGCCACTTGGGGCCGACATTCACTTCGGGGAAGTCACCCACGGCGGTGTAGCAGCTGTGGAAATCTGCGTGCTGCCGCGGTAACGGTTCCGGGCAATTGGGGCCGGGCTGGAACTCGTAATCGGTGGCGTAGCGCCAGGGCCAGAAATCCAGCACCGGCAGCGCTTCGGAGGCTTTACCCACGCTGTAGTTCAGGCCCGACAGCACCGGCGGCTTGGTGCGCGGGGCCACCGTCCAGGAATTGTCCGGCTGGATGTCGCGCAGGATGCTCTGCGCCAGCGCTTCGGCAAACGCCGGGTCGTCGATGACCACCGCGCCTTCGGTGTTGTAGTTCTCGCTGCGCGGGTCGAAGTTGTGGGTACCGATTACCCCGACCCGGCGGTCCACCACCAGCGACTTGGCGTGCAGGCCCATGCGCGCGCCGCTGCGGGTCACCGGCAGCGGCTTGTTGACCGCCTTGGTGCCCAGGAACGATGGCCGGGTTTCGGCACGCAGCACCCGCCGTTCCACCACGCTGCCGTCGGTCCGGCGTCGCGACGCGGGGCCTGGCGTGGGTTGCGGTGACGTCCGGACTTCCGTGTCGGCGGTGGTGACCGGTGCAGGCGCGGCATCGGAACGGCGGCTGCTGCTGCCACTGCCACTGCCGCGCGCATTGCTGCCGGCGGCACTGCCACCGAGCAGGCTGCTGCCGCGTTCGCCGCTGGGCGCAACCCCTAGCGGGGCCGGCAGCAGATTGCGGTAGTCCACCGGTGCGTCCAGCGGGAACGGCTTGTACTCGTAGATGTTGAAGCCCAGCTCACGCAGGTTGCGGCGCTTGTACTTGTACGACAACGCATACACGATCGGGTTGTCGGTCGCGGCCAGGCTGTTGGTCGATACCACCACGCGTGGGGCCTGCTCGCGCTTGCGCAGCTGTTTGAACAGCTCGCGCGCGGGTTTGGACAGCACCAGGTAGGGGGTCTGCAGCAGCACTTCGCTCTGCGCACCGGCAATCAGTGCATCCAGCTGCGGTTCGGTAACGTGCTGGCCGTTGGCCGGCTGGCTGGCCCGCTCGCGACGATGCTTGCGCGGCAGGTCGGCCACATAGCGGACCGACGCCACCGGCAAGGCGGTATCGACGAAGGTGCGCTGTATGTAATCGCTGTCGCTGGCTTCGTCGCTGACCTGGGCCACGCGCCCGGGGTGGCGGTAGTCGAGCGGCGGCATGCCCGGCACGCCCTGCTTGAGCAGGGTGCGGCCGACGTCGTTGAGGCGTTCGGCCGGCACGCTGCGCGGGGCATGCCAGAACGCATCGAAGTTCACCGCCATCGCCCGTACTTCGGGACCGGCCACCACCACGTCACGGTCGCGGAAGTTGTATTCGCTGTCCCAGTCGTAATAGTCGTCCTGGTAATTACGCCCGCCGACCACGCCCAACGCATCGTCGATCACCAGCAGTTTGTTGTGCATGCGCTGGTTGAAACGGCGGAAGCAGCACAGCACGCTGCCGGCATAGTCGAAGTAATTGAGCTTGGCCTTGCCGAACGTCGGGTTGTAGACCCGCAGCTGGAAGTTCTCGTGGCTGCTGGCGAGGGCACCGAGGATCTGCAGGTCGGAGATGGCGGACAGCTGGTCGATCAGCACCCGCACCTTGACCCCGCGACGTGCGGCGGCCTGCAGTTCCTCCAGCACCAGCCGGGCACTGTCGTCCTTGTCGAAGATGTAGGTCTGCAGGTCGATGCTGCGGGTGGCGCTGCGGATCAGGTTGATGCGCGCCACCAGCGAGGTTTCGCCCTCGTCGAGGATGGTGGCGTAGTGGCGCGGGGTGTCCGGGCTGGATTCGGTGAAGGCCTGCCCGCCCAGCGCGCGCAGCGGCGAATCCTGCGCGCAGCGGTCGGGACGGGTGCAATCCACCTGCTGCGAGCGGGCCTGGGCGGCAATGCCGGCAGCGCGGTCACGCTCGGCGCTGGACAGGGACGCACACCCGCTGCCCAGCAACACGGTTGCCAGCGCCAGAAGCCGCAGCAGCAGATTCACGGTTTGGCCGCCTCGGTGAGGCGGGCACGCAATACGAAGGTCACTCGATCACTCAGGGCAAGTTGCCAGCTGTCCATTCCATACCGGCCACGCTGCACGGTACCGCGGCTGACCACGTCGCAATCATACCCGGCCCGGGGGCAGGCCGCCGGTTCCACCTGCAATACCTCCGGGTGCGAGACCCCGCGCAGGATCAGCCGGCCCTCGATGCCGCCGCCCTTGTTGACCAGTTCCGGCCAGTAGGGCAGCGAATCGAACTCCACCACCGGGTAGCGGTCGGCGTCGAAGAATTCCTCGCCGCGCATCCAGCCGGTGTAGCGGGCCTTGCCGGGAATCTCCACGTAGCGGCTGAACATCCGCAGGTGGACCTGGTGGCGGCCGTCCGGCAGAACGTCCACCCGCCCTTCAAAGCGCGGGAACACCCCTTCGATGCGCTGGCCCAGGCGGGTGCGGATCTCGAAGCCGAAGTGCGAGCGCGCGGTGTCCACCGCCAGCACGTGTTGCGGGGGCTGGGCGGCGGTGGCAATGGGATTGGGTGGGCTGGCCGGCACCGGCGGCTCGGCCAGCGTGGAACCTGCCGCCAGCCCAAGCAGACAGCCCAATCCGATCTGTACTGCTTTCACGGCTTACGGCCACCAGAATGCGGTCAGCTTCGCCACTCCGGGCTCGATGGCGGCCTCACGGTCGAACTGCAGCACGGCGATGCTGGCCGGCGGCATTCCGCGGTACTCGCTGGTGCTGCCTTCGGTCATGAACGCCACCAGCTGCTCCAGACCCGGGTTGTGCCCCACCACCAGCAGACGCTCGATGTCGCGGCGTTCGTCCACCAGTTCTGTCAGCTTGCCAGGGGTTGCGTCGTAGATGTCGTCTTCCAGTCGATGTTCAACCACGCCCGTGGCCGCCAGCACCGCTTCCAGCGTCTCGCGGGTGCGCCGCGCCGGCGAGCAGAGCACGCAGTCCGGGCGCAGGTTGTTGTCCTTCAACCACTTGCCGGCGGCCTCCGCTTCGGCCAGTCCTGTGGCCGACAACGGACGGTCCAGGTCGGCCTGGCCGGTACTGGCCGGTTCTGCATGGGCGTGGCGCAGCAATATCAGTTCTCGCATAGGAATTCCTTGTGGATCAGTCTTGCTTCAGCCACTGCAGCAGTGGCTCCCAGTCACTCTGATGCTCGCGCACCTGCGCGGAGCGGTAATCGAAAACACTGCGGCCCAGCCCGGTCATGACCACATAGCCCTGGGTGTCGCGCAGCTGCGCCACCACCGGGTACGGCCAGTCGGCCAGCATGTTCAGGGCCTGCTGCGAAGTCTGGGTCCACGGCTTGGTGCGGTTGAGCACCAGCCCCACCGGCAGCTTGCGCTTGTGGACCCGGGGCACCTTGGCCAGGCTGTTGAGGAAGCCGACGATGGCCTCGATGTCCAGGGCGGACGGCAGCACCGGCACCACCACGGCGTCGGCAACATCGAGAAACGCCTCCAGCTCGCCGGCCTGTGCGCCGGCGGGGGCGTCGATGATCAGGACTTCGGTGTCGTCGGGCACCTTCTTGAGGCCCTTCTTGCCGGTGGCCTCGATCGGCAGCACGGCACTTTCCAGGTCCGCACGGCGCTGGGCCCAGCGGGTACTGGACCCCTGCGGGTCGGCGTCGGCCAGAACGGTCCGTTTGCCGGCCAGGGCGGCAGAGGCCGCCAGATGGGTGGCGACGGTGGTTTTACCCACGCCACCCTTGGAACCGGCGACCAGGATCGTCTTCATGCACGCCTCGCTTCCGATGGGGAACCTGGCTTGAGCGTACACCGGTGCCCGTGACGGAGATAGTCGCGCGGCTGAACCTCGTCCCGGTTGCGGCGCTTTGCTATCGTGCGCGATCCAAAGGAATGCAGGCCCCATGAGCGAGCTACAGGACCTGAGCGCACTGATCCGCGCCAACACGCCGTTGATTGTCATCGAGACCCAGGACGAAGGCCGGGTGGTGGAACTGTTCCGCCAGACCCTGATGCACGTATGGCGGGCCCTGCACCGCTGGTCGATCACCGAAGGCCTGCGCCGGATCGACATGGACAAGGAGGACGACGCCATTGGCCCGCCCGACGCCAGTTCCGCGCTGCAGATGATCCGCCAGGCCGAACAGCGCGGCATCTACCTGCTGCTCGATTTCCACCCCTACCTGGGCTATGCCAGCCACCAGCGCGCGCTGCGCGACCTGGTCCAGCGCCGCCACTGCGAAGCACACGTGCTGGTGCTGGTGGGGGCCAAGGTGGAGCTGCCGGCCGAACTGGAAGCGCTGGCCACCCGCTTCAACCCGCGCCTGCCGGACCTCAACGCGCTGCTGAAGATGCTGCGCGAGGAAGCCGCCACCTACGCCCGTGAGAACGGCGGCAAGCGGGTGGAGGTGGACAATGAAGCGGTGCAGCTGATCCTGCGCAACCTGCGCGGCCTGAGCATGGTCGACGCACGCCGCATTGCCCGCCAGCTGATCTTCGCCGATGGAGCGCTCAGCCAGGACGACCTGCCGCAGCTGGCCCGGCTGAAGTTCGAGCTGCTCAACCGCGCCGGGCACCTGCACTACGAATACGACACCACCCGCTTTGCCGACGTGGCCGGGGCCAACCGGCTCAAGCGCTGGGTCAACCAGCGTCGCTCGATCTTCCTTGGCGGTTCGGCCGGCACGGCCGGCCTGGACCCGCCCAAGGGCATGCTGCTACTGGGGGTACAGGGCTGCGGCAAATCCATGCTGGCCAAGGCCACTGCGGCCGGCTTCGGGGTGCCGCTGCTGCGCCTGGACTTCGGCAGCCTGTACGACAAGTTCCACGGCGAAACCGAGAAGAACCTGCGCCAGGCGCTGACCTCGGCCGAGCAGCTGGCTCCGTGCGTGCTGTGGATCGATGAGATCGAGAAGGGCCTAGCCAGCGGGGGCGAAGACGGCGGCGTTTCGCGCCGCGTGCTGGGCTACCTGCTGACCTGGCTGGCCGAGCGCAAGGAGCCGGTGTTCATCGTGGCCACCGCCAACCAGGTGCACGAGTTGCCGGCCGAACTGCTGCGCAAGGGCCGCTTTGACGAGATCTTCTTCGTCGACCTGCCCGATGCCAACACCCGCGTGGACCTGCTGCGCCTGCACCTGGGCCGCCGCCAGCTCAATGCCGACGATTTCGCGCTGCCCGCGCTGGCGGCCGCCAGTGACGGCTTCTCCGGTGCGGAAATCGAACAGGCGGTGGTGTCAGGGCTCTACGCGGCGCATGCAGAAGAACGCGTGCTCGACACCGACCTGCTGATGCAGGAAATCCGCAACAGCCGGCCGTTGTCGGTGCTGATGGCCGAACAGGTGAGCGCCCTGCGCGAGTGGGCGCTCGGGCGCACGGTCAGCGCCGACGGTTGATACCGCGTTACGGCCAGGCCGGCGGATTGGTCGCCCAGGCCTGCTGCACTTCGGCCAGCGTGGCGCGTTCCGCGTCACGCCAGGTCGGCAGCTGCTGCGCATAGCCGGCCGTGCTGCTCCAGCGCTGCGGTTCGGTGCGCACGGCGGCGGCATACCACTTCACGGCCTCGTCCTTGCGGCCCTGCGTCCACAAGGCCAGCGCCAGCGTCGGCGGCACCCACGAGGGATTGCCGCGCATGCCGGCCTGGGCCTCGTGCCACGCGGTCAGCGCACCGTCGATGTTGCCGGAGCGGTACAGATCCCAGCCCTTGTTCCAGCGCACCATGCGGCCGGGCGTTGAATTGGCACCCGCCTCTTTTTCAGCCTCGCTGTACAGCTGCGCGCCCAGCTCTGGCCGGCCCTGCGCGTAGGCCACGCCGGCCAGCTGCACGGTGGCGTCCAGCGCCTTGCGGCCGCGCTCGCGCTGCTTCATCAACTGATCGACGAGATCACCGGCATCGGCCGGCACCACGACCGGTGCGGTCGCGGCAACATCGTCATCGAAGTAGAACTCCTGCAGTGCCGGCAACGATTGCGCTGCCACCCCGAACACTGCCATCCCCGCCGCCAGCACCATGCTGGACAGCACGTTTCTTGCCACTGCCATACAAATTCCCCCAGGTTGTCACACAACCTCCCTCCCCGATCCTAACCGCAGAACGCGCCCGGATGCGACCCCTTGGGGTCATGAAAAGTGTGGAAATTGCGTCACTGTTACAATCCGCACCTTTCCGGTCGCCTCTGTGCGGCCGTGCCAGCCGTCATTCCGGGCCAGCCATGACCAGTACCGCCGAACTCACCTCGCCCTCGTCCGCCAACCAGCCCGGCGCGCTGGATGACAGCTACACGCTGGACCACAAGTACACCCGCACCGACGGCCGCATCTACCTGAGCGGGGTGCAGGCACTGGTGCGCCTGCCGCTGATGCAGCAGCTGCGCGACCAGGCTGCCGGCCTGGACACCGCCGGCTTCATCAGTGGCTATCGCGGCAGCCCACTGGGCGGCTTCGACCTGGAACTGTGGCGGGCACGCAAACACCTGGAAGCGGCCAAGGTGAAGTTCACCCCGGGCCTGAATGAGGACCTCGGGGCGACCATGGTCTGGGGCACCCAGCAGACCAACCTGTTCCCCGGGGCCAAGGTCCAGGGCGTGTATGGCATGTGGTACGGCAAGGGCCCGGGCGTGGACCGCTGCGGCGACGTGTTCAAGCACGCCAACGCGGCTGGCACCTCGGTGCACGGCGGCGTGCTGGCGCTGGCCGCGGACGACCATGCCTGCCGCAGCTCGACCCTGCCGCACGGCAGCGAGGATGAATTCGTCAGTGCGATGATGCCGGTGCTCAACCCGGCCGGCGTGCAGGACATCCTCGACATGGGCCTGCTGGGCTGGGCGATGAGCCGCTATACCGGGCGCTGGATCGGCTTCAAGACCATTGCCGAAACCGTGGAATCGTCGGCCTCGGTGCAGGTCGACCCGTTCGCACGGCGCATTGTGCTGCCGGAAGACTTCGAGATGCCGGCGGGCGGCCTCAACATCCGCTGGCCGGACCCGCCGCTGGACCAGGAAATGCGCCTGCACCGCTATGCGGTCAAGGCCGCACAGGCCTTCGCCCGCGCCAACCAGATCGACCGCATCGTGATGGACTCGCCGCGTGCGCGGCTGGGCATCGTCACCACCGGCAAAAGCTACCTAGACGTGCTGCAGGCGCTGGAGTACCTGGGCCTGGACGCGCGCGCCTGCGCCGACATCGGCATCCGCGTGTACAAGGTAGGCATGACCTGGCCGCTGGAGCCGGTGGGCATCGCCCGCTTCGCCGAAGGCCTGGAAGACATCGTGGTGGTGGAGGAAAAGCGGGCCTTCATCGAGCGCCAGATGAAGGAGCAGTTCTACAACTGGCCCGCCAGCGCTGGCCCGCGCCCGTCCATCGTCGGCAAGTACGACGAGCAGGGCCAGTGGATCCTGCCGTCCACCAACGAGCTGACCCCTGCCACCATTGCCGGGGTGATCGGCCGCCGCATCCAGCGCTTCTTCAGCAATGAATCCATTGAACAGCGCCTGCGCTGGATGGACGCCAAGGAAGCCGAGCTTGCACTGCCGCGCGCCAGCTTCCCGCGCGTGCCGCATTACTGCTCCGGCTGCCCGCACAACACCTCCACCCGCGTGCCGGAAGGCTCGCGCGCGCTGGGCGGCATTGGTTGCCATTACATGGTGACCTGGATGGACCGCAGCACCGACACCTTTACCCACATGGGCGGCGAAGGCGTCACCTGGGCCGGGCAGGCAGCGTTCACCGACACCGAACACGTGTTCCAGAACCTGGGCGATGGCACCTATTTCCACAGCGGCTCACTGGCGATCCGCCAGGCGATCGCCGCCGGGGTCAACATCACCTACAAGATCCTCTACAACGATGCGGTGGCGATGACCGGCGGGCAGCCGGTGGATGGCACCCTGACCGTGCCGCAGATCGCCCACCAGATGCGCGCCGAAGGCGTGCAGACCATCGTGCTGGTCAGTGACGAGATCCGCAAATGGAACAAGCGCGAGCTGTTCCCGGAGGGCGTGGAATTCCATGACCGCGCCGAACTCGATGCCGTGCAGAAGCAGCTGCGCGAGGTCAAGGGCACCAGCATCCTGATCTACGAACAGACCTGCGCCACCGAAAAGCGCCGCCGCCGCAAGCGCGGCAAGCTGGTCGACCCGCCCAAGCGGGTGGTGGTCAACTCACTGGTCTGCGAGGGCTGTGGCGACTGCGGCAAGAAGAGCTTCTGCGTGTCGGTGCTGCCGAAGGAAACCGAGTTCGGGCGCAAGCGCGACATCGACCAGTCCAACTGCAACAAGGACTATTCCTGCACCACCGGCTTCTGCCCGAGCTTCGTCACCGTGCACGGCGGCACCCCGCGCAAGGGCGCGCGCCGCGACGGCAGCGCGCTGCTGGACAACCTGCCGGCCCCGGTGTTCCGCAGCACCCTGGAACAGCCGTGGAACATCCTGATCACCGGCGTCGGTGGCACCGGCGTGGTGACCATCGGTGCGCTGCTGGGCATGGCCGGGCACCTGGAGGGCAAGGGCGCGACCGTGCTCGACCAGACCGGGCTGGCGCAGAAGGGCGGCGCGGTGACGACCCATATCCGCATTGCGCGCAAGCCGTCAGACATCCATGCGGTACGCATTGCCGCCGGCGAAGCCGACCTGGTGGTGGGCTGCGACATGGTGGTGGTGAACGACTACTGGGCGCTGTCCAAGGTGCGCGCCGAGCGTTCGCAGGTGGTGCTCAATACCTATGAAGCAATGCCGGGTACCTTCACCACGCGCCCGGACATGCAGTTCCCGGCCGCCGACATCATTGCCGGCATCCGCGTGGCGCTGGGCGGCCGTGATCCGCTGCTGCTGGACGCCACCCAGCTGGCGACGGCACTGCTGGGCGATGCCATCGCGGCCAATCTGTTCATTCTGGGCTACGCCTGGCAGCAGGGCCTGGTGCCGATCTCGTTCGAAGCGCTGATGCGCGCGATCGAGCTCAATGGCGCAGCCGTGGCGATGAACCAGCAGGCATTCGCCTGGGGCCGGCTGGCCGCGGTGGACCCGCAGGCGGTACAGCAGGCCGCCGGGCTGGTGCGCAACGGCCATACCGACGCCGAGCGCACCCCGGGCCCGCTGCATGACCTGCCGCCGGGCGAGTGGGAAGGCAACGAATGGGGAGCCAATGCGGCTCCACGCAACACCGGCGACGAGCGCGAGCTGCGTGGCCTGCCCGGTCGTGCCGGCCAGGGCGAAGTGGCCTTCCTGCCGCTGGACGACGAGCGCCTGTCGCGTTCGCTGGACGAGCTGATCGACCGCCGCGTGCGCTTCCTCACCGATTACCAGGATGCTGCTTACGCCGCGCGTTACCGCGCGCTGGTCGACAAGGTCCGCGCGGCCGAGTGGGACAAGGCCGGCAGCACCGCGCTGACCGAGACCGTGGCGCGCTACTACTTCAAGCTGATGGCCTACAAGGACGAGTACGAAGTGGCGCGCCTGTACACCAGCGGCGAGTTCCAGCGCCGCCTGCAGCAGCAGTTCGAAGGTGACTTCGAGGTCCGCTTCCACCTGGCTCCGCCGCTGTTCGCGAAGAAGGACGAGCAGGGCCGGTTGATCAAGCAGGAGTACGGGCCGTGGATGATGAAGGCGTTCGGCCTGCTGGCGAAGCTGAAATTCCTGCGCGGCGGCACCTTCGATGTGTTCGGGCGGACCGGGGAGCGGCGTGGCGAGCGCCAGCTGATCGAGGATTACGCGCGCACTGTGGACGAACTGCTGGCCGGGCTGGACGATGACCGGGTGGCGCTGGCGGTGGAGATCGCCAGCATTCCCGAACACATCCGCGGCTACGGGCACGTCAAGGAAGCGCACCTGCATGCGGCCAAGGGACGGGAAGCGGTTCTGCTGGCGCAGTGGCGGAACCCGAAGGCGTTGCACATCGTGCAGGTGGCTTGATGTAGGCAAACGCCGACATTCTGCCTGATGTCGTCGTTCGCTTGGACGGGCTGCGAGGCGCTGATTCCCTTGCGGCATGCGCCCATCAGCAACCTATATGTTGCATTCTTTAAGGGCAAGGTATAGATTGCTTTTTCAAGATGCAACTTATAAGCTGCCTATTCAAAATGCAACTTATAGATTGCGTCTCTAGCCGAAACAGCAGGGGCGCCACCATGACCGCGGACAACTTCGTAGTACGTACCCCGCAACAGCTCTCAGCGCTCATGCGTGCCTTCCGCAAAAGCGCGGGGCTGAGCCAGGCGGAACTGGCCACCCGGCTTGGGGTCTCACGCCAGGCTGTCAGCGCGCTGGAACGCGAACCAGAATCGGCCACATTTGATCGATTGATGAAAGTCTGGGCGGTGCTGGGTCTGGAAGTATCCCTGCACCCCGCAGTCCGCAAGGCTGCTCCGCCCGAGCAGGAATGGTAAGCATGGCCGCACTCACGGTCTGGATGAACGGCCTGGAGATCGCCACCTGGCATGATGCGGCCAATGCCACGCCACGGCTCACTTACGCGGCATCGTGGCTGGCGTCCCCCGCCCCACGTCCACTATCGCTTTCACTACCGCTGCTACCCGCCGGAGAAAGTCATCGCGGTCAGGTCGTTCTCGACTACTTCGATAACCTTCTGCCCGACAACGCGAGCATCCGCGCTCGTATCCGCAACCGATTCGGGACACGCAGCACGGGCACCTTCGACCTGCTGCAGGCCATCGGCCGGGACTGCGTCGGTGCAGTGCAGCTTCTGCCACAGGGAGCGACACCGGGCGAGCTGCACCGCATCGAGTACCGTCCACTCGATGAAAGTGATGTGGCCGCCATCCTGCGCGGGGTTACCACCTCTGCATTGCCGGGCAGTGCGGCTGATCAGAGCGACGAATTCCGCATCTCGATCGCGGGTGCCCAGGAAAAGACCGGCCTGCTGCTGCATCCAGAAGGGTGGGGCCTGCCGACCGGCAGCACGCCCAGCACACACATTTTCAAACTTCCACTGGGACTGGTCGGAAACATGCGGGCCGACATGCAGCTCTCGGTTGAGAACGAGTGGCTGTGCATGCAGCTGATCGGTGCGTTCGGCATTCCTGTTGCATCCACCTCCATGGGCACGTTCGAAGAGCAGCGCGCATTGATCGTGGAGCGCTTCGACCGTCGGCTCGCACGCGATGGAACGTGGTGGCTGAGACTTCCACAGGAAGACATGTGCCAGGTATTTGGACTTCCTTCCGCCAGCAAGTACGAGGTCGAGGGCGGCCCTGGCATTGTCGAGATCATGGATCTGCTCAGGCAATCAGAAGACGCGACCGACAGGGCAACGTTCTTCAAGGTGCAGATCCTGTTCTGGCTGCTCGCCGCTACCGATGGCCACGCCAAGAACTTCAGTGTCCACATTGAAGCGGACGGCCGGTTCCGGCTGACGCCGGTCTACGATGTTCTTTCGGTCTATCCCATCCTTGGGCGCGGTCCCGGCATGCTGGATCCACACGAGGCTCAGTTGGCCATGTCACTGCGAGGCAGGAATCGCCATCGCAAACTGTTGGGGATCCGGCGGCGGCACTGGAACGAGACCGCTCGAAAGTGCGGCATCAGCGCCGGGGCCGAGCCTTGGATCGAGGAACTGCTCGCCCGCGTTGAACCGGCCATCCGCCAAGTGGAACAGGGGCTTCCACCTGGGTTCCCGCAGGAGGTCGCAGAGCCGATCTTCGCTGGCCTTCGCGCCGCAGCGGCGCGACTGTCAGCAATGGAGCCTGACGCCTGATCAGCTGCGCCGCCAGACACGCAAGCGGTTGTTCGCCGGCATCGCCACATCGTCGATCAGCACCAGGCCCTGCGCTGCGGCCAGCGCATCCACGGCCTCGGCATCGCGGATGCCCGAGGCCGGGTCACGGTCCTTCAACCAGGCATCGAAGGTCCGGTTGCTGTCGCTGGTGTACTCCCCGCCGTAATTGAACGGCCCATACACGCACAGCACAGCGTCCCCGGCCATCACCGCCGGAAGTCCGGCGAACAGGGCCTGCACGCGTGCCCAGCTCATGATGTGCAGGGTGTTGGCGCTGTACACCGCATCGAAGCTGCCCGCGTCAGAGGGCCACGGAGCCAGGCCGGGTACAGGCTCCAACACCGCCTGCAGCGGCCATGGCGGCGGCGCGTTCGGCAGCGCGGCCTCGGCCAGGCGTTCGGCGATGCCGGGCAGATAGTCCGGGTGATCGGTGGCCTGCCACAGCAGATGGGGCAGCTGCCCGGCAAAGTACGCGGCATGCTGGCCGGTGCCGCTGCCGATTTCCAGCACCCGCCGGCGCTCGCGCAGATGGCGGCGCAGCTCGACCAGAATCGGGTCGCGGTTGCGCTCGCAGGCCTCGGACCATCGCTGTCGGGTCATGTCAGTTGCAGATTGTCGTCACAGCGCACATCGAACCATGACCGGAGTCACTTGTGCCACTCCCGGCGCTCCCCCGAAAGTCGAGGACTTGTCCAAGGTTGACGGCTTTGGCCCGAAACCGCTGCTGGGGAACCGCCTGCTGTGCAACGTCGTGAGTTTCTGACCCTGTCTGGAATGGGCCTGGCCGGCCTGATGCTGCCGCATGCGCGGCTGATCGCTGCCGAGCAGCTGCTGGAGCCCGACGACCTGGGCCGCAAGAAGGTACTGGCCGAGGCCGCGCTCGCCGCCGCCAAGCGCGCCGGGGCCAGCTACTGCGACGTGCGCATCGGCCGTTACCTCAACCAGGCGGTGATCACCCGCGAAGCGCAGGTCCAGAACGTCACCAACAGCGAGTCGTCCGGCATCGGCATCCGGGTCATCGTCAACGGGGCCTGGGGCTTTGCGGCCACCCGCGAACAGACCCCGGCGGCGGTACTGGCGGCGGTCAACCAGGCCGCGGCCATCGCCCGCGCCAATGCCACCCTGCAGACCAAGCCGGTGCAACTGGCCCCGGTCAAGGGCGTGGGCGAGGTCAGCTGGAAGACCCCGATCCGCAAGAACGCCATGGCCGTGCCGGTGCAGGAGAAGGTCGACCTGCTGCTCAGCCTGAACGCCGCAGCGCTGAACGCCGGCGCGAACTTCATCAACTCCACCCTGTTTCTGGTCAACGAACAGAAGTACTTCGCCTCCAGCGACGGCTCCTTCATCGACCAGGACGTGCACCGCATCTGGCTGCCGTTCACCGCCACCGCCATCGACAAGGCCAGCGGCAAGTTCCGCACCCGTGCCGGGCTGTCCTCGCCGATGGGCATGGGCTATGAGTTCCTGGACGGCGACGCCAGCGGCAAGATCGCCCTGCCCGGCGGCATCACCGCCTACCGCGATTCCTACGACCCGGTGGAAGATGCCATTGCCGCCGCGCGCCACGCGCGCGAGAAGCTCAAGGCTCCGTCGGTGAAGCCGGGCAAGTACGACCTGGTGCTGGACCCGTCGAACCTGTTCCTGACCATCCACGAGAACGTCGGCCACCCGCTGGAGCTGGACCGCGTGCTGGGCTACGAGGCCAACTACGCCGGCACCAGCTTCGCCACCCTGGACAAGCGCGACGCCGGCTACCGCTGGGGCAGCGAGCGGGTCAACTTCTTCGCCGACAAGACCTCGCCGGGCAGCCTGGGTGCGGTGGGCTATGACGATGAAGGCGTGAAGACCAAGCGCTGGGACCTGGTCAAGGACGGCATCCTGGTGAACTACCAGGCCACCCGCGACGAAGTGCATATCCTCGGCGAGACCGAATCGCACGGCTGCAGCTACGCCGATTCCTGGTCCAGCGTGCAGTTCCAGCGCATGGCCAATGTCTCGCTGGCTCCGGGCAAGACCCCGCTGAGCGTGGCCGACATGATCAAGGACGTGGAGAACGGCATCTACATCCACGGCCGTGGCTCGTACTCGATCGACCAGCAGCGGTTCAACGCACAGTTCGGCGGGCAGCTGTACTTCCAGATCAAGAACGGCCAGATCGCCGGCATGGTCGAGGACGCCGCTTACCAGATCCGCACGCCGGAGTTCTGGAACGCCTGCAGTGCGATCTGCGACGAGCGCGACTTCCGCTTCGGTGGCTCTTTCTTCGACGGCAAGGGACAGCCCGGGCAGGTTTCGGCGGTCTCGCACGGTTCGTCGACCACACGATTTGATGGCATCAACATCATCAACACCGCGCGAAGCCTGGGCTGAGTGCGATCACACGGAGAACTGCCTTGCAAAGACGTGACTTTCTTGCCCTGACAGGGCTTACCGCAGGCGGCCTGATCGTGCCGTCATTCTTCGGCAAGGTGATCGCCGCCGAGCAGCTGCAGAGCACGCTGGACCCGGCGCTGAAGAAGCGCCTGGCCGACGCGGCCCTGGCCGCTGCCCGCCAGGGCGGGGCCACCTACTGCGACGTGCGCATCGGCCGCTACCTGCGCCAGTTTGTGATCACCCGCGAAGACAAGGTGCAGAACGTGGTCAACACCGAATCCACCGGTGTCGGCATCCGCGTGATCGTCAACGGTGCGTGGGGCTTCGCCGCCACCAACCAGCTCGGGCCGGGCGACGTGGCCAAGGCCGCGCAGCAGGCGGTGGCCATCGCCAAGGCCAACGCCGGTGTGCAGACGGCGCCGGTGCAGCTGGCCGCCACCCCGGGCGTGGGGGAGGTGAGCTGGAAGACCCCGATCCGCAAGAACGCGATGGAAGTTCCGATCAAGGACAAGGTCGAGCTGCTGCTGGACGTCAATGCCGCCGCGATCGGGGCCGGGGCCAGCTTCGTCAATTCGATGCTGTTCCTGGTCAACGAACAGAAGTACTTCGCCTCCACCGATGGCTCCTACATCGACCAGGACGTGCACCGCATCTGGGCCCCGATGACGGTGACCGCCATCGACAAGGCCAGCGGCAAGTTCCGCACCCGCGACGGGCTGTCCTCGCCGATGGGCATGGGCTATGAGTACCTGGAGGGTGCCGCCGCCGGCAAGGTGCTGACCCCCAATGGCGTGGTGAACTACGGTTCGTCCTACGACATGAAGGAAGACGCCATTGCCGCGGCCAGGCAGGCGCAGGAGAAGCTGAAGGCACCGTCGGTGAAGCCGGGCAAGTACGACCTGGTGCTGGACCCGTCGCACACCTGGCTGACCATCCACGAGTCGGTCGGGCACCCGCTGGAACTGGACCGCGTGCTCGGCTACGAGGCCAACTACGCCGGCACCAGCTTCGCCCCCCTGGACAAGCGCGAGCAGCGCTTCCAGTACGGCAGCGACCTGGTCAACATCTTCGCCGACAAGACCCAGCCGGGCAGCCTCGGCGCGGTCGCCTACGACGACGAAGGCGTCAAGACCAAGCGCTGGGACCTGATCAGCAACGGCAAGCTGGTGGACTACCAGACCATCCGCGACCAGGCGCACATCCTGGGCAAGACCGAATCGGACGGCTGCTGCTACGCCGACTCGTGGTCGAGCGTGCAGTTCCAGCGCATGGCCAACGTCTCGCTGGCCCCGGGCAAGACCCCGCTGAGCGTGGCCGACATGATCAAGGACGTCGAGAACGGCATCTACATCATCGGCGACGGCTCGTTCTCGATCGACCAGCAGCGCTACAACGCCCAGTTCGGCGGCCAGCTGTTCTACGAGATCAAGAACGGCCAGATCACCCGCATGATCGAGGACGTGGCCTACCAGATCCGCACGCCGGAGTTCTGGAACGCCTGCGTGGCAGTGGCCGATGAGCGCGACTACCGCCTGGGCGGTTCGTTCTTCGACGGCAAGGGCCAGCCGGGCCAGGTCTCGGCGGTCTCGCACGGTTCGTCCACCGCCCGCTTCAACGGCATCAACGTCATCAACACCGCCCGCAGCCTCGGCTGACCGGTCAGGAGCCCCTATACATGAGTATCTTCACCGAAGCCCAGGCCAAGGCCATCCTCGACAAGGTCATCAAGCTGTCCAAGGCCGACGAGTGCACCGCCGCGCTGACCGGCAGCCTGAAGGGCAACATCCGCTTCGCGCTCAACAATGTCTCCACCAGCGGCATCGTGGATGACACCGAACTGGCCGTGACCGTGGCCTTCGGCAAGCGCGTGGGTACCGCCTCGATCAATGAGTTCGACGACGCCGCGCTGGAACGCGTGGTCCGCCGCGCCGAAGACCTGGCCCGGCTGGCCCCGGAGAACCCGGAGTTCATGCCCGCCATCGGCAAGCAGACCTATACGTCCAGCCCGACCTTCAGCGAATCCACCGCGGCCATCGACCCGGCGTTCCGCGCCAAGGTTGCCGCCGATTCGATCGCGCCCTGCCGTGGCAATGGGCTGATTGCGGCCGGCTTCCTGGAGGACAGCCAAGGCTTCTATGCCACCGCCAACAGCAACGGCAACTTCGCCTACCAGCGTGCCACCGCCTTCGACTACACCTGCACGGTACGTACCGAAGACGGCCGCGGCTCGGGCTGGGTGGGCCGCAACCTGAAGGACGCCGCCGACTTCAAGGCTGACCAGGACATCCGCATCGCCATGCGCAAGGCCACCGAGTCGTCGGAAGCCAAGGCGCTGGAGCCGGGCAAGTACACGGTGATCCTGGAGCCGGCGGCGGCCGCGGGCCTGATCAGCTTCATGATGAACTTCTTCAGCGCGCGCTCGGCTGATGAAGGTCGCAGCTTCCTGTCCAAGAAGGGCGGCGGCAACAAGCTCGGCGAGCAGGTCTACGACCCGCGCGTGAACATGTTCGCCGACCCGTGGCACCCGGATGCGCCGGTGCTGCCGTGGGACAACGAAGGCCTGCCGCGCGAACGCCTGGCCATCATCGAGAACGGCAAGGTGGCCAACCTGGACTACTCGCGCTTCTGGGCGCAGAAGCAGGGCAAGACCGCCAAGGCCTCGCCGGGCAACCTGCTGATGAGCGGCGGCGACAAGAGCACCGCCGAGCTGGTGCGTGGCACCCAGAAGGGCATCCTGGTCACCCGCACCTGGTACATCCGCATGGTCGACCCGCAGACCGTGCTGCTGACCGGCCTGACCCGCGACGGCACCTTCTACATCGAGAACGGGCAGATCAAGTACCCGGTGAAGAACTTCCGCTTCAACGAATCGCCGGTGATCATGCTCAACAACATCGAAGAGCTGGGCAAGCCGGTCCGCGTGGCCGGTGACGAGTCCAGCTTCGTGATGATGATTCCGCCGATGAAGCTGCGCGACTTCACCTTCACCTCGCTGTCCGACGCGGTCTGATGACCGCACCGGCATGAACCGGGCGCAGTTCCTGCGCCTGATGCTGGGCGGTGCCGCGTTGGCGGCACTGCCCTCGTTCGCCCGCGCCCAGGCCGGGCGTTACGACTTCTGGTTCACCCGCCTGAAGTACGACTCCGGCGACTGGGACGTGGACGCACGGATGCCGTCCAATGTGATCACCTCGCTGATCGACTACACCACGCTGCGGGTGGATCCGACCGAACACGTGATCGCGCTGTCGGACCCGCGCATGCTGGAAGCGCCGTTCTGCTACCTGGCCGGGCACAAGCTGGTGGAGTTCAATGCCGCCGAGCGGCAGAACTTCGTGCGCTATGTGCGCAATGGTGGCTTTGTGTTCGTGGATGACTGCAACCACGATATCGACGGGCTGTTCGCCAAATCGTTCGAGGCGCAGATGGCGAAACTGTTCGGGCCTTCGGCGCTGAAGAAGCTGCCCAACACCCATGCGCTGTATCGCAGCTTCTTCCGGTTCCCGGATGGACCGCCAGCCACCGGCTTCGAGCTCAATGGCTGGGGCGATGACCTGGTGCACGATTACCTGAAAGGCATCGAGGTCGATGGGCGGCTGGGCGTGTTGTACAGCAACAAGGACTATGGCTGCGAGTGGGATTACGACTGGCGCAACAAGCGGTTCCTTGCCGAGGACAACACGAAGTTCGCGGTCAACATTGTGATGTATGCGTTGAATGGATGAGCCCTCATGAATACCGAAAGCACGATTGATTCCCTGTTGCCGAAGCTGCAGCCGCTGCGCGATGCGCTCGGGCAGGCCGTCGTGGGCCAGCACGCGGTGGTGGAACAGCTGCTGATCGGCCTGCTGGCCGGCGGCCACGTGCTGCTGGAAGGCGCGCCGGGGCTGGGCAAGACCCTGCTGGTGCGCTCGCTGGGCCAGGCGCTGGAGCTGCAGTTCCGGCGCGTGCAGTTCACCCCGGACCTGATGCCCAGCGACATTCTGGGCACCGAGCTGCTGGAGGAAGACCACGGCACCGGGCACCGGCATTTCCGCTTCCAGCAGGGGCCGATTTTCACCAACCTGCTGCTGGCCGACGAGCTCAACCGCACGCCACCCAAGACCCAGGCCGCGCTGCTGGAGGCGATGCAGGAACGCACGGTCAGCTACGCCGGCACCACCTACGCCCTGCCCGCGCCGTTCTTCGTGCTGGCCACGCAGAACCCGATCGAGCAGGCCGGCACCTACCCGCTGCCGGAAGCGCAGCTGGACCGCTTCCTGCTGCACGTGCGGGTGGACTACCCCACCGAACAGGAAGAGCACGACATTCTGGTCCAGACCACCGGCAGTGCCAGCGCCCAGGTCCCGAAGGTGCTGGAGGCGGACGACGTACTGGCACTGCAGGCAGCGGTGCGCCAGGTGCATGTGAGCGAGGACGTGCTGGCCTGGATCACCCGCCTGGTACGTGCCAGCCGTCCGGGCGACGGGGCACCGCAGGCGGTGAACCACTGGATCAAATGGGGGGCTGGCCCGCGCGCCGGACAATCGCTGGTGCTGGCGGCCAAGGCGCGCGCGCTGCTGCAGGGTCGCTTCGCCGCCACCCGCGACGACGTGCAGGCGCTGATTGCCCCGGTGATGCGCCACCGCGTGCTGCTTTCGTTCGCTGCCGAAGCCGAACAGAAGAGTGCCGACGACGTGATTGCCGCGCTGCTGCAGGCTGTGCCCTTCCCCGCCTGAGACCGTAGTGAGCACGCACGCCCCGATTGCGATTCCGGCCGACGTCCGCAGCCGCCTGAAGGCGCTGCGGCTGTTGCCGCGTCGTGCCAGCGGCGCGCAGGGCATCGGCCAGCATGCCAGCCGCAGCCGTGGGGCTGGGCTGGAGTTCGCCCAGTACCGGGCGTATGAGCCTGGCGATGAGCTGCGCCAGATCGACTGGAAGCTGTACGCGCGCTCGGACCGCTTCTTCGTGCGCGAGTCCGAGCGCGAAAGCCCGGTCACCGTGTGGATACTGATCGATGCCACCGCATCGGCCGATCAACGTGACCGCGCCGATCCGGACCGCTCGCGCCTGGATCACATCACCGCCACCGCCGCGTGCGTGGTGGAGCTGGCACTGCAGCAGGGCGACCGCTTTGGCCTGATCGCGATCAATGGCGACGGCGTACAGGTCGTGGCCGCCGGCAGCGGCGCGCGCCAGCGCGACCGAATCCATCTGCTGCTGCATCGCCTGCGCGCACATGGCCGCTGGCCCGCCGCAGCGGCACTGCGTCCGGTCTGGGAACGTGTGCAGTCCACCGATCTGCTGCTGGCCCTCGGCGACGGCTTCGACGACGCGGGCACCGTGTTGCTGGAACGCCTGGCCGCGGCCCGCCGCGACGTCATGCAGGTGCAGATCCTGACTGCGGACGAGCGCGACTTTCCGTTCACTGACGGGCATCGCTTCCGCGACCCGGAAACCGGTGAGGAACTGCTCGGCGATGGACGCGCGATCCGCGCCGACTATCTCGCGCGCTTCGCTGAAGCACAGGGCGTGTTACAGGCGCGCCTGCAGCGCGGTGGCATCGCCCACGTGATTGCCTACATCGACCAACCGCTGGATGCCCCGTTGCGCCAGCTGGCCGGGAGCACGCGATGAGCCTGTCGCTGTTGTTCCCGCTGGGGCTGTTGGCATTGGCGGCGCTGGCCGTGCCGCTGCTGATCCATCTGGCGCGGCGTCATCATTACGCGCCCCTCGATTTTGCCGCGTTGCGCTGGCTGCGGGCCAGGGCGCAGCCGCGCCAACGCATCCGTTTCGACGAATGGCCGCTGCTGCTGGTGCGTTTACTGCTGCTGGCGGCACTGGCTTTGCTGCTGGCGCATCCACTGCTGCACGGCACGCCTGCGCAGACCGCACCCTGGGTGGTGGTCGCCCCGGGACTGAGCCCACCGGCGCTGGAGGATGGCACCGAGGGACGCTGGCTTGCGCCGGGCTTCCCGCCGCTGGATGACGCGCCGCCTGCGGGTCCGCTGCCGTTGGCCAGCCTGCTGCGCGAGCTGGACCAGGTTGTTCCTGCAGGTGCCACGTTGACCGTGCATGTGCCTGATCCGATGCCGGGATTGGATGGCGAACGTGTGCGGCTGTCGCGCGCGGTGGACTGGCGCGTCGTGCGGCATCCACTGCCCGCACCCGCAGCGGCCGCTGCGACACCGACGTTGCACGTGGCCGGCGCAGTGGCGGATGCACAGAGCCAGCGCGTGCTGGACGCCCTGCAGCAGGCCTGGAGCGGGCAGCCACTGGCGACGGCGCAGACCGGCGATGCGGCACCCGCCGCCGGACAGGTGGGCGTGTGGCTGGGTGATGCACCGCTGCCTGCCGCGTGGAAGGCCTGGGTGCAGGGCGGCGGCAGCGTGCTGGTCACGGCGACTGCGGCATCCCCCGATGCCGGCACGCCCGCGCTTCGCGACACCGCGGGTACGGTGGCCGTCACCCGCCACGCGCTCGGCAGCGGCCAGCTGCTGCAGTTCAGCAAGGCGCTGTCGCCGGCCGCACTGCCGATCCTGCGCGAGCCCGATTTCCCGCGTCGGCTGCTGCAGCAGCTGCAGCCCACGCCGGCTCCGCAGGTCGCCGCCGCGACCACGCAACGCCCGCTCACCGGTGCATCGCCGCCGGTCGCGCAGCCGCAGGATCTGAGCCTGTGGTTGCTGGCGTTGATCGTGCTGCTGTTCGCGGTGGAGCGCTGGATGGCAACCTCGGCCCGCCGCGGGAGCCGGGCATGATCGCCGTGCAACGGGCGTGGCAGCGCGCGCGCCGCCGTCAGGCCTGGATCACGCTCGCGGCGCTGCTGCCGCTGGCCCTGGCTGCCGGTGCCCTGGCGGTGCGCCTGTCCGGCCTCGACGCCGGCACCGCCATTGCGCTGCCGTGCCTGCTGGTCGTGGCCGGTGCCGCCACCTGGCGCGCGCGCCGGCTGGACCGCCGTTGGCTGGTACGGCAACTCGACCGCCACCCCGTGGCCCAGGACAGCAGCGACCTGTTGTTCACCGCCACTGATACGCTCAATCCCCTGCAGCAGCGTCAGCGCGCGCGTCTGCAGGACGCGCTGGCCAGGAGCCTGCCGGACCTGCGACCGCGCTGGCCATGGCGCACGTTGTGGCTGGCGTGGCTGGGCGGGCTGCTGGTCGCTGCGGTGGCACTGGGTTGGCCACGCGGTGCTGCGTCCCCGCTACGGCAGCACGTACCCGCGAGCGCAGACGCGGCCGGCGCGGCGGCACCGCGCCTGCAGTCCTCGCGCCTGCAGATCCAGGCACCGGCCTACACCGGCCAGCCCGTGCGCGTGCAGGCCCCGTTGGATGCCAAGCTGGTGCAGGACAGCGTGCTGTCGTGGTCACTGCGCTTCAGCAGCACGCCCCGCTCGGCGGCATTGCACCTGCACGACGGCAGCCGCATCGCCTTGAAGCGCGAGGGCGAGCAGTGGACCGCGCAATGGAAGGCCACCCGGCCCACCCTGTACCGCGTCGTCACCGAGCCTGCGCTGGTCGCGCCGCGTCTGTACCGGCTGGACGTAACGCCGGACCGGCCGCCCAGCGTGCGCGTGATCGCGCCCGACCGGACGCTGGTACTGGCCACCGCCAACCAGCGCCAGTGGGCACTGCAGTTTGAAGCCAGCGACGACTTCGGCGTGGCCGCTGCGGCCGAACTGCAGGTCACCCTGGCCCAGGGCAGCGGCGAGAACATCACCTTCCGCGAGCAGCGCATCACGCTGTCCGGCACGGGCAGTCCCACGCTGCGCCGTTTCGCGCGCACCCTGGACCTTGCCGCGCTGGGCGCGCAGCCGGGCAACGACGTGATCGCGCAGTTGCATGTGCGGGACAACCACACCCCACAGGCGCAGACCGCACAGAGCACCAATCTGATCCTGCGCCTGCCCAGCGAGGAGCAGGTGCTGGGTGAGGCGATGGAAGGCATGGTCAAGAAGACCCTGCCGGCGTACTTCCGCAGCCAGCGCCAGATCATCATCGATGCCGAAGCGCTGATCAAAGCGCGGCCCACGCTCGCGCCCGAGGAATTCATCAAGCGCTCCGATGCCATCGGCGTGGACCAGCGCATCCTGCGCCTGCGCTACGGCCAGTTCCTCGGCGAGGAAGCCGAAGGCGCGGCCAAGCCGCCGCCGACCAGCGACAACCTGCCCACCAGCGACACCCCGGCCGCCACACACGACGATCATGACGGCGCACATGCCGACGAACACGATCATGCGGCCGGCGCTCTCGATGACCACGATCACGGGGCTGCCAAGGGCGAAGGCCAGCCGGTATTCGGCAGCGCCACCGATGTGCTCAGCGAGTACGGCCACACCCACGACCATGCCGAAGCCGCCACCCTGCTCGACCCACAGACCCGCGCGACGCTGAAGGCCGCGCTGGACCAGATGTGGTCCTCCGAAGGTGAGCTGCGCCAGGGCCGCCCGCAGCAGGCGTTGCCCTATGCCTACAAGGCGCTGGAATTCATCAAGCAGGTGCAGCAGGCCGAGCGCATCTACCTGGCGCGGGTCGGCCCGGAACTGCCACCGATTGATGAAGGCCGCCGCATGACCGGCAAGCGCGACGAGCTGGGCAGTCGCACGCTGTCGATCACCCCGCTGCAGGCACCGGATCCCGCCATCGTGGCGGTCTGGCAGCAGCTCGGCGACGCCGGCAACGCGCCCGATCTGGATGCGCTGACCACGTGGCTGGGTCGCAACCAGTCCCGCCTGATCGACCCGCTCAGCCTGGCCGCCGCGATTGAAGAACTGCGCCTGACACCCGATTGCAGCACCTGCCGCGCCACCCTGCGCGCGCAGCTGTGGCGCGCCCTGCTGCGGCCGTCGCCGCAGGTGCAGCGTCGCCACGCGCCGGACCCGATGGCGCAGCGTTACCTGGACGCGCTGGAGGCCACCCGATGAGCACATCACTCTGGATCGCGATCGCCCTGCTCGTCATTGCCCTGACCGCCACCCTGCGCCTGGTGGTGCCGGGCGCTGCCCGGCGGCTTTCCGCGCCTGGCCGTCTCCGCCTGGCCACCCTGCTCTTCCTGCAGGCCCTGGCCGCCGTCCTCCTCTACTTCACCCTGCAACCGCCCACGCGCAACGCCGAGGCCGGGCATCTGGTCGTACTGACCGCAAACGCCAGCACGGCGGGCACCGTTCCCACCAACGCCGCCGTCATTGCCCTGCCGGAAGCCAATGGCCCCGCCGGTACCCCTCGTGCCCCCGATCTCGCCACCGCCCTGCGCCAGCATCCGGGCAACAGCACGCTGACCCTGGTCGGCGACGGCCTGGCCGCACGCGACCGCGACGCGGTGCTGCCGGCGAATGTCACCTTGCTGTCAGGCCCCGCACCGCAGGGGTGGATGGACCTGCAGCCACCCGCCATCACCGCGCCAGGCGCGTTGTTTGCGGTGACCGCACGCGCCCAAGGCGTCGCCAATGCACGCGCCGAACTGCTGGATCCGGCCGGCGTGGTGGTCGACCGCGCCGCGCTTGATGCACAAGGCACCGTGCGCCTGCACGGCAGCGCCCGTAACGCCGGGCGCAGCGAGTTCACCCTGCGCCTGCTCGACGCCCAGCAGCACACCGTGGACAGCGTGCCGATGCCGCTGCAGACCGTGACCCAGCCAGCACCGCGCGTGCTGATGCTGGCCGCCGCGCCCGGCCCGGAATGGAAGTACCTGCGCCGCTGGGCCGCGGACACCGGCCTGGCCGTACAGATGCAGGCCAACGCCGGTGGCGGGGTGATGCTGGGCGACACGCCGGTGGCGCTGACCGCCGCGCGCCTGGCCGCTACCGACGTGCTGGTGCTTGATGAGCGCAGCCTCGCCGCATTGAGCGCAGCGCAGCGCAACCTGGTTCAGCAAGCGCTGCGCGAAGGTCTGGGCGTGCTGGTGCGCAGCGGTGGCCCGCTCGGCGACAGCGCGCGACAGACGCTGCGCAGCTGGGGGCTGGCGGTCAGTGGCGGAACGCGCGCAGCACCGCTCACCTTGCCCGCCGATCCGGAGAGCGCGCTGCTGCAGGCGCGACGCGGGCCGGTGCGGCCTGCGACTGACAGCACCGCCTACATTGATGAGGCCAGTGCGGCCTCCCACAACAGCGTGCCACCGACGCTGGAGCAGTTCAACGCAAGCATTGCCGGCGCGGCGCACCTTCTGCAGGATGCAAAGGGCCAGCCCGTCGGCGGCTGGCACAGCGCGGGACGCGGGCGCGTGGCGCTGCTGCCGATCAGCGACAGCTACCGGCTGGTGCTGGCCGGTCGCGATGACCGCTACGCCGAACTGTGGTCGTCGGTGTTCGCGCAGGTGTCCCGCGCGCTGCCTGCGGCCGTTGCAGCGCGTGTGGACGCGACCACGCCGTGGTCGGGCGAGCGCGTGACGATCTGCCAGGTCACCGACGGCGCGCAGGTGGCCGATCCGCAGGGCAGCACCATTACGTTGCAGATCGACCCGGCCAGTGGCGCGCAGCGCTGCGCAGGCTATTGGCCCAGCGCGGCCGGCTGGCATCACCTGCAGCAGGGCGAAGCAACGCAGGCGTTTTTCGTGTTTGATCCGGCCGGTGCGGCGTCACTGCATCGCCAGCAGGTGCGACTGGCCACGGCACAGCGACTCACGCAGGGCAGCGCAGCCCCCGCAGGCGCGCCGGTGCCGGTCCCCGGCCCGCGTTGGCCGTGGCTGCTGGCGTTCGTCGCTGTGGCTGGGCTGTTGTGGTGGCTGGAGCGGAGGCGTCCCGCCGTTTCAGCGTGACGGCTTCCAGTTTGACGCTGTCGGCGCGACCCAGATGATCTGTACATCGTCCCCGCTACGGGTGTAGATCAGCAGATAGGGAGCCCTGCGGCAGACATAAAGCCGTGTTCCATCGAGCGGCCCTTCCCGCCATGTCGCTACACCATCCAGTGCCTGGGCTTCCTGCGTCATGTTCGTGTCCGCTTCCAGAGCTGCACGATAGATGGATGGATCCTCACTCTCCATGGCACGTTCGAACGCCGCGTCCAAGAAGCGCTGGCGGTCCTCGGTAGCGGCCCGCGTCCAGGCAACGCTCACTTACTGCGTTCCTTACGCCTCATCATCTCTTCCAGTTGCGCCAGATGCCTTGCCTTGACGGCATCCATATAGGACTCGGCGTCCTCGCTGGAGAGGCTCGGACGCGTATCAGCCAGCGCTCTAGCGGTTTCCCGACGGAGGAACTCGGTGTACGCGGCGTCCTCATGATTCTGTTTCAGTGCTTTGGCCCGGTCCGGTCGAGTGCGGGATATCTCACGTTCAAAGTAGCCGCTGGTATCGACCTGATAGTGAGTGATACCCAGTTCCCTTCGAAGCACACGCACTGCGGCATCAAGTCCGGAAAAGAGACGTGTCGTACCCGCCTTGGTCGCCAATGCGCGTTCGCCACTGCCGAGTTTGAACAGCACGGCGTAGCCGCCTGTCCTGCCCACAAGCAGCGTGTCCTGGACACTGCCCGCTGACGCCAGTTCGCGGGCCGTTGCGAGTTGTACGGTCGTGGTCATGACGGCTCCCGTTTAATGGTTATTTGGGAATTGTATAACCATTGAAAAGCAGCCGGGCAAGCCCGGCGCTACGGGGTGCCGTCCTGGTGCTGCAGGGCGCGCTGCTGCTGGTCTTCGGTGAGTTCAGGCGGCGGGCGGGCGATGGCCGACTGGATCTGGTCGGGGCCGCCGGTCAGTTTGTGCAGGCCCTTGCCGGCGGCACCGAGGGCGGCGTTGATGCCCATCATCAGGTAGCCGCCGCTCAGGCTGACCTGCTCCGGCGACGGCGGCTCGCTCCAGGTGCGGCTGAAGCGGTTCGGGGCTGGCTGCACCGGGTTCTTGAAACGGTACAGATCCAGGGGCTCGTCTTCGGGTTTAATCGCGCGGACTTCGCCGAGGGTGGTGACGTTGTCGTCGCTGGCCGGCGGCGGTTCGACCGGTGGGGTGGCCGGCGGTGACTGCGCATGTGCTGTGCTGACCAGCAGGGCACTGGCCAACGTGATTGCCTGAATTGCACGTGTTGCCACTTCTGCCGCTCCGTGACCCTGCATCCTTGCGCAAGGATACGGATGAGGGCTTCAGATTTCGTTTTTCATGAATGCTTCAGGTCATGCTCCCTTGCGCTGTCTCGGGATATGAGACGGCGATATGCTTATCTGCTGTTATTTGCAGACCGTTTTCCATGGCCTACGAACTCGCCAAGCGCACCGAAGACGCCGAGCGCCGGTTGTCCACTACCGAGGGGCTGCCCTCGCGGGATGGGGCGTTGCTGACCTCGCGGCTGCAACGGCGCTATGCCGACCGCATCACCGGCAGCTTTACGATTCCCGGGCGCGAGGGTCGCTACGCGCCCATTCCGGCCGATGTGCCCGCGGCGCTCACCGCCGCGCTGAAAGCGCGCGGGATCGACCAGCTGTACAGCCATCAGGCGGAAGCCTGGGACGCCACCCAGCGTGGCGAGCACGTGGCCATCGTCACCCCCACCGCCAGCGGCAAGTCGCTGTGCTACACCCTGCCGGTGGTCAGCGCGGCCATGCAGGGCAACGCCAAGGCGCTGTACCTGTTTCCGACCAAGGCGCTGGCCCAGGACCAGGTGGCCGAACTGCTGGAGCTGAACCGCGCCGGCGACCTGGGGGTCAAGGCCTTCACCTTCGACGGCGACACTCCCGGCGATGCGCGCCAGGCGATCCGCCTGCACGGCGACATCGTGGTCTCCAATCCGGACATGCTGCACCAGGCAATCCTGCCGCATCACACCAAGTGGGCGCAGTTCTTCGAGAACCTGCGCTATGTGGTGATTGATGAGGTGCACACCTACCGTGGCGTGTTCGGCAGTCATGTCACCAACGTGCTGCGCCGGCTCAAGCGCATCTGCGCGTTCTACGGCGTGGAGCCACAGTTCATCCTGTGCTCGGCCACCATCGGCAACCCCAAGGAACATGCGCAGGCCCTGATCGAAGCCCCGGTCACCGCGATCACCGAATCCGGCGCGCCCACAGGGCCCAAGCACGTGCTGCTGTGGAACCCGCCGGTAGTGAACGCCGATCTCGGCCTGCGTGCCTCGGCGCGCTCGCAGAGCAACCGCATCGCGCGCATCGCGATCAAGTCCGGGCTGAAGACGCTGATCTTCGCGCAGAGCCGATTGATGGTGGAGGTGCTCACCAAGTACCTCAAAGACATCTTCGACCACGACCCGCGCAAGCCGGCGCGCATCCGCGCCTATCGCGGCGGCTACCTGCCCACCGAACGCCGCGAGACCGAACGCGCCATGCGCGCCGGCAACATCGATGGCATCGTCAGCACCTCGGCACTGGAGCTGGGTGTGGATATCGGCAGCCTGGACGTGGTGGTGCTCAATGGCTACCCCGGCAGCGTGGCGGCCACCTGGCAGCGCTTCGGTCGCGCCGGTCGCCGCCAACAGCCGGCACTCGGCGTGATGGTGGCCAGCTCGCAGCCGCTGGACCAGTACGTGGTGCGGCACCCGGACTTCTTCGCCGATGCTTCGCCGGAGCATGCACGCACCGCACCGGACCAGCCGCTGATCCTGTTCGACCACATCCGCTGCGCGGCATTCGAATTGCCGTTCCTGGCCGGCGACCCGTTTGGTCCGATCGACCCGCTGGTATTCCTGGAGGCGCTGGCGGAAACCGAGGTGGTGCACCGCGAGGGCGACCGCTGGGAGTGGATCGCCGACAGCTACCCGGCCAACGCGGTCAGCCTGCGTTCGGTGGCCGACGGCAACTTCGTGGTGGTGGACCGCAGCGATGGCAAGCAGCAGATCATTGCCGAGGTGGATTACTCCGCCGCCGCGCTGACCCTGTACGAAGGGGCCATCCACATGGTGCAGTCCACCCCTTACCAGGTGGAGCGGCTGGACTGGGAAGGCCGCAAGGCCTACGTCACCCGCACGCACGTGGACTACTACACCGACAGCATCGACTTCACCAAGCTCAAGGTGCTGGACCGCTTCGACGGCTGCGTGGCCGGGCGGGGCGATTCGCATCACGGCGAGGTGCACGTGGTGCGGCGTGTGGCGGGCTACAAGAAGATCCGCTACTACACCCATGAGAACATCGGCTATGGCCCGGTCAACCTGCCCGACCAGGAACTGCACACCACGGCGGTGTGGTGGCAGCTGCCGCAGGCGCTGCTGCTGACTGCGTTCGACTCCAAACAGGAGGCGCTGGATGGATTCCTCGGCGCGGCCTACGCGCTGCATATCGTCGCCACGGTGGCAGTGATGGCCGATGCGCGCGACCTGCAGAAGGCGGTGGGCAACGGCGACGGTGCGTGGTTCGCGGTGGCCGACCAGAGTGGACGCGGCCAGCTGCGCGGCGCGGAGTTCGACGCCAGCGCGATCGAGCTGCAGCAGCAGTTCGTGCCTACGGTGTATCTGTATGACAACTTCCCCGGCGGCGTGGGCCTGAGTGAGCCGTTGTGGACGCGTCAGGACGAACTGCTTCTGCGCGCGCGCGAGCTGGTGCAGCGCTGCGACTGCAAGGCCGGCTGCCCGGCCTGCGTGGGGCCGGTGCTGGCCGGTCAGGAAGAAGACGCCACCACGCCCAAGGCGCTGGCACTGAAGGTGCTGGACCTGTTCGACGCGCAGGCGCTGCCCGACGCAGCTCACCACGCTGACGTGGAGGTCGTGCCGTTTTGAGCCTGAGCCTGGACAAGCTGCGCCTGTTGCGGCGGCAAGCCGGTGATGCCACGCCGGCCGCGCCCACCCCACCCGCGGCCCCGGCCCCGGCGG
>DGLB01000038.1:46986-47177 GCA_002387845.1 Stenotrophomonas maltophilia | reverse complement strand
TCCCGTCCCCCCCATCCGATGGCCCCCGACAGTAAATCGGTGGCCATGGAAGACCAAAAGCGGATGCCAACAAGCAAACAGGCACCCGAAGGTGCCTGTTTGTGGCTTCTGATTCTTCCGGCCGTCCATCCAGATCTCCCGGGGTCGGGGCCAAAGCCCCCTCCCGGGACCGTAGAAAACATGGATGTTTT
>DGLB01000038.1:27450-46926 GCA_002387845.1 Stenotrophomonas maltophilia | reverse complement strand
CGGGACCGTAGAAAACATGGATGTTTTCTACGAGCCCCCATGGATGGGTTCACGGCGTGTCCCGGGAGGGGGCTTTGGCCCCGACCCAGCACGGAGCAGTGAATAGCTGCTCTCCGCGAATCACTGCAGAAGCGAACGCAGCATCCAGGCGTATTTTTCGTGGGTCTGCAGGCGCTGGGTCATCAGGTCTTCGGTGGGGGCGTCGTCGGCGTCGTCGGCCACATCCAGCACGTGGCGGGCGGTGCGGCAGACGGCCTCGTTCGCGGCGACCAACTGGCGTACCATTTCACGCCAGTCAGCGCTGTCGCTCAGGCCCGGTTCCTCGGGGATGGAGGTCAGGGCGGCGAACTCGCGGTACGAACCCGGGGCGTTGAAGCCCAGGGCGCGGATGCGCTCGGCCACGTCGTCCAGGGCCGCCCACTGTTCGGTGTACTGGGTCTCGAACATGGTGTGCAGCGAGTTGAACATCGAGCCGGTCACGTTCCAGTGGAAGTTGTGGGTCTTCAGGTAGAGCGTGAACGCATCAGCCTGGAAACGGGCCAGACCGTCGGCGATCTTCTTGCGATCGCCCTCCTTGATCCCGATATCGATGTTGGGGGCCGACGGAGCCGCTGCGGCCAGCTTCTGCTTGCCGGTCTTCGGTTTTGCCGGGGTCTTGGTCTTTGCCATGGGGGATGTCCTCCTGGTGGATGGGATGGCCTTCACAATAGATCAGACTAACCTTTCAGTAGTACTCAAGTTTTCAATTGATTCGATTCATGGCAGCTATCAACAAACCTGACGCCTCCGCGCTGCGCCAGCAGCAGACCGCCATTGACGGGGCCATGAGCCGCGATCGGGGCCGCCTGCTGGGCATGCTCTCGCGCCTGCGCAGCAAGCCCGGCGACGCCGGCCTTGCGAGCGCCTTCGAGCAGGCCCTGCAGGCCTCCGTCCAGCGCCGGCAGGCGCGGGCGCTCAGCCAGCCGGCGATCAGTCTGGATGACAGCCTGCCCATTGCGCGTGAAGCCGAACGTATCACCGCGCTTATCCGCGAGCACCAGGTCGTGGTGATCGCCGGCGAAACCGGCTCGGGCAAGACCACCCAGCTGCCGAAACTGTGCCTGGCCGCCGGTCGCGGCGTGGCCGGCATGATCGGCTGCACCCAGCCGCGACGGATTGCCGCACGTGCCGTGGCCACCCGCGTCGCGCAGGAACTGCAGTCCGAACTGGGTACTACCGTGGGTTACCAGGTCCGCTTCACTGATCGGGTCGGCGATGACGCCCGCATCAAGTTCATGACCGACGGCATCCTGCTGGCCGAAATCAGCAGCGACCGCTGGCTGTCCCAGTACGACACCCTGATCGTTGACGAAGCGCATGAGCGCAGCCTCAATATCGACTTCCTGCTCGGCTACCTCAAGCAGCTGCTGAAGAAACGCCCCGACCTGAAGCTGATTGTCACCTCGGCCACCATCGATACCTCGCGCTTCGCCCAGCATTTCGACGATGCGCCGGTGATCAGCGTGGAAGGGCGGACGTTCCCGGTGGACGTCCGCTATCGCCCACTGGAAGGTGAGGGAAGTAGTGCGGAAGAGGGCGGTCGCGAGGGTGAACGCACGGTCAACGACGCCCTGGTGGCAGCGGTGGATGAAATCACCCGCAGCGACCCGCGTGGCGACATCCTGGTGTTTTTCCCGGGCGAACGCGAGATCCGCGATGCCCACCAGGCCCTGGAACGCCGCAAGTACCGGGAAACCGAAGTGCTGCCGTTGTATGCGCGGCTGTCGGTGAAGGACCAGGACCAGGTCTTCAACCCCGGCAGCCGTCGGCGCATCGTGCTGGCCACCAACGTCGCCGAGACCTCGCTCACGGTGCCGCGCATCCGCTACGTGATCGACCCCGGCCTGGCCCGGGTCAAACGCTACAGCCCGCGCCAGAAACTGGATCGTCTGCACATCGAGGCGGTTTCGCAGGCCAGTGCCAACCAGCGCAAGGGGCGTTGCGGCCGCGTGTCCGAGGGCGTGTGTTACCGCCTGTACTCCGAGGCCGATTTTCTCTCGCGCGCGGAATTCACCGATCCCGAGATCCGGCGCTCCAGCCTGGCAGGCGTGATTCTGCGCATGTTGCAGCTGGGCCTGGGACGGATCGAGGACTTCCCGTTCCTGGAAGCGCCGGATGAGCGGGCCATCGCGGATGGCTGGCAGCAGCTGGGCGAGCTGGGGGCCATTGATGATCAACGCCGCCTGACCCCGATCGGCCGCCAGATGGCGCGCCTGCCGGTGGACGTCAAGCTGGCGCGCATGCTGGTGGCCGCACAGGCGCAGGGCTGCCTGCGGCCGATGCTGGTGATTGCCGCGTTCCTGGGCATCCAGGACCCGCGCGAACGTCCGCCCGAGGCGCGCGCGGCCGCGGACAACGCCCACGCGTTGTTCGCCGATGGCCGTTCGGAGTTTGTCGGTGTGCTGCGGCTGTGGGAGGGCTATCGACAGGCCCATGAGGACCTTACCCAGTCCAAGCTGCGCGGCTGGTGCGAGCGTCATTTCCTGGGCTTCCTGCGCATGCGTGAGTGGCGCGAACTGCACCGGCAGCTGCGCGTGCTGTGCGAGGAGCTGGGCTGGAACGAAGAGCCCGTCGACAGCCTGCTGGCTCCGCTGCTGGCCGGATCCACGGCCCCGGCTCCGGCCCGCGATGACGAGGCCAAGGCCAAGGCCACGCGTGGGCAGCTGCATCGCGCTGCGCGTCTGGCGCGCGAAGGCAAGGCGGCACCGTCTGCACCGACAGCAGCCGGGCAGAGCCCGGCGCTACAGGGGGTGCAGCCGGAAGCGCAGCGCGACGAACGCAGCGCTTTCAGCGAGCGCACCCGTGCGGCGGCCTACCAGACCCTGCACCGCGCATTGATCGTCGGTCTGCCCACCCAGGTCGGCCACCGCAGCGACAAGGGCGATTTCCTGGCTCCGCGCCAGCGTCGCTTCCTGCCGTTCCCCGGCTCGGCGATGGCGAAGAAGCCGGCCCCGTGGCTGCTTGCCGCCACGCTGCTCGACACCCAGAAGGTCTGGGGCCTGACCCTGGCCGCGATCGAGCCGGACTGGGTGATTGCCGAACTGCCGCATCTGCTGCTGCGCAGACACTTCGACCCACACTGGTCGCGCGCCCAGGGCCAGGTGCTGGCCTCCGAGCAGATCAGCCTGTTCGGGCTGGTGCTGGCTCCGAAAAAGCCCGTGCACTACGGCCGCATTGCGCCGGGCGAGGCGCATGACATCTTTGTGCGCCAGGCGCTGGTTACCGGTGAGATCAACACCCGCGCGAGCGTCATCGCCGACAACCTGAAAGTGCTGGAGCAGGCGCGCGAGGAAGAAGCCAAGCTGCGCCGTGCCGGTATCGTGGCAGACGAGGACTGGCAGGCGCGCTGGTACCTGGATCGCATTCCTGCACAGATCCATTCGGCCACCGGTCTGGACACCTGGTGGAAGGGTCTTGCGCCCGAACAGCGCCATGCACTGGCATGGTCGCTGACCGACCTGCTGCCGGGCGAGGGCAGTGACGCCGAGCGGTACCCGAAGTACCTGCCGCTGGGCGATGCACGGCTGGCATTGCATTACCGCTTCGAGCCCGGCAGCGACGACGACGGGGTCAGCCTGGATGTGCCGCTGCACCTGCTCAACGCACTGGACCCCGCGCGGCTGTCCTGGTTGGCCCCGGGGTTTGTCGCGGACAAGGCATCGGCACTGATCCGCAGCCTGCCCAAGGCCATGCGGCGCAACTACGTGCCGGCCCCGGATTTCGGGCGTGCCTTCGCTGAAGCGTATGCGCAGCCGACGGCCGACGACCTGCGCGGCGAGCTGGCCCGCTTCCTGTCCCGTGCCACCGGCGCGGCGGTGGCGGCGACGGATTTCGACGACACCGCGCTGGAGCCGCACCTGCGCATGAACCTGCGCCTGTATGACGCGCAGGGCAAACTGCTGGCCACGTCGCGCGACCTGGACGCGCTGCGTGCCCGTTTCGGCGAGCGCGCAGGGGACGCCTTTGCCGCGCGTGCCGGCCGGGCGCTGGCGGCGGAAGGGTTGCGCGACTTCCCGGCCCTGCCCATTCCCCTGCAGGTGCCGGGTGAGGCAGGCGTGCCTGCGTATCCTGCACTGGTGGACGCCGGCGAGACCGCTTCGCTGCGCATTTTCGCCGACCGCAACGAGGCGGCCGAGCAGCATCCACGCGGCGTCCGTCGTCTGCTGGATATTGCGCTGGGCGACAAGGCCAAACAGGCGCGCAAGCAACTGCCGGTGCCCCCCAAGACCGGCCTGCTGTACGCGGCCATCGAGTCGCAGGAGCGCCTGCGCGGCGACCTGGTCGATGCGGCGTTGAACGCGGTGCTGGCCGACGGCCTGGAAGACATCCGCGACCCGGCTGCCTTTGCCCAGCGGCGCGATGCGGCGGGGCGCGCGCTGTTCGGCGAGGCCATGGCGCGGTTGAAACTGGCCGAGTCGATCCTGGCCCATGTGGCCGAGCTCAAGCCGCTGCTGGAAGCGCCGCTGATGGGCTGGGCACGCGGCAACCTGGATGACATGGAGCAGCAGCTGGCGGCGCTGGTCCACCCCGGTTTCCTGCGCGATACCCCGGCCGATGCGCTGGCCAACTACCCGCGTTATCTGCGCGCGATGATCCTGCGCAGCGAGCGTGCCAAACGCGATCCGCCGCGGGACCAGGCGCGCATGCTGGAATTGAGGCCGTTCCTGGATGCCCTGGACGATGCACAGGCGCGCGGGTTGCGTGGGCGCACGCAGTGGCAGGCACTGCGTTGGGACCTGGAGGAGTTGAGGGTGTCGCTGTTCGCCCAGGAACTGGGCGCGAAAACCGGCATTTCAGCCAAGAAACTGGCCCAGCGGGTTGCGGCGCTGCGCCAAGGGTGAGTTCCACCCTTGGCTGCAGCGGTGGCGCGTCACTTGACGCGCTGCACCTTGGCCTTGGTGTTCACGCCCTTGATCTGCAGGTACCAGACGCCCATGACGCCCGGGCTGATCGAAACGTCCGGGTCGGTGCGGCGCACACCCGCCAGAGTGACGTCGTCGGTCTGCTCCCACTCCTGCTTGTTGGCAAGTACGTAGCGGCGGCCCTTGCCAAACCCGCGGAACTCGCCCTGGATGCTGCTGACGATCGGCTCCTTGCTGCCGAAATCCAGGAAGCCGCGGTTCTTGACGATGACTTCCTGGCGTCCTTCCTCACGTGCTTCCTCGCGGACTTCTTCGCGCACCTGCTCGCGGACGCCGGCGGTGACCGCAGCCACCTTGCCTTGCAGCCACCCGTTCAGTGCGGCCAGTTCGGCCGGGCTCAGCTTGTCCAGTCCCGCCGCCTTGAACTCCGCCGGCGTCATCTGCTGCTGCAGATCACCCTCCACGACGCGCTGGGCCAGGGCCGGTGCTGCGAGGCCCAACAGAATGGCCGCACTGGCCAACATCCTCAAACGGGAAAAGCGCATGGCAGGTCTCCAGGATTTGCTTGGATTGTACCGTGGCGTGTCGGTCATCAGCTGATGCGCGCGTTTTGATTGTCCGGCAACGGAGGGGGCGCTAGTGTAGAGGCCTCTGTCCCACCTGCACGATGCTGTGAACCGCGCTTCTGCCCCCGGCCTGGATGCCTTGTTGAACCGACCGTCGATGGCGTCGCTGTCGCCGCCCCTGCGCGATGCGCTGCTGCAACGCTGGCAGGCCGAAGAGGCCGATCACGCCCAGCAGGCCAGTTGGCCGGTGCTGGTCGATACCGTGGACGCGCTGGCCCTGCTGTCCGCCGATGACAGCGCGCTGGTGGCCGCGCTGCTGTTCGACCTGCCGGGGTTGCGTGCGGGCCTGGACGTGCTGCCGCTGGGCGCGCATAAAGCCGCGGTGCTGGGCCTGCTGGAGGGCCTGGACGCGGCCGACCAGGTCTGGGCGCTGCACGCCGGTCGCGAAGCGGGCCGCAACAGCGAGGGGCTGCGTCGTCTGCTGCTGTCGATCATCCACGACCTGCGCGTGGTCCCGATCCTGCTGGCGCGGCAGCTGGCGCGCATGCGCGGTGCCGACCGGCTGCCCGAGGAAGAACGCCGTGCGCTGGCCCAGTTGACCCGTGACATCCATGCGCCGCTGGCCAATCGGTTGGGCATCTGGCAGCTGAAGTGGGAGCTGGAGGACCTCGCGTTCCGTCACCTGGAGCCGGACACCTACCGGCGCATCGCACGCGAGGTCGATGAAACCCGGCTGGCGCGCGAGCGCTACGTGGAATCGGTGAAGAAGACCTTGTCGCGCGAACTGGTCGCGCAGGGCATTGAAGCCGATGTCAGCGGCCGTCCCAAGCACATCTACAGCATCTGGCGGAAGATGCAGAAGAAGCGCCTGGCCTTCGACCAGTTATATGACATCCGCGCGGTACGGGTGATGGTCAAGGACGTGGCCGCCTGTTACGCCGCGTTGGGCGTGGTGCATTCGCTGTGGGTGCCGGTGCCCAGCGAGTTCGATGACTACATCGCCCGCCCCAAGGCCAATGACTACCGCTCGCTGCACACCGCCGTGATCGGCCCGGAAGGGCGCACCATCGAAGTGCAGATCCGCACCCACGACATGCACGCCCAGGCCGAGCTCGGCGTGGCCGCGCACTGGCGCTACAAGGAAGGCAGCAAGGGGGCGGAGAAAGCCTTCGACCGCAAGATCACCTGGATGCGCCAGCTGCTCGAGCACTCGCAGGATGGCCAGGGAGCGGAACTGGCCGGCGCGCTGGATGCCGAGCTGACCGAGGACCGTGTCTATGCGCTCAGCCCCAAGGACGAGGTGATGGACCTGCCGCAAGGGGCCACGCCACTGGATTTCGCCTACCACGTGCACACCATGGTGGGACATCGCTGCCGTGGCGCGAAGGTCAATGGACGCATCGTGCCGTTGACCTACCGCCTGCGCAGCGGTGACCGGGTGGAGATCCTGACCGGCAAAGAGGCCGATCCGCGCCGCGACTGGCTGCTGGTCGCCAACGGATACCTGGCCAGCAACCGGTCGCGCGAAAAGGTGCGCACCTGGTTCCACAAACTGGACCGGGCCCGCAACGTGCAGGCTGGCCGCGAGTTGCTTGACCGTGAGCTGAAGCGGTTGGGGCTGCAGCATGCCGACCTGGCCGTGGCTGCGAAGAAGTTCCATGCCGACAGTGTGGACGACCTGTACATCCAGGTGGCACTGGGCGACACCGGCCCACACCAGGTCAGCCGGGCACTGCTGGAGGCCGAGCGGGCCGCGACCCAGCCGGCAACGCCTGCGTTGCCTCGCCCCACCGCGCGGCGGGAAAGCCTGGGCAAGTCCAAGTTCACCGTGCAGGGGGTGGGCAACCTGCTGGTGCAGCTGGCGCGCTGCTGCCAGCCCGTGGCCGGCGAACCCATCGTCGGGTATCTGACCCGCAGCCGCGGCGTCACCGTGCACCGCACCGACTGCGCCGCGCTGGCGCGGCTGCAGGCCGCCAGCCCGCAGCGCATCCTGCCGGTGGAGTGGGGGCAGGCGGGCGGCGGCTACGAGGTGGATGTGGTGGTCAACGCGGTGGATCGCCGCTGGCTGCTCAAGGACATCACCAATCTGATCGCGCAGGAAGACGCCTACGTGCTCGACATCCACAGCGACAATGTCCGCAACAGCGGCCGTGCGCACCTGCGGTTGCGATTGAAGGTGAGCGATTACGGTCAGCTTGCCACCCTGCTCGGCAAGCTGGATGCCCTGCCAGGCGTCAACGACGTGCGCCGTCTAGGCTGAACTCACGTGAACAGCGCTAGGCTCAACGGATGAGCCGCCAAGCTCCCGCACCGCATGAAGACGCAGCCCATGCCGCGCTGCGCCGTGTCCGCCGCGAAGGGCGCTGGTGGCGGCTGCAGGCCTGGCACACCCGACGGGTATGGCGCTGGGCGCTGCTGGCGGCAGCAGCCGTGTTCCTGCTGCTGGTGGTGTTCCGTGCGCCGCTGGCCAACTGGTTCTGGAACGAGCCGCAGGTGGAGCAGTTGCTGGATCGAGGCGATCGCGCGCTGGCGGCGGGTCGCCTCAGCGCAGCCGATGGCAGCGGCGCGCGCGAGTGGTACCAGGCGGCGCTGGCGCTGGACGCTGACCGGTCGCAGGCGCGGGAGGGTCTGGTTCGCACCGGACAGGCGGCATTGGTGCAGGCCCGGCGTGCCATCCAGGCGGGTGACCTGGAAGCCGCGCAGCGCGGCCTTGATCTGGCCAGGGAACTGCAGGTGCCACAACGCGATGCCGACGCCGTTGCCGAAGCCCTGCGTGCGCAGCGGCAGTCTGGCGCGGGGTTCGGTGTGCTGCTGGGACGTGCCGAAGCGGCCCTGCAGGCGCAGCGGCTGGACGGCGGCGAGGACAGCGCGTTGCCGTTGTTCCAGCAGGTACTGGCGCTGTCTCCCAATCATCTGCGCGCCCTGGAGGGGCGTGAAGACGCATTGACCGAGTTGCTGCAGCAGGCCCGCACTGCGGCGGCCCAAGGCGACGTGGCCCGCGCTGCGCCACTGGTGAGGCGCGCGCGGATGTTCGACGCCGGTCATGTGGATCTGCCGGCGACCGAAGCGGCGCTCAACAGTGCTTTGGAGCGGCGGCTGCAGTTGGGACAGCAGGCATTGAAGGCGCGACGCTGGGAAAGCGCGGCCAGCCACTTCCAGGCGGTGAGGGGGGTGCGCCCGGACGAGGCGACGGCGCAGCAGGGATTGCAGCAGGTCGGCGACGCGTGGCTGGCCGAGGCCACCCGCCTGGCGGGCGATTTCCGCTTTGCGCAGGCCGAACAGATGCTGGCCCGGGCCGAAGCCGCCGGCGTGCCCACGCGCGCGCTGGAGTCGGCGCGCCAGGCGCTGGACCAGGCGCTTCAGGCGGAACGGGCGCTTGCAGCACCGGCGGCCCCGCGCGCGCGGCGCGAGCGGGAACTGCTGCAGCTGCTGCAGCGCTTCGAGCAGGCCCAGGCGCAGGGGCGGTTCCTGACCCCGCCGGGCAACAGCGCCTACGATGCCTTGCGGGCAGCGCAGGCGCTGGCGCCGCAGGATCCGCGGGTGCGCAGTGCGGCACGCCGGTTGCTGCCGGCCACCCGCGACTGCTTCGAGGATCGCCTGCGTGAAAACCGGGTCCAGGCGGCCGGTGCGTGCCTGGACGCGTGGCAGGCCTTGTCGCCGGGCGAGGGGGCGGCGGCAGCGGCGCGCCAACGACTGGCGCAGCGCTGGCTCGCCATCGGCAGCGAACAACTGGGTCGGGGGGATGTTGCCTTCGCGCGTGCGGCCTTGAACAAGGCCACTGAACTGGGCAGCAACCCGGCCAGTGCCGAGCATCAGGCGCTTGAACAGCGGTTGCAGGATGTGGATGGCCTGCGCTGAGGCGAGCGCTGTGGCTCGGTTATATTACGCAGTCACTTCACGCAGGGAGCGGCATGACCGTTCTTGTTTCCGGTGCGACCAGTCAGATTGGTCGTTATCTGTTGCCTCGTCTTTCGCAGGCGGGTATTCCAGTGCTGGCCGTAAGTCGACAGCCGCAGCCAGCGCAGCCCGGTGTCGAGTGGTGGTGCGGCGATCTGGCGGACGCGTTGTCGGCATTCCAGGGGCGGACCTGGCGGGCCATCGTCAGTTTCACGTCGATGGAGGGCTGGCTGGAATGGCTGGCAGCACAGGATTCAGCGCCCGCTCCGCGCATCATCGCCACCAGTTCAATGAGTGTGGTCACCAAACAGTCGTCGGCACAAAGCGACGAACAGGCCGTCGTGGCGTGGTTGCGCAGAGGAGAAACGGGTCTGACCCTGCAGGCCGAGCGCCTGGGCATGCAGTGGACGATCCTGCGACCCACCCTGATCTACGGTGCTGGAATCGACAAGAGCCTGACTCCCATCGTCGCGCGCGCCCGGCGTGCGCGACTGTTCCCCATCCCCATGGCGCACGGCATGCGTCAGCCGGTGCATGCCGACGACATCGCGCAGGCGGTTGTGGCGGCGCTGAACACCGATGCGGCGGCGGGCAAGGTCGTTGAAATCGGCGGCGGGGAGCGTCTGCGCTATGTGGAGATGTTCAGGCGGGTCCATGCCAGCATGGCGGAGCGGACCTTGCCGGTGCCCCTGCCGCGAACGCTGCTGCGCCTGTTGGCCGCGGCTGCGCCGAGGGCGCGCGGTCCGGTATCGCGGCTTGAACAGGATCTCATTGCCGACAATGGCCCCTTGCAGGCGCTGCTGGGTGTTCAGCCACGTCCTTTCCAGCCCGATGCGGGAATGTGGGTGCCACTGTCGCGTGACCAGGCATTGGCGCAGATCGAGGTTGCGGCTTCGTGACCGACGCCGGCCTTCCACCCGCAGTTCGGACACCCGGGGCACGCAGTGGCGTCGCCCTGTGCACCTACAACGGCGCTGAGTATCTCCAGGCCCAGTTGGACAGCATCCTGGCGCAGACCGTGCAGGTCGATGAGATCGTGGTCGGCGACGACGGCTCAAGCGACGCCACCCTCTCCATTCTTGAGCGATTCCGGGTCGATGCGGCGTCTCGCGGAATCCGGGTGGAAATCATCAGGAATGAGCGCAATCTTGGCTATGTCCAGAATTTTTCGGAGACGCTGCTGCGCTGCACGGCGGACATCCTGTTCCTGAGCGACCAGGATGACGTGTGGCACCCGGACCGGGTGCAGGTACTGGTCGAGCGGTTTGACGCGGAGCCGGGGCTGTTGATGCTTCACGGTGATGCGAGACTGGTCGACAAGACGGGGCAACCACTGGGCTCGACGCTGCTGGAGGTTCTGGGTGTTCATCCGGCCGAACTGTCGCTGGAGCGTTCAGGCCGGCTGTTGGAAGCCGTTCTTGTGCGCAATTTCGTCACTGGGGCGACGTGTGCGCTCAGGCGCTGCCTGCTCCAGTCCGGGTTGCCGGTGCCGCGATACTGGAGCCATGACGAGTGGTTGGCCGTGGTCGCCTCGCTGGCGCTTGGATTGAACGTGCACCGCCCGGCCACCATCGATTACAGGCAGCACGGTGGCAATCAGATCGGGGCCTCCCGTCGTTCTCTGCTTTCGCAGGTGCGCGGCCTGGTGCTGTTCGATCCGGAGGCCCGCAGGCGTACCGCGGAACGGCTGGCCAGCGCGGTCGCCTTGCTGGATGCGCAGCACAAGGCGATTGCGCCGGCTCCTTTGGGGGGTCTGGCCGCACTGACCTGGCGGCTGGCATGGTCGCGCATGGCGCTGTATCGGCGCGCAGATGTGAAAGTCACCTGGATCGTGGGTGATGCGCCTCGTCTGCTGGCTCGTCTGGCCAATGCCTGTCTGGCTGGCGGCGGCTGGCGCGGGGCGATGGCCGCCTGCCAGGGTGCATGGGCCGGCCTGCGGGGCCGGCGTTTACCAGATTGAACTGGGCTGAAACGGCGAATGCCGGTGACTCTGCCGCTGCGGCCACTGGGGTAGACTCGACGAAGTTTATTCCCCGTATATCCCGTGCCCCCACGTTACGATTCCGACGACACCGACGCGTTTGACGACGACACCGAAAGCCGCTGGCCGCGCTGGCGGAGCCGGCTCATCACGGCGGCCATGGCTGCCTTCGCGCTGGCACTGGGCTTTCTGATCCCCTACACCGTTTACCTGAACAACCAGGTGACGCAGCGCTTCGGTGAACTGCGCTGGCAGATTCCCACCCGGGTCTACGCGCGCCCGCTGGCGCTGGCCCCGGGCGTGGCGATGGACGTGCAGACGCTGAAGACCGAACTGGCGGCTGCGGCGTACCGCGACGACGGCACCGGCAAGTCACCGGCGACGTTCAGCCAGGAAGGCGGACGTTTCGTCATTTCCAGCCGTGGCTACAACGACGTGGACGGTCCGGTGGCGCCGCGACGGGTCGAGCTGACCGTTTCCGGCGGGCAGGTTGCCTCGCTGCGTGATGCCGGCAACCGCAAGGCCCTGAAGGCCGCCCGTCTGGACCCGGCACGTATCGCCACCCTGTACGGGCAGAAGCAGGAAGAACGTCGCCTGGTGCGGCTGGAAGAGACGCCGGAACTGCTGGTGACGGGTCTGCAGGCCGTGGAAGACAAGGATTTCAACCGTCACCACGGCATCGACCTGAGCGGCATCGCCCGGGCCGTCTGGGTGACCGTGCGCTCGGGCGGGCAGAGCCGGCAGGGCGCGTCCACGCTGACCCAGCAGCTGGCCCGCAGCGGGCTGCTGGGCATCGGCAAGGAACAGACCGTCACCCGCAAGTTCAATGAAGTGCTGTACGCGCTGATCATGGAGGCGCGCTACGACAAGCGCACCATCCTCGAGGCCTATCTCAACCAGGTCTATCTGGGTCAGCGCGGCAGCCAGGCCATCCACGGCATGTCCTCCGGTGCGGAATTCTGGTTCGGCCGCGACCTGTCCTCGCTCAACACCGAACACATCGCGCTGCTGATCGGACTGGTCAAGGGACCCTCGTACTACGACCCGCGCCGCAATCCCGAGCGCGCGCTGGATCGGCGCAACTTCGTGCTGGGCAAACTCCACGAAAATGGTCTGATCGACCAGGCCGAGCTCGACCGTGCGCTCAAGGCACCGCTGGGCGTGCCCAAGGTGCCGGGACTGATCGCGGCCAATCGTTTCCCGGCCTATGTCGACCTGGTGCGTCGCCAGCTGGGGCACGACTACCCCGAGTCGGTCCTGCAGGGGGCCGGCTTGAGCGTGATGACCGGCATGTCGCCTTCGGCGCAGGCCTATGCCGAAGGGTCGGTCACCAGGACGATCAAGTCGCTTGAAAACAAGCGCCGACCGGAACTGCAGGCCGGCCTGGTGCTCACCGATGTGCACAACGGTGACGTGCTGGCGGTGGTCGGCAGCCGCGACGTCGCCGAACCCGGATTCAACCGGGCCATCGAAGCGCAGCGCCCGGTCGGCTCGCTGCTCAAGCCGTTTGTCTATCTGCTGGCGCTGGCGCAGCCGGACAAGTACTCGCTGGCGACCTTCGTCGATGACTCTCCGGTCACGGTGCAGCTCAGCCGGGGCAAACGCTGGACGCCGGGCAACGCGGACAACCGCAGCCACGGCACGGTGCGCCTGATCGATGCATTGGCCAACTCCTACAACCAGGCCACCGTGCGGGTGGGGATGCAGGTGGGACCCGAGCGGGTCACCCAGCTGATCCACGTGCTGGCCGGCTTGAAGGCCGAGAGCAATCCATCGGTGATCCTGGGCTCGACCGACCAGAGCCCGTACGCGATGGCGCAGCTGTACCAGTTCCTGGCCTCGGGTGGCGAAATCCAGCCGCTGCACGCGGTGCGTGGTGTGCTGGATCCGCAGGGCAAGCTGCTCAAGCGCTATGACAAGAGCCCGGCCCCGGCCCAGGAAGGCGACTCGATTGCCGCCAACCTGATCAGCATCGGCCTGCAGCAGGTGGTCTCCAGCGGAACCGCGCAGCGCCTCAATGCCGACGGCCTCGGTCGCCTGCAGCCGGCCGGCAAGACCGGTACGTCCAATGATGGCCGCGACAGCTGGTACGCCGGCTACACCGGCGACCACCTGGCGGTGGTCTGGATGGGCAACGACCAGAACGAGCAGACCGGCCTGTTCGGTGCCACCGGCGCGATGCGCGTGTGGTCGGGCATCTTCAGCCGGCTGCCGAGCGCGCCGCTGAAGGTCAACAACAAGGGCCTGGACTGGCAACCGGTGGAAGCCGGTGGCATGGCCGCCACTGACGACGCCTGTCCGGGCGCGCGCCGGTTCCCGTTCGTGGTCGGCTACGCGCCGAACTATGCGCCCTGCGCACCGCCCAGCGCGTTGCCGGAAGGCGAGGGTGGCGACGGGCAGAGCGAAGGCGGTGGCTGGCGCAGCTGGTTCGGCCTGGACAAGAAACCCGAGCCGGCTGCCGAGCCGGCCGCTGCCGCCCCGGCAGCCACTCCCCCGGCTCGTTGAGTCGTTTTCGAGGTCGCCGCGCATGAACCGTCTTCATCTTTCCGTTCTCGCTTCCGCCTGTGCATTGGTGCTGGCCGGCTGTGTGTCCTCCACCGCGCCGGTGAAGCCGGTCGACACCACCCCGCCGGCGCAGCGCCTGGCAGCGGTGGATGCCGCCGCGGGCAAGGACGACACCGAACTGGATGTGCAGCCGCTGCGCGACGGTGGTGTGGAAGACCTGCGCGTGGTCGCGCAGGGCAAGCGCCAGGCCGGCGATCTGGCCGGTGCGGCGCAGGCCCTGGACCAGGCGTTGCAGGTATCCGAAGGTGATCCGGCGGTGCTGCAGGAGCGCGCCGAGGTGGCCCTGCTGCAGGCTGACTGGGTGCAGGCCGAAGCGCTGGCACGCAAGGCGGTGGAGCTGGGTTCGAAAACCGGTCCGCTGTGCCGTCGCCATTGGGCGACGATCGAGCAGTCGCGCCTGGCGCGTGGTGAGCAGGAAAATGCGGTGTCCGCGCGTGCCCAGATCCAGGGCTGCACGGTGCCGGGCATCAAACGATATTGACGGCCGTACAATGGCCGCATGATCGGTCTTGCCCACGCCAGCAGCGACGCCCTCAGCGAGGGCGGCGCGCTCGCCAGCCACCTGGATGCGTTTGTTGCCCGCCCCGCGCAGCTGCGCCTGACCACGGCCATCGCCGACGCCTTCGAACAGCGTGACCTGCTGCTGGCCGAGGCCGGCACCGGCACCGGCAAGACCTTTGCCTACCTGGTGCCGGCGCTGCTGTCGGGCTTGAAGATCATCATCTCCACCGGCACCCGGGCGCTGCAGGATCAGCTTTACCATCGCGATCTGCCGCGCGTGCGTGCCGCACTGGGCGTCGGCCACAGTAGTGCGTTGCTGAAAGGGCGCGCCAACTACCTGTGCCGCTACCGGCTGCAGCAGGCGCGCGGCGAGCCGCGTTTCAGCACGCTGGAACAGGTGGCCCAGTTCCAGCGCATCCTGGCCTGGTCGGGGCGCACCCGGCATGGCGACATGGCCGAGCTGGATGCCCTGCCCGAAGATTCCCCCTTGTTTCCACTGGTCACCTCCACCGTGGACAACTGCCTGGGCACCGATTGTCCATTCTGGTCGGACTGCTTCGTGGTGCAGGCGCGGCAGCGGGCGCAGGCCGCCGACGTGGTGGTGGTCAATCATCACCTGCTGCTCGCTGACCTGGCCTTGAAGCAGGAAGGTTTCGGCGAAATCCTGCCCGGCGCGCAGGCGTTCGTGATCGACGAAGCCCACCAGTTGCCGGAGCTGGCCGCCAACTTCTTCGGCGAAGGCTTCGGCATGCGGCCGTGGCAGGAACTGGCCCGCGACTGCCTGGCAGAGAGTCGCAGCGTGGCCGGTGCCCAGGCCGCGTTGCAGGGTCCGGCAGACGCGCTGGAACAAGCCCTGCGCGAACTGCGCACCGCCATGGACGGACTTCCCGCCCGCGGCACCCAATGGCGGGCACTGGCCGTGCCGCAGGTGCGCGACGGTTTCGACGCCGCAATGAGTGCGTTGGTGGCACTTCGCGATGCGCTGGACGGCGTGCGCGAGGCCTCGCCTGGACTGGATGCCTGCCACGCACGCGCGCTCGAGGCGGTGTCGCGGCTGTCGCGCTGGCTGGGCGATGATGCACCGTTGCTCGATTTCGAAGCCGACCCGGAGCTGCTGCCGAACGGCGCTGATGTGCTGTGGTACGAGCTCACGCCACGCGGCTTCCGCTGCCAGCGCACGCCGATGGATGTGTCCGGCCCATTGCGCGAGCACCGGCAGCGTTCCATGGCGGCCTGGGTGTTCACCTCTGCGACGCTGACCGTGGATGGGCATTTCGAGCACATCGCCCAGCGCCTGGGGCTGGACGATCCGGTCACCCTGTTGCAGCCCAGCCCGTTCGACTGGGGACAACAGGCCCTGTGTTATCTGCCCACCGGCTTGCCGGACCCGGCCGCGCGCGGCTTCGGCACCGCCCTGATCGCCGCGCTCACGCCGGTGCTGCAGGCCTCCGAAGGCCGCGCGTTCCTGCTGTTTGCCTCGCACCGCGCGCTGCGCGAGGCGGCCGAAGCCCTGCGCGACGGACCGTGGCCGCTGTTCGTGCAGGGCGAGGCTCCGCGCGCCACCTTGCTGCAGCGGTTCCGCGCGTCCGGCAATGGCGTGCTGCTGGGCTCGGCCAGCTTCCGTGAAGGCGTGGACGTGGTGGGCGACGCGCTGAGCGTGGTGGTCATCGACAAGCTGCCGTTCGCCGCGCCGGATGACCCGGTGTTCGAGGCGCGACTGGAGGCCATCCGGCGCGAGGGCGGCAATCCGTTCCGCGACGAACAGCTGCCGCAGGCCGTGATCGCGCTGAAGCAGGGCGTCGGGCGGCTGATCCGCAGCGAGACCGATCGTGGCGTGCTGGTGCTGTGCGACCCACGCCTGACCACGCGCGGTTATGGGCGGATCTTCATGGATTCACTGCCGCCGTTCCGGCGCACCCGGGCGCTGGCCGATGTGCAGGCCTTCTTTGCGCCACAATGGGCACCGGCCGCCGCCGGGTCGGACCCGGTGCATGCCACCGACAGTGCCGACGCTCCGTTCCCGACCTCCCTGTTCTGACCACTCCGCCGTGCCCATGAAACTGCTCGCCTTTGAAACCGCCACCGAAGCCTGTTCCGTTGCTGTCTACGTGGACGGCCAGGTGCATGAGCGCTTCGAGCTGGCTCCGCGTCGTCATGCCGAGCTGAGCCTGCCGTGGGCCGAACAGCTGTTGGCCGAAGCCGGGATTGCGCGCTCGCAGCTGGATGCCATCGCGCTGGGGCGGGGGCCGGGCGCGTTCACCGGCGTGCGCCTGGCCATTGCCATTGCCCAGGGCATTGCGCTGGCGCTGGACCGCCCGCTGATCCCGGTGTCGACCCTGCAGGCGCTGGCGCTGCGCGCACCGGCCGGCCAGGACCACGTGCTGGCCAGCATCGACGCGCGCATGGGTGAGGTTTACGTGGCCCGGCAGGTGCGGGTGGATGGCGTATGGCAGCTGCGGGGCGAGGAAGTGGTGTGTGCGCCGGAGGCGGTCGAACTGCCGGAGGGCAGTCGCTGGTTCGGCGTCGGCACCGGCTTTGGCGCTGCGGGCGGCCTGCTGGCCACCCGCCTGGCAGATCAGCTGGACGGTGTGGATGCGCAGGCGTTGCCGCGTGCCTCTGATGTGCTGGCGCTGGCGGTGCCGATGTACGAACGCGGCGAGGTCACCGCCCCCGAGCGCGTCGAGCCGGCCTATCTGCGCAACAACGTCGCCCTGACCCTGGTCGAACAGCAGGCCGCGCGCGCCGCAAAGCAGGGGTGATCATTCGCCCGACCGTCAACGGTCGTCGCGCAGTTCACCGCCCGGCAGGAACATCCAGGTCCGGGTGACCTGCAGGATATCCACGTCGTCCTTGCTCTCCGGCAGCGGCGGGTAGGGCTGGGCGAGGCGCACCACGCGCAGCGCCGCTTCATCCAGCAGCGGGGTGCCGCTGCTGCGCAGGATGCGGGCGCTTTCCACGCTGCCGTCGCGGCGCACGCCAACGGTGATGACCACCTGGCCGCCGAGCCGGCGTTGCCGCGCTTCGTCGGGGTAGTTCAGGTTGCCGACGCGCTCGGCCCGATCCACCCAGGCGCGCAGGTAGTTGGCATAGGCATATTCGCGGGTGCTGGCAGAAACGAACTTGCGGTTCGGGCGCTTGGCGTACTGGGCCGAGCGCAGGTGCACTTCGGCGGCCAGTCGCGCCATCTCGGCATCGCGCTGCTCGCGCGCGGTCAGCGGTGCGTCCGGGCGCGGCTCGTCCGGCAGTGGCTGCGACTGCGCGTCGGCCACGGTATCCGGGCTGTTGCGGGTCGAGACCACCCGGGCCTGCGGCGGCGGCGGGCGGGCAGCATCCTGGCGTTGCTGCGGCACCGGTGAAAGCCCGGCCTGCGGCTGCGGCACGATGCCGGTCTGGTTGTCGCGGGGGCGCTGGGCGGTGTCGTGGTCACCGCCCCCCTGCTGATTGGCCTGGGCGAGGAAGTCGGCCTGTTTCGGGGTCAGCGCGGTCTGGGTCTGGCTGAAGATCACATCCAGCGTTGGCACCAGTGCGGCCTGGTCGCTTACCGCGAACCCCACCCCCAGGATCAGCAGGCCGTGCACGAGTGCCGACAGCGCCAGGGTGGCTCCCAGGCGTTGCGACTCGCGCGTCTGATGGGGGGGCAGAGGGGCAGCCGTGGCACTCATTGCGGCAGGCCGGCCTCGATGGCGTCGAACAGGGTGCCGGCGATGTTCAGGCCGAACTGGGCATCCAGTTCGCGCACGCAGGTCGGGCTGGTCACATTCACCTCGGTGAGGTAATCGCCGATCACGTCCAGGCCAACGAAGCGCATGCCGCGGCGCTTCATCTCCGGTCCCACCTGGGCGGCGATCCAGCGGTCGCGGTCGCTCAGCGGTCGGCCCTCGCCGCGGCCGCCGGCCGCCAGGTTGCCGCGGAATTCGTCGCCCTGCGGGATGCGGGCCAGGCAGTAGTCCACCGGTTCGCCATCGACCAGCAGGATCCGCTTGTCGCCCGCGGTGATGTCGGGGATGAACTTCTGCGCCAGGGCCAGCTTGCGCTCGCCGTCGGTCAGGGTTTCCAGGATCACATTCAGGTTGGGGTCGCCGCTGCCGCTGCGGAAGATCGAGCGCCCGCCCATGCCGTCCAGCGGCTTCAGCACTGCCTGGCCATGTTCAAGCACGAACGCCTTCAGGTCGGCGTGGCGTCGGCTGACCAGGGTTGGCGGGCAGCACTGCGGGAACAGCAGGGCGGCCAGCTTCTCGTTGTAGTCGCGCAGGCCCTGCGGGTCGTTCACCACCAGGGCCCCGGCCTGCTGCGCCACCGCCAGCACCTGGGTGTCGTAGATGAACTCGGCATCCACTGGCGGGTCTTTGCGCATCAGCACCACCTGGCCGGGCCCGAAGGTGGTCTGGCTGAATTCGCCCAGGGTGAACCAGCCGGCCTTGTCGTCGCGCACCTGCAGGGGGGCCGTACGGGCGACCGCCACGCCGTCGCGCAGGGCCAGCCCCCCGGGGCTGACGTAATGCAGGGCATGGCCACGGCGCTGGGCCTCCAGCAACATGGCGAACGTGGTGTCCTTGGCGATCTTGATGTGGGCGATGGGGTCCATCACCACGATGACATTCAACGGCATGGTCACAACCTGGCGGGCAGGCGCTGATGGTAGCTTCAATCGGGGGGCGGCGGCTTCCCTGACTGGGCGGAACGCTGCGTTTGCCGCCTTCACGGTTTGCGCAGTTCGGGGGTGATACGGTCGGGCGGGGGCGCGAGTGGCTTGGGCTGCACGCCAGACCCTTGATGCCGGAAGCCCGGTGGGATATAGATACGCTTTCGCAGCGACGTCCGATCATCAGGCACAAGCGTCGCGCGCTCGGGGAAAGGTAATGACTGAAAACATGGCTGCGGGTGGGGAACTCGCAGGGCTGAGAGTCATGGTCATCGATGATTCGAAGACCATTCGCAGGACCGCTGAAACACTGCTCAAGCGCGAAGGCTGCGAGGTGGTGACCGCGACCGATGGTTTCGAGGCGTTGGCCAAGATCGCCGACCAACAGCCGCAGATCATCTTCGTGGACATCATGATGCCGCG
>DGLB01000038.1:0-27370 GCA_002387845.1 Stenotrophomonas maltophilia | reverse complement strand
CCGGTGATCATGCTGTCCTCCAAGGACGGCCTGTTCGACAAGGCGCGCGGGCGCATCGTGGGCTCGGAGCAGTACCTGACCAAGCCTTTCACGCGTGAAGAACTGCTGGGTGCCATCCGCACATACGTAAACGCCTGACCAGGGGGGAAAGGCACAATGGCTCGTATCGTTCTGATCGAGGATTCACCGACTGACCAGGCGGTGTTCACGCAATGGTTGACTGCGGCCGGGCACGAAGTGTTCCACGCCGCCAATGCCGAAGACGGGATCACGCTGGTGCAGGAGAAGTCGCCGCACCTCATCCTGATGGATGTGGTGCTGCCCGGCATGAGTGGTTTCCAGGCGACCCGCAAGCTCACGCGCGAAGGACCGACCAAGAACATCCCGGTCATCATCGTCAGCACCAAGAACATGGAAACCGACCGCGTCTGGGGCTTGCGCCAAGGGGCCAGCGATTACATGGTCAAGCCGCCGCAAAGGGAAGAGCTGATCGCGCGTATCAACGAGCTGATCGCACAGTCCAACGAAACGGTGCCCTGATGCGCTCTCCCTTCGACATCCTTGAAGCCTACGAACGACGCAGCCTCGCCCATGCGGTGCAGCTGCCCGAGCGTCAGTTCGCCCAGGACCTGTGGCGTGGCGTGGGCTACCGTGTCGGCAGCCGCCGGCTGGTCTCCGACTTCCGCGAGGTGGTGGAAATCGTGCCGATGCCGCCGGTGACCCCTGTCCCAGGGGCCCATCCGTGGCTGCTCGGGGTCGGCAATCTGCGCGGCAACCTGTTCCCGGTGGTGGACCTTCGCTGCTTCCTTGAAGGCGAGCGCACCACCCAGCAGGAAGGCCAGCGCGTGCTGATCATGCGCCAGGCGGGCGGCGACGTCGCCTTGACCATTGACGAACTGTTCGGCCAGCGCAGCTTCGACCAGGATCAGGACACCGCCATCGGCGACCTGGCCGCCGGCCGCTATGCCCATTTCGTGGATCGTGCCTTCCACAGCGACGGCCATGACTGGGGCGTGTTCTCGCTGTCCCTGCTGTCGCGTACCCCCGAATTCAGGCAGGCCGCGGCCTGATCGCTGCTGCCTTCCTTACTGCATTGAAGATCGAGGTTGAACGATGAGTACTTCTTCGGAAACCGCCAAGGCCGGCAAGCTGGGCACGGTGGGAACCAATTTCTGGCTCGGCCTGCTGGCCCTGTCGATGATCGCATTCGGTGTGAACACCGGCGTGGCGACCTGGCAGGGCAGCCGCCTGGCCGGTGCCAGCACCGGTGCAGCCGACCTGCAGGTGCTCTCGCAGCAGCTGGCCAACCAGGGCCGTGAAGCGGTCTCGGGCAACGCGCAGGCGTTCACCGCGTTCAAGGACACCAAGTCGCGCATCGAAAGCACGGTCAGCAGCCTGCAAGGGCGCTATGGCACGGTGACCACGGTGGCCGGTCCGCTGAACCAGCTGACCCAGACCTGGGAGCCGCTTGGCAAAAGCGCTTCGCAGCTGGTGGCCAGTGAGCCGGCGGTACTGGCCCTGGCCGGCAATGCCAACAACTTCGTCAACGGGGTGCCGGCATTGCAGGCGCAGCTGAACGAAGTGGTTCGCGCCATGTCCGCCAGCGGCGCGCCCGCTTCGCAGGTGTACAACGCGCTGCAGCAGGTCGTGGTGATCGGCTCGATGGCCCGCCGGGTAACCGAAATGCGCGCCGGTGGCACCAACGCCGCCGCCGCGGGTGACGCACTGGCGCGCGACTCGGTGGTGTTCACCCAGGTGCTGGATGCGCTGCGCAACGGCAACGAGGAACTCGGCATCGCGCCGGTCCGCAACGCCGCCGCGCTGGCCGCGCTGGAACAGTCGCAGAAGCAGTGGGACACCATGAAGCAGGACGCCGACGCGATCCTGGCCAGCTCGCGCCAGCTGTTCTCGGCACAGTCCTCGGCTGCCGCCCTGACCGCCGGCTCGGGCAAGATGCTGGACGACAGCAAGAAGCTGTTCGACGCCTTCTCCTCGTTCGGCTCGGTGCGCGACACCCGCCTGTTCCCGAACTTCTGGCTGGGCGTGGTGTCCGGTGCGCTGTCGCTGATCGCCATCATCGGCTTCGTCAGCAGCTCCGTGCGCAGCCGCTCACGCGAGCAGGAACTGCGTTACCAGACCCAGGTGGAATTCAACAGCCGCAACCAGCAGGCGATCATGCGGCTGCTGGACGAAATCAGCTCGCTGGGTGAAGGCGACCTGACCGTGAAGGCCTCGGTGACCGAGGACATGACCGGCGCGATTGCCGACGCAATCAACTACGCCGTGGACGAGCTGCGTCACCTGGTGACCACCATCAACGACACTTCGGCCAAGGTTGCCGTGTCGACCCAGGAAACCCAGGCCACCGCGATGCAGCTGGCCGAAGCGGCCGGCCACCAGGCCAACCAGATCACCTCGGCGTCCGACCGCATCGGCGAAATCGCGTCGAGCATTGAACAGGTGTCGCGCAACTCCGCCGAATCGGCCGACGTGGCACAGCGCTCGGTGGTCATCGCCGCCGAGGGTGCCGGCGTGGTGCGCGAAACCATCCAGGGCATGGACCAGATCCGTGACCAGATCCAGGAAACCTCCAAGCGCATCAAGCGCCTGGGTGAGTCTTCGCAGGAAATCGGCTCGATCGTGGAACTGATCAACGACATTTCCGAGCAGACCAACATCCTGGCACTGAACGCGGCCGTGCAGGCGGCCTCGGCCGGTGAAGCCGGTCGCGGTTTCGCGGTCGTGGCCGACGAAGTGCAGCGCCTGGCAGAACGCACGTCCGGTGCGACCCGACGCATTGAAAACCTGGTCCAGGCGATTCAGGCCGATACCAACGAAGCGGTCAGCTCGATGGAGCAGACCACCGCCGAAGTGGTGTCCGGTGCGCGCCTGGCCGAAGACGCCGGCACCGCGCTGACCGAAATTGAACGCGTGTCCAACGCGCTCAACAACCTCATCAAGAACATCTCCATCGCCGCCCAGCAGCAGTCGTCGGCCGCATCGGACATCACCCGCACCATGGGCGTGATTCGTCAGATTACCGGCCAGACCTCGCAGGGTGCGGGACAGACCGCCGAGTCGATCGGTCATTTGGCACAGCTGGCGGCCGACCTGCGCCGCTCGGTTGCCGACTTCAAGCTGCCGGCGTGACCCGCAGGCAGCGCGAAGAGGGAAGGAATCAGCAGATGATGCATCGCGAGAAATCACAGCACGACACGCGCGCCCACCTGCCGGGAGAACCGGCATGAGCACGCTGCGCGATGCCATGAGCCACGCCGCCCTGGGCTGGGTCAAGCCGGAGCTGGACGAGACCCTGCGCCAGGTGCGCAACGAGGTCGAGTACTTCGTGGAAGATCCGGCCGACGGCAGCCGCATGCGCTTCTGCGCCGGCTACCTGCACCAGGTGCAGGGCACCCTGCGCATGGTGGAGTTGTACGCCCCGGCCATGGTCGCCGAAGAAATGGAGCAGCTGGCCAACGCCGTCGGTGCGGGCCAGGTGCCGGACCGTGACGAAGCCTGTGCCACCCTGATGCGCGGCAGCGTGCTGCTGCCCGATTACCTGGAGCGTCTGCAGAACGGCCACCGCGATATTCCGATCGTGCTGCTGCCGCTGCTCAACGAGATCCGCGCCGCGCGCGGCGCACCGGGCATCAATGAAAGCGTGCTGTTCGCATTCGCCCCGGACAGCGCCAGTGCTACCGAAGCCGAGCTGGACCACGCGCGCGGCAGCCTGAGCGGCCGCAACCGTGAGCTGCTCGACACCGTGGGCAATGCGGTCAAGGAAGAACTGCTGCGCATCAAGGATGCGCTGGACCTGCACCTGCGTACCGGCGGCGAGCCGGCCCAGCTGCAGACCCAGGTCAACGAACTGGGCGCGGTCGCCGATACCCTGGGCATGATGGGCCTGGGCGTGGCCCGCGGCGTGGTCGTGCAGCAGCGTGATGCGCTCACCAGCGTGGTGCAGGGCGAACAGCAGATCGACGAAGGCATGCTGCTGGATATCGCCGGCGCGCTGCTGTACGTGGATGCGTCGCTGGATGACCAGGTGGCGCACCTGGGGGCCAGCGGCAGCGGCGAAGACGATCCGAGCGCGGTGGAAGGCCGTCGCACGCTGGAAGTGCTGGCGCATGAGGCGATCGCCAATTTTGCCGCTGCCCGCGAACATTTCGTGGCCTTCATCGAAACCAACTGGAACCACCAGCAGTTGGATGAGGTGCCGCGCCTGCTCGGCGAAGTCGCCGGTGCACTGCGCATGCTCGACCTGCCGCTGCCGGCCGACTACCTGCAGGGCGTGCGCCAGTACATCGCCGTGGAACTGATTGGCCGCCAGCGTGTGCCGAGCGGTCGCCAGCTGGACACCCTGGCCGACGCCATGGCCAGCCTGGAGTACTACCTGGAAGCGCTGCGCGAGCGCCGCCCGGGTCGCGAAGACATCCTGGACATCACCCGCACCAGTCTGGAAACGCTGCGCTACTGGCCGCTGCCGGCCGAGCAGCAGGCTGCCGCCGAGGCGGAAACGCCGGTGCAGCCGGTCACGCCGGAGCCGATTGCGCCGGTGGCCGCGGTCGCGGTCGAGCCGGTGCCGGTCGAGGTTACCCCGGCGGCACCTGCGCCGGGCGAAGTCGCCCCGGTTCCGCTTCCGGACTTCACCTTCGACCCGGCACCTGCGACGGTGATGCCGGTTGCGGTTGAAGCGGCTGCCGATACCCCGGCGGCTGAAGCGCCGGTCGCACGTGTGCTGCCGCCTCTGGTGTTTGAGGCCTCCACCGCGCCGGTCGCAGCGGATGCGCCGAAGTGGACGCTGGCCCATGAAGACCGCGCCGAAGCCGCTGCGGCTGAATCCGCGCACGATGAAGTGGCCCCTACCTTTGCCAGCTTCGATCCGGTGCAGGCCGAGGGCGATGACGCTACCGGTCGCTGGGATGGCGCGGCGCTGGATATCGCCCCGATCTCACTGGACGGCTTCCAGGTCGAAGCAGGCATCGAGGCCGACCTCGACACCGCAGCTGCATCGCCGATTACCGCCGGTTCGGTGTTCGACCCGGTGGCCGCCGAAAGCGACGTGCTGGAGCTGCACGACGAGCCCATCGAATTCACCGTCGACGAGGCGCTTCACAATGCCGGCGACGTGCTGTCGCTGAACGTGGATGACACGATCGAGCCGGGTACCGCCCTCGACGTGGAAGCGCTGCCGGCGTTCCTGCAGTCCGACGCCGCCCTCGAGGATGTGCCGGCCGCTGCCGAACCGGTGGCCGTGTCTTCGCAGGCTCCGGTCGCGAACGTGCAGGAAGCGGTGATCGGCAAGATCGAGCTGGATGACGAGTCGGCCCGCTTCCTGGCCGAGCTCGACGCGGCGGCGGCGCAGTTCAGCACTGCGCCGGCACTGCCGGAACCGACCGAAGCTGTTTCCGGCGACCCTGTCGTCGACACCGTGGACAGCATCGAAGCCGGTTTCGAGGACGACGGCGAGAACATCGACCAGGACATCCGCGACGTCTTCATTGAAGAGTTCGACGAGGAACTGGTCAACCTGGGCAACCTGTTGCCGGTCTGGCGCGCCGCGCCGGACAACCTGGACCGCCTGCGTCCGATCCGCCGCGTGTTCCACACCCTGAAGGGCAGTGGGCGTCTGGTGGGTGCGCGCACGCTGGGTGAGTTCAGCTGGAAGATCGAAGGCATGCTCAACCGCGTGCTCGACGGTACCCGCCCGGCGTCGCCGGCCGTGGTGGCCATGGTCACCCAGGCGTACGAGGTGCTGCCGCAGTTGAACGCCGCGCTGCGTGATGGCAGCCGCGTGCACGCCGACCTGCAGGCCATGCAGGCGATCGCCGACCGTGTTGCTGCGGGCGAGGAGACCTTCCACGTGCCGCTGCAGCGTCCGGCTGCCGCCACCGTTGCGCCGGTCGAAGCGCCGGTCGAAGCGCCGGCCGTGATCGAGGCGGAGGTCGAAGCGGCCTTCGCCGAAGAAGCTGTCGTCGAAGACGTGTTGACCGGCACCCCGGCCAACATCGACGACGTGCTGCGTGAGATCCTCGAAGCCGAAGTCGAAACCCATCACGGCACCTTGCAGACCTGGTTGCAGCAGGCGAAGGTCACCCCGCAGCCGGTCACCGATGCGCTGCTGCGCGCCGTGCACACCATGAACGGTGCGTTCGCGATGACCGACGTGCCGGAAATCACGGCTGTCACCGGGGCCGCGGAAAGCTTCATCAAGCGTTCGCTGGCCGCCGATGCACTGCCGGATGCGGATGGCGTGGCCGCCCTTGATGCTGCCGCTGCTGCCATCCGCACCACCATGCAGGCGCTGCAGGCACCGGCTCCGCGCATTCCGGCGCAGGCCGAGCTGGCCGCGCGTCTGCAGGCCCTGGCCGAAACCCTGCCCGAAGCCCGCTGGCCGGCGCTGGTCGCCGACGAGCCTGACATGGACGAGCTGGAGGACGACGCCGAGGAAGCCATGGCGCTCGAGCCGACGCCGGCACACAACCTGCGCGACGCGCAGGATGCCACTGCCCAGGAGCTGGCCGCGCTGGCCGCGCAGTTCGACGTGCAGGGCGACCTGGCGACGTTGGACGAAACCAGTGCGCCGGAACTGCAGCAGGCCATCGTCGAGGCCGACCAGCTGAACGTGGTCGCCTTCGACGCCGAGCCGGCACCGGTTGCCGAGGACGCTGAAGACACCCTGGTCGTGCAGGAGCTGACCGGTAGCGATGACCTGTCGGCCTACTTCAACGCCGACCTGCCGGTGGGCCTAGACGTGGTCGAGGTGGAAGCGGGCGTCGTTGTTGAAGACACCCGTGCCGACGCACCCGTTGCCCCGGCTGTCGATGCGGGTCTGGATGCGGTGGAACTCACCGGTGCCGAAGATCTGTCGCAGTACTTCGACCCGGCGCTGGTCACCGACCCGGTGGAAGACCCGGGCCACGCACTTGACGACGTCCTGCCGCCGGTCCCCGGCTTCGGTGAGCCGGTCGACCTGCAGCAGGCGCTGGACGACGGCCTGACCGTGGTCGATGGCGACACCCGCGAGGCCGACGACGGCCTGCTGTCGCTGGACGTCACCCTGGCAGGCCAGAACGACAGCGATGCCTTCGCCGGTGTTGAAGCCGGTTCGGCAGCCGACGCCGCACCGCTGTTTGAGCTGGAAGACGCACCGCTGGTCGCCGCAGTAGCGCACGAGGCCGCGCACGAGGACGTGCTGGACGACCAGGACGACGTCGAACCCTTGGATTTCAGCCAGCTCGACCGCGAGCTGGTGGATATCTTCGTGGAAGAAGGCAAGGACCTGCTGGATCACTGCGACGGCCTGATCAGCGAGCTGCGCGATGCGCCGGAAGACCGCGAAGTGGTGGCCGGGCTGCAGCGTGACCTGCACACCCTGAAGGGTGGTGCACGCATGGCCGGGATCAACGCCATCGGCGACCTCGGCCACAGCATCGAGTCGCTGCTGGAAGTCGTGGCCGCCAACCGTACCGATATTGATCGCGCTGACGTCAAGCTGCTGGAGCGTGGTTTCGACCGCCTGCACCAGATGCTGACCCGTACCGGCAACCATCAGGCGGTCGCCATGCCGGCCGACCTGATCAACGCGTTCGAACAGCGCACCCTGGGGCGCGTCGAACACGTGGAGGACGACGTCGAGGACGTGGCAGCCGTTGTGCCGGTCACGCCCGAACTCGCGGTCGAGGAGGTGGCGGTTACGGTCGACGAACCGGTTCAGATCGACGAGCCGGTGCAGATCGACGAGCCGGTGCAGATCGAAGTCTCGCCGGTCGAAACCGTGGTCGCTGCCGCAGCTGAAGAGGAACTGTCGCACGCCGATCTGCCGGAAGCCGCAGTGCCCGCTGCCGTGGTTGCTGCGCCTGAGCCGGCGCTGCCGCCGGTCGAGGCCGTCGCCGCCGCCCCGGTCGCTCCGATCGTGGTCGAACCCCGCGCACCGTTGGCCGAACTGGCTCCGCTGTCGGCACCGGTGCAGCTGGAGGCTGCAGCCGATGACGACATGCTGGCCCGTCCGCAGCAGGAACAGGTGCGCGTGCGCGCCGACCTGCTTGACCGTCTGGTCAACCATGCCGGTGAAGTGGCGATCTACCGCTCGCGTCTGGAACAGCAGCTGGGTGCCTTCCGCGGTGCCATGGCCGAACTGGACCGCACCAACGCCCGTCTGCGCGATCAGCTGCGTCGTCTGGATCTGGAAACCGAAGCGCAGATCGTCGCCCGTTATCAGCGCGAGCAGGACCAGGCCGACCACAAGTTCGATCCGCTGGAACTGGACCGCTTCTCCACGCTGCAGCAGCTCAGCCGCGCGCTGAACGAATCGGCAGCCGACCTTGGCGGTCTGCAGGGCGTGCTGGATGACCTGTCGCGTCAGTACGACGTGCTGCTGCAACAGCAGTCGCGGGTCAGCTCGGAGCTGCAGGATGGCCTGATGCGCGCGCGCATGGTGCCGTTCGATGGCCTGGTGCCGCGCCTGCGTCGCGTGGTCCGCCAGGCGGGCCAGGACACCGGCAAGCAGGTGCACGTCACCCTCGACGGTACGCACGGCGAACTCGACCGCAACGTGCTCGACCGCATGGTCGCGCCGCTGGAACACATGCTGCGCAACTCGGTGGCACACGGTCTGGAAACGCCGGAGCAGCGTCGCGCGGCAGGCAAGCCGGAGGAAGGCGAAATCGCCATCCGTCTGCGCCGCGAAGGCTCGGAAATCGTGCTGGAAGTGGCCGACGACGGTGCTGGCCTGGACCGCGACGCGATCCGTCGCCGTGCCGAACAGCGTGGCCTGATCGACGCCGGCGCGCAGATCAGCGAAGCCGAACTGGATGCGATGATCTTCGCGGCCGGTTTCAGCACCGCCGACCAGGTCAGTCAGCTGGCCGGACGCGGCGTGGGCATGGACGTGGTGCACAACGAAGTACGCCAGCTCGGCGGCTCGGTGGACATCCACTCGGTGCGTGGCAAGGGCGTCACCTTCACCCTGCGCCTGCCGCAGACCCTGGCGGTCACCCAGGCCGTGTTCGTGCAGATCGGCGAAACCACCTTCGCGGTGCCGGTCGCCTCGGTCAGTGGTATCGGCCGGATCTCGCGCGAGCGCTTCGAATCGGCCAATGGCGGTTACCACTACGGTGGCGAAGAGTTCGCCCTGCATGACCTGGGAACCCTGGTCGGCCAGGGCCAGGCCAAGGCCGAAGGCCAGGATCAGGTGCCGTTGCTGCTGGTGCGCGCCGGTGAACTGCGCGCCGCCGTGGCCATCGACCAGGTGCTGGGCAACCGCGAAGTCGTGGTCAAGCCGGTCGGCCTGCAGATCGCCTCGGTCCCGGGTATCTACGGCGCGACCATCACCGGTGACGGCCGCGTCGTGGTGATCCTGGACGTCGCACCGCTGGTACGTCGTCACCAGGCCAACCCGATCAAGCCGGTCGACACCACGGCCCAGGCCAGCGACCGCCAGGTCCCGCTGGTGATGGTGGTCGACGACTCGTTGACCATGCGCAAGGTCACCGGCCGCATCCTGGAGCGTCACAACTTCGAAGTGGCGGTCGCCCGCGACGGTATCGAAGCGCTGGAGCGCCTGGAAGAACGCGTGCCCGACCTGATGTTGCTGGATATCGAAATGCCGCGCATGGACGGCTATGAACTGGCCACCACCATGCGCGCCGACCCGCGCTACAAGGATGTGCCGATCGTGATGATTACCTCGCGCAGCGGCGACAAACACCGTCAACGCGCCTTTGAAATCGGTGTCCAGCGCTACCTGGGCAAGCCGTACCAGGAGCTGGACCTGATGCGAAACGTGTATGACCTGCTGGGGATCGCCCGTGTCCGAGAATGAGTTGATCTCGCCGCTGTCGGTCGCCCTGCTGGCCCGGACCGGGCCGGCGCGTGAGCGCCTGCGTGAAGCGCTGGTCCAGGCCGGTGCCAGCGTGGTGCTGGAAGAAGACCCCAACACGCTGGAGGCCGACACCCTGCGTGGCGTCGGCGCTGCTGCGGTGCTGGTTGCACTGGAGCCGGCCATCGAGGAAGCACTGGAGCGGCTGGACCCGGTGCTGGCCTCGCCGGCACTGACCCTGATCTTCGATGAGGCCGAACTGGCTGCCCGTCGCGAAGGCTGGGAAGCCCAGCGCTGGGCGCGGCACCTGGTGGCCAAGCTGCACGGTCACCAGGATGTCCTGCCGCCGGGTTCGGAGCAGGAAAATCTGCTGGACCTTGAACCCGGCCTGCCGGTTACCCCGGCCGAACTGCACGCCGATGCGCCGCTGGACTTCCACGTGCGCGAAGCTTTCGATGCCGCGCCCGAGGTGCCGGCTGATGGCCTGTACCCGGCCCGCGAAGGTTACAGCGAGCCGCTGTCACTGGAGGAAGCCCTGGCTGCGATCCAGGCCGCCGAGCAGCCGGCAGCCGTGCCCCCCACCGCGCCGCCGCCGGTACCGGCCGCCGCGCCGCCTGCCGCCGTGGGACACCACAGCAGCTGGTCGCTGGTTGAGGCCGACGAGGTTCCCGCCGCCGCCGAGCGGGCTCCCGTGACCGAGGAAACCCAGGACACGCCCGCCGCTGACATACACACCGGTGGTCTGTCGCTGGTCGAACTGGAACCAGAGCTGCCACCCAGCGATGCCGCGCCGGGCGCGGTGCTGGTGCTGGCCGGCATCGGTGGCCCCGATGCGCTGCGCCGGCTGCTGGCATCGCTGCCGGCCGGTCTGGCCGTGCCGGTGCTGGTCTACATGCGCCTGGACGGCGGCCGTTACGGCAACCTGGTCAAGCAGATGGCACGCGTCTCGGCGCTGCCGGTGCTGCTGGCCGAATCCGACCAGCCGGTGGTCGCCGGCAATGCCTACATCCTGCCCGACGACGTCGGCGTGGGCGTGCAGAACCGGGGCCTTTACTTCACTGCCGATGTTGAAGGCGTGCAGGTCAGTGCATTGCCGGCATCGCACAGTGCGGTCGTCATGCTCAGTGGAGCCGATGCCCGCCTGGTCGACGACGCGCTGTCGCTGGCCGTCGCCGGTGGCTGGGTGGCCGGGCAGACCGGTGAGGGCTGCTACGACCCGATCGCGGCCAGCGCCGTGGTTGCCGCCGGCATGGCTGCCGGCGACCCGCCGCAGTTGGCCGCCGCCATTGCCGAACGCTGGGGCGTGAGCGAGTAACGCACTGCGCCGCCCCTTACCAGGAATGACACCATGAGCTACGCCAGCAACGACGAAATCCGCGGAGTCCTGATCGAGACCGGCCAGCAGCACGTGCTGCTGCCGAATGCGACGGTGGCCGAAATGATGTCCAACGTCCAGGTGCACCCGGTGGCCGACGCCCCGGCGTGGCTGCTGGGTCAGTTGGCCTGGCACGGCTGGGACGTACCGCTGCTGTCGTTCGCGCGCCTGGCCGGGCTGGGCGACGAGATGGTCGCCAGCAAGAACAAGGTGGTGGTGCTGAAGGCGCTGGGCGGCAACGCGCGCCGGCCGTACTACGCGCTGCTGGCGCAGAACTTCCCGCAGCTGATCGCGGTGCCGCGCGACGGCCTGCTGGCCGACGCTTCGGAAGAAACCCTGCCGACCGGTGTGCACATGCGCGTGCTGCTGGGCGAGCGCAGTGCACTGCTGCCCGACCTGGATGCGGTGGAAGCGGCGCTGGATGCGGCCCACCCGGCAGCGGCGTAAACCGTCAGCCGATATCCCCCAACCGCGCCTGCACTGCGGCAATCGCCGCCAACCCGGCCGTTTCCGTACGCAGGATGCGCGGCCCCAGCTGCAGCCCCTGGAAGCCCGCTTCCTTCAGGGCCTGCCGGTCGCGCGGCGACCACCCGCCCTCCGGGCCGATCGCAATCACCACGCCGCCGGGCGCTGCCGACAAGGTGGACAGGCGATGCTCGCCCAGCGGGTCCAGGGTGAGCTTGAGCGCTTCGACCGGCACATTCCGCGCCGCCTCCAGCAAGGTCTGCGGCGCAGCGACCGAGGGTACGCGAGCGCGCCCGGACTGGCCGCAGGCAGAGATCACCACGCTGTTCCAGTGGGCGAGCCGCTTCTCGGCCCGCGCCGCATCCAGCTTCACCTCGGTACGCTCGGCATTGACGGGAACAATGGCGTGCACGCCCAGCTCGGTCGCCTTCTGCAGGATCAGATCCATCTTTTCCCCACGCGCGATGCCTTGCAGCAGGGTGATCGACAGCGCTGATTCGTTGTGCAGCGCCTGCACGGCATCAATCCGCACCTGCGCGTTGCGCTTGCCCAGTTCGACCAGGGTGGCGCTGTAATCCTGCCCGTCGCCATTGAACAGCACGCAGCTTTCACCTTCGCGCAGGCGCATCACCCGCACCAGGTGATTGGCCACGTCTTCAGGCAGGGAAAGCTGCTGGCCAACGGCCAGCGGGAACTCAACGAACGAACGGGTCACGCGCATGCGACAGCTTCCTCGATGGCAGCCAGGGTGGTGTGGGCCAGCAGTTCCAGATGCTCGTCCTCCACACAGTAGGGAGGCATCCAGTACAGCACATCGCCCAACGGGCGCAGCACGACGCCACGCTTGAGCGCGGCATTGTAGGCGTGCAGGCCGACCCGCGCTGCGGCGGGGAAGGGGGTGCGCCGGTCGCCATTGCGGGTCAGTTCGAAGGCCACCACCATGCCGGCCTGGCGCACGTCGGCCACATGCGGATGGTCCGCAAACGGCGCGGCCAGTGACCGCATCACTTCGGCGGTGCTGCGGTTGCGGGCAATGATGTTGTCCTGCGCGAAGATGTCCAGCGTGGCCAGCGCGGCGGAACAGGCCAGCGGGTTGCCGGTGTAGCTGTGCGAATGCAGGAATGCACGCTCGCGGCTGTCATCCAGGAACGCGTCATACAGCGCCTGGGTCGCCAGCACGGCGGCCAGCGGCAGGAAGCCCCCGGTGAGGCCCTTGGACAGGCACAGCAGGTCGGGCATCACCCCTGCCTGCTCACAGGCGAACAAGGTGCCGGTACGGCCAAACCCGGTGGCGATTTCGTCGGCGATCAGGAACGCGCCATTGGCGTCACACAGCGCACGTGCCCGCTGCAGATAGACCGGATCGTGCATGCGCATGCCACCCGCGCATTGCAGGCGCGGCTCCAGGATCACCGCGCAGATCTCGCCGGGATGCTGGTCGAACAGGGTGGCCAGCGCGTCGGCCGCCTGGTGTGCGCGCTGTGCCGCGCTCTGTCCTGGCTCGGCCAGGTAGGCATCGGGCGACGGGGCGAACAGGGCCTCGGTCAGCAGCGGCGCATACACGCGCCGGTACAGCGGGATGTCGCCCACTGAGAGTGCCCCCAGGGTTTCGCCGTGATAGCCGTTTTCCAGTGCCACGAAACGGGTGCGATGCAGTTCGCCCCGGTTGCGGAAGTAGTGGAAGGCCATCTTCAGGGCGACTTCCACCCCGGCCGAGCCGTTGTCGGCGTAGAACACCTTGGCCAGCGGAGCGCGGCCGGCCTGGCGCGGAGCCAGCGCCAGCAGGCGTTCGGCCAGGGTGATCGCCGGTTCGTGGCTGAAGCCGGCCAGCATCACCTGTTCCAGCTGGGTGGCCTGGCGCGCGATCGCTGCGCCGATACGCGGCTCGGCGTGGCCGAACAGATTCGTCCACCAGCTGCTGACCGCGTCGAGGTAGCGGTGCCCGTCGTGGTCGATCAGCCAGGGGCCTTCACCCCGCGCAATCGGGACCAGCGGCAGGGTATTTGGGTGCTCGCGCATCTGCGTGCAGGGGTGCCACAGCACGTCCAGGTCGCGTTGCCGCCACTGGCTGGCCAGCGGGGAGGGGGCTGGGTCTGCTAGCATTTCGAGCTCATGAACACGTTTTCACCAACCTGCATTCTATCGGCCTCCACGAGCTTGTCCGCATGAGTCGCCCGCTGCCTACCATCCACCAGATCACGGACGAGGAAAGCGGACCGTTCCAGCGCCAGCACCTGGACCTGGAGTTCTCCAACGGCGAACGCCGCCGTTTTGAACGCCTGGTCAGCCGTGGCCATGGCGCGGTGGTGGTGGTGCCGATGCTGGATGCGGAAACGGTGCTGCTGGTACGTGAATACGCAGCCGGGGTGCACCGTTACGAGCTCGGGCTGGTGAAAGGCCGGATCGATGCGGGTGAGACCCCGCTGCAGGCGGCCAACCGTGAACTGAAGGAAGAAGCCGGCTACGGTGCGCACCGTCTGGACGTGCTGCGCGCCATGACCCTGGCCCCGACCTACATGAGCCACCAGTCCTGGCTGGTGGTGGCGCGTGAGCTGTATCCCGAACGGCTGGCCGGCGACGAGCCGGAGGAGCTGGAAGTCGTGCCCTGGAAGCTGGCCGAACTCGATCAGTTGATGCTGCGCGACGATTTCTCCGAAGGGCGTTCGCTGGCGGCCCTGTTCATTGCCCGTGAGTGGCTGGGGCGCGGGGCATGATCAAACTCACCACCGATCTGCGCGAGACCGTCATTGCCATCGCGCAGGATGCGGCCGCCGCGATCATGGGGGTGTACGCCACCGCATTCGAGATCGAGCTGAAGTCCGACCGCAGTCCGGTCACCGCGGCCGACCGTGCCGCCAATGACGTGATCGAGCGCGGGTTGGCCCAGCTCACCCCCGACCTGCCGATCCTGTCGGAAGAATCCGCGCTGGTGCCCTGGGAGGTGCGGCAGCACTGGGGGGCCTACTGGCTGGTGGATCCGCTCGATGGCACCCGTGAGTTCGTCAAGCGCAACGACGAGTTCAGCGTCAACATCGCGCTGATCTACCAGGGCGCGCCGGCCTTCGGCGTGGTCCTCGCCCCGGTCACGGGCGTGGCCTGGCACGCCATGCGCGGTGAGCTGGCCTATCGGCGCGAGGGCATGCACGATTCGGTGCTGCGCGCGCGCGCGCCGGCGTTGCCGCCGCTGCGGGTGGCGGCCAGCCGTTCGCACCGCAGCCCCGAGACCGAAGCCCTGCTGGCCCGGATGGGCGACATCGAGGTGATCGCGCAGGGCTCATCGCTGAAATTCTGCCGCCTGGCCGAGGGCACCCTGGATGTCTATCCGCGGCTGGGCCCGACCGCCGAATGGGACACCGCCGCCGGCCAGTGCGTGCTGCATGCAGCCGGTGGCGCGGTGCTGTCGGCGACCACCGGCAAGCCGTTCCGCTACAACCGGCGTGAAACGCTGTTGAATGGCGACTTCATCGCGCTGGGCGACACCCGCCTGCCCTGGCGCAGCTGGATGCCCGACTGATTCCCCTTGCCCGCTGGAGCTGTGATGTCTGCCACTGCCGAACTGGAACGCCTGCTGGGCATCATGGCGCGACTGCGCGATCCGCAGCAGGGATGTCCGTGGGATCTGGAGCAGAACTTCGCCACCATCGCGCCGTACACCATCGAGGAAGCCTACGAAGTCGCCGATGCCATCGACCGCGGCGATCTGGATGACCTGTGCGACGAACTGGGCGACCTGCTGCTGCAGGTGGTGTTCCATGCCCAGATGGCCAGCGAGCAGGGTGCGTTCGGTTTCGCCGAGGTGGCGCGTGCGATCAGCGACAAGATGCAGCGTCGTCATCCCCACGTGTTCGCGCAGGTTGGCGTGACCGGGGCCGGGGACGTGATGATCAACTGGGAGGCGATCAAGCGGGCCGAGCGCGCGGCCAAGGGGTACACCGACAGCTCTGCCCTGGCAGGCATTTCACGTGGGCTGCCAGAGTGGCAGCGGGCGGTGAAGCTGCAGTCGCGCGCCGCGCGGGTGGGCTTTGACTGGCCCGGCCCTGGGCCGGTCATGGACAAGGTGCGCGAAGAGCTGGATGAAGTGGCCGCCGAGTTCGCACGCGGACCGGTGCAGGACAATGCGGTGCGGCTGCAGGAAGAGTTGGGCGACCTGTTGTTCGTGTGCGCCAATCTCGCCCGGCATGCCCACGTGGATGTGGGGGCTGCACTGCGGCAGGCGAACCTGAAGTTCGAGCGCCGCTTCCGCGCGATGGAAACGCAGGCAGCCGGTGATGGGCAGGCCCTGGCCGACCTCGACCTCGATGCGCAGGAACGGCTCTGGCAGCAGGTGAAAGCCAGCGAGACGCTGCCTTGAAGACGCTGTTGCTGTTCATCCTGACGGCGGTGGCGGAAATCGTCGGTTGCTATCTGCCCTGGTTGTGGTTGCGCAAGGGCGGCAGCGTCTGGCTGCTGCTGCCAGCCGCGGTCAGCCTGGCGCTGTTCGCCTGGCTGCTGACCCTGCACCCGGCCGCCAGCGGCCGCGTCTACGCCGCTTATGGCGGGGTCTACATCGGCACCGCGCTGGCCTGGCTGTGGGTGGTGGATGGGATCCGCCCCGGCCGCTGGGACCTGCTGGGGGTTGCGCTGTGTCTGGCCGGTATGGCGGTCATCATGTTCGCGCCGCGCACCGCTTGATAATGCGGGGCCGGAACGACTGATGCAGCGCGGCACGCGTTGCATCAGTCGTTCTGGGATAATGGCGCTCTTGCTTTTCATCCCCCGGACCGTGGTCATGACCCAGAAGACGCTGCTCAACGAAACCCACCGTGCGCTCGGTGCCAAGATGGTCGATTTTGGTGGCTGGGACATGCCCATCCACTACGGCTCGCAGCTGGACGAGCACAACCTGGTGCGTGCCGATGCTGGCATGTTCGACGTCAGCCACATGACCGTGGTCGACCTGCACGGTGCACAGGTGCGCCCGTTCCTGCGCCGGCTGCTGGCCAATTCGGTGGACAAGCTCAAGGTGCCGGGCAAGGCGCTGTATTCGTGCATGCTCAACCCGCAGGGCGGGGTGATCGACGATCTGATCGTCTATTTCCTGGCCGACGACTTCTTCCGCATGGTGGTCAATGCCTCGACCCGGGAAAAGGACCTGGCCTGGATCCGCGAGCAGGCGGCCCCGTTCAACGTGCAGGTCACCGAGCGCGAAGACCTGGCCATCATTGCCGTGCAGGGCCCGAGTGCCCGCGCCAAGGTCATCGGCCTGGTGAACGAGGGCGACCGCGCTGCGCTGGACAAGCTGGGGCGCTTCGCCGCAGCAGAGGTGACCGGCGCGCAGGGCGAGGCGCTGTTCGTCGCGCGCACCGGCTACACCGGCGAGGACGGCTTTGAAATCCTGGTGCCGCAGAGCGGGGTGATCGCGTTCTGGAACGCACTGGCGGCAGCGGGCGTGCGCCCGGCCGGCCTGGGCGCACGCGACACGCTGCGTCTGGAAGCGGGCATGAATCTGTATGGCCAGGACATGGACGAAGCCATCTCGCCGTTCGAAGCCGCACTGGCCTGGACCGTCGCACTGGACGAAGGGCGTGACTTCATCGGCCGTGCGGTGCTGGAAGCTCAGAAGGCAGACGGCACCGCGCGCCAGATGATCGGCCTGGTCATGGACGAGAAGGGCGTGCTGCGTCACGGCCAGGCGGTGCTGACCGCCGCTGGCAGTGGTGAGATTCTGTCCGGCACGTTCTCCCCGACCCTGGGCAAGGGCATCGCGTTCGCACGTGTACCGGCCGGCGAGCTGGGCCAGGTGCATGTGGACATTCGTGGCCGGCAGGTGCCGGTGCGCGTGGTCAAGTTCCCGTTCGTGCGTGAAGGCCAGGCCCAGCCCGGCGTTCTTGCCGAAGGTTGAGTTGGTTACACTACCCCCGTTTTTTGAACCCCCCAATTTCCTCGGAGCAGTTCCATGAGCGAGATCCCCGGCGACCTCAAGTTCCTCAAGTCCCACGAGTGGGCCCGTGTTGAAGGCGACGGCCGCGTCACCATCGGTATTTCCGACCATGCCCAAGGCCTGCTCGGCGACCTGGTCTACGTCGAACTGCCCGAAGTGGGTGCGCAGGCCAAGGCCGGCGAGCAGATCGCCGTGGTCGAGTCGGTCAAGGCCGCCTCGGACGTCTACAGCCCGGTCAGTGGCACCGTGGTCGAAGTCAACTCGGCGCTGACCGACAAGCCGGAGACCATCAACGAAGACGCCTATGGCGATGGCTGGATGTTCGTGGTCGAACTGACCAACAAGGAAGAGGTCAACGACCTGCTCGGTCCGGACGACTATGCCGAAGTGCTGGAGAACGACGACCACTGAGGTCGCGTTCCCGCAGAACCGGACGGCCGCCTTGCGCGGCCGTTTTTTTTTGCCCGCCGACGGTCGTGCATCTGTTATCCGCACGTGATGGACGCCGCGATGCGGACACGACTTCGCTCATGTCGGATCACCCTTCGCGGACGCATCTGATCGCATGAGTCGGGTCAACCGACACCCGTCGGGGGCGGTGATCGGTGCCGTTGCGCGTCCGATCGGTGGCCAAAAGTTTGCGCATTTCTGCCAAACCGGAAGGAAAAAGCGTGGGTCGATGTGAAAAGTTTTTCTGCCCGTTTGGGTCCGGTGTCGCTTCGCTGCAGGCACCTTCGGCGGGCGACGCCGTTTCCATGATGCAGACCGACGCCAACGCGTGCGTGTTTTGCGAAAGTGCTTCTTTTAAGTGCTTTTCTTTCAGAGCGCGTGTTCAATGCGCGCTCGGGCGGTCGACGCAAAGGCACCGTTGAAGGTGTCGATGGGTGTTCCGGATGCCGTTTCCGGAAGCGCGCGGAAGGGTGTCGGCGTGAAAATTTTTCGCGGGGGTTGTTGACAGTCAAAAAAAGCGTGATTAGGTTTCGCCCAGCAGACCTTGCCTGCCAAGAGAGTGAGCAGAATCGACATCCAGTCGCGAAGCACAACCAGGACATCCGCCTCGAGTCCGATGACGGTGGAGTCGGCTTCGCTTCCCTCGGTGAAAAGCAAGGGCACCCCTCATTCGATTCCTGCCGGGTGGTACATGGCAGGCATCACCGTATCCGTCACGACGCGCATGACGCGACGGCGGTCCCCACCGGGTACCTGCCAGGTGGGTTTGTTTCAACTGGGCGTTTCAACTCCATAGATCACTGACGAGGAGCCATCCCATGGCAACCAAGAAAGCTGCGAAGAAAAAGCCGGCCGCTAAAAAGGCCGTCAAGAAGGTCGCAAAGAAGGCTGCGGCCAAGAAGACCGTGAAGAAGGCAGCCAAGAAGGCAACCGCCAAGAAGGCTGTGAAGAAGGTCGCCAAGAAGGCCGCTGCCCGCAAGGCAGTGAAGAAGACGGCGAAGAAGGCCGTCAAGAAGGTCGCGAAGAAGGCGACCGCCAAGAAGGCTGCCAAGAAGACCGCGAAGAAGGCCGTCCGCAAGGTCGCCAAGAAGGCCGGTGCCAAGAAGGCTGTCAAGAAGGCCGTCAAGAAGGTAGCCAAGAAGGCCACCGCCAAGAAGGCTGCCAAGAAGACCGCCAAGAAGGCCGTCCGCAAGGTTGCCAAGAAGGCCGGTGCCAAGAAGGCCGTCCGTAAGGTCGCCAAGAAGGCGACCGCCAAGAAGGCTGTGAAGAAGGTCGCCAAGCGCAAGCCGGCGGTCCGCAAGAAGAAGGCTGCACCGGTCGCTCTGCCGGCAACCCCGGCACCGCTGATCTGATCCATTCCCGATAGCCGTACCTGAAACCCCCTTCCCCGGTTGCCCAGCGGGGAGGGGGTTTTTTTTGCGCCGCAGGCGCAAAGAAAGAAGCGGCCAAGAGGCCGCTTCTTTCTTCTGCGTTGTCAGCTGCCTTACCGCGGCGACGCCACCGCCCGATCCGCCGACGCGCCCTTGCGCTTGCCCGGTGCCGGCGCGTTGTCTTCCACCATCAGGTTGTCGCTGCCGAAATCGGTGTCCACATCCAGCCAGCGCTGGCTCGGCAGACCCATGGCCTGGTCCAGCACGGTCGGCAGCAGACCACTGGGCAGGCTGCTCTCGCCGTTCCACATGATCGCGATGCCGAGGTCACGCTCGGGCACCAGCGCCACCAGGCCGCGATAGCCCTGCACCGCGCCGGCGTGGAAGATCACCTCATGCCCGGCATAGTCAAAGTTGCGCCAGCCCAACGCATAGCCAGCCGAATGCAGGCGCTGGCGACGCCAGCCCGAGCGCATTTCACCCGGGGTGTTGATCAGGGTCGAATGCAGGGTGGCCAGCAGCGGAGCCGGCAGCACGTCCGGGCGATGGCCGGTGTGGGCCAGCAGCCACTGCGCCATGTCGCTGGCGCTGGCGTTGACGCCAGCGGCGGGGGCGAGGCGGTAGTAGGTCGGCTTCGGGTTCAACGAGACCCAGCCATTGCGGCTGCGCACGTGCGGACGTGCCCAGCGCGAACTGGCCTGGATGCCGGCCAGCCCCATGCTGGCGTCGTTCATGCCCAGCGGCTTGAACAGACGGCGCTCCACCGACTGTTCGTAGAAGCTGCCGGAGGCGGCATACACCACGTCGCCGATCAGGCTGAACGCCACGTTCTGGTACGCGTAACAGTCGCCCGGCAGGCACTTGAGCGAGGTCGAGGCCAGCTTGTGGGTCAGCGTGTAGTACTCGGCGTTGGCTTCGATGTCGCGGTCGTAGGCGTTGTAGGGCAGGCCGACGCGGTGGCTGAGCAGGTCGGCCACGGTCAGGCGCTCGGTGGCCTCCGGAGAACTCAACTGGAACCCGGGCACGTAATCGGTGACCTTGCTGTCCCAGCGCAGCGTGCCGTCGTTGACCAGCAGGCCGGCCATGGTGCCGGCGAACGCCTTGGACAGCGATGCCAGACGGAACACCGTATGCGCATCGACAATCTGCGGGTTGTTGACGTCGGTGACGCCATAGCCGCGCGCGCTCAGCACGCGACCGCCCTGCACGATGGCCACGGCCATGCCTGGCACGCGTTCGCCATAGGTGAGCTGCTGGGCCATCGATTCGATCGCGGCCACGTTGAAGGTGTCTGCCGGGGCCTGCACCTTCGGTGCCAGTGACGTGGTCCGGTAGGCGGCCGGCTGCGTATGCGGCACGTTGGCCGCAGCGCTGTTCTCGATGTTGACCGGGAACGCGGCCGGCGCGGCGGCCGGTGTCTGCGCGGTGGAAGACAGGGCAATGGGCATGAGCATGCCCAGCAAACCGGTGGCCGCCGAACGGATCGGTCGGCGCCTGCTGTTCTGTTTCATCGTATGGGGCCCGTGCGCGACTGCTGGGACCGATTCTAGCGCCGCTTTTCGTGATTGCACAAACGAAGCGAAGATGAATGCGTATCACATTGAATATTCGTGATTTTTGTACGGTTCTGACCTGCAGCGTCACGTCCCTGTTCAGCTGCCCGCTGCGGTGTCCTTGATCCACTGCGCTGCCCGCTCGGCAATCATCAGTGTCGGTGCATTGGTGTTGCCGCTGATCAGGGTGGGCATGATCGAGGCGTCCACCACGCGCAGGCGCTGCAGTCCGTGCACGCGCAGCCGGGCATCGACCACGGTGTCCGCGTGCCCGCCCATCGCGCAGGTGCCGACCGGGTGGTAGATGGTTTCGGCCTTGGCACGGATGAAGGCGTCCAGGGCGGCGTCATCCGGGTCACGCGTGTCCGGGAAGATCGGGTCTCCGCGCCAGGGATCGAAGGCCGGCTGCTGCAGGATCTGCGCCGACATCCGCGCGCACGCGCGCATCATCGCCAGGTCGTGCCCATGGGCATCGCCCAGATAGTTGGCTTCGATCCGCGGTGGCGACAGCGGGTCGGCATCGCGCAGCGAAATCCGGCCACGGCTGCGCGGATGCAGCGCGCAGGCATGCAGGGTGTAACCGTCGCCGGGCAGCCGATGCCGCCCGTGGTCGTCCAGCATGGCCGGCACAAAGTGGAACTGCACATCGGCGCGCGCGTCGGGGGCCAGGGGCGAACGGGCAAAACCGCCGGCCTCGGCGATGTTGCTGGTGCCGGCCCCGCGATGGCCGCGCAGGAAGTAATCGAAGGCGATCTTCGCCTCGTTGGCGCGGTCGTAGCTCACCCCGGGTCGGGTGTGGACCAGGGTGCAGATGTCCAGATGGTCCTGCAGATTGCCGCCGACACCCGGCAGGTCGATGCGTGCACCGATGCCATGCGTGCGCAGTGAGGCGGCGGGCCCCACGCCCGACAACAGCAACAGGTGCGGTGAATGGATGGCCCCGGCGCTGAGGATGACCTCGCCGCTCGCCAGGGCATGCTCATGGCGGCCGCGATGCAGGTAATACACGCCGTTGGCGGTGCTGCCCTGGAAGCTCACGGCGCGCGCCTGCGCTCCGGTGAGTACCGTGAGGTTGGGGCGGGTCCGTGCGGGCCGCAGCCACGCGGTGGCACTGGAGCAGCGCGCCCCGTTGCGCTGGGTGACCTGGTAGAGCCCGGCACCGAGCTGGGTGGGGCCATTGAAGTCGTCGTTGCGTGCATGCCCGGCCTGTTCGGCCGCCGCCAGGAACGCGGCGGACAGGGGGTTGTGGTGGCGCAGATCCGCGACCGACAGTGGCCCGCCCACGCCGTGCAGCGCACTGGCTCCGCGGCTGTTGTGCTCGCTGTGCACAAACCACGGCAGCACCTGTTCCCAGCCCCAGTCGGTGGCACCGGCGGCGGCCCAGCCGTCATAGTCGGCTGCCACGCCGCGCACGTAGCACATGGCATTGATGGAACTGGAGCCGCCGAGCACCTTGCCGCGTGGCCACCACAGCCGGCGTCCATCCAGCGCGGGCTCCGGCTCGGTGTACAGGTTCCAGTTGATGCGCCGGTTGTTGACCAGCCGCGCCAGTCCGGCCGGCATGTGGATGAAAGGGTTGCGGTCTACGGGGCCTGCTTCGAGCAGCAGCACGCGGCACTGCGGGTCTTCACTGAGCCGGTTGGCCAGCACGCAACCGGCCGAACCGGCACCGACAATGATGTAGTCGTACATGTCCGTTCCCCAACGGTGAGCGCCCAGCATAGAGGAGCGGCTGGCGCTGTTGCAGTGCATCGTTTACCTTGCGCGCTTGTCTGCCTGGAATGCCTGCCATGCTGCCCCTGTCTCGCCTGCTGCACCGGTTGCGCGTGCAATGAGCGCTCCGGATCCAGCGCAGCGCGCCCGCCCCGGCCTGCGTGCGGCCATGCGCCAGTCGCCCCCGTTGCTGTGGGCGGGGCTGTATTTCTTCTGCCTGCTCAGTGGCTACTATGTGCTACGCCCGGTGCGTGAAGCCATGGCCGCCTCGGCGGACCTGCAGACCGTGTTTCCGCCCGCGCTGATCGCGTGGTTCGCCGGCCACGGGATTGCCTTGCAGGACTTCGTGCTGCAGTTCCTGTTCACCTGCGTGTTCCTGATCATGCTGGTTCTGCAGCCGCTGTACGGGGCGCTGGTGAGCCGCTATCCGCGCCGGGTCTTCCTGCCGGTGGTGTACGGCTTCTTCATCGTTACCCTGCTGGGCTTCTACCTGCTGTTCAACAGCAACGTGCCGGGGCGCGGCATGGCGTTCTTCTTCTGGGTGATGGTGTTCAACCTGTTCGCGGTGGCGGTGTTCTGGAGCTTCATGGCGGACGTGTTCTCCAACATGCAGGCGCGTGCGTACTACGGCTACATCGGCGCGGCGGGTACGATCGGCGCGTTCCTCGGTCCCATCCTGACAGCCTCGCTGGTGCAGCGGGTGGGCATCGCCAACCTGATGCTGGTCTCGGCGGGCTTCCTGTGCGTGTGCCTGGTCTGCATCTGGCGGCTTCGCCTGTGGGCGGTGGCGCGCGAGCAGCAGGCGCAGCTGGTGTCGGGTGAGACGCCGATGGGCGGCAGCGTGCTGGACGGGCTCAAGCTGATCGCGCGCGAGCCGCTGCTGCGCTGGCTGGCGGCGATGGTGGTGTTCGGGGTGGGCGTGGGCACGCTGCTGTACAACGAACAGGCGTCCATCGTGCGCCGCCTGTACACCGACCCTGCCGCAAGCACGGCATTTTTCTCGCGGGTGGATCTGGCGGTCAATGCGCTGACCCTGGTGCTGCAGCTGGGGCTGACCCGCTGGTTGCTGTCGCGCTTCGGCATTGCGCCGGCGCTGCTGATTCCAGGCTTTGCGATCATTGCCGGCTTCTCGGTGCTGGCCGCATCACCGCTGCCGGTGATGGTGGCGATCGTGCAGGTGATGACCCGCGCCAGCGAGTTCTCGCTGGGCAAACCGGCACGCGAGACGATCTACACCCGGGTGGACCGCCAGTGGCGTTACAAGGCCGGCGCGGCGATCGACACGGTGGTGTACCGGGGCGCGGACCTGAGCTTCACCTGGCTGCACAAGGGGCTGTCGCTGTTCGGTTCACAGGCGGTGTTCGCCTGCGGGGTGGTGACCGCGGCGATCATGACGGCATCGGCATTCGGCGTGCTGCGCGAAGAAAAGAAGCTCCCGGTGGAGCGGGCGGAGTAAGCTGTCGGCATTCCTTCGAGGCTAGCCCATGTACTGGACCGCACTGATCCTGACCCTGGTGGTCGCCCTGCTGCACGTGTACTTCCTGGTGCTGGAAATGTTCCTGTGGACCAGGCCGCTGGGGTTGAAGACCTTTCGCAACACGCCGGAGAAGGCCGAAACCACCCGCGTGCTGGCGGCCAACCAGGGGCTCTACAACGGCTTCCTCGCCGCGGGGCTGTTCTGGGGGCTGTTCGACCACCTGCCGATGCTGGTGAACTTCATGCTGGGCTGCGTGATCGTGGCCGGCTGCTACGGCGCCTACAGCGTCAACAAGCGCATCTTCTTCATCCAGGCCGTGCCGGCGATCCTGGCCGTGGCCGCGTGGTGGATGGTCCCCGCCTGACCCCGGGGTAGAGCCACCCCATGGGTGGCTGCTTGCGTGCGCACCAACGATCAACGTTTGACCGGTGACACCTACATCTGGATGCGGGCCTGGAACACGGCCGTGCCGGCGTCGTCGCATACCTGCACGTTCACCGGCAGCGCGTAGCCGGCCTCGGCGGCCACGATCGGCTGCGCCGGCGTGGCCACGGCATGCTGCGTGCCGGTGGCCTTGGCCAGGTACTGCACCTCCATGCCCTTCGGGATCCAGCGCATGCCCTTGGGCAGCGAGGCATCCACCATCAGCCCGGCGGTGAGTTCGGCCAGGTTGCACAGCGCGATGGCGTGCACGGTGCCGATATGGTTGGTGACCTTGCGCCGGTGCGCGATGCGCCCTTCGCAACGGCCAGGCTCAAGCAGGGTGATGCGCGGGGCGATGCTGGCGAAGTAGGGCGCCTTGACGCACACCGCGCGGGAAAACAGCCAGCTGCCGGCGGGCCAGCGCTGCATGCGGCGATACAGGTTCAACAGGGGAGCAGACATGGACGCCTCTCAAAAAAACGGCGGACCGAAGTCCGCCGTTGGGGGTTACGTTGCTGCCTCGATCACGCCGCTTCCTGCGACTGCGCGTCCTTGCGCTCGCGGTCGTAGTAACCGGCCGAGCGCAGTTCGTGCGGATCGAAGTCGTCCACGGTGATGGTTTCCAGGGTGAGCGCGCGCAGCTCTTCGAGCAGGGTGCGCTCGTCCTGGGTGATCACGCCTTCGGCGACCGCTTCGTCCAGCTGGGTGGTGAAGTCCAGGGCTTCGATGCCCTTGGTCTTCACCGCCTTGATGAACTTGCGCTCGACCGGCTCGGCCATGATCGCCTTGGACAGGTAGCTGTTGATGCGGCCGCCCGGGTTGTTCTCGCACGGGGTCAGGAACACGCCACTGGCCAGACGGTCGCGGGCTTCGTTGGGTGCCATCAGCAGCGCAGCCACGCGGTGGCCCAGGCGGTCGCCGGGGGCCTCGGCACGGCGGCCGAACGGGAAGATCAGCAGCCACATCAGCCAGCCGATCGGACGGATCGGGAAGTTGCGCAGCGCCGCCGACAGCGACGTTTCGATCGTGTGCACGCTGTCATGGAAGGCCCAGGCCAGCAGCGGCTGGTCGGCCACCGGCGCGCCTTCGTCGTGGTAGCGCTTGAGCATGGCGCTGGTCATATAGATGTGGCTCAGCACATCGCCCAGGCGGCCGGACAGCGATTCCTTGAACTTCAGCTTGCCGCCGAGGGTCATCATCGAGATGTCGGCCATCAGCGCCAGGTTGGCCGAGTAGCGGTCCAGCTTGCGGAAGTAGCGGCGGGTGTAGGCATCGCCCGGGGCGGCACCGAAGCGCGCGCCGGTCAGGCCGAACCAGAACGAACGCACGGCGTTGGAGATGCCGAAGCGGATGTGGCCGAACAGGCTGCGGTCGAACTCCTGCAGGCCGGCACGGGTGTCCGGGTCCTGCGCGGCCTTCATTTCCTTCAGCACCCACGGGTGGCAGAGGATCGCACCCTGACCGAAGATCAGCAGGCTGCGGGTCATGATGTTGGCGCCTTCCACCGTGATGGCGATCGGCGCGGCCTGCCAGCTGCGGCCGGCGAAGTTGCGCGGCCCCAGGATGATGCCCTTGCCGCCGATCACATCCATCATGTCCGAGATCACTTCACGGCTCATGTTGGTGCAGTGGTACTTGGCGATCGCCGACGGTACCGACGGCACGTCGCCGCGGTCCACCGCAGCGGCGGTGGCCTGGCACAGCGCGCTGATCGCATAGGCCTTGCCGCCGATGCGGGCCAGCGCTTCTTCCACGCCTTCGAAGCGGCCGACCGACAGGCCGAACTGCTTGCGGATGCGCGCGTAGGCACCGGTCACCACCGCGCCGGCCTTGGCACCGCCACTGGCGGTGGACGGCAGGGTGATCGAGCGGCCCACGGCCAGGCACTCGTTGAGCATGTTCCAGCCCTTGCCGGCCTTCTCGGCGCCGCCGATCAGCTGGGTGAGCGGAATGAACACGTCCTTGCCGCGGATCGGACCGTTCTGGAAGGTCGAGTTGAGCGGGAAGTGGCGGCGGCCGATTTCCACGCCGGCGGTGTCACGCGGCAGCAGCGCCAGGGTGATGCCGATGTCGCGGGTGGTGCCGATCAGGCCGTCCGGATCGTACATGCGGAACGCCAGGCCGATCAGCGTGGCCACCGGGGCCAGGGTGATGTAGCGCTTGTCGAAGGTGAGCTTCACGCCAAGCACCTGCTCGCCGTTCCACTCGCCCTTGCAGACGATGCCGTAATCGGGAATCGAGGTGGCGTCCGAGCCGGCGAACGGGCCGGTCAGGCCGAAGCAAGGCACTTCGCGGCCATCGGCCAGGCGCGGCAGGTACTGGTCCTTCTGCGCCTGGGTGCCGTAATGGTTGAGCAGTTCGCCCGGGCCGAGCGAGTTGGGCACGCCGACGGTGGAGCTGACCACGCTCGACACCGACGCCAGCTTCTGGATCACCTTGTGGTGCGCCAGCGCGCTGAAGCCCAGGCCGCCGTATTCCTTCGGAATGATCATGCCGAAGAACTTGTTCTTCTTGATGAAGCTCCACAGTTCCGGCGGCAGGTCGGCGTAGACGTGGGTGATTTCCCAGTCGTTGACCATTTTGCACAGCTCTTCGACCGGGCCGTCCAGGAAGGCCTGTTCCTCGGCGGTGAGCTGCGGCTTGGGGTAGTTCAGCAGGATGTTCCAGTCGGGGTCGCCGGTGAACAGCTCGCCTTCAAAGCCGACCGAGCCGGTTTCCAGCGCGATGCGCTCGGTCTGCGACAGCGGCGGCAGCACCTTGCGGAACACCTTCATCATCGGCGCGGTCAGCAGCGGCTTGCGGAT
>DGLB01000039.1 GCA_002387845.1 Stenotrophomonas maltophilia | reverse complement strand
GCCGAGCGCCTGCGCAAGGCCATCGTCGCCACCCTGGAAGCCAAGGATTCGCTGACCGGCGACCTCGGCGGCACCGGCAACACCATGGGCTTCGCCCAGGCGATCGCCAGCCGTCTGTAAGCGGCATCGGCGTAAAACAAGAAAGGCACCCGCAGGGGTGCCTTTTTTGTGCCCGCGTTGATCCTTCGGATCAGCGCTGCTGGATCTTCGACAGCAGGCGCAGGAATTCCACGTACAGCCACACCAGCGTCACCATCAGGCCGAACGCGCCGTACCACTCCATGTACTTGGGTGCGCCGGCTTCCACGCCGCTTTCGATGAAGTCGAAATCCAGCACCAGGTTCAGCGCGGCCACCACGACCACGAACAGGCTGAAGGCGATGCCCAGCCAGCTGGCTTCATGGATCACCGGCACGTTGATGTTGAAGAAGCCCAGCACGAACGAGGCCAGGTAGAGCAGGGCAATGCCGCCGGTGGCGGCCACCACGCCGAGCTTGAAGTTCTCGGTGGCCTTGATGATGCCGCTGCGGTAGGCGAACAGCAGCGCGAACAGGGTGCCGAAGGTCAGCAGCACGGCCTGGAACACGATGCCCGGGAAGCGCATTTCAAAGATCGCCGAGATCGCGCCCAGGAAGAAGCCTTCCACCAGCGCGTAGGCCGGAGCCGTCACCGGTGACCACTCCTTCTTGAACACCGTCACCAGGGCCAGGATCAGGCCGCCCACTGCACCGCCGATGGCATAGAGCTTCGCCGCCGGGTTGATCTGCCCGTCGACGCCGACGGTCTGGCTCCACGCGAACGCCGCGGTCAGTACGGTCAGCAGCAACAGGATGCCGGTCTTGTTGACCGTGCCGTTGAGGGTCATGGCCTGGTCCGGCCGGGCCACGACGGCACCGCTGGACAGGTCCAGGAACGTCGATTCGGAAAGGGCGGGGTTGCCGCTGCGCATTGCCAATCTCCTTGAATGGTGTGGATGGAGGCCGTCCGGCCGCTGGCCCGAGCATAGTGGAGCGGGCGGTCTGTCGGCTACCGCGGTGCCCTGCGGAGCGATGTTTGTGAAGTTTTGTGTGAAAACCGTTGACAGATGCCTCGCCGGTTCCCAAAATAGCCGACTCTTTCGGGGGCAACCTCGAGGGATTTACCGCCGGGGTATAGCGCAGTCTGGTAGCGCGCCTGCTTTGGGAGCAGGATGTCGGGGGTTCGAATCCCTCTACCCCGACCAATCTGCTCAAAACGGGATTGGAATGCGACAATCCGGCATGAGCGCCCGTAGCTCAACTGGATAGAGCACCGGCCTTCTAAGCCGGCGGTTACAGGTTCGATTCCTGTCGGGCGCGCCATCTGGCGCATGCGTCAGGAGGCAATGATTCAAAGGTTTCAGTGGTGGCTGTAGCTCAGTTGGTTAGAGTACCGGATTGTGATTCCGGTGGTCGGGGGTTCGAATCCCCTCAGCCACCCCACTGTTTCAAGGCCAGGTGCGCCGAAGGCGCTTCCGGGTTGCAGAAAAAGGCGAAATCGTTACAATGATCGCCTGAGTTTTTCAGGGCTGTTAGCTCAGTTGGTAGAGCAGTTGACTCTTAATCAATAGGTCCAAGGTTCGAATCCTTGACAGCCCACCAAGACAGAAGCCGCCGGATACGTCCGGCGGCTTTTTTCTTGCCTGCGTTCCGGCATTGCGCACCGATGCAGGCGTGGCCCGGTGTGCGGTGCGATGCGGCGGACGGTCGGCACGTCGCCACGGATGACGGGATGCGGCGGATGGTCGGCACGACGCGCAGGCTGGCCAGGTAGGGTCGCTCGACAGACGACCGCCGATATCGCCTCCAGGTTCTTTAGGGCAGAAGCCCCTGATCGGAGCAGGCCTTACACCATTCACAAAAAACGCTTGCAACCCGATGTCGCAATGCGTCATAATTCGCCTCCCGATTTTCGGGCTGTTAGCTCAGTTGGTAGAGCAGTTGACTCTTAATCAATAGGTCCAAGGTTCGAATCCTTGACAGCCCACCAAGACAGAAGCCGCCTGGTTCGCCAGGCGGCTTTTTTCTTGCCTGCGACCAGGCATTGCGCATCCACGCAGGGCGTGGCTCTACCGGTGCGCGGAAATGACGGGACGACGCGCATGGCGCGTCGCTACGCGCCGTCGGACGGGTAGGGTCGGTCGAAAGACGACCGCCGATAGCCTCTCCCGGCGCTTTGACGCATGACCCCGGCCGGCGGCCAAAGCATTGGGCCGGATATCGGCGTCGGCGACGTGGCCCGCTTCCACTCCGCAGATGAGGTCAAGAAGATCTTGGTGCTGCTGTCTGCCTTGGATCCTGTAGAACTGCGGAAGCGCCATGACGCGGTTACGATGGCCTCCACGGGGATTGATCCAACTGACCGGGCAGCGTGGAAGGGGACGATCGTGAGGGCACGATCAAAAAGCTGCTTGCCGCCTTCGAAGACGTGCGCCGGTTCGAGCAGGGTGCCACCGCCGATGGAAAAGCGGTGGTTTTCGTATGGAGCTAGGGGCGTGTTCGTTCACTGTCCGAATGCAGGGAGGGATCAGGATGGAAGCAGCATCTCGGGGTGAAGAGAGTTACCTGGATACGATGACCGTCGGTATCCGGAAAGAAGTGGAAACGGACTCCTTCTGTACCTATATGTTCATTTGCACCGTCTACAGGCGGCGTGCTGATGGCAAGCGATTGGAGGGAGTTGGAGATGTCATCGGCAGGTTCTGCATCGACAGGGAGAACGGTGCCGCAACGCTCACTGAGCCCATGCCGGGTGATGAGGCAAAGCGGGCTTATCTTCGCGCCAGCTACAAGATCTTCACGTACTGGAAAGCCGGCGAGCTGCCAGATTCCGCTCGCTACTGCGCCGGATGACATGAAATGGCCGTCTTTTCCATCGACTGCAGCACCATCTCTGACAAACGGGATTTCTGGCGGGCATATCTCCAGGTAGCCACCCCTGAGGGTGCTTCGGCGTTTGGGAGGAACATGGATGCGTTTGAAGATGCGCTGGTCGGCGGTGGCCCCGGATGGCCTGGCGAATGCGTCATCCGTCTTCGCGGATCGTCATCGCTCGAGAACATTGAGGGTGGGTGGTTCATGCGTCACTTGCGACAGATTGCTGTCGAGTGCGCGCCATCGGTGACGATTCGATTTGAGTAAGGTTGGATGCAATTTTGGGGGCGAGCGTATGGTGGGCGTGACGGCTGGCGGACTGGTGCGCTCCGTTTCGCGGTCCATGCGTCAAAGAATGGGGAGCGGATATCGGTCGTCGTCTTGCGACCGACGCTACCAGCGGGACGTCGGGTGGGGACGTCCCGCGAACGAGCCGCCTGCATCCCCTATAATGCCGCCCTGCGCGAAAGTGGCGGAATTGGTAGACGCCCTGGATTTAGGTTCCAGTGCCGCAAGGCGTGGGGGTTCGAGTCCCCCCTTTCGCACCACAGACCCGGCTGGGGGCCGGGCTGTTCGAGGGTACGTCCCGCTTGACGGGGGGGGCGTCTGGCCAACCCTGAACGGGGGGCCGGATTGACGCTTCCGGCCCTGTGCTGGCGGCGCTGCCCGTTATCGGCCAAACTACAGGGCTGCGGCGGGATTGTGCGTCCACGGCCCCGTCTCCAAAACCCGTTTCATTCACATCAGTACCGGGGGCCGCGCCACCGGTGGCAGGAGTCAACATGCAAGCTTCGATCGAATCCACCGGCAACCTGGAACGCCGCCTGTCCTTCTCGCTGCCGGAAGACCGCCTGCAGACGCACATCAGCGGCCGCCTGGGCGAAATCGCCCGTACCGCGCGCATCAAGGGCTTCCGCCCGGGCAAAGTGCCGGCCAAGGTGATCGAGCAGCGTTTCGGCGCGCAGGTGCGCAACGAAGCGCTGGACGGCCTGCTGCGTGAAACCTTCGACGCCGCCGTGCGCGAGCACGACCTGCGCATCGCCGGTGCCCCGCGCATCGACAAGGGCGACGAGGGCGAGTTCTCGTTCGTGGCCACCGTCGAGCTGATCCCGGACTTCGGCGACGTCGACGTGAGCAAGCTCACCGTCGTGCGCCACACCGCCGAGATCACGGATGCCGACATCGACCAGATGATCACCAACCTGCGCGAACAGCGCCGCAGCTGGAGCCCGGTCGCCCGTGGTGCCCAGGACGGCGACCTGGTCGCGCTGGAAACCTTCTCGCAGGCCGGCGATGAGCGCCTGCCGGCGGAAGGCACCGAAAAGGGCAGCGTGGTCATCGGCCAGGGCATGATGTTCGACCAGATCGAAAAGGGTCTGGTCGGCCTGGCCAAGGGTGAAGAAAAGACCCTGGACGTTGAGTTCCCGGCCGACTGGCGCGTCCCGGCCCTGGCCGGCAAGCAGGTCCAGGTCACCGTGAAGGCGGTTGATGTGTCCGAGCCGGTGCTGCCGGAAGTCGACACCGACTTCATCAAGAGCTTCGGCGTGAAGGGCGGTGACCTGGAGCAGTTCCGCAAGGACATCCGCGCCAACCTGGAGCGCGAGCTGAAGGGCGCGCTGATGAACCGCCTGCGCCGTGAAGTCGGCGAGCAGCTGATCGCCGCCTATGCCTCGGTGGAAATGCCGCCGCGCCTGGTCGAGAACGAAGCCCGCGCCATGCTGGCGCAGCAGGTCGAGCAGATCCGTCGCAGCGGCCGCAACCCGGGCGATGTCCCGGCTGACGCCCATGAGGGCTTCAAGGACGCGGCTGCCAAGCGCGTGCTGGTTGGCCTGCTGGTCGGCGAAGTGGCCCGCAAGAACGACCTGCGCCTGGACCCCAAGCGCCTGAACGAAACCATGCGCCTGATCGCCTCGACCTACGAAGAGCCGGAGCAGGTCATTGAGATGTACCGCAACGACCCCCAGCTGATGAGTGGTCTGCAGAACCGTGTGATGGAAGAGCAGGTGATCGACTGGATCGCCGAGCGCGCCCAGCACACCGAGCAGGCGTTGTCGTTCCAGGACGCCATCCGCCAGTAAGCGGCAGGCGTCACCGGCCCCGCGCTCCGGTGCGGGGTGTTATTCCCCTACTAATAGGTGCCCCAGTAATGGACAACGTAACCAAAGCCCTGAACATGGTGCCGATGGTGGTCGAACAGACCAGCCGCGGCGAGCGCGCCTATGACATCTATTCGCGCCTGTTGAAGGAGCGTCTGATCTTCCTGGTCGGCCCCATCGACGACCACATGGCCAACCTGGTGGTGGCGCAGCTGCTGTTCCTGGAAGCGGACAACCCGGAAAAGGACATCAGCATCTACATCAACTCGCCGGGTGGTGTGGTCACCGCAGGCATGGCCATTTACGACACCATGCAGTACATCAAGCCGGACGTGAGCACCATCTGCGTCGGCCAGGCCGCCTCGATGGGCGCACTGCTGCTGGCATCCGGTGCGGCTGGCAAGCGCTATGCGCTGCCGAACTCGCGCGTGATGATCCACCAGCCGCTGGGCGGCTTCCAGGGCCAGGCCACGGACATCGACATCCATGCCCGTGAAATCCTGACCCTGCGGTCGCGTCTGAACGAAGTGCTGGCCAAGCACACCGGCCAGTCGCTGGAAACCATTGCCCGCGACACCGAGCGTGACAACTTCAAGAGCGCGGCCGACGCCATGGCCTATGGCCTGGTGGACCAGGTGCTGGAACGCCGCCCGGAAGAGTCGATCACCCCGGCGTAACGGCAGTATCAGGCCGGGCAACCGGCCTGTTTCCGCGGGGTCGGGCTGGACTGGTGTCCACCCGGCCCTGTGCTATTCTCGAATCGAACCCCCGTTCAGCGGGTGGGGTAACTGGGTAAGCGAAGCATGAGCGAAGACCGCCAAGGTCGTTCCACGGACACCGGCAAGATCCTCTACTGCTCCTTCTGCGGGAAGAGCCAGCATGAGGTGCGCAAGCTGATTGCGGGGCCGAGCGTGTTCATCTGCGATGAGTGCGTGGAGCTGTGCAACGACATCATCCGCGAAGAACTTGAGGAAAAGGCGCAGTCGGCGCGCAGTTCGCTGCCCAAGCCGCGCGAAATCCTCGAGGTCCTCGACCAGTACGTCATCGGCCAGAATCGTGCCAAGCGCACGCTGGCGGTGGCCGTGTACAACCACTACAAGCGCATCGAGAGCCGCCAGAAGAACGACGACGTCGAACTGGCCAAGTCGAACATCCTGCTGGTCGGTCCGACCGGTTCGGGCAAGACGCTGCTGGCCGAGACCCTGGCCCGCCTGCTCAATGTGCCGTTCACCATGGCCGACGCCACCACGCTGACCGAAGCCGGTTACGTGGGCGAGGACGTGGAAAACATCATCCAGAAGCTGCTGCAGAAGTGCGACTACGACGTTGAAAAGGCGCAGCAGGGCATCGTCTACATCGATGAAATCGACAAGATCTCGCGCAAGAGTGAGAACCCGTCGATCACCCGCGATGTCTCCGGCGAAGGCGTCCAGCAGGCCCTGCTGAAGCTGATCGAAGGCACTGTCGCCAGCGTGCCGCCGCAGGGCGGTCGCAAGCACCCGCAGCAGGAATTCCTGCAGGTCGACACCAAGAACATCCTGTTCATCTGCGGCGGCGCGTTCGCCGGGCTGGACAAGGTGATCCAGGCCCGTTCCAACGACGCCGGCGGCATCGGCTTCGGGGCCAAGGTGAAGAGTTCCGAGCGCAAGCAGGAAGTGGGCAAGGTGCTGGCTGAAGTCGAGCCGGAAGACCTGATCAAGTTCGGTCTCATTCCGGAGTTCGTCGGCCGCCTGCCGGTCGTCGCCACCCTGGAAGAGCTGGACGAAGCCGCCCTGGTCAGAATCCTGACCGAGCCCAAGAACGCCATCACCAAGCAGTTCAAGAAGCTGTTCGAGATGGAGCACGTGGAGCTGGAGTTCCGCCCGGACGCCCTGTCGGCCATTGCCCGCAAGGCGCTCAAGCGCAAGACCGGTGCCCGTGGCCTGCGTACCATCGTCGAATCGGTCCTGCTGGACACGATGTACGACCTGCCTTCGGCTGAAAACGTCAGCAAGGTGGTGGTGGATGAATCGGTGATCGAACACAAGTCCGAGCCCTACCTGATCTACCAGACGCCGCCGGCCCCTGAACAGAAGGCGGCCGGCGCTGAATAATCATTCAACCGTTTGAATTGAATGATTTTTTTCAGAGCAGCTTGCATCCTGATGCCGATGGCCCCATAACGGGGCCATCGGCTTTTTTGTATCCGGGTGAGGCTGCCCGGAGGCCATCCCCACTGTTCCATTGGAGCCCCTATGGCCCGTTCCCCAAGTGAGACTCTCGACCTGCCGGTTCTGCCGCTGCGTGACGTGGTGGTGTTCCCGCACATGGTCATTCCGCTGTTCGTCGGTCGCGACAAGTCCATGCATGCCCTGGAGCAGGCCATGGTGGCCGACAAGCGCATCCTGCTGCTGGCGCAGAAGTCGGCTGAAACCGACGACCCGGCCGCGGCAGATCTCTACCAGGTCGGCACCCTGGCCCAGGTGCTGCAGCTGCTGAAGCTGCCCGACGGCACCATCAAGGTGCTGGTCGAAGGCCTGGCGCGCGTCAATGTCACCCAGGTGACCGAGCGCGATGGCGCGCTGCACGGCGTCGGCCAGGAAATCGAATCGGACGACGCGCGTGAGCCGCGCGAGGTCGAGGCGATCGCGCGTTCGCTGATGTCGCTGTTCGAGCAGTACGTCAAGACCAATCGCAAGCTGCCGCCCGAGCTGCTGCAGACCCTTTCCGGCATCGATGAGCCGGCGCGCCTGGCCGACACCATTGCCGCGCACATCAGCGTGCGCCTGGCCGACAAGCAGCGCCTGCTGGAAACGCTGCAGACCAGCGAGCGGCTGGAAATGCTGGTCGGTCTGGTCGACGGCGAAATCGACGTGCAGCAGATGGAAAAGCGCATCCGTGGCCGCGTCAAGTCGCAGATGGAAAAGAGCCAGCGCGAGTACTACCTCAACGAGCAGATGAAGGCCATCCAGAAGGAACTGGGCGACCTCGACGACGCGCCCGGTGAGATGGACGAACTGGCCCGCAAGATCGCCGAGGCCGGCATGCCCAAGCCGGTCGAAACCAAGGCCAAGGCCGAGCTGACCAAGCTCAAGCAGATGTCGCCGATGTCGGCTGAAGCCGCCGTCGTGCGCAACTACCTGGACTGGCTGCTGGGCGTGCCGTGGAAGAAGCGCACCAAGGTCCGCAAGGACCTGAAGGTCGCCCAGGACACCCTGGATGCCGACCACTTCGGCCTGGACAAGGTCAAGGACCGCATTCTGGAGTATCTCGCGGTGCAGTCGCGGGTGAAGCAGATGAAGGGCCCGATCCTGTGCCTGGTCGGTCCGCCGGGCGTGGGCAAGACCTCGCTGGGTCAGTCCATCGCCAAGGCCACCAACCGCAAGTTCGTGCGCATGTCGCTGGGCGGCGTGCGCGATGAAGCCGAAATCCGCGGCCACCGTCGCACCTACGTCGGCTCGATGCCGGGCCGCATCGTGCAGAACCTCAACAAGGTCGGCAGCAAGAACGCGCTGTTCGTGCTCGATGAAATCGACAAGATGTCGATGGACTTCCGTGGCGACCCGTCCTCGGCGCTGCTGGAAGTGCTCGACCCGGAACAGAACAACGCGTTCAACGACCACTACCTGGAAGTGGACCTGGACCTGTCCGAAGTGATGTTCGTGGCGACCTCCAACTCGCTCAACATCCCCGGCCCGCTGCTGGACCGCATGGAAGTGATCCGCATCCCGGGTTACACCGAGGATGAAAAGCTCAACATCGCCATGCGTTACCTGGTGCCCAAGCAGCTCAAGGCCAACGGCCTGAAGCCGGAGGAACTGGAGATCGCCGGCGACGCCATCCAGGACGTGGTGCGTTACTACACCCGCGAATCGGGCGTGCGCAACCTCGAGCGTGAAATCGCCAAGATCTGCCGCAAGGTGGTCAAGGAGATCGCGCTGGCCGGCCCGCAGCCGGCCACCAAGGCCAAGAAGGGCGCGCGCAAGGGCAAGGCGCTGGTCACGGTGAACGGCAAGAACCTGGACAAGTACCTGGGCGTGCGTCGCTTCGACTTCGGTCGTGCCGAAGAGCAGAACGAAATCGGCCTAGTCACCGGCCTGGCCTGGACCGAAGTCGGCGGCGACCTGCTGCAGATCGAATCGACCCTGGTGCCGGGCAAGGGCGCGCTGATCCTGACCGGCCAGCTTGGCAACGTGATGAAGGAATCGGCCTCGGCCGCGCTGTCGGTGGTGCGTTCGCGCGCGGTCGGCTTCGGCATCGACCCCGAGTTCCTGCAGAAGCACGACGTGCACGTGCACGTGCCCGATGGTGCCACGCCCAAGGATGGCCCCAGTGCCGGCATCGCCATGGTCACCTCGCTGGTGTCGATGCTGACCAAGGTGCCGATCCGGGCCGATGTCGCCATGACCGGTGAGATCACCCTGCGCGGTCGTGTCACCGCCATCGGTGGGCTCAAGGAGAAGCTGCTGGCCGCGCTGCGCGGTGGCATCCGCACCGTCATCATCCCCGAGGAGAACCGCAAGGACCTGGCTGACATCCCGGCCAACGTCACCCGCGACCTCGAGATCGTGCCGGTGAAGTGGATCGAAGAGGTGCTGGACATCGCCCTGGAGACGCCGCTGACCCCGAAAAAGGCCAAGAAGGCGAAGCCGCCGGTCGCGGTCCGCAGCCGCGGCAAGACAGCTTCCAACGCGCGCGTCAAGCACTGACGCGCGTTGCTGAACCCTCTGAAACCCGCGTCGTTATTGGCTTTTCAGCTTGCGTGGGGTAGGGGGCGCTGGTATAAAAGCACCACTCGCAAGTAAGCACATTGCTGACTAGGGCGAACGAATCACGGGCATCCGGGCAGCACGACGGGTTCGGATGCTTCACTGTCTAACACGCGGAAATCCCCGCTAAAGGAGCTGTACAGAATGAACAAGACCGAATTGATCGACGCCGTGGCTGAAAACGCCGACCTGACCAAGGCCGAAGCCAACCGCGCTGTCGATGCAGTCGTTGCTGCCATCACCAAGGCACTGAAGGGCGGCGACGCCGTGACCCTGGTGGGCTTCGGTACGTTCCAGGTGCGCGACCGCGCTGCCCGTACCGGCCGCAACCCGAAGACCGGCGACACCATCAAGATCGCTGCTTCGAAGAATCCGTCGTTCAAGGCTGGCAAAGCCCTGAAGGATGCCGTAAACTAAGCGGCTTGCTGGGGTGCTTAGCTCAGCGGTAGAGCGTCTCCTTTACACGGAGAGGGTCGGGGGTTCGAAACCCTCAGCACCCACCAGGCACTGCCAGTAGATGGTTTTTGAAAGTGTGGAGCGGTAGTTCAGCTGGTTAGAATGCTGGCCTGTCACGCCGGAGGTCGCGGGTTCGAGTCCCGTCCGCTCCGCCACTCATCAGGGCCCTCGAGCAATCGGGGGCCTTGTTTTCTCCAGCGGCATCACGCGGCGGGAGAAAACAGAAAAGGTAAAACGCGGAGCGGTAGTTCAGCTGGTTAGAATGCTGGCCTGTCACGCCGGAGGTCGCGGGTTCGAGTCCCGTCCGCTCCGCCAGTTTCAAAAAAAATCCTCGAAAAGTGTTAATTCGGGGTAGGTTTTCTTCACATCTTCGGATATGATGAGCGCCTGCAAAGTTTCAGCGCGGAGCGGTAGTTCAGCTGGTTAGAATGCTGGCCTGTCACGCCGGAGGTCGCGGGTTCGAGTCCCGTCCGCTCCGCCAACTTTTGAAAGCCCCTGGTGAAAGCCAGGGGCTTTTCTTTTGCCCGCAGGGCGGGGCAGTTGGGGCGTGGCGCGAAGCGGGTTACACTGCCGGGCTCGCCAATCAGGCCTTGATTTCACTCATGCTGCAGAAACTCCGCGACAAGACCTCGGGCTGGATCGTCACCGTGATCCTGGGGCTGCTGATGATTCCCTTCCTGTTCGTGATCGACAACAGCTACCTCGGTGGCGTTGGCGCACAGAACGTGGCCAAGGTGTCCGCACCGCCGACCTGGTGGCGCTCGGCTCCGGGCTGGTGGCCGATGTCGCTGCTGTGGGAACACCACGAGATCAGTTCCAACGATTTCCGGACCCGCTTCGAGCAGGCGCGCATGCAGGCAAGCACGCAGCAGGGCGAAGACTTCGACCCGCGCAAGTTTGAAAGCACCGAAAGCAAGCTCGAAGTGCTGGACCAGATGATCGACGAGCAGGTCATGCGCCTGTCCGGCGAACAGGCCGGTCTGGTCATCAGTGACGCCGCTGTGCGCGAGACCATCGCGTCCATTCCGGCCTTCCTCAACCAGGAAGGCAAGTTCGACGGCAACCAGTATCGTGCGACCCTGGCCGCCGGCAACCCGCCGCGCACCCCGGCGCAGTTCGAGGCGCAGGTCCGCGAGAGCCTGCAGACCTCCATCATTCCGGGTGCGCTGCAGGGCGCGGGCTTCGTCACCGCCGCCGATGCCGACCGTCTGATGAAGCTGCTGGGCGAAACCCGCGACGTGGAACTGGCTGCGTTGCCGGAACTGCCGGCCGACACCGCCGAGGTCACCGACGCGCAGATCAAGGCCTGGTACGACGGCCACAGCAAGGACTTCCGCCAGCCGGAAACCGTCAGCCTGGAATACGTGGAAATCAACGCGGCCACGCTGCCGGCGGCCACCGCCGCCGACGAGGCCACGCTGCGCAAGCGCTATGACGATGAGAAGGCGCGCTTTGGCACCCAGGAAACCCGCCTGGCCTCGCACATCCTGTTTGCTGCCGACGCCAGCGACGCGGCTGCGATGAAGGCCGCCGAACAGAAGGCCACCGCGATTGCTGCCCAGGCCAAGGCTGCCGGTGCGGACTTCGCTGCGCTGGCCAAGGCCAACTCCGACGACACCGGCTCCAAGCAGGGCGGTGGCGATCTGGGCTGGGTCGAACGCGGCGTGATGGTCAAGCCGTTCGAAGACGCGCTGTTTGCGATGAAGGCCGGTGAGATCAGCGGCCCGGTCAAGACCGACTTCGGCTACCACGTGCTGCAGCTGCGCGAGATCAAGCCCGGTCAGGCACGCTCGTTCGAAGAAGTACGCGACCAGCTCGCCGCCGAGCAGCTCAAGGCCGACAGCGAAGGCAAGTTCAGCCAGCTCAGCGGCCGACTGGTCGACGAGGTCTACAAGAATCCGTCGTCGCTGACCGCCGCGGCTGAAACGCTGAAGCTGCCGGTGCAGACCGTGGGCCCGTTCACCCGCGAAACCGCCAGCGGCATCGCTGCCAACCCGGCGGTGCTGCGTGCGGCGTTCTCCGACGTGCTCACCCAGGACGGCACGGTCAGCGACCCGATCGAAATCGCGCCGAACCACAGCGTGATGATCCGCGTCACCGAGCACAGCCCGGAGCAGGCCCTGCCGCTGGACAAGGCCCGCGACCAGGTCATCGCCGCCATCCGTGCCGACCGCACCCGCCAGGCGTCCGAGAAGGCCGCTGATGCCGTGCTGGCCAAGCTGAAGGCCGGCCAGACCCTGCAGGCCGTGGCCGCCGAGGACAAGCTGCAGGTCAGCCCGCTGCCGGGTCTGCCGCGCACGCAGCCGGTACCGACCCCGGAAATCAACCGCGCCATCTTCGCCGCCGCACAGCCGGCCGAAGGCAAGCCGACCTACGGCAAGGTTGACGTGCAGGGCCGTTACCTGGTCTTCGCAGTGACCAAGGTCACCCCGGCCAACCTCGACGAAGTGCCCGCCGAGCAGAAGCAGCAGTTCAAGCAGCAGCTTGAGCAGCTGGACGGCATGTCGGCCGCGCAGGACTTCGTGAAGACCGCGCGCAAGCGCTTCAAGGTGCAAACCGAAGAGAGCAACCTTTAACCGACACCTTCGGTGCCGGTTAAAGATTCTTCGGTTTGCCCACGCATTCCGCCTTATCCCCGCGCCTGCGGCGCGCCCCCTTTAACAAAAAGGGGGCTCTCCACCCGAGGCATGTCGTAGAGCCGGGCTTGCCCGGCTGGCACGGAAACAAAAAAGGCCCGGCATTGCCGGGCCTTCTGCATTTCATGGCGTTGCCGTCAATCCTCGACGCGCAACACCGCGCCCGGCTTCAGCACGCTGCTGCCGGTGAGATTGTTCAACGACAGCAATGCCTTCAACGGCATTCCATAACGCTTGGCAATCGTCCATGCCGATTCGCCATTGCGCACCGTGTGCCGGCGCGCGCGTGGACGATCGGCTGCACTGGCTACCGTGCGCTTGGCCGCCGGGGTGTTCGGCCGGGCGCTGGCGATGTCGGTCGCCGGCGCATCCACCTGGGCCACGGCCACCGTGGTGTCCACCGGTGCGTGCGTGGCCGGGGCCAGCACCGTGGCTGCGCCGCTGGGACGGCCCTTGCCGGCGGCGAGGGCCGGGTTGAGGCGCGCGATGCGCGCCGGGTCCAGCTGCCGTTGCGCGGCCCACTGCTGCACGCTGGTGCCGGCGGGCAGGGTGTGCCCCTTCAGCACCGGCACAGTGCGGTCCAGCGAGGCCATCACCGCCGGGGTGGTTTCCGCGTCTTCCAGCACGCAGGCCAGGGCATGCAGCTTTTCAACGTAGGCATAGGTGATCGGCGACAGCCCCGGCAGTTCGGCCGGGCGCGCGTTCTGTGCATTCATGCCGGCCTTGCGCAGCGACTGCAGCACCCGGTACTCGCCGGCGTTGTAGGCCATGGTGGCCAGGCGCCAGTCGCCGGCAAACATGCCGTGCAGGGTCTTCAGGTAACGCACCGCGGCCTGGGTGGAATCCACCGCCGACAGGCGGCCGTCATAGCCGTTGCTCACCTGCACACGATGGTTCTTGGCGGTGGTGGCAATGAACTGCCACAGCCCTGCCGGGCCCGCGCCGTTGCGCGCGTTCGGCCGATAGCCGCTCTCCACGAACGGAATCAGCGCAAATTCGGTGGGCAGGTTGGCAGCACGCAGTTCTTCCACGACGTAGCCGAACAGCACCAGCGCATCGTCATCCTGGTTGGCCAGGCGCGAAGGCGCGTGCGCGAACTGCTTCTGCCAGCGTGGGCTGGTGGCCTCGGCATCGCAGGTCGGCTCGGCCAGGCCCTCACGGAAGCTGGCGAAGATGTCCTGCCCGTTGCGCACGGACGGCGCGGGCAGGGCGGCCGCGTCCAGCGGCAGTTGGGTGATGCCGGCCACGTTCTGGGCCAGGCCGGTGTTCAACGACTGGGCGCCCGCGCTGCCGGCCATGGCCATGGCCACACCCAGCGCGAGCGGCAGCAATCGCCGGCTCATGTCCGGAATCCGTCTTTCCAGCCGCGCAGGCCGGCCAGCACATCCACTTCGGCGGTCAGTTCACGGCCCAGATGGGCACTGACCGCGGCCTGGATGGCCGGAGTATGGGTTCGCAGGAATGGATTGCATTCCAGCTCGCTGGCCAAGGTCTCCGGCAGCGTGGGGCGTTCATCGCGGCGCATGGCCAGTGCCTCCTCATGGCGTCGCGCAAGCGCGGCGTTGGCGGGGTCGACATGCCGCGCGAAGACGGCATTTGACACGGTGTACTCGTGCCCGCAGCACACCAGCAGGTGCGCGGGCAGGGACGCCAGCCGCTGCAGGGATGCCAGCAGCTGGGGCGGCGTACCTTCGAACATCCGGCCACAGCCCAGGCTGAACAACGCATCGCCACTGAAAAGATGTTCAGCTGTGTGAAACGCGATGTGGGTTCGGGTGTGTCCGGGCACGGATACTACGTCGATCCCGAGGCCCAGTGCCTGAACGTGTTCACCGTCGCCGACCCGGCGGGTGGCGTGCGGAATGCGCGGATCGTCCGGTGCCAGCACGGCCAGCCCCGGGTAGCGGGCCTGCAGTTCGGCCACCCCGCCGATGTGATCGTCGTGATGGTGGGTCAGCAGAACCGTGTGGGGGTGCCAGTGTTGCTGCGCTGCCGCAGCCAGCACCGGTGCAGCCTGGCCGGGGTCGACCACGATGGCGTTGCCGTCATCGGCGACCAGCGCCCAGATGTAGTTGTCCGCGAATGCGGGTAGGGCAATCAGTCGCATAGAATTGGACCATGCCCGCCCTGTCGCGCTCCCGTCAAGCTTCCGTCGCATCCTGGTTTGATACTGAACCGGCGCTGTCGCTGCGCGAGTTGGAGCGCCAGCGGCTGGCGCTGGTGCTGGCAACCCGCCCGGTCACGCCCTGGCTGTGGATCGCGCCCACCCCGGCCTGGATCCAGGACGTGCTGCTGCCCGGGCGAGGCATCACCCTGTACCGGGAGGGACCGGGCTACAGCGGCGATGCCCGCTGTGCGTTGCCGCTGCCGCTGCCCAGCGAGAGCGTCAACGCCATCGTGCTGCAGCATGTGACTGCCCGCGATGCCGAGGCGCTCATCGCCGAGTGCGAGCGGGTGCTCATGCCCGGCGGCCGGCTGTGGCTGTCCACGCTCAACCCGTTCAGCCCGTTCCGCCGCCAATGGCGTCGACACGGGCTGGTCGTGCGCACCCCGCAGCGGCTGCGCCACAGCCTGGAACAGGCCGGGCTGAGCTGCCAGGAGCTGACCTGGCTGGGCCCGATGTGGCGCGACCGTTCGCCGGACCGCAGCAGTCTGGCTCCCTTGCGCGCCGCTTGTCTGTTTACTGCTGAAAAACGAACCCTGGCGCTGCCAGGACCCACGCCACTGCCGGTGCGTCGTTGGCACGGCACCGTGGCGACCTGATCTGGAATTGAATGAAGACCATTGAGATACACACCGACGGTTCCTGCCTGGGCAACCCCGGCCCCGGCGGCTGGGCCGCGCTGCTGCGCTACAACGCGCACGAGCGCGAGCTGACCGGCGGCGAGGCGCATACCACGAACAACCGCATGGAGTTGATGGCCGCCATCTCCGGCCTTGAAGCGCTGACCGAGCCCTGCAACATCGTGCTGTACACCGACTCCCAGTACGTCCGCCAGGGCCTGACCCAGTGGATGCCCGGCTGGATCCGCAAGAACTGGAAGACGGCCGGCGGCGACCCGGTCAAGAATCGCGAGCTGTGGGAGCGCCTGCATGCTGCCACCCTGCGCCACACCATCGACTGGCGTTGGGTGAAGGGCCACAACGGCGACCCCGACAACGAGCGCGTGGACCAGCTGGCACGTGACGCCGCGATCCGGATCCGCAGCGGCGCGGCGGTAAACTAAGCGCATGCGTCAGATCATCCTCGACACCGAAACCACCGGCCTGGAATGGCGCAAAGGCAACCGCATCGTCGAAATCGGCTGTGTGGAACTGCTCGAGCGTCGCCCCAGCGGCAACAACTACCACCAGTACATCAAGCCCGACGTCGAGTTCGAACAGGGCGCGCAGGAAGTCACCGGCCTCACCCTGGACTTCCTGGCGGACAAGCCGGACTTCGCGCAGATCGCCGATGAGTTCCTCGCCTACATCGACGGGGCCGAGCTGATCATCCACAACGCCGCGTTCGATCTCGGCTTCCTGGATTACGAGCTGTCCCTGCTGGGCGACCATTACGGCACCATCGCCGACCGCTGCACGGTCATCGATACGCTGAAGATGGCGCGCGAGCGCTACCCCGGCCAGCGCAACTCGCTGGACGCCCTGTGCCGGCGCCTGGGCGTGGATAACGCCCACCGCCAGCTGCACGGTGGCCTGCTTGACGCCCAGATTCTGGGTGATGTCTACATCGCCCTGACGTCCGGGCAGGAAGAGATCGGCTTTGGCAGTGCCGACGATGCGGTCAGTGGCGGTGTCCAGGCGATGGCCATCGACACCTCACGGCTGCTGCCACGCCCGCGCGTGGTCGCCACCGCGTCAGAGCAGGAAGCGCACGAAGCGCGCCTGGCCAAGCTGCGCAAGAAGGCCGGCCACGCCATCTGGGACGGCCCGAAGGTGGAAGACGCCGTGGCCTGAGGTTGTGGCTTCGATGGGCGGTACACGGACTTCGGATCCCCGGTAGCGCCCGCCGTTGGCCGGCCCAGGCGGTCCGTCTAGTGGCAGCGCACCAGGATCACCGTGATGTTGTCCGACCCACCCCCATCCAACGCGGCCGCCACCAGCGTATCCACGCACTCCTGCGCGCTGGCATCGTCATAGGCCAGGGTGCGGGCGATGCCGTGGTCTTCCACTTCCTCGGTCAGGCCGTCGCTGCACAGCAGCAGTTGCATGCCCGGGCGTAGTTCGCCGGTGGTGGTCGCCACGTTCAGGTGCGCCGGATCGGTCACCCCCAGGGCCTGGGTCACCACGTTGCGGTGCGGGTGGGCACGGGCCTGCTCGGCGGTCAGGTTGCCCTGCGCCACCATTTCCTGGACCACGCTGTGGTCCTGGCTCAGCTGGGCCAGCTGCCCGTCGCGCCACAGGTAGGCCCGGCTGTCGCCCACCCAGGCCACTTCGTAGCGGTTGCCCAGCACCCGCGCGGCGACCACGGTGGTGCCCATGGGCAGGGTGTCGTTGCGCCGGCGTGAGGTGCGGATGATTTCTTCGTCGGCAATGCGGATCGCCTGCGCCAGCGAGGCCCCCTGGCGGATCTCGCGCACGATGGTTTCCCGCGCCAGCGCGCTGGCTATTTCGCCGCAGGCATGGCCGCCCATGCCGTCGGCCACCAGCCACAAGGCCAGTTCGCCATCACCGTAGTAGGTGTCCTCATTGAGGTCACGGCGCAGGCCGGGGTGGGTCAGGTGTCCGAATTCGATCATGGTCGGTGGCGTGCGGCGAAGGTATTGCGGGGAATAACGGCATGATCGCGGCCCTGCGGACATCCGGCAAGCGATCGGGTCATACGAAATTCACCTGAAGGCGCGGCAATCGCTTGCCGTCAGCGCCCACTCCCCGTATTATTCGCGTCCCGGTTCGCCGGGACCATCTGGAGAGGTGGCAGAGCGGTTGAATGTACCTGACTCGAAATCAGGCAGGCGTTTATAGCGCCTCGGGGGTTCGAATCCCCCCCTCTCCGCCAGA
>DGLB01000021.1:16495-16930 GCA_002387845.1 Stenotrophomonas maltophilia | reverse complement strand
CGGTGGTGGCACCGGTTGCGGTAGCGCCCGCCCCGGTGGCGCTGGCGCTGCCGCCCCGTCCGCAGCTGGGCGATACCACCCGCGCGTTGCTGCAGCTGCAGGCCAGCGGCGAGCGTGCGGGCAAGCCGCACACCGTGCTGGGCGACCAGGCCAGCCGCAGCTATGCGCGCTACCTCAACAGCTTTGACCACCCGATTCCCGAGTATCTGGAGCAGAGCGTGCGCAAGGACGTCAACAGCGAGGGCGGGGAGTAGTCCATGAGCGGCCTTCGCCAGCGGCCATCCTCGCGACGCCCCGCCCAGCGCGGCGGCATGTCGGTCACCATGATGCTGGTCATGGTCGGCCTCATCGGCATGCTCGGGCTCATCGAGATCGGTTACCTCTACTGGGCCAAGCGCGATGTGCAGAAGACCGCCGACCTGGCCGCGCTGGCCG
>DGLB01000021.1:16101-16441 GCA_002387845.1 Stenotrophomonas maltophilia | reverse complement strand
GCCGACCTGGCCGCGCTGGCCGGCGCGCAACGGCTGGACCTGTGCAGCGCCGACCGCGCCGACAACGCCGCCGCCCGCGCCAATGCGGTGAATGCCAACCGCTTCCCCGGCACGCTGCAGGTGCAGTGCGGCGACTGGAACCCGGCCCACCCCAGCGAAGACAACTTTGCCCTGGTTTCCGCTGCAGCACCGGCCAACGCAGTGAAGGTGGTGGCCGAACGCTCGGTGCTGCCCTTCCTTGGGCAGAACCAGAACCTGCCAACCGTGCGTGCACAGGCCGTGGCGACGCGTGCACCGCCGTTTGCCGTGCTCAGCGTCGGCTCGCAGCTGCTGCGGGTGA
>DGLB01000021.1:0-16029 GCA_002387845.1 Stenotrophomonas maltophilia | reverse complement strand
GACCAGACCACCCTGCTCGGCTATGACGGCCTGGCCCAGGCCAAGGTCACCCCACATGGCCTGCTCAAGGCACTGAACATCGCGGTCGATGCGGACATCAGCATCGGCGAATTCAATGCGCTGCTGGCCGCGAACAAGGTGTCACTCGGCAAGCTTGTGGAGGCCACGGCCACGGTGCTGTCCCAGAGCGGTGTGGCCCATGCTGATCTGGGCGCGCTGCACGATGCGCTGGCCGCCCGGCTGGACATGGACCGGCTGGCAATCCAGCTCGGCAGCAACGACGCCGGCAGCGGTCTGTTCGGCCGCATCGTCGCGCCGGACGGCCCGGCCACGGCCGCGCTGGACGCGCAGGTCAACGCGCTGGACCTGCTGACCACCGGCATCAGCATCGCCAACAGCGGCCGCGCGGTGGAGGTCAGCCAGCTCAACGTACTGGGCGTGCAGGCCAAGGCGGCGATCATTGAACCGCCCTCCATTGCGATCGGTGGCGTCGGCACCCGTGCCTACAACGCGCAGATCCGCCTTTTCCTGGATATCGACAGCAACAACCTGGCGCTGGGGCTGGGCAAGGTGCTGACTGCGCTGGGCATCCGCCTGCGCCTGCCGATCCATGCCGATGTCACCAATGCGATGGCCACGGTCACCGGGCTGCAGTGCAGCGCGGTGCCGGCCACGGCCACCGTGAAGGTGGATTCCTCGGTACTGCGCGCCTGCGTGGGCAAGGTGGCGGATGCAGACCGGTTCTCCACCCGCAACGTCTGTGACGCCTCACTGCAGAACGAGCAGCTGCTCACCCTGCTGGGTGCCCCCCTGATCAACGACCGCATCCAGCTCAACGCGCTCAGCCACAGCGAGAATCTGACCCTGGCCGCCGGCGAAACCAAATCGACCTGGATCAACCCGGCGCAGATCGGTACCGCGGTGAACGACCTGGTGCAGCAGCTGCTGCGGGTGCTGGGCGGCATGCTCAATCCCGCGGCCAAGGGCATGAACACCGCCAGCACCGCCGACCAGCTGGCCGACCAGTTCCTGAAGGCTTCCAATCCCGGCAACGGGCTGTACGACGTCGACCGCACCATCGCGCTGCTGCGCAACGGCAACCCCGCGCAGGGCATTTCCGCCTTCGGCGACTGGACCGTCAAAGGCGGCGTGCCGTATGCGTGTGTACTCGGGCTGGGCACCTGCTACCGGGACGGTTCGGTGTGGGAGGGCTACCGCGCCACCGTGACCGGCCAGGGCCTGGGCCTGCTCGACGGGGTGCTGGGCACGCTGCTGGGCGGGCTGGTGATCAACCGCTGCAGCGGCCTGGTCAGCGCGCTGCTGGCCTACAACGCGTGCGTCAAAGGCAACCTGGCCTCGTACATGCAGACCGCCCCGGCCGGCGTGCTGGACAGCTACCAGGGCAGCGGCAGTGTCACCGACCCCGGCACCAACACCGTGGCGTGCAGCGGCCTGCTCTGCACCCTGCTGCGCCCGGTGCTGGAAGGTGTGCTCAAACCCCTGCTCAACGGCGTGGGCACCCTGCTCACCACCACCCTGGCCCAGGTGCTGGGCATTGAACTTGGCCGTACCGATGTGCACATGCAGGCCACGCAGTGCAATCCCGCGCAGCTTGTCTACTGACCCTCCTGATGGAAGCCCCGATGATGACCACCACCCCCTCCACCGTTTCCATCAGCCGCAGCCTGCTCGCCATCGCGGTACTGCTGGCGTCGCTGAGCCTGGTTCCCGACGCCCAGGCCCGCCGCAGCAAGAACGATGCACCCGATCTGGAGCGCAGCGCGCCGGTGGTGCGCAACACCGTGGATGAACTGCGCCAGCTGATGGACGCGCAGCAGCTCACGGAACTGCGCACCACGTACAACGGCAGCTACGGTGCCAGCCTGCTGTTCAACGCCAGCACGCTGCAGTATTACGTGTCGCTGTTCCAGGGCAAGGAGTTCTGGCGGGTGATCAAGACCGATTCGGTGGAGACCGCCGAGTCGGTCTACGAAACGTTCGTCAAGCAGACCCGCGACCTGGCCCAGGTGAACATCGACACCATCCGTCTGGAAGCCGGCAAGCGTTACACCGAAAGCCTGGTGGCCTACAACGAGCAACGCCTGCGCAGCCTGCAGCAGGAAGCCGACCTGCAGCGCCAGCAGGCCCAGCAGGTGAGCAGCGCGATCCAGCAGGCCAAGCAGCAGGCGGTGTCGCTGAGTACCGACCTGCGCAGCAGCAATACCCAGCTGGAACAGCTCAACCAGCGCATCCAGGCCTTGCAGGCACAGCAGGGCAACCCGGAACTGTCGTTGCCGACCCCGCCGCACCCGACCGCGAGCACCGCGCATCCGCCGGCGGGGGAAGCAGGAACGCCGTAACGCGGGGCGCTGGCCGGGTGCTGGGACGCCGGGACGCCGGGACGCTGGGATGCTGGGATGCTGGGATGCTGGCACGCCGGTAGAGTCGCACGACAGTCGACTGCCGATAACACCTGGCACTGCATTGGGGCATGACCACTGAACGGAGCCGCTTCTCCGTTCAACGGTCATGCGTTACCGAACGTGGAAACCCTGTCGGCGGTCGTCTTGCGACCGACCCTACCTGCGTGCATGCATGCATGCATGCATCGTCAATGACGGAAACGATCCCAGCCACTCCATAATGCACACCGTGCCCCAATGGAGCGTCACCATGTCATCCCCCGAATCGCCGCTGGTCTTCTACGTCCGCCTGCAGGTCAAACCCGAACGCATCCAGGACTGGCTGGACGCAGTGCATGCGCTGATCGACCGTATGTCCGAGGAACCGGCCTTCATTTCCTGCGACCTGCATCGCGACGCGCACGACCCAACCGTTTTCACGCTCTACGAGCGCTGGGATGAGGCGTCGGTCCAGGACTTCCTGGACCATCAGTCCACTGATTACCGCGCCGCGTACGACGCGCTGCTGCCGGAACTGCTGCAGGGGCCGCGCGAACCGCAGGTGCTGGAGCTGGTGCAGAGCTGGGGGTGATGCTGGCGGCGGTGGCGGGAATGGTGGCACTGGTGGCACTGGTGGGAATGCCGGAAATGCTGGCAACGCTGGCAATGCTGGCAACGCTGGCAATGCTGGCAACGCTGGAAACGCTGGAAACGCTGGCAATGCTGGAAACGCTGGCAATGCTGGCAATGCTGGCAATGCTGGCAATGCTGGCAACGTTGGTAGGGTCGCACGACAGTCGACTGCCGATGACACCTGGTGCTGCATTGGGGCATGACCACTGAACGAAGGCATCGCTCCGTTCAATGGCCATGCGTTACCGGGCGCTGTCACCTGGCCGGCGGTCGTCTTTCGACCGACCCTACCCGGCCCCATCCATCCCATCCATCCCATCCATCCCAACCACCCCAACCACCCATAACCCATCACGCACCACGCATCACCCATCACGCACCACGCATCCCGCATCCCGCATCCCGCACCACGCATCCCGCACCACACATCCCGCATCAAAAATTACGCGCTCCACGCCGCCCGATCCTTCACTCACCCATTCCCCACAAACAAAAACGACGACCCGAAGGTCGCCGTTTTTGTCCAAGTTGCCGGGCAAGCCCGGCACTACGTCAGGCTGCCTTGGCCTGCTCGCTCTGGCGCTTCACCAGCGCGTTGAAACGCGACAGCGAGGTCAGGTGGTGGTGCACCAGGGCCAGCCAGCCGTTGCGGTGCCAGGCCAGCACGATGTCGTCGGGCAGCTGGGCGAACTTTTCCACATCGACCACGTGGAAGCCGTTCACCGACATCTTTTCCCCGTTGCTCAGGGTGACGTCGATGCTGCGCTCGACCAGCAGGCCCTGGGCCAGCAGTGCGGCGCTGAACTGACGGGTCTGCTCGTACTCGCGGGTGAAGTCGGCGCAGAACTTCATGGCGTTGTCCACCAGCTCGGTGGCCTTGCCGTCGACGAACAGCGGTTCGCCTTCGTCGCTTTCGCCCTGGTTGACCTGTTCCGAACCGGCGTCCAGCGCCAGCAGGAAGTTGCCGTCTTCATCGGACTGCATGAACACGAACGGGTAGCGGCGCAGATAGGCCGGGGCGTAGGTGTCGTCGGCCCACTTGCCGTCGTTGACGAACAGGTTGCTGCGGCTCAGGCCCACCGCCACGATCGGCGAGGCGTCCTGGCCGGTGAACAGGATCGGGAAGTGCTGGGCGGCCATGCCGAACTCGCCGATCACCGCCGGAATGGCATTGGTTTCAGCGGCGAATGCCAGCGAACCCGGGCGCAGACGCCAGTTGGCGTGCTTGTCCGATTGCAGCGGCAGCGGCTCGCGGTAGAACAGCGGACCGGAAGCCTGGGCCGGAGCGGCCGGCGGAGTAGTCGTTTCAGCAGTCATGGAATTGGTCAGGTACGACGCGCCAGACAGCCCGGGCGCGAAAGCGGGCACCACATTGATCGGCCACTATAGCGTGGCTTTTTGACGATTTCTGCCATGCCGGCTGGCACAGGCCGCTACAGCCCGGTGAATTCGCTGCAGTCGGGCAACGGGGTGTCAGGCTGGTAGCGGCCCTCCCGCCAGTGCAGGCGGCGCTGGTAAGAGCAGGTGCGGTCGGTTTCCGTGCGCAGGTCCTTGGCGGTCAACGGCCCCTTTTCCAGCGAATCGCCGAAGCGTGAAACGCCCGCCGGAAACCGGGTGGCCCGGGTCTGGAACCGCAGCACCGGCATGCCCTGGCCGGCTGGATCCAACCCAAGCTGCGCGGCAAAGCTGTATTCATCGTGGCAGGCATCCGCCCGTGCGGCGACGTCTGCCTCGCTGAAGCAGGCCCGGATCAGCGCGTTGCCCGCCATCGGCAGGGTCGCCACCGTGTCGATCTGGATGCCGTCATTGTCGTGGTACAGGCGCACCAGGGTCAGCTCGGACGAACGGGCCCCGCCGCCGGAATAGGATGTCCGCCAGTCGCGGACCGCCCCCACCAGCACGTTCTGCAGTTGCGCCTGTTCAGCGTCGGTCGGGCGCTGCGGCGCACCGATGCCCGGCCCCAGTCGCACAATGAAGGGCCAGGGATGCTCGCTGTCTGCCTCGTCCTCGGAAGGCAGGGGCACGTAGCGTAGACGGACGTCGCGCTCGCCTGCCACGTGATGGGCCACTTCCAGCTGGGCCCCGGCTTCGTCACGTACGCTGCGCACGCACCAGCCACGGTCGGCCGTGCAGTGCCACGCCGAGGAATCCGCATCAGCGGCCGCTGCGCCGGGCGGTGCCGCCTGTTGGGTGAGCGCCTCCAGCCGGTTGCCGGCAGCATCCTGCACGGGGGTCGCGGGCTGTGCCTGGGCGCTGCCGGCGGTCAATGCCAACAACAGCAGGCCATGGGAAAAGCGTCGGCGTGATGCCGTCATCGAGATACGTCCTTGTGCTGTGTCCTGTCGAATCCATCATGACACGCGTGGCGTGTCATGCCTCCCTCAGCGTACGCCGTCCAGCGCCTGCGGGGCCCCGGTCAGCACGGCGCAGGCATGGTCCTGCAGCTCCTCGCCGCTGGCCTGGTGGCCTGCGTCGGCATCGGCCTGGGTGGCCAGCAGCACGAAGCCCGGGGCGCGGGTGTCCTCGCCCTGCCCCACCACCACCAGCGACCAGCGGCCCATGTCACCGGGCGTGGCCAGATCGTCGGCAAGCAGGCGGATCGGATCGACGCTCAGCGTGGCCCCCTCCAACCGGCGCGCCTGGTAGACGTGCCCGCGCAGCGGCTGCGGCAAGGGCTGCCAGCGGCTGCCGATGGCCGGGGCCATGGCCTGCAGCTGGTCGCGGATGTCCCCGCGCAGGCAATCGACGTGGATATGCAGCTGGTTCTGCGAACGACCATGGGCGGAGTTGAGCGCCAGGCTGGTCAGGTCGCGCGGCAGCGGCTGGGTCAGGGCGCGTTCGGTGTAGGCGCGGGCCTGCCAGGCGGCGGCGAAGTAGTTGGGGGTACCGGCCTGCAGCAGATGCGGGCTTTCAATGCCGGTCACCTTGTCCAGCGGCATCAGCAGGAACTGGTAGTCGCCGTGGGTGTCCTTGACCAGTACATCGCGCCGGGCCGGGGCGGTCGAGACCGCCAGGCAGGAACGGCGCGGAGCCTCGGGCCCCACGCAGTCGCGCTGGATCACGCCCCACAGGGCATCGGGATTCGGGGCTGGCTTCGGTGGTGGCGCGGTGGTGCAGGCGGCCAGGCACAACGGCAGCGCCAGCAGGGAAACACGAAGGGAAGACACAGGAAAGCAGTTCCAACGCCCGGCCCGGCGCGGGGGGCTTTGGCGGGCATTGTACCGGGCGGGAGTCACCCTGCCCGCCCGGCTCGGTGGTATGGTCGCCACAGGCTACCGCAGGAGCGACCGATGTCCCGGCATACCCGCATTGCAGTTCCCCTTGTGGCCGTTGCGGCCACCCTGCTGTCGGGCTGTGTCAGCAGCCCCGGGCCGGAGGTACGCGGCAGTGGCCAATGCCACGATGCGCCGCTGCAATGGGCGGTGGGCCAGCCCGCTGCCGAAGAGACCATGCGCAAGCTGTTCCGTGAAAGCGGTGCCGGCCTGATCAATCCCATCGGCCCGGCCACGGTGGTCAGCAAGGACCGTCGCGACGACCGCCTGCGGGTGTTCCTCGACAAGGACAATGTGATTACCGCGGTGCGTTGCGAGTAACCAGCGCCTCACGGCCGATGTCGGCCATCGTCCGCGCGCCGGTCAGGGTCATTGCCACCCGCATTTCCTTCGCGATCAGGTCCAGCAGGTTGGCCACCGCGGCCTCCCCGCCCGTGGCCAACGCATACACGAACGCCCGGCCCAGCAATACGGTATCGGCCCCCAGTGCCAGCATCCGCACCACGTCCAGCCCGGAGCGCACGCCCGAGTCGACCAGCACCTTCAGTTCACCCTGCACCGCATCGGCAATCGCCGGCAGCGCGCGGGTGGTGGACAGCACGCCGTCCAGCTGGCGGCCCCCATGGTTGGACACCACGATGCCATCGGCACCGAAGCGCACCGCATCGCGCGCATCGTCCGGATCCAGAATGCCCTTGATCACCATCGGCCCGGTCCAGAACTCACGGATCCATTCCAGGTCCTTCCAGGAAATGGACGGGTCGAAGTTCGCCCCCAGCCAGCCGATGTAATCCGCCAGCCCGGTCGGCGCGCCACGGTACGCCGACACATTGCCGAGGTCATGCGGCCGCCCGAACAGGCCCACGTCCCACGCCCAGCGCGGGTGGGTGAGCGCCTGCAGCATCCGCCGCAGCGGACCGTAAGGCCCGCTCATGCCCGAATGCGCATCACGGTAACGCGCCCCCGGCACCGGCATGTCGACGGTGAACACCAGGGTGGTCACGCCCGCCGCCTTGGCACGCTCCAGTGCGTTGCGCATGAAGCCACGGTCCTTCAGCACATACAGCTGGAACCACATGGGCCGGGGAATCTTCGGGGCGACCTCTTCGATCGGGCACACGGACACCGTCGACAGGGTGAACGGAATGCCCCTGCTGGCGGCGGCACGCGCGGCCTGCACTTCGCCGCGCCGGGCGAACATGCCGGTCAGGCCGACCGGGGCCAGCGCCACCGGCATCGCCAGGCGCTCACCGAACAGCTCGGTTTCCAGGCTCAGCTCGGACATGTCGCGCAGCACGCGCTGGCGCAGCGCGACATCGGACAGGTCGGACACGTTGCGGCGCAAGGTCTGCTCGGCGTACGCACCACCGTCGATGTAATGGAACAGGAACGGTGGCAGGCGGCGCTGCGCGGCAGCGCGGTAGTCCGAAGCGGCGGAAATGATCATGGGCAGCAACACCGGGCGACAATCCGCTCACAGCATACCGGGGCACCCTGCCCCGCTGCGCACGCCGGGCATTAGACCAAAGCCGCAGCCGTTCGCCTCAGCAGCCGCAGTCGCTGCTCGGGCCCTTCAATTCCACGCCATTGCCGTCAGGATCCTGCACATACAGCGACAGCCCATCGCCCTCGGCCCCGAAGTTGCTGCTGGCCGGGGCATCCACCGTAATGCCGTGCATCTGCAGGTGCTCACGCAGGTGCGCTTCGTTGAACGGCTCGACGCGCAGGCACAGATGCGCCATGTTGCGGCCCGCCACGCCTGCAGCCGCGCCGCCGGGCAGACCCAGCTTGCCGTGGATGTCGACCAGGTCGATCATCGAACTGCCGGCGTGCAGATGCACCATGCCCAACGAAGGTCGTTCCCGGGCGACGGTGCACCCCAGCACATCGCGGTAGAAATGCAGCGCGCGTGGCAGGTCGCTCACGCGCAGGACCACATGATCCAGGCACTGGATGGCGAAGCTCGGCTGTGCGGCGGCGGTTGTGTTCATAACTTCTCCAGCTTGTCGGAAATCCGGCGGAACACCGCCAGCACCAGCACGCAGAGCACACTGACGCCCAGCGCAATCACATACTCGCCAATGCCGACGGCGATGCCGATGGCCGCCGCCATCACCAGCGAGCTGGCGGTTGTCAGCCCACTGACCTGGTCGTCGCGGCTGCCACGCAGAATGGTGCCGGCGGCCACGAAGCCCACGCAGGCCACCACGGCTTCAATCAGACGCACCGGATCAACCTGCAGCAGGTCGCGATAGCGCTCCTGCTGGAAGTGTTCGGCAATGCTGTCGCCAAGGCCGACGATCAATGCGGCGGCCCCGGCAATCAGCATGTGCGTGCGCAGTCCAGCGGCGTGCTTGCCGAGCTCGCGCTCGATGCCCAGCACCCCGCCGAACAACATGGCCGCGGCCACCCGCAGCAACAGCGACAGATCCTGCTCCCAGCCCATCCGCGTCTCCTCGGCGATGGGGGCAGCGTTGCGCGAAGGGCGTGGCTGTGCCGTGAAGCGGTGTGAATGCGGCCGTGACCGGCCCGCCTCAGTGGGCCAGATAGCCGCCGTCGATGGCGTAATAGGTGCCGGTGGCAAAGGACGCATCGTCACTTGCCAGCCACGCCACCAGCGCCGCCACCTCTTCGGCCCGGCCCAGCCGGTTGAGCGCATGCTTGGCTTCCAGCGCCTTGCGCACCGCCGGGTCCATCTTGTCCAGCAGCGGCGTGGCGATGAAGCCCGGGCCAACCGCATTGACCCGGATGTTGTCCGCGGCATGCTCCCACGCGGCCGTCTGGGTCAAGCCGACCACACCGTGCTTGGCCGCCACATAGGCCGCTGAATTGTCGAAACCCACCTGGCCCAGGATCGAGGCCATGTTGATGATGCTGCCGCCCTTGCCGGCCTTGCGCAGCGCCTGGATCTGCGCGCGCTGGCACAGGAACACGCTGTTGAGGTTCACATCGATCACCCGCTTCCAGCCATCCACGGGATAATCGCCGCTGGGTGCGGACGGCCCGCCGATGCCGGCGTTGTTCACCGCGATGTCCAGCCCGCCCAGTTCCTGCACGGTGCGCTTCACCGCCGCGTCCACGGCCGCTTCGTCGGTGACATCCAGGGCGATGCCGATCGTCTTCACGCCGCGTGCGGCCAGCGCCTCGGCGGTCTTGTTCACCGCGTCTTCCTTCAAGTCCCACACCGCCACCGCCGCACCGGAGTCGGCGAACAGTTCGGCCACGGCCAGGCCAATGCCGGATACGCCGCCGGTGACGATGGCGACCTTGCCTTTGAGCTGATAATCAATCATTGCGTCTGTCTCCACAGGAATCAGGGGGGGAAAGCACCCCTACGCTACGCCTGCGATGCGTTACAGAAGGTGCATGCAACGACGTGGGCGACCGCAACAAACCTTCCCATCGCTGCAACGCACGCGGCCGTATGCTGAGGGTCGTACCGTTCTTCCTTTCCCCACAAGGCCCCGCACATGACCGCACCGACCGACGGCTTGCTGTTCACTCCGACCCGACTGGGTTCCATCGACCTGCGCAACCGCGTTGCGATGGCTCCGTTGACCCGCAACCGGGCCATCGAAGGCCGCGTGCCCAACCCGCTGGCCGTGCAGTATTACCAGCAGCGTGCCAGCGCCGGGCTGATCATTGCCGAGGCCACCCAGATCAGCCCGCTTGGCCAGGGCTACCTGGACACGCCGGGCATCTACAGCCAGGCGCAGATCGACGCCTGGCGCAAGGTCACCGAGGCGGTGCATGCCGAGGGCGGCCGCATCGTGCTGCAGCTGTGGCACGTGGGCCGCATCTCGCATACCAGCCTGCTGCCCGAAGGCGAGGTGCCGGTGGCCCCCAGCGCGGTGCAGGCCAAGGCGAAGACCTTCACCGCCAAGGGGTTTGAAGACGTGTCCGCGCCGCGCGCACTGGCACTGGAAGAGATTCCCGCGCTGATCCAGGATTACCGCCAGGCCGCACGCAACGCCATCATCGCCGGATTTGACGGCGTCGAAGTGCACGCAGCAAACGGGTACCTGATCGATCAGTTCCTGCGCGACGGCAGCAACCTGCGCACCGACGAATACGGTGGCAGCATCGAGAACCGCACCCGCCTGCTGGACGAAGTGGTGCGCGCGGTCGCCGCCGAGATCGGGGCCGAACGCACGGGGGTGCGCCTGTCGCCGACCACGCCCGCCAGCGATGCCTACGACTCCAACCCGCAGCCGCTGTTCGAGCGTGCGGTGGAGCGGCTGGATGCGATTGGCCACCTTGCCTTCGTGCATGTGATTGAAGGCGCCACCGGTGGCCCGCGTGACAACATTCCGTTCGACTACGCCGCGCTGCGTGCGAAGTTCCGCGGCCCGTGGATCGCCAACAATGGCTATGACGCGGACAGCGCCGAAGCCGCCATTGCCCGCGGCTATGCCGACGTGATCGCGTTCGGCCGCGCGTTCATCGCCAATCCGGACCTGGTGGAACGCCTGCGTTTCGGCGTGCCGCTGTCCGAGTTCAACCCCGACACGCTGTATGGCGGCGGGGCTGAAGGATATACCGACTATCCAAGCGTGTCGGGGTCCAACGTCGCTGAATGACGTTGGACGGGGTTGCTCAATACACCGGCAACGTGATCGAACTGGCCTGCTGCGGGGAATGCCAGATCTGCTGCGTCGCCTTCTGGTAATCGCCCGGCTTGGCCAGGTAGATGTTGGGCACGAAGGTCTGTGGGTTGCGGTCGTACAGCGGGAACAACGTCGACTGCACCTGCACCATCACCCGGTGCCCCGGCTGGAACACGTGGTTGGCCGTGGGCAGGCCGAAGCGGTAGTCCAGCACCTGGTTCGACGCAATCGCCTGGGGCGCGCTGAAGCTTTCACGATAACGCCCACGGAAGATCGCCATTGATACCGCCAGCTCATAGCCGCCCATTTCCGGCGTGGACGGCACCTGGTCGGGATAGACATCGATCAGCTTCACCACCCAGTCGCTGTCACTGCCAGTGGTGGCGGCCTGCAGGTTCACCTGCGGCGCGCCGCCGATGCGCAGCGGTTCGGTCAGCGGCTCGCTGACGAAGGTCAGCACGTCCGGGCGGCCATCGACGAAGCGCTGGTCCTTGACCAGCCAGCTGGTCCACATGTCGCGGTCGGCGAAGCGCACCGGGCGCGGCACGAACGGCACCGGCTTGGCCGGGTCGGAGACATAGGCCTCGTAATTCGCTTCACCCGCCTGCGGTGCCTCGAACGACAGCTTGCCACCGGCACGCAGATACAGCGGGCGGCTCTGCGCCGCCGGGCGCGGCCACTGCTGCAGGCGGTCCCAGTGGTTCTCACCGGTGTTGTAGATCAGCACCGGCGGCGTGTCGGCCTTGCCTGCGCCGTCCACCAGGTACTGATCGAAGAACGGCTTCAGCACATCGCGGCGGAACTGCAGCGCGGTGTCACCGTCGAACTTCAGGGCCCCGAGGCTGCTGCCATCGTAGTTCACCTGGCTGTGCCGCCACGGGCCCATCACCAGATAGTTGAGGGTGTTGCCGGTGTCGCGCGGTTCCATCGCCGCATAGCTGTGCACCGCGCCCCACATGTCTTCCTGGTCCCACAGGCCCTGCAGCCACATCGTGGGTACCTTCAAGGGCGTTTTGGCCATCCGCGCATCCAGAGCCTGTTCCTGCCAGAACGCGTCATAGGCCGGGTGCTCCACCAGCTTGTGCCACCACGGCAGCTGCTCCAGGCCGTTGGCCTTGGCGTAGTCGCCGGCCGAGCCGGCGCGCAGGAAGGTGGTGTAGTCGTCATAGCCGACGCTGGGAATGGCCGGTCCCTTGCCACGCTGGGCCAGCTGGCCGGTGAAGTAGCCGAAGTTGACCTGGCGGAACGCACCGTAATTGAGCCAGTCATCGCCCATCCAGCCGTCGATCATCGGACTCTGCGGCGCGGCCACCTTCAGTGCCGGGTGCGGGTCGGTCAACGCCATCACCACGGTGAAGCCTTCATACGAAGAGCCCAGCATGCCGACCTTGCCGTTGCTTTCCGGCACATGCTTGACCAGCCAGTCGATGGTGTCCCACGCATCGGTGGCGTGGTCGACCCGGGTGTTGTTGAGCGGCCCGCGCAGCGGCCGGGTCATCACGTAATCGCCTTCGGAGCCGTGCTTGCCACGGATGTCCTGGAACACGCGGATATAGCCGGCGTCGACGAACACCTCGTCGCCCTGCGGCAGGATGTCGCGCATGTGCGGCGAATCCAGGCGCTTGGCGCGGTTGGCGGCGTCGTACGGGGTGCGGGTCAGCAGCATCGGCGCGTTGTGTGCGCCCTTGGGCACCACGATCACCGTGTACAGACGGGTGCCGTCACGCATGGGCACCATCACCACGCGCTTGTCGTAGTCGTAGCCTGCGGTGGGGGTGACGAAGCCCTTGGCCGGAATATCCGGCGTCATCGGCGCGGTCTGCGCCGACACGCTGGCGGCAATCATCAGGCTCAACAGCACAACAGGTACGGCACGCACACGCATGGCTCTCTCCGGTGGCACCGGGCGGTGCCCGGGTATCCGGACACCCTACGCCCAAGCCGTGTGTGCGATATGTGCCGTAGGTTGGCCGCGAACGGACAGGCTCGGCAAAGGGGGCGCACGACCGCGGGTCGTGCGCCCTGTCGTCATCGGACGACGGTCGCCTCCAGTTGCACCGGCACCCGCTGCAGCGGCTCGCTGGCCGAGCGCGACAGCTGCAGCTCGTACTGGCCGGCGGCAATCTTCCACTGCTTGTCCGCCGTATCGAAGCTGGCCAAGGTCTTCGGCTCGGCCTCGATCTGGATGCGACGGCTCTCACCCGGCTGCAGCGTCACCTTCTGGAACCCGACAAGTCGGATCGGGGTGTCACTGCCTGCCGGCAACGTCATGTACACCTGCGCCACATCCGCACCGGCCACCTTGCCGGTGTTGCGCACCTCCACGGTGGCCCGCACGCGCTGGCCATCGGCCACCACGCTCAGGTTGTCATAGGCGAACCGGGTGTAGGACAGGCCGTGGCCGAACGCGAACTGCGGCACCAGGCCCTTGGCGGCGAACCACTTGTAGCCGACGTTGGCCCCTTCGATGTCGTAATTGATGGTCTCATCCGGCTTGTGCTTCGGGTTGAAGCCCAGGCCATTCACCTCCGGGCGCGGCAGCTGGCTGGCATCCACCGGCCAGGTCACCGGCAGGCGGCCGGACGGATTGACCTTGCCGGTCAGCAGCGCGGCAATGCCTTCGCCGCCGCGGATACCCGGGTACCACGCCTGCAACAGCGCCGGCACCTGCTGCAGCCACGGCAGCTCGACCGGGCCATTGGTTTCCAGCACCACCACGGTGTTCGGGTTGGCCTTGGACACGCCGGCAATCAGCGCATCCTGGTTGTCGGGCAGCTTCATGTGCGGCAGGTCGACCGATTCGGCCGACCACTGGGTGGCGAACACAATCGCCACCTCGGCCGCGGCAGCCGCGCGCGCGGCCGCGGCCACGTTCGTGCCATCCACATATTCGATGGTCGCGTTGGGCAGCTCGGCGCGCAGCGCCTCCAGCGGCGAGGACGGATGGAAGATCACCGGGCCCGGCCAGGTGGTTGGCAACACACCCGGCACCGCATTGGTGCCACGGGCGGTGTAGCCCACATGCGACGAACCGCCGCCACCGATCACGCCCTTGTCGGCATGCCCGCCGATCACCACGATGCGCTTCACATCAGCAGCCAGCGGCAGCACGTTGCGTTCATTGCGCAGCAGCACGCTGCCCTCTTCCACCGTGCGCTGGGCGGCGTCGAAACCGGCCTGCACGTCGATCGGCACATGCTCCGGTGGCAGGTCGAAGTTGCCGTGCGCGAACATCGTGCGCAGGATGCGCGCGACCATGTCGTCCAGGCGCGCCTGCGGCACCACGCCGCCGGCCACGGCCAGGCGCAGCGGCTGATCGAAATACACCGCCTTGTCGAACACCTCGCCCGCCGACTGCTGGTCCAGCCCGGCCAGCGCCGCCTTCGAGCCACTGTGCACGCCACCCCAGTCGGACATCACGTAACCGGGGAACTTCCATTCCTGCTTGAGCACCTGGTTCATCAGGTAATCGTGCTCACAGCCATAGGTGCCGTTGATCTTGTTGTACGAGCACATCACCGAACCCGGCTTGCCTTCTTCCAGGGCGATTTCGAAGGCCAGCAGGTCCGATTCACGCATCGCCTGTTCGCCGATTTCGGCGCTGTGGAAGTTGCGCGAGGTCTCCATGTCATTCAGCGCGAAGTGCTTCATGGTGGAGATCACGTGCTGGCGCTGCACGCCACGGATCGATTCGCCGACCATGCGCCCGGCCAGCAGCGGGTCTTCACCGGCATATTCGAAGTTGCGCCCGTTGCGCGGGTCGCGCTGCAGGTTGACGCTGCCGGCCAGCAGGATGTTGAAGCGCTGCTGCCAGGCTTCACGGCCCATGGTGGCCCCGCCGGTATAGGCGATCTGCGGGTTCCAGCTGGAGGCGGTCGACGGACCGGAGGGCATGGCGGTGGCGATGTCGCCCTTGCGGATGCCACCCGGGTTGGTCACGCCCACGCCGGCATCGGCCGACTGCTGCGCCGGAATACCCAGGCGCGGCACGCCGGGCACGAAGCCGGCCGAGCCGACCGCGCCTTCCGGCAGCGGGCCGCCGTCCTTGCCCAGCCCGAAGTAGCTGTGCAGCATCTGGAATTTCTCGTCCACGGTCATGCGCGCCACCAGCAGGCGGGCGCGCGCATCGGCGTTGAGCGCAGGGTCCATCCACGGCGTGTCGCCGCCCACCGGGGCGGCGTAATCGAGGGTCAGCAGTTGCGCCGGCAGCGCCTTGCCGCCGGCACCGAGCTGCAGCTTCACCGCCTGGGCACGCGCGGCACCGAAGCCCTGGCGGTAGCCAGCGGCTTCCTCCAGCGGCACATAGCCGGTCGCTTCAGCACGCGCGGTGTCCACCGTACCCAGCAGCAGGGCCGGTGCACCCATGCGGGTCTGCGCGGCGGTATCGACGACGAGCGCCGGGGCGGCGGCGGGAGCCGGCGCATACAGGGCCACGACATGGCGGCCGTCGTTCAGACGCAGGTAGCTCACGCCCGGCGCTTCTGCGCCGGAAGCGGCTTCCACCGGCAGGCGCGAGAGCACCACGCGGCCGCGCGATCCGGCCGCTGCGGGGTCCACGGTGATGAAGCGCGCGGTGTAGCCCAGCGCATCGGCCAGCGCCACCAGCCGGTCGGCCTGCGCGCGCTCGACGTCGTCCACGGTCAGCGCATCCACGTCCAGCGCCTGCAGCTGCGCCCCCACCGTGGCGGCGTCGAGCGTGGCAGGTACCTGCTCCAGACGCAGCACGGTGAAGGCGTCCGCGCCGGCGGCCGGTGCGGCGTTGGCGGTAGCGGCCAGCGACATGGCAATGGCGGTGGTCAGGATGAGCGGCTTTGTAATCGTTTTCATAAGCGGGCGAAACACCTTTGCTGACGCAGAAAATCCAGGGAGTCTTGCCGCAGAAGGGTGCAGCGCAGGATGCGGGACGCGGCACGATCAGGCCCCTCCGCCTGTCGCAATGCCATTGCGCCCACAGGGGGTGAAGAGTGGTCGAGGCCGTTCATCCTTGTCAACACGACCAAGATCCTGCCGGGTTCTGCGGCGACCACCGAAGAAGCGTAGCGCCGGGCTTGCCCGGCTGCTTTTGGGACGCCCGCGCGATGACGGGTTCATGCAGGCCGGCCAACGGCCGGCGCT
>DGLB01000014.1 GCA_002387845.1 Stenotrophomonas maltophilia | reverse complement strand
GCCTGCGCGGCTTCGGCCGGGGTCGGCGCGGCAGACGGTGGGGTCGCGACCGGCGTGGCCGCAACAGGTGCGGGCGTTGCCGCGGTGACAGGCGGCCTGGCCGCAGGTGCGGCCGCCACGCTGGCCGGGGCATCGCCCGGCCACTCGATCACCAGCCGGGACTCATCGCCCTGCTTGAGCATCTGCGGTTTGAACGGCGCGACCGACTCGGCCAGATCGAACACCACCCGGAACGTGCCCGGCACCGGCTGACCGGTGCGCACGGCCGTGACCACGCCGGTGGGCGTGGGCAGCTTCAGGTTGCGGATCGCGCTGGAGTCCGGGAAATCCACCACCAGACGGTTCGGGCCAGACAACGAAAGGGTCTTGTAACCGCCACTGCCGGCCAGCGCGATCTCCGCGCGGGTGCCGGTGGCACCGGTCTGCAGGGCCACCTGGCGGACCTCACCGGCCCACGCAGCCGCGCTCGCCAGACAGAGTCCGACGGCTGCAACGATGGCGGTGAGCGGTTTCCCCATTGGCATGGATGGGGATTCAATCACCGCGCTGAATGAAAAGCAACTCCTTTTTCCTTAATAATCCGTAACCTGGGGGTGTTTCCTCCTGTCAGCCGACAGAAAGGGGGCGCAAGTCGCCTCCTTCACGCAGCCGCTGAACCCATTCAGCGCCGGCGTCGCTCAGGCTGCTGAGACTGGCACGACGCCCGTTTCCGTCGATCTCCAGGGCGACCACCAGGTCGGTCGGCGGCAGTGCACCGGCACCGCGTTCCGGCCATTCCACCAGCCACAAGGACGCACTGCCCTCGTCCAGGCCCAGAAACTCCAGCTCGTCGGCCTGGCCGATGCGGTACAGGTCCAGGTGCCACGCTTCGCTGCCGTCGGCCAGCGGATAGCGCTCCACCAGCGTGTAGGTGGGGCTGCGGATCGCCCCCTGCACGCCCAGTGCGCGCAGCAGCGCGCGCGCCAGGGTCGACTTGCCCGCGCCCAGGTCACCCCGCAGCTGCATCACCGCCTGCGGCGGCCGCGTGGCCGCCAGTTGTGCGCCCAGCCGGTCGGTGTCGTCGGCAGTGGCCAGAAAGAAGTCCGTCATCACGCTCACAGTTGAGGGTTGAGCCGGTGCCGCAGCGGCACCAGCAGATCGGTAGGTAGCAGGCCCCGCTGGCCACCGGCGGCAGCGTCATCGCCGGCCAGGCCATGCAGCAGCGCGCCGGCGCTGGCGGCGTCGAACGCCCCCAGCCCCTGCGCACGCAGGGCCGCAATGATGCCGGTGAGCAGGTCGCCCATGCCACCGACGGCCATGCCCGGATTGCCGGCAGCGATCACCCGCGGACGGGCGTGCGGTGCGGCGACCACGGTCCCTGCCCCCTTCAGCACCACCACGGCGTCGAAGCGCTCGGCGAGGTTGCGCGCAGCGGAAAAGCGATCCGCCTGTACCTGGGCAGTCGTCAGCTCCAGCAGACGCGCGGCCTCGCCCGGGTGCGGGGTCAGCACCGCATCGGGCATCGGGAGGGGTGCAGCGGCCAGCAGGTTCAACGCATCGGCGTCGACCACCAACGGCAGGCCGCTGACCCGTGCCAGCCGCCAGCATTCGCGCGCCCAGTCATCCTGGCCCAGGCCCGGGCCGATGGCGATCACCCTGGCGCGCGGCAGCAGGCGCTGCAGTTCGGCGCTGTCCTGCACGGCGTGCGCCATGGCTTCGGGCAGGCGGCACAGCAACGGGCCCACGTGCGGCGGCTGGGTAGCAACGCTGACCAGCCCGGCTCCGGCACGCAGCGCGGCCTCGGCGGCGAGCATCACCGCCCCGCCACTGCCCAGGTTGCCGCCCACGCACAGCACGTGGCCGGATTCACCCTTATGGGTGTTGGCACGGCGTGGCGGCAACAGCCTGGGTAACCGGTGGGCCTGCCAGAGGTCGGCGCTGGCCGCCACGTCCGCCCCGGATCCGGCCGGCAGCTGCAGCGAAGCCAGCAGGCGCTCACCGGCAAACTCCAGCGCGTTGCCCGTATACAGGCCCTGGTGGGCCACGATGAACTGCAGCGTGCAGGCGGCGCGCACCGCCACGCCCGGCACGTGGCCGATCTGTGCGTCGACGCCACTGGGGACATCCAGCGCCAGCACGGGTACCGCGCCGTCATTCAGCGCGGCGATGACCCGCTCGGCCTCACCGTCCGGTGCGCGGTTCAGGCCGATGCCGAACAGCGCGTCCACGATCACGTCAGCGGACGGCAGCGCGCCGTCGAACACCGCAACGCTGCCACCCGTCGCCAGGTACTGCGCACGCATGCGCTGCGACAACGCGCTGGGTGCGCCCTCGTCGGCCAGGCGCAGCACCTGGACGCTGCGGCCGGCCTGCAGCGCCAACCGCGCCAGCACCAGGCCGTCGCCGCCGTTGTTGCCCGATCCCACCGCCACGCACACGCGCTGCGCCTGCGGCCAGCGCTGCAGCAGGCACTGCCAGGCGGCGGTGCCCGCCTGCTCCATCAACGACGCACCGGCGTCGCCCAGCACCGCGCTGGCCTGGGCATCCAGCCGGCGCGCGGCGGCCACATCGAACAGTTCAGCAAGCTCGGACATGCCGGGATTCTATACTTGTCACCATGTCTGCCGTGCCCCTGCCCGCCCCTGTCCACCTGGCCCGAGCCGCCGAGCGCGTGCGGGCGCTGGCGCGCGAGCACGGCTTCCAGCGCTGCGGCATTGCCGGCATCGAGCTGGGCGAGGACGAAGCGCACCTGGCCGACTGGCTGGGCAAGGGGCTGTACGGCACCATGGACTGGATGGCGCGCCACGGCACCCTGCGCGCGCGCCCGGCCGAACTGCTGCCGGGCACGGTCCGGGTGATCTCGGTGGGCATGGACTACAGCCACAAGGACGACACCGACGCGTGGGCGGCGTTGAACGATGGCGAGCGCGCCTATGTCGCGCGCTACGCGCTGGGCCGCGATTACCACAAGCTGATGCGCAACCGCCTGCAGAAGCTGGCCGATGCCCTGGCCGCCGAGATCGGCGCGTTTGGCTACCGTGTGTTCGTCGATTCGGCCCCGGTGCTGGAACGCGCCTTGGCTCGCAATGCCGGGCTGGGCTGGATCGGCAAGCACACCTGCCTGATCGACAAGCAGGGCGGCTCGTGGTTCTTCCTGGGCGAAATCTACATCGACCTGCCGCTGCCGGTGGACGCGCCGGCCAGCGCGCACTGCGGCAGCTGCACGCGCTGCATCGATATCTGCCCGACCCAGGCCATCATCGGGCCACAGCGGCTGGATGCGCGGCGCTGCATCTCCTACCTGACCATCGAGCACGACGGGGCGATACCTGAAGACCTGCGCCCGCTGATCGGCAACCGCATCTATGGCTGTGACGACTGCCAGCTGATCTGCCCCTGGAACAAGTTCGCCAAGCGCACCGACGAGGCCGACTTCCGTGCGCGCAACCAGCTCGACACCGCGTCGCTGGCGCAGCTGTTCGCCTGGGAAGAAGACGAGTTCCTGCGCCGCACGGAAGGCAGCCCGATCCGTCGCAGCGGCCACGAGCGCTGGCTGCGCAACATCGCGGTGGCGCTGGGCAATGCGCCCGGCACCGACGACACGCTGGCGGCGTTGCAGTCACGCGTGGACCACCCCTCCGACGTGGTGCGCGAGCACGTGCAGTGGGCACTGCAGCGGCACAACGTGCGAACATGACCGGCATGGAACGCACTGCACAGATCCTCACCCCCAGCCAGCTCAACGCGCTGGCTCGCGACCTGCTGGAAGGCAGCTTTCCGTCGGTATGGGTGGAAGCCGAACTGGGCAACGTCACCCGCCCGGCCTCCGGGCACATGTACTTCACCCTGAAGGACGCACGCGCGCAGATCCGCGCGGCGCTGTTCAAGCCCAAGAGCCAGTGGCTGAAGTTCGTGCCGCGCGAAGGCATGCGCGTGCTGGCCCGTGGCCGGTTGACCCTGTACGACGCACGTGGCGAGTACCAGATGGTGCTCGACCACATGGAGGAAGCGGGCGAAGGCGCATTGCGCCGGGCGTATGAGCAGCTCAAGGCCAGGCTGGAAGCCGAGGGCCTGTTCGCGCCAGAGCGCAAGCGCCCCCTGCCCGCCCATATGCAGCGGCTGGCGGTGATCACCTCGCCCACCGGCGCCGCGGTACGCGACGTGCTGAGCGTACTGGGTCGCCGCTTCCCGTTGCTGGAAGTGGACCTGCTGCCCAGCCTGGTCCAGGGCGACAGTGCGGCGGCGCAGATCACCGCGCTGCTGCGCGCCGCCGACGCCAGCGCGCGCTACGACGTGATTCTGCTCACCCGGGGCGGCGGTTCGCTGGAAGACCTGTGGGCCTTCAATGACGAACAGTTGGCGCGCGCGATTGCCGCCAGCCAGACCCCGGTGGTGTCGGCGGTCGGCCACGAGACCGACTTCAGCCTGTCCGACTTTGCCGCCGACCTGCGTGCGCCCACCCCTTCGGTGGCGGCCGAGCTGCTGGTGCCCGATCAGCGTGACCTGCTGCTGCGGCTGCGCCGGGATGCGGCGCGGATGGTACAGCTGCAACGGCATGCGATGAGCCAGGCGACGCAGCGGGCTGACCGTGCGCTGCTGCGATTGAACGCGCAGAGCCCGCAGAACCGGCTGCAGCTGCTGCAACGCCGGCAGCAGGACCTGGCCCGCCGGCTGGCAGCGGTGTGGCAGCAGCAGCTGGAGCGCCGCCGGGCGCGGCTGCGGCATGCCGACATCGTGCTGCGCAACAATGCGCCGCAGCGCCGGCTGGAGGCGCTGCGCGAACGCCTGCAGCGGCTGCAGCCGCGCGCGGAGGCGGCGATGGCGCGGCAGCTGCAGCGCGATCAGCTGCGGCTGCGTGGGCTGGCGCGTTCGATGGAAGCAGTGAGCCCGCTGGCGACGGTGAGCCGGGGCTACGCGATCCTCACCCGCGAGGACGATGGACGGCTGGTGCGCTCGCCCCTGGACGTTGCACCGGGCGACGCGTTGACCGCGCAGGTGAAAGACGGCGCGATCAAGGTCAGCGTGCGCTGATCCGGCGGAATTCAGGAGCCGCCAGCGGTTTCGCAGAAGCGCTGCCGGTACTCCATCGCCTTCGGCATCCAGCCCTGGAGATTCTGGATGCGGGTGCCCGGGTTGGGATGCGTCGACGAGAATTCCGGCGGTGACTGTCCGCCTCCCGCCTGCCCCATCCGTTCCCACAACGGCACCGCCTCGCGCGGGTCGAAACATGCCGCGGCCGCCAGCATTAGCCCCACTTCATCCGCCTGGGTTTCATGGTTGCGTGCATACGGCAGCAGATACCCATAGCCCAGCGCGGACATCACCATCTGCTGCTGCGAGGGATCCATGCCGCTGGCGGCACCGGCCATCTGGCCGATCTGGGTCATCTTCTGCTGCGCCATGCGCTGCGCACCATGCCGCAGCAACGCATGGGCAATTTCATGCCCCATCACCACCGCCATCGCATCGCGCGTGCGTGCCACCGGCACCAGCCCGGTGTACACCGCCATCTTGCCGCCGGGCAGGCAGAACGCATTGGCCTGGTCTGACTGGATGACATTCACTTCCCACTCGAAATCGCGCGAGAAATGCGCCGGCTTCAAACCGTGCTCCTCGGCCAGCGCGGTTTCCACCACATCGACCTTGCGGATCAGCTGTTCGGCAATGGCGCGCACGTCCTGCGAGATCTGCGCGTTGGGGTCCAGCGGACGCTCCTGCGCCAGGATCTCCTGGTAGGCCTGCAGGCCCAGCGCCTTTTCCTGGCTGGCATCGAGCGAGCTGTCGATCAGCACGCTTTCGCCGGTGTACGGGTCCACGCTGCGGTTGGAAAACCAGTAATAGGCGGCGTAGCCGGCAAACGCCAGCAGCACCCACCAGCGGATGTTTCCGAACAGGCCCGGTCGCCGGCCGCGTTGCTGCGACTGCCCCCCAAACGGATCGCTGCGCATGGTCGTGGTTCCTGAAGAAGCCGGCTCACCCTGGCCGGCGCTGGGGTCATCCTACCCCTGTGCCGTGTGAAGTCAGATACCACGCACCAGGCGGAAGCCGATCCGTGCGTTGGTGGTGTCCGAATCCTGCGACTGCCGCCATGCCGCACGGGTCTGTTCGGGGGCGTTGGCCCAGTTGCCACCCCGGATCACCCGCTGCCGGCAGCCGGGGTTGAACCAGGCGGCACCGTCGGCCGGGGCACGCCGGTAGCTGGCGTGCCAGCAATCGGCCACCCATTCGCTGAGGTTGCCGGCCATGTCGTGCAGGCCGAACGCGTTGGGCTCGAAGGTGCCCACCGGCGCGGGGCCCCACCAGCCGTCGCCGTAACCGACAAAGGCGTTGAACCAGCGCCGCCCGGACGGCGACACGTCGTCGCCACCGGTGAAGTTGCCCGCGCCCTTCGGCGGCGTGCCCTCGTCACCCCAGGGGTAGCGCCCGCTGGTACCGGCGCGCAGGGCATATTCGAACTCGGCTTCACTGGGCAGCCGGTAATAGCGGCCGGTCTGCTCGGTCAGCCACATCGCGTAGTGCTCGGCGTCGCGCACGCTGACATGCATGACCGGCGCATTGGCCATGGCCAGGCTGCCGTCATAGCCGGACTGCCAGTCCACCCCGCTGCGCAGCATGAAGTTGCCGCTGCGCTCGTCGTACACGGTGGAATGCCCACGACGGGTAGCCCGCGGGCGTGCCTTGCTGGCCTGCACGTAACGGCGGAAGTCGGCGACGGTGACCTCGGTCATGGCCATCGCGAAGCCACGGTCGAAGCGGACGTAGTGCGCGGGTTTCTCCGCGTCACTGGCCCCGATCTCGCCTTCGGCGGCCCCCATCTGGAAGCCGCCGTGGGGCACCACGATCATCTGCGGGCCGCGCCCCCCATCGCGCAGTGCATCGCTGAACACCTGGCCCGGGCGGAAGCTGCCGTAATGGGTGACCAGCTCGATCCGTTCGCGCAGCTGCGCCACCACCGGGTCGCCCGGCATGGCAATGCGCAGCGCGTCTTCCAGCTTCTGCCGCGCCGGTTTGAGTCCCTGCGCGCTGGTCAGGTCACGCAGGCCCTCATCGCGCAGGCGCACCAGCGTTTCGGCACGGATCCGCTCGACCCGTTCAAATGCGTCATTGATGGTGGGGGCCGAATCGCGCACCTTGGCGGCCTCGGCCAGCCACACGCCAGCGCCGGTGAAGTCGGCGGCGCGCGCGGCGGTTTCGGCGCGGCGGATCAGCGCGCTTTCCGACGCCGCCAGCCCCTGGCGGGCGCGTTCGTTGTCCGGGGCCAGCGCCAGCGCTTCCCGGAAGTTCGGCAACGCGCCGTCGCCGTCTTCGCCGATGCGGTCGTTGCGCAGATCTTCTTCACCGGCACGGTTGTAGGCGATGACCCGCTGCGCCAGTTCCACCCGCGACTGCAGCGCGCGCACGCGCGGGTCTTCCGGGTCCAGGGTAAGCAGCACCAGGCCCATCTCACCGGCCTTGGCCACCGCTTCGCGCTGCCGCAGCGGGCGCACCAGCAGCGCGGTAATCTCGTCCAGCAGGGTTTCCTTGGCCCGCTTGATCCCGGCCTGGGCCTGGCGGTCCTTGGGGTCCCGCTGCAGCAGCGCCAGCCAGATCGGCAGCGCCGCCGTGGCGTCCTCGTACAGCCGCCCGCTCTCGAAGGCCTTGGCCGCATCGCGGCGGGCCTGGGCCACGCCGGCGTCCTCGATCACCACCGCCGGCGGCTGCCAGCGCTGCACGGTTTCCGCTTCGTCCTGCCCGCCAATGGTGACCTGCGCTGGTGCCGGGGCGCCGGCCGGAGCATCGGGCTCGGCCGGGCGCGCCGCCGCAGGGGGGGCTTCGTCGGGGGAACAGGCCGTGGTGGTGAGCAGCACCGTGGCCAGCAGCAGCGTCAGGGGACCGGGGGTTCGCAGCATGCGTTCATCATAACGGCGCGCGGGCCGGTGCAGGCGCGTTATCCTGCCCGCCTGAGCATTCCCGCAGCATGGAACCCTACGTGGCCTATTGGATCAAAACCCCGGCGGAACTGGACGAACGCTTCCGCCAGCGCCCCACCCGCATCGGCCTGGACACCGAATTCATCCGCGAACGCACCTATTGGCCGCAGCTGGCCCTGGTACAGATGGCCGTTGGCGACGAGGTGCTGCTGATCGACCCGCTGATTCCCGGCATGAACGAAGCGCTGGCGCAGTGGCTGGCGGATACCTCGATTCTGAAGATCATGCACAGCGCCAGCGAGGACCTGGTCACCTTCAAGGTGGCCTGTGGCGTGCTGCCGCGCCCGCTGTTCGATACCCAGATCGGCGCGGCGCTGGCCGGCATCGGCGGCGGCATGGGCTACCAGAAGCTGGTCACCGCGATCACCGGCGTCACCCTGCCCAAGGGCGAGACCCGCTCGGACTGGATGCGCCGGCCGTTGTCCGATGCACAGCTGCAGTACGCCGCCGACGACGTGGAATACCTGTTCGCCCTGCATGACGCGATCGAGGCCAAGCTGCAGGAACAGGGCCGCCGCCAGTGGCTGAGCGACGATGCCGAGCGCCTGCTGGGAAGCGTGGAGCATGACGAGGAGCGCTGGCCGCATGTGGCGATGCGCTCGGCGCAGTTCATGGATGCCGCGTCACAGCTGCGCCTGTTGCGCCTGCTGCGCTGGCGCGACGTGCAGGCACGCAGCAGCGATCGCCCGCGCAGCTGGATCCTGGACAACGAACTGGCGGCGCAGCTGGCGCGTACCCCGCCCGCCGACCAGGAGGCGCTGGGCAAGCTGATGGACAGCTTCCCCAAGGCACCGCGCAAGCTGGCCGGGGCCGTGTGGCATGCCCTGGTGACCCCGCTGGACGATGAAGCGCAGGCACCTTTGGCGCTGCCGGCCAATGACGGCAACAAACAGGCACTGAAGAAGCTGCAGGACGCGGTGAGTGCGCGCACGGCGGAGCTGGGGCTGCCCGACGGCGTGCTGGCCTCGCGCAAGCATCTGGAAAGCTATCTGGAAAGCCGGCAGTGGCCGGCCGCGCTGGCGGGTTGGAGGCAGGCCGAGCTGGAATCGCGCCTGCAGGCGGCGTTGCCCGCGTAAACCCGCGCCGTGCATGCCGTCGCCCGGATCGGGCATTACGTATGACACGCATGGCGTGTCACTACGGATCGCCAGGCATTTCGCGCGGACCGTCGGCGGTAGAGTCGGTCGCAAGACGACTGCCGATAACGCCAATCAGCGCATTGACGACGCGCACCGCACCGAAACAACAAGGCCCCGCATCAGCGGGGCCTTGCCTTTCACATCACCAGTTCAGATTCAACGAAACCCCCACGGTGCGCGGTTCGTTGTACACCGCGGCCATGTAGTTCTCGATCACACCCTTCAGGTTCTTCTCGTTGGTGATGTTGCGCGCGAACGCCGCCACTTCCCAAGCACCGTAGTTGCCCGAGTAACCCAGCTTCAACCCACCTTCAAAGCTGCCCTTGGAATTGAACTCGGCTGAGTCATACAGCACGAAGCTGGTATAGCCCTGCTTGTTCCAGTCGGTGGACACGAAGAACACGTCGGCATCGTTCACCGGCATGTCGTAACGCGCGGCGAAGTTCAGGTTGTACTTCGGTGCGTTCGGCAACGGGTTGCCGTTGATCTGCGCGAAGGTGTTCGCCCCCACCTTGATGGTCGGGTCGTACACGTCGCACACCACCGCGCCGTTCAGCGCGCACACCTGGGCATACACGCGGTCGTCCTGGATCTCGCTGTGCAGCCAGCTGAAACCGGCACTCAGGCTCAGGTTCGGAATCGGGCGCAGCTCCATGTCCGCTTCCACGCCGTAGGCCTTGGCCTTGTCGGCGTTGAACAGCACGCCGTTGCCGTTGGAATCGTTGCCGTTGAGCTGGATGTCGTTGACCGTGTAGGTGAACGCCGCTGCGTTCAAACGCAGGCGGTTGTCCCACAGGCTGCTCTTCACGCCTGCTTCCCACGACAGGATGGTTTCCGAATCGGCCGTGGTGAAGTCGGCATTGAACACGGCCGAGCGGCCCTGGATGGTCGGGCCACGGAAGCCACGTGCCACCTTGGCGTACACGCTCACCTGCGGGTTGAACGCGTACATCGCGCTCACGTCCCAGCTGGGGGTGGTGTCGGCCATTTCCACGTCGGTGCGGCCGCGGTACGTGACCACGCCAGCGGCGGTATCGGCGGTCTTCAACAGGCGGGTGCGCTTTTCGTCGCGGGTCTGGCGCAGGCCGGCGGTCAGGGTGAACTTGTCGGTGACGTCATAGCTGACCTGGCCGAAGCCGGCCCACGAGGTGTTGGTGTTGCGCAGGCGCACCCAGTTGTTCGGGTTGCGGGCGGTGCCCTGCAGGAACCAGGCGCGCTGGTAGAAGTCGGTGGTGTCGCGGCCGTCGAAGTAGAACGCGCCGACCTGCCACTTCAGGCGGTTGCTGTCGGCGTTGGCCAGGCGGATTTCCTGGGTCCACTGGTCCAGGTCACGGATCTGGCCCATCGACTGGCCGTAGCCATTGGCCACGCCGTTTACCGGGAAATCAGCGGCGGCACCGCCGTCGGTGTCGCCACGGCTGTAACCGGAGGTGGTTTCGTAGGCCGTGATCGAGGTCAGCGAGAGGTTGCCGAAGTCGTACACGGCCTTCACCGAACCACCGTAGGTCTTGTACGCCTGCGGGTTGTTGTCGGCTTCGTCAAAGGCCACTTCGTCACGCGAGGCGTCGCTCCTGTTCGAGCCACGGGTCAGCGCACCGCGCAGGAACAGGGTCGAGGTGCCTTCGTAGTCGCGGGCGTGGGCCGAAGCCAGCAGCGAGAAGTTGTCGCTGGGCTGCAGCAGCAGCTGGGCGCGTACGTTGCGGTCGTCGAAGCCGCCCATGGTGTTCCTGCGCGGGCTCACCGTGCCATCGGCGCTGGGGCCGGTGTAGGTGTTGTCCACGTAATCGTCGCGGTGCTGGTACAGCGCCGACACACGGAACGAGGCGATGTCGTTGATCGGGCCGCCGAAGCCGCCGTCCACTGCCACGCTGCCGTAGCTGCCATAGCTGGCCTGCACGCGGCCGCTGTAGTCCTGGCTGGGCTTGATGGTGTCGAACTTGACGATGCCCGCAGTGGTGTTGCGGCCGAACAGCGTGCCCTGCGGGCCACGCAGCACTTCAATCTGGTCCACGTCATAGACCGGGTTGGACTTCAGCACCACGTGTTCCAGCACCACGTCGTCCTGGATGATCGACACCGGCTGCGAGGCACCCAGGTAGAAGTCGATGTTGCCCAGGCCGCGGATGTAGAAGCGCGGGAAGATACGGCCGGTGGTGGTTTCCGCGTAGAAGCTGGGCACCTTGCCCGACAGCGCCAGCAGAGTGTCGTCACCGCTGGCGGTGAAGTCGCGGATCTTCTCGCCCTGCACCACGCCCACGGACACCGGCACTTCCTGCAGGTTGCGCTCGCGGTGGTCGGCGGTCACGGTGATCGCATCCAGCGACGTGGGGGTGGCGTCCTGCGCCAGCGCGGTGCCACTCAGGCCCAGCAGCGTGGTGCAGGCCAGCGCCAGCGCCTGCGGGCGCGGCGCACGGGAGGTAGGGAAAGGAGCGGGAATCAGGGTGTTGCGATGGGCAGACATGTAGGTCTCGGTCAGTGAACGGCGTAAAGCCGGGCTTGCCCGGCTGCACGTTGCGGCATCATGGAAAATGGATGTTGCAGTCTGGTTTCAGGGCGTTGCGGGGGACGGCCTTCCGTCCCCACCCCTGATCTGCTGGCGATCGGCCGGGATCAATGGCGCGGATTATGCCCGCTCACTGCCCGGTCGGATATGCCCGATCCTGTCCGTTCAACTGTTTCCGACCCATACGACCTTAGATCCGGCGGTGGCGTCTGCAGCTCCCCAACCACAGACGCCACCGCACCCGATCAGGCCGCGACGCGCTCCTTGCGCGCGGGCTGCGCGTCGGCCAGGCGGAATTGCCCGACCGATTGCTGCAGCTCGGACGACTGCGCGTTGAGAGCACGCGCAGCGGCCGAAGCCTCCTCGACGAGGGCAGCGTTCTGCTGGGTCACACCATCCATCTGCACGATGCTCTGGTTGACCTGCTCGATCCCTGCCGCCTGTTCCTGGCTGGCGTTGGCGATCTCTTCGATCAGCCCACCCAGCTCGCTTACCGAGGCCACCACGCGCTGCAGGGTCTGCCCCGCCTGGCTGGCCAGTTCATTGCCGTCGGCCACCTGGGCCACCGAGGCCTCGATCAGGCCCTTGATCTCTTTGGCCGCGCTGGCCGAACGCTGCGCCAATGCGCGTACTTCCGAGGCCACCACCGCAAAACCACGGCCTTCTTCGCCGGCGCGCGCCGCTTCTACCGCTGCGTTCAAGGCCAGGATGTTGGTCTGGAAGGCAATGCCGTCGATCACCGCGGTGATGTCGGCAATGCGGTGCGACGAGGCTTCGATGCCGGCCATGGTCTGCACCACCTGCGCCACCGCTGCGCCGCCCTGGGCGGCCACTTCGGAGGCTTCCGACGCCAGCCGGTCGGCGCGACGGGCGTGGTCGGCGTTCTGCTTCACCGCACTGGTCAGCTCTTCCAGCGACGCGGCCGACTCTTCCAGGCTGGCCGCCTGCTGCTCGGTGCGGCGTGACAGGTCGTCGTTGCCGGCTGCGATCTCGGCCGAGGCCGTGGCCACCGAGACCGCCGCCTGCTGAATGCCGCTGACGATGTGGGTCAGCTGCGCCACGGTGGCATTGGCGTCGTCACGCATGGTGGCGAACACGCCCTGGAACTGCCCTTCGATGCGACCGCGCAGGTCGCCCTCGGCCAACGCGCGCAGCAGGCCCGACAGCGCGGCCAGGTTGCGGTCGGCAGTGATCATCAGGGTGTTCAGGCCCTGCACCATGTCCTTGAAATCGTGGCGGTAGGCATCGGTATCACCGCGCACGCTGAAGTCACCCGCCGCCGCCGCGTCCACCAGACGCTTGATCTCGCCATTGATGTCCTGCAGGCGGCCGCGCACCCCGTTCACCGCTTCGGTGATGCGGGCTTTTTCGCCCGGCAGCTGCTCCATTTTTTCCGAGAGGTCGCCATCTGCGTAGCGGGCAACCAACGCCACCATGCGCATCTTCACCGCGATGTGGGCGTCCACCAGCTCGTTGGTGCCCTCCACCATGGTGCGGAATTCGCCCTGGAAGGCGCTGGCATCAATGCGATGGCTGATGGTGCCTGCGGCGTGCTGCGCGCCCATTTCATTCTGTGCGGCGATGATGTCGCGCAGCTTGTCCTGCATCTGGCGCAGCGCGGTCATCAGCTGGCCCACTTCGTCCTGGCTCTTCACCGTGATGGTGCGATCCAGGCGGCCGGCGGCGACGTCGCGCGCCACCTGCCCGGCCGCTGCCAGCGGCACGGTCAGCATGCGCCGCACCACCAGCACCAGCGCCACGATCACCGCCAGCAGGCCCAGGCCGGAGACCAGCGCGGTCTGCAGCATCAGCTTGTTCAGCACAGCAGCCAGCACCGAGGTCGGTTCCAGGCCCAGCACGGTCCATTTCCAGGGGCCGTAGGTCTGCGCGGTGACGAAGTAGGCCTGCGCCGGTGCGTCCTTGCTGGGACGCAGATGCAACGTCGCCTGGGTGAGGGTGCCGGCCAGCAGCGCTTCGAGCTGCGGCTTGTCGGCCTCATCAACCAGTGCCGGCAGCTTTTCGCCTTCACCATTGGAAGCGGCCACCAGGGTGCCGAAGTCATCGCCCGCACGCGTGTTCACGGCCAGGAAGTGACCTTCCTTGCCCAGCTTCGAATCGCGCAGGCGTGCCTTCAGCGCAGCCAGGCCGTCGGTGTAGTTCTGCCCGATGAAGGCGATCGCGGTCACTTCACCGGCGGCGTCCTTCAACGGCATGTAATGGGTCATGTAGTCGACGCCGAACAGACGCGCCGGACCGGTGTAGGCCTCGCCGGCGATCATCTTCGGGTACGCCGGGCTGGCATGGTCCAGCACCGTGCCCATGGCGCGGTTGCCTTCGGCGTTGCGCAGCGACGTGGTCACACGCACGAAGTCGTCGCCATCGCGCACGAACACCGTGGCCACGCCGCCGGTGGCTTCAGCGAAGCGGTCCACCACGCCTTCCTGCAGGTTGAGGGTGTCCGTGCCCATCAACAAGCGGGGGGTGGCGCGTTCGCCGACGGTGACCGGCTTGGTCGCGTCCACGCTGATGTCGCCGGCGGGCAGCATGGCGCGGAAGGTACCGGCCATGCGCTCGGTGCTTTCGCTGAGGCTGCGGTCGTACAGCTCAACCGAATCGCGCATCAGGTCGGTGGAGGACTGCAGCCCTGCTTCCACGCGGGCCTGGTAGCTGGTGGCAGCCTGGCGGTAGATCAGCGCGGCCAGGATCACAAAGGCCACGGTGGTGATCACGCCCATCAGCAGCGCAAGGCGCGCGCCGATGGAGGTTGAGAAAACGGTGGCGGCACGGGTCGTCATCGTCGGAACTCGAAAAAGTGGGTGTGAGAGATGCGTCACACTTCTTATCGGCACCACTTCGGTCCGCTTTACGTATTTTTCGCCAGAAATTAACGTATAGACACAAAGCGTATCTCATTGATTTAATTGAACTTAGATCGATCTTCGCATTCACAAACCAACCCGGTCGTTCAGAAAAGTACGTAAATCACTAAAGATCACAGCCCTGCTGCCGCCTTCGGTGCCCCGTCAAGAAATTTATGGAAACGTTTTCTCATTTTTGAGGCACCGGCTGCGTGCGTCAGCCTGCCGCGCTTGGCAGGCGGCCCTTCACGGCGCTACACTCCCGTCATCGCAAGGCGGTGCCTGCGAAGCAGTACTTCGTGGGGCCATAGCTCAGCTGGGAGAGCGCGTCGTTCGCAATGACGAGGTCAGGAGTTCGATCCTCCTTGGCTCCACCACTATTCGAGCAGCCGGGCAAGCCCGGCTCTACAAGCAGCCGGGCAAGCCCGGCTCTACATCAGGACGCCACCTTCGGGTGGCGTTCTGCTTTTGGGGTCTGGTTTCGCGATAAGCTCCGGCTCCACATCAGGAAGGAACCTGCCAATGACGCACCGGACGCTGCTGATCACCGCCCTGCTCACGCTCGCCGCCTGCACCCAGGCCCCGCCCGCCGTTGAACCGGTTGCACCGGGCGACCCCGCAGCGGCGCTGGTGCAGCGCTTCGACATGGGCCTAGGCCTGCGCGGGCTGGCGCTGGATGCGGCACGCGGAACCAACACCTATGCGGCGCTTGTACAGCAGCACGGGCAAGAGAGCGCCGACCGCCGCACCGAGGATGCGATCAACACGCTCGTACCGCAGTACCAGGCGGAATGGGATCGCCGCTTGGCTGGACTCTACGCCCAGCGCTTCACGTCTGAAGAACTGCGATCGCTGGCCCAGCAAGGCAAACGTTCGCCTTACGCGGCGAAGTTCAGCACGATTCAGCCCGAAGTGGCATCACAGATGCGCGCAAACTCCACCCCACTGCTGATGGAGCTGGTGACAAAGGCGCTGACGCTCCATCGGTAGCGTCGGTCGATAGACGACGGCCGATAGTGGTGATCGGCGCGACGAACGCATTGCCGCGACCGGGAGAAGCGCGAATTCGTTCGGGTGCGCGACGTTAAAGCACCGATCAATGGTATCGGCCGTCGTCTATCGACCGACGCTACCAAAGCAACGCCTGCCATCCGCGTTAACGAAGCAATCCAGCAATACGCCTTACGGCGCATCCCCGGCCCGCTCGGCAATCGGCCTGACCTGCTGCACCAGCGTGAGCAGCGTCTTGCCGGGCTCTTCAATCATCACCTCATGCGCGGACTGCTCGAACCACACCAGCTGCTTGGCCGGTGCCTGCACCTGCGCGAACCATTCGGCCGCCAGCTCGGAAGACACGTTGTAGTCGTGACGGCCCAGGAACAGGAACAACGGCGTCTTCAGTTGATCCACGCGGCGCATGTCCAGCGTCAGCACCTCGCTCAACAGGTGCTGCATGGAGTAGTCATTACCCTTCCACACCTGCGCCAGATCCTGGTCGGTGTACTCCGGCGACAGCCGGATGGCAGCCGCCTCGGCACTTCCCCCGGTGCGGTTGTGCACCATGCCGCCATACGCATTCAGCCACTTGCGCTGCTTGAACAGCTTCTCCAAGGGCACCGTCTCATTGCCCTGCGCATACGGAGCCAGCGACTCCAGTTCGGCCACCGCTTCGGCGTTGCCAGCGGCCCTGGCCTGCTGCAGCGTCCACGCATAGCCGCGACGTTCGCTTTCGGGCGCGTTTGAAATCTGGCCGATGCCTACATAGGCATGGAGCCATTCGGGTCGGCGTTGCGCCAGCTCCAGGCCCAGGTAGCTGCCCCAGGAATGGCCGACGACAAATATCCTGTCCTTGCCGAGCTCCTTGCGCAGCCAGGCCACCATCTCCTCGGTGTCGGCGATCATGCGTTCACGGGTCATGGTCGGTGCCACCGCCGCCGGATCATTCGCGGCGTAGGTCTTACCCGCACCGCGCTGGTCCCACTGCACCACGGTGAAGTATTCCTCCCAGCCGCGCTGGAAGTACCAGCTGGTCGGCATCGCTACCCAGCCAGGGCCACCGTGGAGCATCAGCAGCACCGGGTTGCGCGGGTCGTTGCCTCGAATGGAGACCCATTGGTCGATGCCGCCGATGCGGACTGCCTCCAGACGTTCGATACCGTTGTCGGCAACGACCTTGCGGATATCGGCGACGATCCTGGTCGCCTCAGCGCGGCTGGTCGGTGCGGGTGCCTGCGCGTGCGCGCTGGTGGACAGGGTCGCTGTAACGGCAAGTAACGCGACAAGAAAGGATTTGATCAACGGACTGCCCCTCAACAGTGTTGTTGAGGGGATTGTGGCATGGAGTGGTGATTCGAACAGGCGCATGCGTTCGCTGCGCCGATCACCGTTATCGGCAGTCGTCTGTCGACCGACGCTACCGGGTGGGGTTGGTCGGCGGACGCTTGGTGTTGGCGTCATGAATCTGCTGGTCGGTCTGGGCGGGACGGCTCTTGGCCACATCGTCCTGCTTGTGGTCCTGCTGGGACTCCTTGATGCCTTCCTGCTTGCCGGGTTGTTTTTCGGTGGTCATGGCCTGAAGCGCTACGTTGGGGGTAGACGGCAACGTAGCGCCTGTCACGTCAGATCTGGATGAACATCGACCTGACCCACACGCGTCAGCCTCATCCCCCACCACCGCCACCACCGCCCATGACCATCACCATGGCGCGCTCTTCACTGATGCACTCCAAGTCCTGCTGGCGTTGCACGTTGGCCTGCAGCTCCTGTTGCGCATCGCGCCCCAACAACACATCCAGCCGCTCCAGCTTCTAAATATCCACGTGGCCATTGGAGAGGCAACGGTCCAGGTCGCCGGTTGCTTGGTAGATTTTCCGCGATACGGCTTCGGCGATGCCGATAACAACTCCCATGTCGTTGCGCTGTTCCTCGCGTTCGGCTGCCGAGGGCGTGCGTCCGGCCCACTTGGCCTGCCACTGCGCGTGCTTTTCCTCGACAAGCGCTGCCGTTGGCCCAGTTTCCATAACCTGCTTGACCTGGATGAGGCAGGCCAGCGCTGCGCGCTTCTGCGCGTCGGGCAGCGTCGGGCCGATCGCTTTGACCTGGCGCACCTTGACCTCCAAGGCGTTGATGTTCGGCAACACGCGCTTGCCGATCTGCTGGTAGTTCTCCTCCGACCACAGGTCGGCAGGCGTAACCCTCGATTCCTTGCGGAACTGGACCATGGGCAAGGTAAGCTCGGACCCATCGGGCATGTGAACCGACACCCATGGCTTGCTGTCGCCGTCTCGCAGGACGCTCACCCAGCAGCCGTAGGTGTTCGTACCGTTGAGCGTTTGGACGGCTGCGCCGCCACCGATCTCCTCGCCCAATCCGCAGGGGGCGAACGACCCCTGGGCGGGCACCAGCAGGTCCAGCGTGGCGTTGCCAACGAGGGTGGTGAGGACGCTTCCGCGCCACTGGAACGACGAAACCTGCTCTGCGGTGGGAAGCGGCCAGTCCTGCGCGGCCATCGCGGTCCCCGGAATCGCCCACGCCAATGCCGCCAGCGTAGTCCCTCGTGCCCATGTGCCCACAGCTCACCCCCTGGTTGGTAAGGAAAGGCTAGCAGCCGTCGTGGCTTCGGACTAGGTGAGCATCCGACTCAACCGCTGCAGCACGAGAATTAGCTCCATCAAATGTGCTCGGGATGCAGGGATGAACTCATGAGTGCTACACCCCAGCTCCATCTGCATAAAAGAGCGTCAACTCCAGGGTAAGGATAGCGGCACCCATGTCTCGTTCAAACAAGGCAAAGCGTGCGATCCATCTCCCGGGAAGGCTATAGGAAAAGTCTGAGGCGGCGCGGGCACCCACGATTTCAGGACGTCCGCGGCCCAACCTCCGTCCGGAACCACGCCGCAAACACCTCGTCGCCCATCCACGCATTCTTCCGGTTCACCTCGAACATCACCGCCTCGGCGGTCTGCGCCTGCGCCAGCCGTTCCGGGTCGCCGCTGCAGCGGGCAGCATCCAACTCGTGCTGCGCCTCGGCCAGGAAGCGCGACAGGCGGTCATCGATGGCCCACACCGCCATCTCGATGCGTGGCCTCCGGGTGGTGCGCGCCACGCTGACGCCGTGCAGGGCCAGCTGCAGGCGTTCGATGTGCTCCGGGTAGTCCTCCAGCTGTTTGCGCAGGCTGCGGGGGATCGGTGGAAGGGTGCTGCGCTTCTGGGGTGGCGCTGGAGGCTTGGGGTGAGCGGGCAGCAGACCTCGGATGTACGACTTCACCATGCACCCCACTCCTTGCCGTCCTGCACCTCCGACGCTGTTGCGTGGATACAGGTCGGTAGTGGCACGATGCGTTCATTCGGATGCGGCACTTGCAGCTCCGCCTTTTCCAGATCAAAGCGCACCTGCAGGTTCATCCAGAACCAGGGTGACGTGTCGAAGTAGCAGCCCAGGCGGTGCGCGGTATCGGCGGTGATGGCGGCGGCACCCCGGGTGATACTCGCGAAGCGTGTGTCGGATACGTGGATGNNTCGCCGGGATGTAGCGGTGGTGCTCGTTCTCGTGGTGGTTTGGGAGGCATGGTGTTCTCTGCGGGGTTGGGAATGGTTTGGAAGACTTGACGGGAAACTGGACGGGCAACTGGTAGGGTCGGTCGATAGACGACCGCCGATAACAATCCTTGCTGCTGTAACGCATGACCTTCGAACGCAGGCGCGCGTCTCCGTTTCAGGTAATGCCCTAACGTGCCAATCACCGTTATCGGCGGTCGACTGTCGTGCGACCCTACCGGTGAGCTCCCAGCGTGATGAAGCATCCCGTGGCGACGTGAGATCCCGGTATGACGTGAGGTCTCGGGGCGGGGTGACATTCCGGTACAGATTGAGATCCCCATACGGCGCAACATCCCGGCGATACCCGCCCCGTAGTGACACGGCATGCGTGTCATGACCACCGCGGTGCCACGTAGCGTGCGGTCGCAACGTGCCACGCAACGGTCAGTCGCGCCCAAACCCAGGGCTGGCCCAGCCCTCCCTTCGCGCTCGCTGCACTTCATCTTCATCGCCATACGCCGGCTCCGGCTGGCCAATGCCCATCTCATACGCCACATCGT
>DGLB01000046.1:51619-78418 GCA_002387845.1 Stenotrophomonas maltophilia | reverse complement strand
AGCGACCAGTGCGGCCGGCGTCTGTGCAGCCGCGGTGGCTGCGGGTGGTGCGGCCGCAGGTGCTGCCGGTGCCGCGGCGGTGGCGTCGGTCAGCGGTGCCGTCGAGGCCGTTGCGGTCGGCGCGGCGGCGGGTGCGGCCGCCGGTGCCGACGGGGTGTCCAGGAACTGCAGGCGGGCTACGCCGGCAGGCGCTTCCACCGGGGCGGGCACGGGTTCGCCGCGCAGCATCCACCACAGCGCGACACCCACATTGAGAATGGCCAGGACAACGATCAGAGCACGGGTCAGCATGCGCCCGATCCTACCGTGCCGCCGGTGGCTGATGCACGGCCCAGCGCGCGAGGCCGTCCAGCACCAGGGCAGGATGGAACTGCGCGTCGGGCAGCAGCGGCATCAGTGCCGGTGCCCCACCGCCGTGAACCAGCAGCGCGGGCCGCGTGCCCAGCACGTCGGCCGCCCGTTCGCGGCTGCGTTCAATCAGCGCCACCGCGGCACCGTCGCAACCGGAAGCCAGCGCGTCGGCGGTGTCGTTGGCGAATTCGGTGTACGCGCCACCACTGGCCGGCAGCTGCACCGCACGTGCATGCAGCGCTTCGCGCATGGTGGTCGGTGAAGCGGCGATGCGTCCGCCGCGGTGCTGGCCGTGCGCATCGAGCAGGTCGATGGTGAGCGCGGTGCCCACACCGGCCACCACCACCGGCTCGCGGCGTTCGGTCACGGCCAGCAGGGCCAGGTAACGGTCCACGCCAAACTTCGCGGGATCGGCATAGGCGATGCGCAGGCCGGCGTATTCGGCTTCGGTACGGGCCACCCGCACCTGCGCGAAGCGCTGCCCGAGCAGTTCCAGCATGCGGGTAGTGAGCGCCGGCGCGGCCACGCTGGCCACATAGGCGACATCGCCGGACGGCAGGTTCTCGATCTCCTGCGCCGGCATGGCTTCGGCGCCGTGCGGCCAGGCCTGCACGTCACCGGCGCGCAGGCCCTGCAGCGGGGCGAACTTGAAACGGGAATTCCCCAGGTCGAACAACCAGTCGCTCATTGCGCCCTCACGCTGACTTCCCCGGCATGGAACACCCGTTCCACACCCTCGATGCGCACCCGCAGCGCACCGTCCTCGGCCAGGCCCAGGGCCTGCCCTTCCTGCCACGTGCCGCCATCCTCCACCCGCACGGTGCGCCCGGCCAGGCTGTCCAGCGCGGCATAGCGGGCCAGGAACGGAGCCAGCCCGTCCTGCTCGAACAGCTCCAGCGCCGGCAGCAGATGTGCCAGCAGCGCGGTGACGACGGCGTTGCGGCTGACCTCGCCGCCCAGCAGGGTGGTCAGGTCGGTCCACGGCTGGGTGATCTGCGCGGCGAATGCCGGCGGCATGCGGACGTTGATGCCCAGTCCGATGACCGCCCGCGCCGGGCCGGCGAATTCACCGCCGCCCTCCACCAGCAGGCCACCCAGCTTGTGTCCGTTGACCACGATGTCGTTGGGCCACTTCAGGGCTACGTCCTGCACGCCCTGGGCCTGCAGCGCCTCGGCCACGGCCACCCCGGCGACCAGGCTCAGCCCGCCCAGGCGCGACAGCCCCCCGGCAAACCCGCGCAGCACCGACAGATAGATGTGCGCGGCCAGCGGCGAGGCCCATTCGCGGCCACGGCGGCCACGCCCGCTGGTCTGGCGCTCGGCCAGCAGCACCGCCGAGCCGCGCTGCGGCGCGCTGCACCGCAACAATTCGGTGTTGGTGGAGCCGACGTTCCAGGCGACCTGCAGGTTGTCCAGCAGGGGGGCCAGCGCAGCGGGCAGCCCGGCGGTGATGGCGGCCGCGTCCAGCAGCTCGACCGGCTGCTGCAGCTGGTAGCCGTCGCCGGCGCGGCCGTCGATGTCGATGCCAGCCGCCCTAAGTCCTTGAATTCGCTTCCAAATGGCGGCGCGGGTCTGGCCCAGCTCGCGGGCCAGCGCGTCGCCGGACAAGCGCCCGGCACTCAATTTGGCCAGCAGTTGGCGGTCGTCCACGGCAGTGTCCATCGGGTGATCGGGAAAATTATGCGGGAAAGCGCCGGGCCGCGCCCGCCAGGGGCTACCAAACCGGGATCGGAATCGGGCTAGAATCGAAAATTACCCCACCCGCCCCCACCGGATGTCGACGATGCGCCTGTTCGCCCATTGCCTGCTTCTGCTGACGGCCCCGATGGCCGCGCAGGCTTCCGATGCGCTGACCCACCAGGGCCGGGGTGGCTGTGTGTATTCCACGGCGGAAGCCGAGCGTACGGCCCCGGCCAACCCGCCGGTCAACAGCGCGCCGTCCAGCAACAAGCCCAGCGTCTCCCCGGCCGGCAGCACCGGCGGCGGTGGCGACGACGACGTGCTGCCGCGCCTGCGTGCGCCGAAGTGGCACAGCTTCCTGCCGGGCATGTTCCGCTGATCCAGTCGTTGCTGCAGTGGTTGCGGCCCGGTCCGCGCCCCATTTCGGATGACCATTGGCAGCACACCTGCCAGCGCACCGCGTGGTTGCGCGGGTTGCCCGATCCAGATCGTGCGCGGCTGCGCGAACTGAGCGCGGCGTTCCTGCATGGCAAAACGGTCACGCCGGTAGGCGGGCTGGTGCTGCAGGAGCGCGATGCGGTGCTGATTGCGGCCCTGTGCTGCCTGCCGCTGCTGAAGCTGGGCGAGGTCGGCCTGCAGGGCTGGTCGCAGGTGCTGGTGTACCCGGAAGGCTTCGTGGTGCCGCAGAGCGAGGTCGACGAAGACGGCGTGCTGCACGAGTGGGAAGAAGATGCCATCGGCCAGGTGTCGCACACCGGGCCGCTGCTGCTGTCCTGGCACGACGTGCAGGCCGAACTGGCGCACCCGCATGAAGGGGCGTGCGTCGTGGTGCACGAAATGGCGCACCGGATCGACATGCTGGATGGCGTGCTGGACGGCACCCCGCCGCTGCCGCGCGAGTGGCAGCAGCACTGGGCGGCCGATTTCCAGACCGCGTTCGATGCGCTGTGCGCACAGGTGGATGCAGGCGAAGAGACGGTGATCGACCCGTACGGCGCTGAAGCACCCGATGAGTTCTTCGCGGTGGCGACGGAGTATCACTTCTCCGCACCCGACCTGCTGGCGCAGGAGATGCCGGCAGTGGCCGCGCACCTGCGGCGGTTCTATGGGGAACCGCCTGCCCTTCCCGGCTGACCCGGCTTTACGGCCCCGGCGGCAGCTTCACTTCAAAACGTGCGCCACCCAGTTCCGGCGAGCGCTTCACCTGCAGTTCGCCGCGGTAATCCTTGATCAGGTCCTGCACGATCGACAGGCCAATGCCATGGCCCTGCACGCGCTCGTCGCCGCGCACGCCACGCTGCAGCACCTTGGCGATGTCGTCGGGGGCGATGCCCGGGCCGTCGTCGTCCACCGACAGCAGCAGGCCGGCGCGGCGCACACCCGGTGCGGTGAGCGGCTTGGCGGTCAGCAGCACGCGACGGTTGGCCCACTTGAAGGCGTTTTCCAGCAGGTTGCCCAGCAGTTCCTGCAGGTCACCCGGCTCGCCATGGAAGCGCGCGGCTTCATCGATATCGAACTCGCACAGCACGCCCTTGCTGGCGTACACCTTCTCCAGCCCGCGCACGATCTCTTCCGCATTCGATTCAATCGGCAGCGGGGCCGAGAACAGCTTGTGCCCCGACGAGGCCGCACGCGCCAGCTGGTAGGACACCAGGTTGTTCATGCGCCGCAGCTGCACGTCGAACTCCTCGCGCAGGTCCTGGTCGTGCGCCCCGCTGTCGAGCTGCGTGCGCAGCACCGCCAGCGGGGTTTTCAGGCTGTGCGCAAGGTCGGCCAGGGTATTGCGCTGGCGTTCCAGGTTTTCGCGTTCGCTTTCAATCAGCGCGTTGATGCTGTCGGTCAGCGGTTCCAGTTCGCGCGGGTGGCGCTCACTCATGCGCTCGGTTTCACCGCGCTGCACTTTGGTCAGCTCGGTGATCACCCGGCGCATCGGGCGCAGGCTCCACTGCAGAATGACGGTCTGCAGCAGCAACAGGATCAGACCTGCACCGCCCATCCAGAACCACACCCGGCCACGGAACACGCGCAGCTGCGCGCCGAGTGCGCGCGAGTCTTCCATCACATAGATGGTGTACGGGAATTCGGTGGCGGGGTCGGCGTCGGCGTCCCACACCAGGCCCAGGCCATAGCGGTACACCGAACCCTGGCTGCCGTCGATCTGGATCATCGGCAGCGGGCCTTCGAAGACTTCCTGGCGCGGGGCCAGCAGGCCGCCGCCCACGGTGGGCAGCATCGGGCCTTCGGCGGACATCGAGTTGCCCTTGCCGTCCGGCATCACCACCTGCAGGTACAGCCCGCTGCCGGGCACGTCGAAGCGCGGATCCGGTGGCTGTTCGCGGATGTACAGCGAGCGGTCGCGGGTGAAGTCGATGCCGGCCGCATACGCGGTGGCGTAGTTCTTCAACCGCTCGCGCAGGTTGGCGCGGGCGGTATCGGCAAACGCCGCATCAAGCGCGTAGCCTGCAATGGCCAGGAAGGCCAGCAGGCTCACACTGGCAGCCAGCAGCTGGCGAGCCTGCAGTGAGCGCGGCCGCCAGCGTTTGAAGAACCACAGACGGCCGGACATCATGCAATCGCCAACGTTGGATCTCAGCCTTCGTTGGTGCGCGGAATCGCGAAGCGGTAGCCGCGGCCACGCACGGTTTCAATCGGCTTGAGCTCGCCATCGGCGTCCAGCTTCTTGCGCAGGCGGCCGATGAACACTTCCAGCACGTTCGAGTCGCGGTCGAAATCCTGCTGATAGATGTGTTCGGTGAGGTCGGCCTTCGAGACCAGTTCACCGGCATGCATCATCAGGTATTCCAGCACCTTGTACTCGTAGCTGGTGAGGTCCACGTTGCTGCCATTGACGCTGACCGTCTGTGCGGCAAGGTCCAGTGCCACCGGACCGCATTCCAGGGTCGGCTTGCTCCAGCCAGCGGCGCGGCGCAGCAGCGCGTTGACGCGGGCGAGGAGTTCCTCGACATGGAACGGCTTGACCAGGTAGTCGTCAGCCCCTTGCTTGAGGCCTTCCACCTTGTCCTGCCAGCTGGAACGTGCGGTAAGGATCAGCACCGGGAACTTCTTGCCTTCGTCACGCAGCGCCTTGATCAGTTCCATGCCCGACATCTTGGGCAGGCCCAGGTCAATGATGCCGACGTCGAACGGCACTTCGCGGCCCATGTACAGCCCTTCCTCACCGTCCTGCGCAGCATCGACGGCAAAGCCTTCGCGCTTGAGCCGGGCTGCCAGTGTTTCCCGCAGCGGGGCTTCGTCTTCGACCAGAAGGATACGCATGAACTCTCCCTAGTGTCCTGGGTGTGGCCTGGGGCCAGTGGATTTCGTTGTTGACGGCCAACTATCCCTGTTCAGGGGTTATCGCCGCGTAGTGATGACATATCCGACCGGGGCGTGCGGGGCTGTGAACGTGGCTGCGCCGGGTCGTCCATGTAGCGGACGCGACCGCGGTCATCCATGTACTTCACGCGGTTGATGTCCCGCCCGTCGAACGGCACCCGTTCCGCCCCCAGGATGTGGCCGCCGGTGGTGCGCTGGACCCGACGCACGGCGTCGGACAGCGACCGCTCCTGCGGCGCACTACGCGCGGCCCGCATGGCCTCGGCCCGCGCCGGGTCCGGCGGCGGCACCTGGGCACTGGCACTGCCAACAGCAGCGACGGCACCCGTTGCCAGCAGGGCGGCGACAGCAAGGCGGCGGTGGCGGGTCACGAAGAGCATCGGTTCGATCCTAGCGGACGGCGTCAAAACGTTCAAAAGTTGTGAATCGGGAAGTGCGGGCGTTGGGCCAGCGCTTTACGAATCTTTTGCAAATTCTTGGTTTTACGCAGTGAATCCGGTCTGAACTTTTCCGGGTGCCCCGTGGCTACGTTCATCTAAGTGAACCATAGCGGGAAAACGCCAAAAGGATCAAGCGACGGCCGTGACAGCGGTCACGCCCGTTCAGGTCAGGCCGCGACCCGTTCCGCCTGGGCGCGGGTGATCTCCAGCGCCTGCTCGATCAGGCTCCAGTCCGCGCCGGGGCGGTGTGCGCCCTCGCTGAGCACCTGGCGGAACGCACGCCCACCGGGCTGGCCGTGGAACAGGCCGAGCAGGTGGCGGGTGATGTGCTTCAGGGCCAGGCCGCGCTCCAGCTGGGCCTCGATGTACGGGCGCATGGCCCGCAACAGGGCCTCGCGCGGCTGCAGCGCCGCGCCGGTCTGGGCGGCTTCCAGCTGATGCAGCACGTAGGGGTCGTGATAGGCCGCACGGCCCAGCATCACCCCGTCCAGCGCCGGCAGCTGGGCCTGGCAGGCCTCCACGGTGGCCAGCCCGCCGTTGAGGACGATGGGCAGCTGCGGACGGTCGGCCTTGAGCTGGTGCGCCCACTCGTAGCGCAGCGGCGGCACTTCGCGGTTTTCCTTGGGCGACAGGCCCTTCAGCCAGGCATTGCGGGCATGCACGATGAACATTGCACTGCCGGCGTTGGCTGATTGATCGACGAAATTGACGAAGTTTTCGTAGCTGTTGTCGTCATCGACCCCCAGGCGGCATTTCACCGTGACCGGGATGTCCACCGCTGCGACCAACGCAGCGACGCATTCAGCCACCAGGGTCGGCTCGCGCATCAGGCAGGCCCCGAAGCGCCCGGCCTGGACGCGGTCGGACGGGCAGCCGCAGTTGAGGTTGACCTCGTCGTAGCCCCAGTCCTGGGCAATGCGCGCGGCCTGCGCGAGCAGCTGCGGGTCGCTGCCGCCCAGCTGCAGGGCCAGCGGATGCTCGCTGCCGTCATAACCCAGCAGGCGCTCGCGGTCGCCGTGGATGACGGCGTTGGCGTGGACCATCTCGGTGTACAGCCGCGCACCCGGGGCCAGCAGCCGGTGGAACACGCGGCAATGGCGGTCCGTCCAATCCATCATGGGGGCGACGGAAAGGCGCAGGGAAGCGGCGTAGCGGTCCGCGGCGGTGGAGGCAGGCAGGGTCATGGGCAGGTGGGGCTGATTGGGGGCGGGGTTTGCCCGCGCAATCAATAGTTTACCTGCCTGGGGTGAATGGTGGCTTTTGGGGGTGGTGGGCTGCCGCATTGGGTTGGGATCGATTGGGGTGTTGCTGCTACGGTTACTGCTGCTTCGATTGCGACCACTGCGGGTTCGGCTGCTGCGCTTGGGGCTGCTGCGCCTGGGACTGCCGCGGTTTCGGCTGCTGCAGGTTGGCCTGCTTCGGTAGCGTCGGTCGACAGACGACGACCGATATCAACCATCAATGCTGTAACGCATGACCTCTGAATGGAGACGCGCCTCTGCGTTGATAGTCAGTCGTTACCACGCCGATCAGCATTACCGGCCATCGTCTGTTGACCGGCGCTACCCGCGCGGTACGCTGATTGTGTCGGCGAGAACGCAGGGCCCATTCACGTCCACCCCGCCCTCGATCATCCGGAAGATGGTGAGCGGTGTGTACGCCGACATAGTCGCGTAGGCGCGACCGCCCCAACCTCTGCCTGAGCTGGTGGGCAAGTCCAAGCGGCGAGACCGCCGGCGACCAGTCTGGAGGCGCAACGGCTGCGCAACTACTTGTCCCAAGTCGATTGGCGATCTCGAATTCCGACGGTGGACATCATCGAATTTGCAATCCTATCTGCGAAGCGAGAGGGTGAAATCACCAGCCTACTTTGGTCCGACATTGACGTTGGCACGCGTACTGCGCTGCTACGTGATGCAAAGCACACCCGCAAAAAGGCAGGAAACCACAAGCTACTCCCCCTTCTGCGTGATGCCTGGAACATTGTTGATCGACAGCCGCGTATGGCCGGCGGGGACCGCATTTTCCCGTTCAACTCTAAGTCCATAGGCACCGCATTCTCCCGCGCGTGCATCCGGCTGGCCATTGATGACCTGTGCTTCCGCGACTTGCGGCATGAGGCCACCTCAAGACTGTTTGAGCAGGGATATGACATTCCAGAGGTAGCGGCCGTTACGCTGCATGAATCTTGGAACGAACTGAAGCGATACACGCAGCTTCGTCCCGAGTCGTTGCACCGCTCCGCCCTTTAGTGGAATCGATTTGCTGGTCTCCGTCTGCGCGAGGCGTCTCACCGATCAGTTAAGTCGGCGAAACAACACGTCAACTCAAGCCAGTCCCTAGGCACCTCTTGATATGGCACGTCCTCCAAAGATGGGACCAACTTCTCAGCCCCATCCCAAAGCACTGCTTGGGCCTCTATCCACCAGACCAGAGACTGAAATTCGCAACCGATTCGCCCGAAGTTTCGCTCGCTTACTCTGAACATTCCTTGGGAGGGATCGGCCTCACTTCTCGTGATCTGGAACGCCCAAGTTCCATCCATTATTCCCCAAGCCCCCATGCCTCGCTCTCGCATCAAACGCAGCAACACCAGGGCGTCGATGAACACAGCAAGGCAGAGGGTCCCACGTACAAACGGAAGCAGATTGGAGGGCGTGAATGACAGCGAGAAGGGGTATGCGGGCAACCAACTCTCATCAGGCGAAAGGAAAAAAGCGATCTTCCCAGGTCCAGCTTCACTGCTGAGAAGCCCCTCCATTCTGGCGGGCTCGTCCGCAAATTCGGAAGTGAATGCCAAGTAGGTCAGCCCTTCCTCTGGATGCCGAACTGACCAGCCGCCCGCGAGCGCCTCGCTCATGCACTCGTTAGCGAGCGCTGAGTGAACCGCCTCATCCGGCAGCAACTCTACCCGATGCACGTTCGGCATTCCGCGAAAAGATTCAGCAAAGTCCCTAGCAAAGAACTGGGCGATTTCCTTAATTCCTGATATCTGGCGATCCATCCGCGCGTTGGTGTTGCCGGACGACTTCATTTCGACGATCAAAGGATCAGGACCCGCAAGTGCGCAAAGATCGCCGTGTCGTATCACGTTGGTTAGATCGGCAAGCACAACGGGCACACTCATCTCGATGCCCTTTTTCAGCATCTTGAATTCTTTGCGGAAGCCACTCTTGCCGGAAATAAAGCCGGGACCCTGCTTAACCCTGTACTCACCGTCATAGAACAGGTGTTTCAGCGCATACTTCGATTGATAGATGAAGGCGATGCCGTCGCCAAGGCAACGCCAAAGGAATAGTTCGTGATGTATCGCCTTGATTCTTAAATCAACCCCAGCGACAAGGTCCTTGACGACCTGAGCCCGCTCCTTAGCCAGCCTGCGGGCCAGGCATCTTTTGAGGCGGGCGCGCCCTTTCCGCAGTTTTGGTACTCGTCGTTCACACTGGGTGATGCTTCTAATCACGTATCGCTGCAGACGAAGTACCAAGTCAAGCCGCTCATCGTCCTCTTTAATCATCCAGAGAATTTTGGCTGCCTCTGCATAGTCTCCGCGTTCATGCCGCCGTGCGCTGGTCATTCCTTTGGCACTCCTGTTTCAGCCCTTCGCTCAATGTCCAATGCCGATGGCCACGCGACAACCATCGATCTCCTTACCACGCACCGAGCCGAAATGTCCCTGGCGAAGCGACGTATCGGCTGGACCTCAGTTTATGGCCAAGGCGGGGTACCTGTTCGCAGCACAACGCTGCACAGACGGAGAGCTGTCGGACAGCCTAGTCTGGCAGAAGATAGGCGCGGCGGAAGTGAGGATGGGCCCCTTTCGTCGCATTAGTCGCGATTTTTTAGGTGGCCATCGGGAACAGGTAACTTAGGTAGCGCCTCAGAAATTTCCGTCGAACCTGCCTATACATAAAAAACTTATGATCAATTATCAAAGGTAATTTTTGGATAACGTCGAGGCAACCCAGTTACCTTCGGGGGAGGTAATGTGGCCAGATGACAAATCCATTTTAAATCAATGACATTACTTCACCACCTGTCCGAAATTACCTTCAATTACCCGGAAAAGTAATGCCATGAAACCGTTGAGCCCCAAGGATTTCAGCCGCCTTTTGCAGACGGCGTTACCCCGTTACCCGTTTCCGATGGGCACCTGAACTTTTCTGGATCTATGCGCCCCGCCGTGAGGCCGCCCCAGGAGCGCTTCCACCACCTCCACCCGCGCAGGCTTCCGCAGGGGTCCATCGGTCCGCTTGGACTGACACTGCGCGCTGCACAGGCGGTCCTTTGGGCTGTCCGCAGGCACGCAGAAAAAGCCCCCTATGAGGAGCGCAGGCGTGGCGGGGAGACGAGTGCGCGCGCGCCCATCCAGCCAGGCCGCCGGGGGTGGTTGCTGCCTGCCGACCCGTGGAGGACACTTCAGGAGCCTGGCGGAGACGGGCGAAGGGACTCTGAGAAAAGGAGAGGAGACATGAAGCAACGTTCAAAGCTGTTGAGCATCTCTATCCGCAACATTGGCTGCATCGGTGCGGAGCCGGTCGAAATAGCTCTCGACCAGATTGTGTGCCTCGTTGGTAAGAACAATGCCGGAAAGTCAACGGTCCTCACTGCGTACGAGTTGGCAAGAGGAAAACAGACGTTCACACACGCTGATAGGCATCAGCACGCTTCACCAGACGATCACTCTGAGATCGTGCTGGAAGTGCACATCCCTCAGGGACTCGGCAACGTCGATGAGAAGTGGAAGGTGCCAAGAGATGGGCTACTCGTCGTGAAGAGCCGCTGGTCTTGGTCACCGGAGGACGACTTCAAGCGAAAGAGAGAAACCTGGTCACCCCAACTGAATGATGGCGCAGGCGGGTGGGACCCTGATGAAAAAGCCGGAGGATTCGACTCTGTATTTGGGTCACGGCTACCCGAACCCATTCGCATTGGCTCGTTGGATGACGCCACCACATCACAGCCCCAGCTGTTGGCGATGGCGTTGACGCCACTGTCGACGGAGATAGCAACAGAGGTGTTGCAGAAGGGGTCGGTGCTTCAAAACGCAATCGAGGAAATCCAGACCCGAGTTGATGGCCTGGCAAAAGGCCACGCTGATCACTTCACGCAGATTGCGAGCCGAGTTGCGAGCGGAGTTAGCGGTGTTTTTCCTGCCCTGTCAGTGTCACTTACGCTGTCACCGAGCGCTCCATCCTTTGAATTTGAGAAGCTTCTCAAAGATGGCGCGAGAATAAGCATCCACGATGGAAAGACCACAACCGACCCTAAGCGCCAAGGCACCGGTGCGAAGCGCACGCTTTTTTGGGGAATGGTTCAGGTCCTGTCCGAGATGGAACGAGACAAAGTGGAGCTCGATGCACTCCGCAAGACGTTGATCAAGCAGAAGAAGACGCTCGAATTCGCTAAACCGGCCGCATTGGAAAAGGCGAAGCAGCAGGTTGCGGAAACAGAGGCCGCCATCAAAGAGCGAAGCAGCGGAACTCCCCGGCCGCAGTCAGACGACCCAAGCGATGTGGCGTTCCCTGGATACATCCTACTGATAGACGAACCTGAGAATGCACTGCATCCGATGGCTGCTCGTGCTGCACAGCGGTACCTTTACGACTTAGCAAAGGCCGGAGACTGGCAGGTCATAATCACGACGCACTCGCCGTATTTCGTTAATCCGTTTGAAGATCACACCACGATTGTCCGCATGGACCGGGGCGAGGCGACCGGCGGAGCGACAGTGACGAAAGTCTATCGCTCAGATTACGTCGGCTTTGAGGGCGACGAGAAACAGAAGCTTCAGGCACTTCAGCACATAGACCCAAGTTTCTCTGAAGTGTTCTTTGGGTCGTATCCAGTGATCGTTGAAGGCGATACGGAACACGCCGCCTTCATAGCAGCCGCCATGGAATCATCTAAGGCTATAGCCAGTCAGGTAACGCCAGTTAGGGCGAGGGGAAAGGCGCTGATTATCCCCTTGATCAAGGTCCTGCGACATTTCAAGATACCGTTCGGGGTACTTCATGATTCCGATTCGCCGTACGTGGATAGTGGAAACGCCAGCGGTGCATGGACAGAAAACGGAAAGATCTGGGAAGAGATCGACAAGACCAGAAAGCTAGGAATCGTCGTGCGACATCGGATCAGCGTTCCTGATTTTGAGCGCAAGATGACGCTACCTGAAGGCACCGACGGAAAGCCGTTGGCAATGTACTTGCAAGTGCAGGCGCAGCCGCAGATGCAAGATGCCGTCGAGTCGCTTATGCAGGAGCTGCTCAACGGCGAGGACTGCTGCCCTGTCGGCGGCGCGAGCGACAAAGCTGATTTCGCAGCAAAGCTACTCAAGGTTGTTTCTGACTGGGCGTCCGATAATGGCTTTGCTGAGCAAACGAGATACGCAGGAAGGCAGTGAGACGTATTGTGCCGCCTCTAATTGAGGCGGCAAACACCAAATACTCCGTATTTCTAGGTGACTGTTGGACCTGCGTCACCCTATGCGATCGGATCCAACGCGATCACGCGCCACGTCGAAATAGTGCTTGGCTATCTCGATGCCGGTCCAGCCGAGCCCTTCCTCCTGGACAGCAACCAACGTATTGCCGCCGCCGGCGAACGGGGCGAGGGCGTGGCCACCTTCCTCGCAGATCCGCACTAGTTGCCGCGTCAGGGGCGTGGGCTTCCCGGTCATGTGGTGCTTGTCCGCCTTGCGTACGGACTCTCGCACGACACCTGGCAGCACCAGGGCGCGGCGGTTGCCGAGCATGTGCTCCTTGCTGCCCCACACGATGTACTCGGCTTGGTTGTGGAAGCGGCCCAGCTTCGGACGCACGCCTTCCGTCTTGTCCCAGACGGCCACACCGCGCCATGTGAAGCCGGCGCACTGGAGGGCGTCGCTGGTGAGCGGGAGCTGCCGCCAGTCAGTAAACAGCAGAACCTGTGCGCCATCCTTCAGCACGCGGTCGCCGAACGCGATCACTTCCTCGCCCAGCCAATCGTTGATGGCCAGCATGCGGGTCTGGATGGCTTCCAACTCCATCGCAGCCCATACAGTCGCAGCCTCACGGATTGAGCCAAAGCCGCCACTGTTCTGGGGCACGATGCCCATCAGCTGTGGCGGGATGCGCAGCGAGGCCAGCATTTCGCCGCCGGTTACGCTCTTGATGCCGGTGAATTCATCCTTCGCCGCGACCTCGCTGACCGGGATCAACTTCAGCCCGTCCTTGTTCCCGCCGGGCGATTGCAGGAACAGGTTGCGGAAGTTGCCAGGGCCGCGCGCGTGTTTCAGTGCCTCGCGCATGGAGGCCACATCGGCATCGGACACCTTGGAGTCGGACAGGTACAAGATGAACCCGGCGTGGGAGCCGTTGTTGTAGTACTTGCGGCGGAACAGCGTGGCCGATTCATTGAGTAGCGCTGACTGGACAGCAGGAAGCCATTCCGGCAATCCGTAGATCTCCTGATCGGCATCAGCCTCCCGCAGCTGGTGAACGCTGCCCGGCTCGAACTCATGCTCGGCAATGGAAGCCGCGGACTTTGAAGTACTCCCCCGGCTCAACACCGCGCCGCACGTACTGCGACAGGGGGACGTGGATCTCCATAAACCGGCCCAGAACGGATTTCCTGCGCTCCACATAGGCTGTGCCGAAGGTGGTGAAGTCCAGGGCAAGCTGGGTGAAGCGGGCGTGGCTGAGCGGCCGGTGCGGTCGACGGACAACGGCCGATGACAAGAATCACTGCGGGAACGAATGACCTTCGAACGGAGACGCGCTTCTGCGTTGGTGTCCACTCGTTACCGTGCCGATCACCGTTATCGGCCGTCGTCTGACGACCGACGCTACCAGCACGCGGCGCACGTTGAACGGCGAACACTGCAGCGTGGATGCCGCGCAGTCCATGACGCGTGACGCGCCGATTGCGTCACTCGGAATTCTCATGCGAACCCTGGGACCGGAGAATCCCTTCAGTTGTGGGCCTCAGCCATTGGGCCTCTGGGAGAACTGAAGATGCAGGACGTGTGGACGCAGGATCAGATGATCGAGCGCTTCTGGAAGGCTGCGAACAAAGGTTTGGAAGATGAGGTGATCAAGAACCACTCCATTGACCCGAAGCTGCTGGCGATACGGCTGGTTGCGGTGCATGCCGCAGCAGAGGTGCTGGGGGTGGAGCTTCCACCGGTTTATCTGCTGCGGAAGGCGGTACGGCGGTGTCCGCGGTTTTTGCGAATTCGGTGGGTGCGGGGGCCTAAGGGAACCCGAGCGGTTAGTTGTTGGATTTTCAAGAGGCAGGTTGGGGAAGGCGTGTGTGGGTGAGGTGCACGCTTCTTCGTTTGGGGTCATGCGCTACTGGGCCGACCATCGTTATCGGCAGTCGTCTTTCGACCGACTCTACCCGGCGGGGTGCCGTGGTTGAGTCGGGGTTGGCCGGCGGAATGGTGTTGTTGCGCCCGGCGCGTGCCGGGCGCGATTGGGTGGCGAGCTACGCGGCGGACGGCATCTGCCGGATCGGGTCGGCGTGGACGTCGGTGAAGTGGATCTGGTGGATCACGCCGTCGGGTCCGTTGGGCGTTACTTCTTCCACGAGGTCGCCTGGACCCACCAGCGCTACGGTGACCAGACCGAGGCCGGCCTCGACGATCACGCGTGCTCCCACTCTCATGCCCATGTCGTGCAGCCAAGGGCCGTGCAGCAGGATGAAGGGGACGGGTTGGTTGGACAGCACCGGTGGTTGCAGCAGGCTGTTGCAGCAGCGGCAACGCTGGGTCAGGCCGGTTGTTTCTGAGGAGGTTGCGTCACGATCTGGCGCGGATGCGCGGTTCTTGTGCATGGGAAATCTCCGTCGTCATTTAATACCCCTCGCCGTTAAGGCGAGGGGAGGTCGGGAGGTTTGCGGCCGTTCGTAGCATTACGGTGTGGCGTATTTCCCCCTCACGAGGGTGTTGTATTAACCACCCTCCCGACGCCGGGATGCACAGAACATTATTTGCTATCGATGGGCCGCGAAACCCGAGGCGGACAGTGCGCCTTGATGCGATGGATTGAAATTGGCATTTGCGACAGGGGTTTGCGCGCAGGTGGTCGCAATCGAGCCAGAGTCGCAATTGGCACGCAAATTTTGAGATGCGTGTTCCAGAAGTGGAAAAATCAATCGGCCGTGATGCCGCGAGACCCGCATCGAATCCGCGCATGCACGTCAAATCAATAGGATGTTTTGATTGGTCACGAGACGTGATCGACCCGCATGACCGCATCAGTGCGCGTGGCGCAGGTAACAACCGTGTTCTGTACAACATCGGCCGGTGGCGCATTGCACGCCACCGGCCATTTGCAACGCTTACATCCCGCGCGAGCGGTTCTGTTCCTGCTGCTGGTTCTGGTTCTGATCCTGCTGCTGCGACTGGCTCTGCGTGTCGGCCTGGCGGGTGCTGGCTTCCACGGTCTGCTGGGCCGCCTGGTTGTGCTCCACCAGCGCGCGGCGCGAGGCCGGGTCACCCAGGGTGCCCTGCACGGCGATCACACCGGTGCCGTCCGGACGGGCGACCACCGAGTCAATCTGCTGCATGCCAGCCGCCTTGCTGGACACCACCATCTGGCCGGCGACGCGCTCCAGCTGTTCCTTGTCGGCGTACAGCGGCTTCAGGCCACCCTGGGCACGCTGCTGTTCCAGGTTCTGCAGCTTGTCCACGGCCTGGTTGTAGCGACCGTTGTCGGCGTGCGAGGCGTCGCGCATGCTCGGCTCTTTCGGAGCCTGCTTCTTCTCGGCGGTGGCAGCGTCGAGCGCGGTCAGGGTTTTATCGCCGGCCTTGCCATCGTCCTTCAGGCCATGCTCGCGCTGGAACTTCTGCACGGCGGCAAGAGTGTCGTCACCGAAATAGCCGGTGGTGGACAACGGCTTGCCGTCCTTGCCCTGGTAGCCCAGGCCGGCCAGCTTTTCCTGCATCGCCTTGACGTCATCGCCGCGCTCGGTCTTGGTGAGCATGCCGTCAGCCATGGCACCGTGCGACGGGCCGTCCTTGTGCTGCGGGCCCTGCTTGTGCACGTCACCGCCCAGCGTGATGCGGTCGTTGAGGATGTCGCCCATGTACTTGCGGAACTGATCAGGCTCCAGCTCGATGTGAGCGTGCACCGCACCCGGGGTACCGGCGTCGGACTGCTTGATCAGCGGCGCGCCGTACTCGACGAAGTCACCGGTCTTGTAGGGCGTGGTACCGCGTTCGCCATGTAACACCTGACCCACCAGCTCGCGATCAGGATGACCGGCCGGGTGGCTGTAGATGCTGATGGAGTTCCACTTGTCCTGGTTGACCTGGACGTAACCTTCCACCGGATTGGGGACCATCACGCCACGCCCGCCCGCCTGGTTGGTGAGAATCAGGTCTTTGTGCACCAGCGGGATGCCGTTCTTGTCCTCGCGGGTGCGGACCGTCTCCAGCTCGCCTTCCACCATCTGCGACGGGCGATCGGCCTTGCTGGCATCGCCGGTACGAACCGCCTCGCGGTTGGCATTGGGATGATGGATGTGCATTTCGCGGAAGGCATCCTCACCGGAAGTGCCATGCGGAATGGTGCGGTTGGCCTTGCCATCAGCGCTTCCCATGGGCTCGACGAGGCGGATGCGCTCGCCGCCAGGTGCCGCGGCTGGAGCCGGACCCGTCGGAGCCTGCTCCTGGGCCGGGGCTGCCTGGTCACGCGCGGGCGTCGGCGGTGCTGCCGGGCTCGGGGCTGCTGGCGTCGCCGGCTGCGCAGGTGCCTGCTGGGGTGCCGCGCCATTGATGGCATCAAGGGTGTTCTTGCCCGCCTTGCCGTCCACCGACAGCCCGTGGTCACGCTGGAACTCGCGCACGGCATGTTCGGTGTTGGGGCCGTAATGCTTGTCGGCGGTCAGTGGCTGGCCGTCCTTGCCCGTGTAGCCGGCCTGGATCAGCTTGTCCTGCAGTGCACCCACTTCATCGCCGCGCTCGCCCGGCGTGAGCATGCCATCGGCCATCGGGGCGGCCCGGGTGCGGCCGCGCGACTGCTGCGGCTCCGGTTCGCCGAAGGCCTGCTGGTAGTCCTTGCCCTGATACTGCTCAGGGTGCTTGTTCACTTCGTCATAGCGCGCCAGCCCGACCAACGAGGTTTTCTCGTTGAGAGCACGGTTGGCCAGCGAATCCCACAGATCCGGTGACTTGGAGAAGTGGGTCTTCACGTTGTCGTGCTTGTAGTCCTGCACCGCACGGACAATCTGCTCGTCGCTGAGGTCGGAGAGCTTGTAGTCCTTTCCGTAAGCCGTTTCCAAGCCCTTCTCGAATACAGAGCGCGTGATGCCGCGGTACTGCACCGAGGTGCTCCACAGGGCATCCTGCACCGCCGGGCCACGATCAGACAGGTCGATACCGATGTCCTTCAGGCGCCCCATCTGCACGTCGTAGTACTTGGTCTGGATGAAGTCGTGCTGGTCCTGCGCGAACTCCTTCGGGTGCTCGGCGGCCACTTCCTTCCAGCGCGCGGTGAACTCCGGGGTGCCGGGCTTCAGGCCGGTGAACTCGTCCTTGTAACGCGATGCCGCCACGTACTCCGCAGCGCCGCCGACGTTGGTGGCGTACTGGTAGCTGCCGTACGACACGCCACCGTGATCACCCTTGCCGGTGGACACGTGGCCGGCGCCGCGACCGCCGGTTTCGTAGTGCGCCGAGGTGGCACCACGGTGCCAGTCGTCCATCTTCTGCTTTGCCTGGGTTACAACGTCCATTGCCTACACTCCTTTGCGGGATGGTTTACTTCGAGGTGAGCGCCTGCAGCGCGTCAGCGCGGTTGGCGTAACGGTTGATACGGCACGACTGCGCATCCAGCATCTGGCCTTGGCCGTCTTCATCCGGGTTCCAGGTGCAGTTCTTGTCGGTGTCTTCCATATAAGCGGCCTGTTCGTCAGCCAGCTTGTCCTTCTCAACGCTGTCCGGACCGTCGGCAATCTTGCCCCACACGGTCTGCAGGCGCTTTTCCTGCCACGCGAACTCTTCGTCCTGGCAGGCCTGGATTTCCGGTGTCACCCCTTCGGTGGCCTTGATGCACTTGGCATATTCCGGGCGCAGGTTGGCTTTGTTGTAGGAGTCATCCAGCGGGGCGGGCTGCGCGTTATCGGCAGCATCGGCGTTGGTCACGGGAGCTTCGGCCGAACCAGCGGCGGGCGCTTCCGGCGAGGTTGCTGGGGCGGACGGAGCTGCTGCTGCCGTCTCAGGGGTGGCCGCCGGCACATTCGCGGTTTGCGCTTCGGTTCCCGGAGCTTGGCATCCAGCCAGAGCCAGAGCCAAGGCAAGTACCGCAAATGACCGCTTGATCGGTTGAGCGACGCGACGGTGCTGGTGGGTGTTCGTAGTCCGCATTGTCTGGTTCTCCTTGCAAGTGGCTGCCTTGCTGTTAGCAGCGTGATTCTTGTTTTGTGCCTTTGCACGCAACGGGTTGAAGACGCTGAGTGTCAGCGCTCCTTTCCGTAAACCTTTTCCGCCATGTCGGCGAGGGCTTCCAACGCATTTGCGCGATTGGCGTAGCGATTCATGAAGCAAGACAGCCCTTCGCCTACGGGGCCGTTCTTCTCCTTTTCACCGCAGTTGATGTTGGTGAAACGCATGTATTCCGCCTGCCAGTTGCCGACCTCGTCCTTGAAGTAGCCGTCCGGTCCCGAATTGATCCGGGCCAGGGCGGCGCGCAGTCTTGCCTTCTGGTAGGCAAACTCCTCGTCCTGGCAGTCCTTGATCTCAGGCATGACGGCGTCACTCGCCTCGATGCAGGCCCCGTACTGAGGACGGAAATCTGCGACGTTGTAGGAATCGTCCAGGCCTGGGTCCAGGTCGTCGTCGTCGATCGTGTCCTCGGCAGGTGCCGAAGACGTCTGCGGTGTAGCGGCGGCAGCATGGGAGGCCGCCAGCACAAGGCAGAGTGCCAGCAACGCAGCACGGCACGTGGCTGCGCTCAGTGCCAGATTCGAGGTATTCAAGTTCACGTTCCGCTTCTCCCTGCGTAATGCCTGGCCCTGTCCGGGCGCACGGCCGTAGTCGAGCATCCATACTGCACAGCAAATCGTTACCACAAGGCGATGCAATGCCCGCCCAGGGCCCGCAACCTCCCCAAGGCTGCGCTGGCAAGATTGTACGGGATCGGCGTCAAATTGATGACGCGCACCACACCGGGCGATTGGCCCTTCATTCAGATCAAACACTTACGCGCCCTCCCTCCCCTGTCACGGGCGACATGCACAATGGGGGACGCCCCTTCCCACCCCTCGCACCATGCGCAGCACCCGCCCCTCCCGCTTCGACCCCACCACCGAACAGGGCGTGCTGAGCCTGTCGATTGCGGCCTCTTTTGCGATGGCCGCGGCCGCGGTGGCGTTCGGGCTGCTGGCCAATTCCTCGTTGATCATCTTCGACGGCATCTACGGCCTGATCGACGTGGTGATGACCTGGCTGTCGCTGCTGGTGGTGCGGCTGATCAGCCTGTCCACCAATGTGGATGCGCTGCAGTCGCGCTTGAACCAGCGCTTCACCATGGGCTTCTGGCACCTGGAACCCATCGTGCTGGGGGTGAGCGGCACGCTGATGATCGGGGCGGCGCTGTATGCGGCGGTCAATGCGGTGGATGCCTTGATGTCCGGCGGGCGGCATATCGCACTGGGCCCGGCCATTGTGTTCGCGGTGCTGTCGATCATTGCCGAAAGCGCGCTGGCGATCTTCGTGCGGCGGGCGAACCGGCGCATCGGCTCGGAGTTCGTGGGCCTGGATGCGAAGAACTGGATGGTGGCCGCCGCGATGTCGGGGGCCTATCTGCTGGCATTTGGCGGGGGCTGGTTGCTACGCGACACCCAGTGGGCCTGGGTGGTGCCCTACATCGATCCGGCCATTCTGCTGGTGGTGTGCGCGTTCGTGGTGCTGGCTCCGCTGGCCACCGTGCGGCGGGCGCTGTCGGACATCCTGCTGATCACGCCGGTGGCATTGCAGGCGCATGTGGACGACGTGGCGCGGGCGGTCGTTGCCAAGCATGGCTTCATCGAACACCGCAGCTATGTGGCCAAGGTGGGACGTGGTGATCAGATTGAGCTGTTCTTCGTGGTGCCGGAGAATGATCCGCCGCGTGCGCTGGTTGAGTGGGACCGGCTGCGCGACGAGATTGGCGAGGCGCTGGGGGAGGAGTCGCCGGACCGGTGGTTGACGATCATGTTCACGACGGATCGCGAGTGGACGATCTGACGGCGCGTGCCAGACCGGGTCAGGTTTGACCCCGCCCGCCCGTAGGATGCAAGTTGTTGCATTCGGAATGGTGCACGCGCTGCACTAGCTTCGATGCGGCGCAATGAATCCGCATCGCGCGTGATCAAAGGAGTGAATGCAATGAGGTTGATCGTTCCAGCAACACTTGCGTTTGTACTGGCCGCCAGCGCCGCCGGCGTGGCGGGGGCGAAAGCGCCTTCAAACGCCACCGTGGTCGTCAACCACACCTGGGCAGCGGATCAGAGCGAGGGGCAGAAAGTACTCGCATGGGTCGCGACGCATGCGCCCCGGTTTCTACCGCTGAGCGGCTCAGGCGTGGTGTCCGTGGAAAGAATCCAGCACTTCCCGCTCACCCAGCGCACCACCCCTGCACCGCCCGGCGGGCTGCCGGACTCAGGCTACCCGGGCGAGGTCTACAGCGTGGAGAACACGCTGCCAGATGGCACGATGCAGTCGTGGACGTTCCAGTGGACCGAACCGTCCACGGGTCATGGCGGAGGCTGGGAAATGACCGGCTACTCCTACAAGAAGGGTGACGATCCGCTCAACATCCAGTAGCACGTTACGGGCCGTTCGCGGCGATCATTCCGCTCGCCGCGACAGCTCGCCCCATGCGTGGAAGGGCTCGGTCATCTCGCTCAGATAGCGCTCGTTTTCCTGCCGGATGTGGAAGGCCCCACCCCAAATGGTGCCTGGATTCTCCAGCATCTGTCGGCTCAACTGCACCAACGCCGGGGGCGACCGCTGCGTGTCATCACCAATGGCCGCGACTGCGTCGCTCGGCGAGAACCACCTCAGTTCCTCAAAGCCCTGCGGAGCCTTGGGTGTTCCGCCGGCAAGCCGTGCGGAGTAGTGCGATCGCGTGGACATCGCCGGTGTGTAGGTGTAGCGATAGGTAAAAAGACCCGCCAGGCGGAGGTCGCTGACTTCAACGCCATAGCGCCTCGCCAGTTGATGCAGCCCCTCCGTGAGCGTGACCCTGTCATCGTAGCGCCAGCCCGGCGTGCTCCATCCCATGAAGTTGCGTTGCAGCAGCACCTGCCCCTGATCGTTGTAGATGATCAGGTTCTGGGTGGTGTAGTTCGGCTCGCTGACCGGCTCCGGTTCGGCCTGTGCGATAGCGCTCGCCGCCAACAATCCAGCGGCGAGAAGCCACTTGCAAACGTAGCGCATGCGATGAACGTGCATGGAACGATCTCCCGGAATGTGAACCTGCTGGCCGATGCTAATGGGCGTTTGGTACCGCTACCCGTGCCCAAAGTAAGGGGCCAGTGGGTCACGCTGCGCCCGTCACGCCCTGCTTCCACTGGCGCGGCGACTGCCCGGTCTGCGCCTTGAACGCGCGCGACAGTGCCGCCTCGCTGCCATAGCCCACATCCATCGCAATGCGCTTGAGCGGCTGCCCCTTGCGCAGGGCCTGCTGCACCAATCGTGTCCGCCAGCCCTGCAGGTAGTGGCCGGGCGTGCTGCCGATAGTGTCGCGGAAACTGTCGGCGAACGCGCTGCGCGACATGCCCGCACGTTGGGCCAGGCTTTCCAGGGTCCACTCTTCGGCCGGCGCTTCGTGCATGGCGACCAGTGCGTGGCGCAGACGGGGATGCGCCATGCCGGCCAGCAGCCCGACCCGCAGCTGGCCGTTCTCCATCAGCACGCGCAGCACCTGGATCAGCACGATCTCAAACAAGCGGTCCAGCAGCGCCTGGCGGCCGCAGCGCTGGGCGAAGGCTTCTTCGAACAGCGCCTCCAGAATCGGCGCGCCACCGTACAGCTCCTTCAGCGGCAGGCAGATCACCGGCGGCAAGGCGTTGACGATGGGGTTGTTGATGCCGCCTTCAAACTGCACGTGGGCGCAGGCGGTGCCTGCGCCGGTACTGGGGTCCACCACCAGACGGTGCGCATGTGCGCGCGGATAGAGCAGGATGCTGGGCTGGTCGATGTCCAGCACCGAGCCGTCCTGGTGCCGCACCTGGATGCGCCCCTCGCGGATGAGATGCAGCTGGCCGCGTTCGCCGTCACCGGGCAGGTCGTTGGTGCCGGTCAGTGCCCCCGTATGGAACACCTCCGCACGTACCGCGAAGCGGCTGAGCAGGGATTGCAGGCGGTCGACCATGGCGGACTCCAGATCAAGTTTTCTGGACGCCATGTTGCCACACGTCCACGTAATGTAGGCAAAGTACACCTCAACAACGGTTCACCCTTCACAGCCAGGAGATATCCCATGTCGATTGAAAAGGTTCTGTACACCGCCCAGGCCACCGCAACCGGCGGTCGCGAAGGCCGCGCCGTCTCGTCGGACAACGCGCTGGACGTGCAGCTGTCCACCCCGCGCGAACTGGGCGGTGCCGGCGGCACGGGCACCAACCCGGAACAGCTGTTCGCGGCGGGCTACTCGGCCTGCTTCCTGGGCGCACTGAAGTTCGTGGCGGGCCAGGCCAAGGTGGCGCTGCCGGCGGACACCCAGATCACCGGGCGTGTGGGTATCGGCCAGATTCCGACCGGCTTCGGCATTGAAGCGGAACTGCAGATCAGCGTGCCCGGCCTGCCGCGTGAGCAGGTGGAAGAGCTGGTGCAGAAGGCGCATATCGTCTGCCCGTACTCGAATGCCACGCGTGGCAACATCGATGTGACGTTGACGATTGTTTGAGGCATAAAAATGGGCGGCTGCCTGGCGTTGAAGCTTGGCAACCGCCCATCCCACCGCTGTTGATCCCTTTTACGGGATGCATTGGGTTTGCGGAGGGCCGGCCAACGGCCGGCGCTACCGCCACGTTCAATGCACCATTGAACGTGTTGGATGCTTTATTTTTCGTTGGTGACGAGCTGCACGACGCTGCTGAAATCGAGCTTGCCGCGACCTGCCTGGTGGTTCATCGAATACAGGTTGCGGGCCAGTTCGCCGAGCGGGATGGAGGCACCTACGCTCATTGCGGCCTCTACGGCCAGGCCCATGTCCTTGAGCATCAGGTCGCTGCCGAAGCCGCCGCTGTAACCGCGCGAGGCGGGCGCATTTTCCAGCACGCCCGGCCACGGGTTGCACACCTCGGTGGCCCAGCTGCGGCCGGTGCTGACCGCCATCATCTGCGAGAGCACCTTCGGGTCCAGGCCGTGGGCGACGCCCAGGGCGATGGATTCACCGGTGACCGCCATGATCACGCCCAGGGCCATGTTGTTGCACAGCTTGGCCACCTGACCGGCACCGCTGGCACCGACGTGGAAGATGTTCTTGCCCATGGCCTGCAGCAGCGGGCGAGCGCGCTCCAGCGCATCGGCTTCGCCACCGACAATGAAGGTCAGCGTGCCCGCTGCGGCACCGGCAGTGCCGCCGGAGACAGGGGCGTCCAGCATCTGCAGGCCGCGCGCGGCGGCCGCTTCGGAAACCTTGCGCGCGGTCGCCGGGGCGATGGTGCTGCAGTCGATCACCAGTGCGCCGCCGGGAATGTCGCCCAGCAGGCCGTCCTCGCCCAGGTACACGCCTTCCACGTGGCGGCTGGCGGGCAGCATGCTGATGACCACTTCGGCGTCGGTCAGCGTGTCCAGCGCCGAGGTCGCGGCGGTGGCACCGGCATCCACGGCGGCCTGCACGGCGGCGGGTACCAGGTCGAACACGCGCACGGCATGGCCGGCCTTGGCCAGGTTGGCGGCCATCGGCCCGCCCATGTTGCCCAGCCCAATGAATGCAATACGGCTCATGCAAGGCTCCTTTCAGTAGCGGTGGTACCGAGGTCGGCCAGCGGATGCGTGGCGTCGTTCCACGGCGAAACGAAGAAGGTCTGGGCCCAGGCCGGGGTGGCCTCGGCCAGGGTGGCCGGCTGCCATTTCGAGCTGCGGTCCTTGTCGATCAGCAACGCACGGATGCCTTCGGCGAAGTCACCATGGGCGGCGCAGTGCAGCGCGGCGACGTACTCGAAGCGGTACACGTCGGCCAGCGAGGCACCTTCGGCGCGCTTTTGCAGTTCCCAGGCCAGCCGCGCCGAACCGGGGGCACCGGCGGCCAGGGTGGCTTGTGCGGTCTGCAGCCAGGGATCTTCGGTTTTCAGCGCGCTGATGGCAGCGACGACATCCGCGACATCGGCACCTTCGCACAGTGCGTCAATGCTGGCCGCGTTGCGCAGCAGCGGCCCGGTGACGGCGTCGCTGGCGTGCTGCTGCAGCAGGGTGCTGAGCTGGGCATGGTTGCGCTGCGCGTCGTCGCTCCAGTGCACCCCGGCCAGCGCCTCGAACACGGCCGGGCGCTGCGCCTCGGCGATGTGGATGTCGGCCAGGCCGGCATAGATGGCGTCACCGGCATTGAGGGTGGCACCCGTCAAGGCGAGGAACAGCCCGCCCTTGCCCGGCACGCGCGGCAACAGCCAGCTGCCACCCACGTCCGGGAACAGGCCGACAGTGATTTCCGGGAACGCCAGCTTGCTGCGTTCGCTGACCACGCGGTGGCTGGCTCCGGACATCAGGCCGATGCCGCCGCCCATGACAATGCCGTGGCCCCAGCACAGGATCGGCTTGGGGTAGGTGTGGATGGCGTAGTCGACGCGGTATTCGACGTCGAAGAACTCCGCCGCGTAGGCGTTGTCGCGCACGTCGGTGCTGCCGTCGGCGCGGTAGGTCTGCATGCTCTTGTACAGGCTGTGCAGGTCGCCACCGGCGCAGAAGGCTTTCTCGCCTGCGCCCTGCAGCACCACCAGCGCAATGCCGGCATCGTCGGCCCAGGCCTGCAGGCGCTCCAGCAGCAGATGCGCCATCGGCAGCGAGAAACCGTTGAGCGTGCGCGGTGCATTCAGCGTGGCGATGCCGATGCGCATGCCGTTGGCGGCGCTGCGCTCTTCGAACAGCACCGGGGCTTCGTCAACCGGCGGCGCGCTGCTCATGCGTTCTTCCACTGCGGTGCGCGCTTTTCCAGGAAGGCGTTCACGCCCTCGGCCTGGTCGGCGCGGTCGAACAGATCGACGAACGCCTCACGCTCGGCCACCAGCGCAGCGGCATGCGAACCGGTGCGGGTGAACTGCACCAGGGTCTTGCAGGCCGCGATGCTGGTCGGGCTCTGCTTCTCGGCCTTGTGCGCCCACTCCAGTGCCAGCGCCTTGGCTGCGCCCTTGGCCACTTTTTCTTCAGCCAGGCCGATGCGCAGCGCGGTATCGGCGTCAATGCGCTCACCGAGCAGGATCATGCGCTTGGCCCAGCCCTCGCCCACCAGGCGGGTCAGGTTCTGGGTGCCACCGGCGCACGGCAGCAGGCCAACGGTGGCCTCCGGCAGCGCCACCTGGGCGTGGTCTTCGATGATGCGCAGGTCGCAGGCCAGCGCGCATTCCAGCCCGCCGCCCATCGCGTAGCCGTTGATGGCGGCGATGGAGACACCCCGGAAGCCGGACAGGGCTTCGAAGGCTTCACCAAAACGGCGTGCGGCTTCGCGGGCGGCGGCCTTGTCACCCGAGGCGAACTGCTTGAGATCGGCACCGGCAGAGAAGAACTTCTCACCGCCACCGGTGATCACCAGGGCGTAGATGTCCTTGTCGGCATTCAGCGCACCGACCAGGTCGCGCAGCGCGGACAGGCTGTGCACGGTCCAGGTATGCGCCGGCGGATTGTCCAGCGTCACTACCGCCACGTGGCCATCGGCCTCGACCTTCAGGCCGGTGTGTTCGTGCTTGCGCCAATCCATCATCGCAGTTCCTCTTCGGTGTTGAGCAGGTGGCGGGCCACGATCACACGCATGATCTCGTTGGTGCCCTCCAGAATCTGATGCACGCGGCTGTCGCGCAGCAGGCGTTCAATCGGGTATTCGCGAATGTAACCGTAACCGCCGTGGATCTGCAGGGCTTCGTTGCAGACCTGGAAGCCGGCGTCGGTGGCGAAGCGCTTGGCCATCGCACACCACACGTTGGCATCGCTGGCACCGGCGTCGAGCTTGCGCGCGGCGGTGTGCACCATCTGCCGCGCGGCAACGAGCTGGGTGACCATGTCGGCCAGCTTGAACTGCAGGGCCTGGAAATCGGCCAGCGGCTTGCCGAACTGGCGGCGCTCGGCCATGTAGCGGCGGGCCGCGTCGAGTGCGCCCTGCGCCGCACCGAGCGAACAGGCGGCAATGTTGATGCGGCCGCCATCCAGCCCCTTCATCGCCAGCTTGAAGCCGCCACCCTCCTCTCCCAACAGGTGGCTGACCGGTACGCGGACGTTCTCGAAGGTGATGCCGCGCGTGGGCTGGCTGTTCCAACCCATCTTCTCTTCCTTGCGGCCATAGCTGATGCCCGGCAGATCCGCCGGCACCGCGATGGCACTGATGCCGCTGGCACCGGCACCGCCGGTCCGCGCCATCACCACCAGCAGCTCGGTCGCGCCGGCACCGGAGATGAAGGCCTTGGAGCCGTTCAGCACATAGTGGTCGCCGTCGCGCACCGCCGTGGTTTTCAACGACGCGGCGTCGGAGCCGGCACCGGGTTCGGTGAGGCAGTACGAGGCCAGCTTGGTGCCCGACGAGAGGTCGGTACCCCACGCGTCACGCACGGCAGGCTGACCCCACTTCGCCACCATCCACGACGCCATGTTGTGGATGCTGACGTAGGCCGCGGTGGACGGATCCACGTTGGCGAGCTCCTCGATGACGACGGCGGCGTCCAGACGGCTCAAGCCGCTGCCACCGACCTCGGGGTCCATGTACAGGCCACAGAACCCGAGTTCCCCTGCCTTGGCAATCGCCTCGCGCGGAAAGATGCCCTCCGCATCCCATCGCGCGGCGTGCGGTGCCAGTTCGGCCTGGGCGAAGTCACGCGC
>DGLB01000046.1:0-51535 GCA_002387845.1 Stenotrophomonas maltophilia | reverse complement strand
GTGATGGTCTTGGTCTGGGTGTAGAACATCACCACCTGCTTGCCGTACGGGCCCAGGTCGCCCAGCTTGGAGGCGCGCGAACCGGTGAACGAGAACAGCGGCACCGGCACCGGAATCGGCACGTTGATGCCGACCTGGCCGACGTCGATGTCTTCCTGGAACTTGCGCGCGGCGGCACCGGACTGGGTGAACACGGCGGTGCCGTTGCCGTTCGGATTGGCGTTGATCAGTTCAATGGCTTCTTCCAGCGTGTCCACTTCGAGGATGACCAGCACCGGCCCGAAGATTTCCTCGTCATAGATGCGCATGCCCGGCTTCACCCCGGAGAAGATGGTCGGGCCCACGAAGTTGCCCTTCTCGAACCCATCCACCTGCGGGTTGCGGCCGTCCAGCACCAGCTTCGCACCCTGCTCCACGCCGGAGGCGATCAGGCCTTCGACGCGCTCGCGGGCGGCGCAGGAGATGACCGGGCCGACGTCGGTACCGGCCACGGTGCCGCCGCTGACCTTCAGGGTCTTGGCCTTGGCGACCAGGTCCGGCACCCACTCGCGGGCCTCACCGACCAGCACCAGGGTGGAAGCGGCCATGCAGCGCTGGCCGGCGGCACCGAAGGCAGCACCCACCATCGCGTTGAGGCTTTGTTCCTTGTTGGCGTCCGGCAGCACCACGGCGTGATTCTTCGCGCCCATCATGCACTGCACGCGCTTGCCGGCCAGCGAGGCGCGGTTGTACACGTGCGTACCGACGCGGGTGGAGCCGACGAAGGAAACCGCCTTGATGTCCGGGTGGTCACAGATCGCGTTGACCACTTCTTCGCCGCCGTGCACGACGTTGAGCACGCCCTTGGGAATGCCGGCTTCCAGCGCCAGTTCGACCAGGCGCATGGTGACCATCGGGTCCTGTTCGGACGGCTTGAGGATGAAGGTGTTGCCGGTGGCGATGGCCATCGGGAACATCCACAGCGGAATCATCGCCGGGAAGTTGAACGGGGTGATGCCGGCGCACACGCCCAGCGGCTGCAGCAGGGTGTAGGTGTCGACGCCGTTGGCGACATTGTTGGCCAGCTCGCCCAGCTGCAGGTTGCCGATGGCGGCCGCGTGCTCGACCACTTCGAGGCCGCGGAACACATCACCTTCGGCGTCCGGCAGGGTCTTGCCCTGTTCGGCGCTGAGGATATGGGCCAGCTCGCTCATGTGCTCGCGGATCAGCTGCTGGTACTTCAGGAAGATGCGGGCGCGGGTGCCGATCGGGGTCTTGCGCCAGGTCTTGAAGGCTTCCTTGGCGGCTGCCACGGCGGCGTCCACTTCGCTCACGGTGGCGAACGGCACCTGCGCCAGGACGTCCTGGGTGGCCGGATTGACCACGTTCTGCCAGTTGGAGCTGGCCGACTCGACGAACTGGCCGTCGATCAACATGCGGATACGGGGCGCTGCAACAGTCATGACAATCCCGGCGGGTGCGAAAAGGTGATTGGCATTATTCACAGGCCGACACTCGATTTCCGGGCTGTCTACGCTTAATCTGGCCAACGCCCGCCACGATTCTTGTGAATTTTGTGAATAGCCAGCCCCCCCTCCGTCAGATCGGCCTGCGCCTGCTCAAGCTGCGCGAGCAGCGCGGCTACAGCCAGGCCGACCTGGCCCGGGCGCTGGGGCTGTCGGCCAGCTACCTGAACCAGATCGAGCGCAACAAGCGGCCACTGACCCCGGCGGTGCAGCAGAAGCTGGGCGAGGTGCTGGGCGATGTCGGCGCGCTGTTCGAGGACGACGAGCCGGCGGCGTTGCAGGAAGCCCTGGGCCAGACCCTGCGCGACCTCGGCCTGGACAACGTGAGCAGCACCGAGCTGCGGGCGATGGCCGGCAACCTGCCGCAGATCAGCCACGCCCTGCTCGACCTGCACCGTCGCCACCTGCTGCTGCGCGAGCACGCGGCGGCCCTGGAGTTCCAGCTGGGCGACCCGCAGGCCGGACAAGCGCTACCCGCGGGCGACCAGGTGCGCGACTTCTTCAACCGCATGCACAACCACATTCCCGAGCTGGATGACCTGGCCGAGCAGTTGTTCGCCGAATGGGGGCTGGTGGCCGGGCATGTGGCCCCGCGCCTGCGCCAGCTGCTGGCCGACCGGCATGGCGTGCTGGTGGAAGTGGCCCCGCTGCAGGCCGGGCGCGAGAAGCGGGTGTATGACGGTGGCAGCCGCACGCTGTGGCTGCCCGACTATCTGGAGCCGGGCCAGCAGGCGTTCCAGATGGCGGCCGAGCTCGGGTTGCTGGGCTATGCCGCGCAGATCGACGCGGTGATCGCGCGCGCGGGCTTCCGCGATCCGGAGCAGATCGCGCAGGCGCGCATCGGCATGAGCAACTACTTCGCTGGCGCGCTGGTGATGCCGTATGCGCAGTTCCTGCGCGCCGCAGAACACAGCGCCTATGACATCGACCTGCTGGCACACCGGTTCGGCGTGGGCTTCGAGGCGGTGTGCCATCGGCTGAGCACGCTGGCGCGACGCAGTGCACCCGGGCTGCCGTTCTTCTTCATTCGCGTGGATCGGGCCGGCAATGTGTCCAAGCGGCATTCGGCAACCGACTTCCACTTCTCGCAGGTGGGCGGTTCGTGTCCGCTGTGGATCGTCTACGAAGCCTTCAACCAGCCCGGGCGCGTGCTCACCCAGACCGCGCGCATGCCCGATGGTCGCCGCCATTTCTGGCTGGCGCGGCAGGTGAGCAGCGGGCCGGTGGGGCATGGACAGCCGCGCAAGACCTTCGCGGTGGCGCTGGGCTGTGACCTGCAGCATGCCGAACGGCTGATCTACACGCGCGGGCTGGATATCCAGAGCCCCGGCAATTCGGTATCGATTGGTCCCGGGTGCCGGGTGTGCCCACGCGAGGACTGCATGCAGCGCGCGTTCGCGCAGCTGCCGGGGCGCGGGTAGAACCCAGCCCAACAGGCTTGGGTGGGCGGGACGGATCTCCTCGTCAGCGGCTCGCTTTGCCGGGCAAACCGACAAACATCAGCGCGCACACCATACCGGCGAATGCGCCGGCGGCCGCAAAAATGGCTACGTTCTCCGAATTGTCGGCCAGGGACGCGGCGGCCAACCACAGGCATGTGTGCACTGCGCCGGCGACACCACCCACCGCGAGCGCGCGCCATACCGAAAGCCACGGCCGAAGGGCACCGAGCACCGCGCCCGTTGCCATCGCCGGAAGGGCCCCGAACACGTGGGACATCAGCATGGCAGGCACAACCACTGCGAGACCACGCAGGTCACCGTCCAGAATCACGCCGGTGACCAGCAGGAGCCAGGCACCCAGAGGCGGGCCCAGCAGGCCGTACAGGCCCACGGCCTTCAACTGGTCCAAGGCACAGTTCAACAGGGGCTTACCCAGTTTCCCATCCAGCATGGCAAACGCCACAACCCGGCACGCCATCGCGATGACCGGAAGCACCAGCATGAGCAGGAGGTAGGCCTTGTCCATCTCGGTTCCGTAGCTGGGCTGAGGGATCCATGCGCGCAGGCTGGATGGTAGAGGCCGGGAAACGCAGTGTCGATCAGCGCGGGGATTAAACCCTTCTGGCGGCAGCCGCATCCAATCTGTTCGTGGACAACGACGGGGATGTGCGGATGAAGCGATGGCTGATCGCAGGACTGGCGCTCTGGCTGCATGCAATGCCGGCGCAGGCCACCTTTTCAATCGTCGCGTGCGACACCGAAGGCAGTTGTGGCGTGGCGGTGGCGACACACAACCTGGCCGTGGGCGGTTCCGGCGTGGCCTGGGCGCAGGCGGGCGTGGGCGCGGTGGCCAGCCAGTTCGAGACGAATCCGAACTACGGGCCACGTGGGTTGGCCCTGATTGCCGCCGGCCGCACGCCCGAGCAGGCGCTGAAGCAGGTGCTGGCCGAAGATGGCGGTTATGACGACACCTCCGTGGCCGAGCGGCAGGTGGGCGTGGTGGATGCGCGCGGGCGACAGGCGCAGTACACGGGCGACACCGCGCGTGCCTCCGGGTGGGCCGGTGGAATGGGCGGCAACGGTTTCAGCGTGCAGGGAAATGGGCTGGTGGGCGAACAGGTGCTGAGGGCGATGCGCGATGCGTTCATCGCCTCGGAAGGTGCGCTGGCCGAACGCCTGCTCGAGGCGCTGGAGGCCGGTGATGCGGCCGGCGGGCAACGCAGCGGCCGGATGTCTGCGGCGCTGCTCGTGCGCACGCCGCAAGGCGACTGGCGCGATACCGATCTTCGCGTGGACAATGCCGCGCAGCCGGTTGCCGGACTGCGGGTGATGCTGGACCAGCGCCAGGCACATGCGGCGATGATTCGTGCGGAGCAGTGGGTACGGCAAGGGCGCGACACGGATGCGGATGTTGCGCTGGCGCAGGCGTTGTCACTGGCGCATGGCTGGGACCGGATCTGGGCGCGCGCCGCGCGTCTGGCGGTGGCGCGTGGGGATGCGGTGCGGGCACGGGAGTATCTGGGGGTGTTGTGGTCGATCAACCCGGCGTTGGTGAGGATGGAGCTGGAAGGGGAGCGGTATGCGGGGCTGAAGGGGGATCCGGTGGTGGACGGATGGCGGTGATGGACGGTTCCGGGACATCTGCCGGTAGCGCCGGCCGTTGGCCGGCCCATGTGATGTTGATGGGCTCATGAGGGCCGGCCAACGGCCGGCGCTACCTAGTAACTGGGGGTGACCTTCATCTGCGGTAATGGCCGCGGTGCACCGTCGGTGAGATCCGGGCCCAGGTCCTCCCAGGCCTCCCCCTGCTCCACCATCATGCGCCACAGCTGCTGCGACTCGCGCCGCTTCTCTTCCGAACTGAGCCGGTACGACGGCTCCAGTGGCTCGCCGATCGCCACCGTCTCATACGCCGGTGCCCACGCCGCCACGCGCTGCAGCGGATCATCGGTGCGCGCAATCTCCAGCGTGTAGCGCTGATACGCCGACGCCAGATTGCGCCAGCGGATCCAGTAATGATTGGCGAACGAGAAGTCGCAGAAGCGCTCGCCCGCCACACTGCCCTTGGCGGCAATGCGGCTGAGCACGGCCTGGGGCATGTCCAGGTTCATGCCGCCTTCGTCGCCCTGCAGCGACACATGCACGATGCGGTCGCGATAGCCGGGGGCACGTGCCTGCAGCACGTCGCGCCAGTTCTGCATGGTGGAGACAATGGAGAACAGAAAGCCGCTCATTTCCGCCGCCGCCAGTGGCCGCGCGATGGCGTGATAGCTGCGCTGCCAGCCATGGCGGTTCTCGGTGGGCAGGAAAACGGCCGCATTGATCGCATCGGGCGAGTCCGGCGGTAGCCGCACCGGCTCGGCGTGACGCGGATACACCAGGTTGATGCCGAAGGTCGGCCAGCGCGGCAACGCGGCATCGAACAGATGAATCGGGAAGTTGCTGCTGATGCCGCCATCGGAGAACCAGCACACCCGGAACGCGGTGATCACCGGCCCGCAGGTATGGCCACCGCTGGTGAGCCCTTCCATGCTGTCGGCCACGTTGGTGTTGTCACGCGGGGGAGCCGGATCTTCCACCGGTTCGCAGCGGCGTTCGCGGCGGGCAGGCTCATGCAGCGGTACCGCGCTGATCAGCAGCGGAAAGCTCAGGCTCATGCGCGTGGCGACCAGCACCGGCAGGTGTTCGCCTTCCGGCAGCCGGTAGTAGTCGACACCGTCGACGGACTGCGGCGAACCGGCGCGCTCCACCAACCAGCGCACGACAGTGGCAGGAAACAGCCGCTCGAACTCCTCGCGCCGGAACCAGAACTGCGACGCGGTGAACGGCAGTGTGCGCGGCTCGGTATGCGACACACAGGTGGTGATCATCTGCAGGCTGATCGCATGCGCGCCGGCCGGTTCGCCGACGTAGCGCGGCGCGGTGTGCAGATCGGCAAAGGTCAGTGGCTGATCGACCGGTTTGCCGGAAAGCGCCTGCAGCTGGGTGTGCAGCCAGTCGGTCAGCGCCGGCGCGCCGGCATCGGCCTGCGTCGCCCCCGAGCACAGCCCCAGCAGATTGCGCCGGGCTACCCGCGCCACGCGCAGCGCCGAGGCCAGCACGCCGGCACCATAGGCACATAACAGCGAGGGCAGCAGCGTGGCCCACACCCCCGGCATGCCGCCGGCCAGCCAGCCAATGCCGAGCAAGCCCGCCAACGCCGCCAGCAGTTCCAGCGGCGCAATCGCGAACACCGCCGCCAGCAGGCACAGCACCTTGCGCGTCACGCTGGCCTTGCCGGTCAGCATCACCAGCAGGCGATAGGCGGTACGCGCGCCATATACCGGCTGGAACAGGCTGTAGATGAAGCCGCGGCGCGACAGCTGGGTACTGACATCGGCCAGCCCCGCGAAGCCCGCGTTGGGCCCCAGCGCTTCACCGGCGCGGCAGCGTCGGTCGCCCATCGCGGCGGCGGCGGCCACCGCCGCGGCAATCGCCCCGGCCGAGGTGCCGCCAATATTCTTGAAGCGGTACTCGCGGGCCAGCGACAGCACCGCGTTGGGATACACGATGCCGCTGGTGATCCCGCCCTTCATGACCAGATCGCAATACTTGTCTGCCACTGCACTGCCCCCGCTGCCTGCGACACCGGGGTCCAGTATGACCAAAGGGTCTCTCAGGGCCTGAGACACCGGGCACGGATCGCGCTGTTCAGCTGGCACCCGCCGGCTTCGGTGACCCCGTAGACTGGCTGCCCCGTTTCACGGAAGACCACCGTACATGCAGGATCGCTTCAACACCGGGCTGGTGGTTGGCAAGTTCAGCCCGCTGCACCGGGGCCACCAGGCCCTGATCGACCATGCGTTGTCGCGCTGCAACCGGGTACTGCTGCTGAGCTGGAGCCAACCCGAGCTTCCCGGCTGCGAAGCCGCGCGACGCGAGGCCTGGTTGGAGGCCCTGTATCCGCAGGTAGAGCGCCTGGTACTGGACGAGGCGCGCCTGGCAGATCTGTGCGCACGGCGGGGGATTGCGCCGCGAACGCTGCCGGACAACCTTGAAGACGATGCAGCACAGCGTGCGTTCGTGGCCTGGGTCTGCACTGCGCTGTGGCAGTGCCGCGTGGATGCGGTGTTCACCAGCGAGCACTATGGCGATGGCTTCGCGGCAGCGTTGCAGCACCACTTCAGTGGCTCAGCTGGGAAAGTCTGGCCGGTCGCCCATGTCTGCCTGGATCTGGAACGACGCCATGTTCCGGTGTCGGGTACCGCGCTGCGCGCCGATCCGCATGGCCTGCGCCAGTATCTCGATCCGCGCGTGCATGCGGATTTCGTGGGCCGCATCGGCCTGCTCGGCGGGGAATCCAGCGGCAAGACCACGCTGGCCGCTGCGCTGGCACAGCGCCTGCAGACGCACTGGGCGGCGGAGTTTGGCCGCGAACATTGGGAAGCAAAAGCCGGTGCGCTGGACTATGACGACCTGCTGCACATCGCCGAGGTCCAGGTGCAACGCGAGCAGGCGCTGGCGGCAACCGCAGATCGATGGCTGGTGTGCGATACCACGCCGCTGACCACCCTGCTCTACTGCCAGGACATGTTCGGCCGCGCAGACGCTGCACTGCACGCGTTGGCGGAGCGCCCTTATGCGCACCTGTTCCTGTGCGCGCCCGATTTTCCGTTCGTGCAGGATGGAACGCGCCGCGACCACGCATTCCGACAGGCCCAGCACCATGCCTATGTACAGTGGCTGTCTTCACAGCAGCGGCCGTTCACCCTGCTGACCGGCTCGCTGCAGCAGCGCGTCGAACGGGTGCTCGACGCACTGGGCGGTGGTGCTTGACCCGCTGAACAGGAGGCGTAGGATGGTGAGCAAGCCAAGGGACAGACCTGCGGCACTCACAACGACATGAGGGATTCTCATGGAATACGACTATCTCGTCTTCATCGGGCGTTTCGAGCCCTTTCATAACGGCCATGCCGCCGTTGCCCGCCTGGCCCTGAGCCGGGCCCGCAAGCTGATCTTCCTGGTTGGCTCTGCCGATACCCCCCGCAGCCTGCGCAATCCCTGGACGGTGGCCGAACGCGCCGTGATGATCCAGGCCGCGCTTGATGGCAGCACCGATCGTCTGATCATCCAGCCGCTGCGCGACCATCTGTACAACGAAGCGCAGTGGATTGCCGGCGTACAGCGCAACGTGGCCGAGGCGCTGCGTGGCGATGGGGCTGCCGCCGATGCGAAGGTTGGCCTGGTCGGCATGGACAAGGACGCATCGAGTTACTACCTGCGCGAGTTCCCGCAGTGGCCGCTGGTGGATGTACAGCACACCGCCACCCTGTCGGCCACGGAACTGCGTCGTTACCTGTTTGAAGCCGGCGACGTGGATTTCCACGGTGCCCTGCTGATGCTGCGTGGCAACGTGCCGGCCCCGGTGTACGACATGCTGGAGGCGTTCCGCAAAAGTTCGCCGGCCTATGACCAGCTGGTGGCCGAGTACCGCTTCATCGAGCAGTACAAGGCGGCGTGGAAGGACGCGCCGTACGCGCCGACCTTCGTCACCACCGACGCGGTGGTGGTGCATTCGGGCCACGTACTGCTGGTGCGCCGCCGCTCGGAGCCAGGCAAGGGCCTGTGGGCATTGCCGGGCGGCTTCGTCGGCCAGGACCAGACCCTGCTCGACAGCTGCCTGCGCGAACTGCGCGAGGAAACCCGGCTGAAGCTGCCGCTTCCCGTGCTGAAGGGCTCGCTGAAGGGCCAGCAGGTGTTCGACCACCCCGAGCGCAGCCAGCGTGGACGCACCATCACCCACGCCTTCCACTTCGAGTTCCCGGCCGGCGAGCTGCCGCCGGTGCGCGGTGGCGACGATGCCGACAAGGCGCGCTGGTTCCCGGTCAGCGAGGCGCTGGACATGGGGGCGCGGCTGTACGAAGACCACCTGCATATCCTGGAGTACTTCCTGGGTCGCGGCTGAGCCCGACCTGGTTCCATCACCGGCGGATAGACCGCCGGTGCCACCCGACGCGAAGGAGCTTCCCGTCATGCACTACCTCGATAATCTTCTCCTCAATACCGACAGCTACAAGGCCAGCCACTGGCTGCAGTACCCGCCGGGCACCGACGCCACGTTCTTCTACGTGGAATCGCGCGGCGGCCTGCACGATCGCACCGTGTTCTTCGGCCTGCAGGCCCTGCTGAAGCAGTACCTGAGCCGCCCCATCACCCACGCCGATGTCGACCAGGCGCGTGACCTGTTCGCCGCCCATGGCGAGCCGTTCAACGAAGCCGGCTGGCGCTACATCGTGGACCAGCACGGCGGCCTGATGCCGCTGCGCATCCGTGCCGTGCCCGAGGGCACCGTGGTGCCGGTGCACAACGCCCTGATGACCATCGAGTCCACCGATCCGCAGGCGTTCTGGGTGCCTTCGTACCTGGAGACGATGCTGCTGCGCATCTGGTACCCGGTGACCGTGGCGACAGTCAGCTGGCACGCGCGCCAGACAATTCGCAGCTTCCTTGAACAGACCAGCGACGATCCGGAGGGCCAGCTGCCCTTCAAGCTGCACGACTTCGGCAGCCGCGGCGTCTCGAGCCTGGAATCGGCCGCGATCGGGGGTGCCGCGCATCTGGTCAACTTCCTGGGCACCGATACCGTCTCGGCATTGTTGTATGCGCAGGCGTTCTATCACGAACCGATGGCCGGCTATTCGATTCCCGCCGCCGAGCACAGCACCATCACCAGCTGGGGCCGTGAGAACGAAGTGGCGGCCTATCGCAACATGCTGCGGCAGTTCGCCAAGCCGGGCGCTATCGTCGCGGTGGTATCGGACAGTTATGACATCTACCACGCCATCCGCGAGCACTGGGGCACCGCGCTGCGCGAAGAGGTCATCGCCTCGGGCGCGACGCTGGTGATCCGCCCGGATTCGGGCGACCCGGTGGAGGTAGTGGCGGAAAGCTTGCGACTGCTTGATGAAGCCTTCGGCCACACCGTGAACGGCAAGGGCTACAAAGTGCTCAACCACGTGCGGGTGATCCAGGGCGATGGCATCAACCCCAGTACGATCCGCGCCATCCTGCAGCGGATCACCGATGCCGGCTATGCCGCCGACAACGTGGCCTTCGGCATGGGTGGCGCGCTACTGCAGCGGGTGGACCGCGATACGCAGAAGTTCGCACTGAAATGTTCGGCCGCACGCGTCAACGGTGAATGGATCGACGTGTACAAGGATCCGGTGACCGATGCCGGCAAGCAGAGCAAGCGGGGCCGGCTGACGCTGGCGCGCCATCGGGAGTACGGACAGTACCGCACGGTGCCGGCCGGCGACGCGATGCCACCCGCCGGGTTCGACGACGCGATGGTGACCGTCTGGGAGAACGGCGTGCTGCTCCGGGATGAGACCTTCGCCGAGGTACGCGGGCGCGCCCACGCCGGCTGACCGGCCTCACCCCAGGCTCGGAGATTCCTGTGATCTCCGGGCCAGTTCGGCCACGTCTTCCGCACGCTGCGGCCGGCCGAACAGGAAGCCCTGGTACGCCCGGCAGCCCATGGCTTCCAGCATGTCGCGCTGGGCCGCATCCTCGATGCCTTCGGCGATCACCGACATGCCAAGCACCCCGGGAATCTCCACGATTTTTTCAAGCAGCCGCCGTGCCGAATCGCTCTGCGCGGCGTCGACCACGAAATGGCGATCGATCTTGATCTTCTGGATCGGCAGGGAGCGCAGCAGGGACAGCGATGAGTAGCCGGTGCCGAAGTCGTCCAGCGCCCATCGGATGCCGATGTTGCGCAGCGCCCACATGGCGGTGCGGGTGGCGTGGGGATCACCGGACAACGCCGATTCGGTCAGTTCCAGTTCCAACCGGTGCGGATTGGCACCGGTATCCTCCAGCACGCGCTTTACCTGTGCAGGAAAACCTGGATCGAACAGCTGCAGGGGGCTGACATTCACCGCCAGCACCAGGTGGCGAAGCTCGGGATCGTCCGCCCACGCCCGCAGCTGGGTGCATGCCTGGCGGATCACATCCAACCCGATCGCACCAATCAACAGACTGCGCTCAGCCAGCGGAATGAACCGGTCCGGCGTGAGCAGCCCGCGCGTGGGGTGCTGCCAGCGCACCAGTGCTTCGGCACCGGTGACCCGGCCGGTGTGATCCACCTGGGGCTGGTAGAGCACGGTGATCTCGCCGCGCGGCAGCGCACGGGCCAGTTCGCGGGCCCGCGACAGGCGGGTGTTGATGTCCAGGCGATAGATGAGCACCACGACGGCCAGCAGCATTGTCGCCAGCACATGGTTGGCGATGCTGGTGATGAAGCGGATGTTGGCCGGCGGGGAATAGACGGCCAGGTCCGAGCCGATCACCCGGGCACCGAAAAGGACGAAGCAGACCAGGCACAGGACCGGGAAGATCCTGCCCAGATAGCGGGCGTCATCGCCCGCGACCAGCAGGGTGGCGGCGGCCAACGGCAGGAAATACAGATGCACGGAGCGCGGGATGCCCGCCTGCGGCACATCGATCAACGCCATCGCGCCGACCAGCAGCAGCATCGCGTGCGCGAGCACCGGCACCGCGCGGGGCGAGGCACGCCGCACATTGGCTAGCGCATAGATGCCAACGGCCACCAGCAGCAGATACACCGCGACCAGATCGAGGCGATCCAGCAGCGTGTAACAGACCATCCAGGCCAACCCGATGCCGATGCAGGCGAGGCCGGCCAGGCGAAGGGTCCAGCGGATCCGGCGCTGCTGGCCGCTGTCGGGGAACCGGGGATCGCGCGGGACGCTCGGCGGACGCGCGTCACGGTAGGCATCGGGGTGGGGCTGCAAAACATGACTCCGGGGCACGACGGTGGGGGCGCGTCGGTCGGGACATTGTCGCCGTTGGGTTGCCCAACAACCAACGCTCGTATGCTACTCTGCCTTTGCCGAAGGTGTTTATCTCTTCATACAGATGAAGGGATGAAATTAAACGGGAATCCGGTGAAAGCGCTCTGCGCTCATTCCGGAGCTGCCCCGCAGCGGTGAATGGAAACGACCCCCGCCACACAGCACTGGGCTTCATGCCTGGGAAGCGGCGGGCACTAGGTGGGCCAGGCGGCCCGTGTCCATCAGCCCGAATACCGGCCCCGGCCAGAGAGCACGACCGCTTTCTGCTTCGACCTGGAACGTCCGCGGGGAGGTTGCCGGGGCCTGCCGCCATGCAGCACGCGTGGCGCTGCGCCCGTGCGTCCGCTTCACGGCATTCCGGTTCGCCCGCGGGGGCGAAGGTCGCTGGTGAAGCGCACATGGCCGCAAGGGCGTGGACGCTGCACGGTTCCTTCGTTCCTCAATGCCGCTGATCGCAATGAGGACACGTTTCCATGACCACTGTTACCAACCTGGGGTTCCCCCGCATCGGGGCCAAACGCGAGCTCAAGCGCGCGCTCGAGGCTTTCTGGTCCGGCGAGAGCAGCGCGCAGCAGCTGCAGGACACGGCCGCTACGCTGCGCGCCACGCACTGGCGGCTGCAGCGCGACGCCGGCGTGGATGTGCCCACCAGCAACGACTTCAGCCTGTATGACCAGGTGCTGGATGCGGCGTTCCTGTTCGACGCCATTCCGGCCCGCTACCGCGCCCTGGCCGACGCGGATCCGCTGGCCGGCTACTTTGCGATGGCGCGCGGCCTGCAGCGCGACGGGCACGACCTGCACGCGCTGGAAATGACCAAGTGGTTCGACACCAACTACCACTACCTGGTGCCGGAACTGCAGGCCGGGCAGGGCTTCGCCCTGCGCGGCAACAAACCGCTGGCCGAGTACCGGCAGGCGCAGGGCCTGGGCATTGAAACGCGCCCGGTGCTGATTGGCCCGGTGACGTTCCTGCTGCTGTCCAAGACCACCGACGGCAGCCCGGCGCTGGACCTGCTGGACGCGCTGCTGCCGGTGTATGTGGAACTGCTGGGCCAGCTGCAGGCGGCGGGCGCAGCGTGGGTGCAGCTGGACGAACCGGTGCTGGTGCAGGACCTGGACGATGCCACGCGCGCGGCCTTCGTGCATGCGTATGCCGTGCTGGCTGCGGCCTCACGCCCCAAGGTACTGGTGGCCACTTACTTCGGCGCGCTGGACGACAACCTGGACCTGGCCGCTGGGTTGCCGGTGGACGGCCTGCATGTGGACCTGGTGCGCGCGCCGGAGCAGTTGGATGCGGTGATCAAGGCACTACCGGCCGGGCGCGTGCTTTCAGCGGGCGTGGTCAACGGTCGCAACATCTGGCGCACCCATCTGGACAACGCGCTGCTGCTGGCGCGCTATGCGCACGGTAACGTGGGTGGCGACCACCTGTGGCTGGCCCCTTCGTGCTCGCTGCTGCACAGCCCGGTGGATCTGACCCACGAAACCAAGCTGGATGCCGAGCTGCGGGGATGGCTGGCGTTCTCGACGCAGAAGCTGGAGGAACTGCGCCTGCTGGCCGACGCCATCGACAACCCGGCCGTCGCTGAGAGGCCGCTGACGGCCGCGCGCGAACGTCTGGAAGCACGCCGTCGCTCGCCGCGCGTGCACAATCCGGCGGTGGCCGAGCGCCTGGGTGCGATCACGGCTGCTGATTCGCAGCGGCACAGCGCTTACCCGCAGCGCCGCCTGGCCCAGGCCGCCGCGCTGAACCTGCCGCTGTTCCCCACCACCACGATCGGCTCGTTCCCGCAGACGCTGGAAGTACGCGAAGCGCGCGCCCGCAACAGATCCGGCAAGCTCTCCGATGCCGACTACGAGGCCTTCCTGGCCACCCAGACCGAGCACTGCGTGCGCGCGCAGGAGCAGATCGGGCTGGATGTGCTGGTACATGGCGAGTTCGAGCGCAATGACATGGTGGAGTACTTCGGCGAGCAGCTGGAAGGCTTCGCTTTCACCAGGAACGGCTGGGTGCAGAGCTATGGCTCGCGCTGTGTGAAGCCACCGCTGATCTATGGCGACGTCAGCCGGCCGCAGCCGATGACGGTGCGTTGGTCGCAGTACGCGCAGTCGCTGACCGAGCGTCCGATGAAGGGCATGCTGACCGGGCCGGTGACGGTGCTGCAGTGGAGCTTCGTGCGCGACGACCAGGCACGCGCCGATACCTGCCGGCAGATCGCGCTGGCCCTGCGCGATGAGGTGCGGGATCTGGAAGCGGCCGGCATCGGGGTGATCCAGATTGACGAGCCTGCGATCCGCGAAGGCCTGCCGTTGCGCCGCGCGCAGTGGCGTGACTATCTGGACTGGGCGGTGGAAGCGTTCCGGATCACCGCCAGCGGCGTGCGTGATGCCACCCAGATCCACACCCACATGTGCTACTCCGAGTTCAACGACATCATCCATTCGGTGGCGGCGATGGACGCGGATGTCATTTCCATCGAGACCTCGCGTTCGCGCATGGAGCTGCTGGATGCCTTCGTGCGCTTCCAGTACCCGAACGAGATCGGGCCGGGCGTGTATGACATCCACTCGCCGCGTGTGCCGGACAAGGAAGAGATGGTGGCGCTGCTGCGCAAGGCCGCCGAGGTGCTGCGGCCAGAGCAGATCTGGGTGAACCCGGATTGCGGGCTGAAGACCCGTGGCTGGCCTGAAACCCGGGCGGCGCTGGAGGCGCTGGTGTCTGCCGCCCATACCCTGCGGGCGGAACACGCTGACGCGAACGCTGCCTGACCTTTACCTGCTCACTACCGCCTCCATCGCCGCCGTTGCCGGCGGTGGGGGCATTGGAATTCCGCATGACTGATTTCATCCGCCCTACCCTCACCCTGCCTGGTGGGCATACGAAACTGCTGCTGCACTCGTGCTGCGCGCCCTGTTCGGGCGAGGTGATGGAAGCCATCACTGCCTCGGGCATCGATTACACGATCTTCTTCTACAACCCGAACATCCATCCTTCGCGCGAGTATGCGCTGCGCAAGGAAGAGAACATCCGGTTCGCGGAGCAACATGGGGTTCCGTTCGTGGACGCGGACTATGACACCAGCAACTGGTTCGCCAAGGCGCGCGGAATGGAGAACGAGCCGGAGCGCGGCATCCGCTGCACGATGTGTTTCGACATGCGCTTCCTGCGCACGGCGGCCTATGCACATGAGCATGGGTTCCCGGTGATCAGCAGCTCGCTGGGCATTTCGCGCTGGAAGGACATGAACCAGATCAACGACTGCGGCCATCGGGCAGCGGCGCAGTTCCCGGACATCCAGTACTGGGATTACAACTGGCGCAAGGGCGGCGGCGCGGCGCGCATGGTCGAGATCAGCAAGCGCGAGCGGTTCTACCAGCAGGAGTATTGCGGGTGCGTTTACTCGCTGCGGGATGCGAACCAGCATCGGCGTGAGGTGGGACGGGAGAAGATCAAGATCGGGGTGCTGTACTACGGGGATGGCACCTTGCGGCTCGGGGACGGGGAGTGATCGGCGGCCTTGCGAACGGCTGACGCGCATGGCGCGTCACTACGCGGGCCAGGGGGGTCCGGGGTAGACTGAAAACCCCGTCTGCCGCAAATTGCCATGAACCGCTTCCCTGTCGATGTCGCCTTGATCGTGGTCGACCTGCAACCGGACTTCATGCCGGGCGGTGCACTGGCCTGCGCGGACGGCGATGCGATTGTTCCCGGCATCGCGGCACTGCTGGCGCAGGGGCGCTATCGCACGGTGGTGGCCACCCAGGACTGGCATCCCGCCGACCACGCCTCATTCGCCAGCCAGCACCCGGGGCATGCGCCGTTCGCGCAGATCACCCTGCACGGTCACCCGCAGACGCTGTGGCCGGATCACTGCGTACAGGGCACGCCCGGGGCGCAGCTGCATTCCGGCGTGGACTGGAACGCGGCGGATCTGATCCTGCGCAAAGGTACCCGGCGCGAGGTGGATTCCTATAGCGCGTTCCAGGAGAACGTCGGGCCTGAGGGCACCCGCCCGCCGACGGGCCTGGCCGGCTGGCTGAGCGAGCGTGGCATTGCCGAGGTGCATGTGTGCGGACTGGCGCGGGATTACTGCGTGCTGTGGACGGCGCAGGATGCGGTGGCGGCGGGGTTCCGGGTGGGCTATCTGTGGGAACTGACCCGGGCGGTGAGTACGGACAACGATGCGGCTACGCGCGATGCGCTGCTGGCGGCGGGGATTGCACTGCTTTGATGAATGCTCGTGCATGATCCCGGTAGTGCCGGCCGTTGGCCGGCCTCATGAGCTTCGGGATCAACACGTGGGCCGGCCAACGGCCGGCGCTACCAGAACAGAACCAGGCGTATTGCAAACCCGATCAGCAACACCCCCATCAGCCGCTCGAACCAATGGCTGGCGCGCAGGAAGCGCTGCCGCACCGCCGCCGCTGACAGCGCCACGCTGACCAGCACGAACCACGCCGCATTGACCAGGCACATCCACAGCCCATAAAGCGCCTGCACGGGCAGTGGGGTCTGCGCGCTCACCAGCGTGGTGAACACGGCCAGGAAGAACAGCGTCGCCTTGGGATTGGTGGCGTTGGTCATGAATCCGATCGCGAACGACCGTCCCGGCGTCTGCACTGCCGCCACCGGAGCACCCGCCTCCACGGCACTGCTGTCGCTGCCCGGTTTGCTCAGCAGGAATCGGATGCCCAGGTAGAAGATGTACGCGGCACCGATCCAGCGCGCCGCCTTCATCAGCCACGGCGTGGCGTTCAGCAGTGCGGCGACACCGATCAGGGTGTAGATCACATGCACCGACATGCCCGCACCGATACCCAGCGCGGTGTAGATGCCGGTTCGGCGACCGAAGCGAACGGTCTGCCGGACAGCAACCGCGAAGTCGGGGCCGGGGGCGATGACGGCCAGGAGGTGGACAACGGCGAGGGTGAGGAATTCGGCCCAGTACTGGTGCAGCACGTCAAATCCGGAATGGAAGCGGTGTGCCGGACATTACCGGAACACGACGGTGCGGTGGCCGTTGAGGATGATGCGATGCTCGACGTGACGGCGCACGGCGCGTGCCAGCACCTGCGATTCGGTGTCGCTGCCGAGGCGTACAAGATCGCGCGGGGTCATGGCGTGATCGACCCGGGCGACGTCCTGTTCGATGATCGGGCCTTCGTCGAGGTCGGAAGTGACATAGTGCGCGGTCGCGCCGATGATCTTGACCCCGCGTGCGTGGGCTTGATGGTACGGCTGCGCACCCTTGAAGCTGGGCAGGAAGCTGTGATGGATGTTGATCGCGCGGCCGGCCAGCGCCTCGCACAGGCGCGGCGAGAGGATCTGCATGTAGCGGGCCAGCACCACCAGGTCGATGTTCTCGCGCTCGACCAGATCGATGATCTGCTGTTCCTGCACGGCGCGATTGTCGGCGTTCACCGGCAGATGGTGGAACGGAATGCCGTAGGACGTGGCCAGCGGACCGAAATCCTCGTGGTTGGAGGCTACGGCGGCGATATCCACCTGCAGCTGGCGGCTGTGCGCCCGGAACAGCAGGTCGTTCAGGCAGTGGCCCTGCTTGCTCACCAGAACCAGCAGGCGCGCCTTGCGGCGCGCATCGTGCAGTTGCCAATCCATCTGGAAGTCAGCCGCCAGCCCAGCCATGCGGGCCTGGATGGTCTCGATGGGCTGGGCCGCATCCCGGTCGAAATGCACGCGCAGGAAGAAGCGGCCGCTTTCATCGTCGCCGAACTGCTGGGCATCGAGGATGTTGCAGCCCTGCTCGAACAGCAGGCCGGAGACGCGGTAGACGATCCCGGTACGGTCCGGGCATGACAGGGTGAGGATGGAATCAGGGCGCATGGATCGAGTTTAATCGAGGCGGCCCTGGGCTGGCGGGTTGCTGTCAGATGCAACTGTTGGGGCTCTACGCCGGATGCACCGTCAATGCCACCAGCCGCATCACCAGCGGGCGTACCACCAGCACGCAGCAGAATGCGGTGGGCATGGCCAGCTGGTAGGCACCCAGCACCCGCATCGGGTAGTCGGCATTGATTCCCGCATTGGCCGCGGTGATCACCAGGCACATCAACATCGCCATGATCGCGGCCATGAAGAACGCAAACACGAACGGCGTGGTACGCGCTGCCAGCTTCCAGCGGCGGGCAGCAACAGAAGTGGAACTCATCGGTCTCGGTCCAGTACACAGGCAACACAGCAGTTGCGGGATCGGCACGATATTCAGCCGTCCGTTGACACGGTAGATCGCCTCGCCTTTGCACAGACCAAAGCAAAACTTGCGGCTGAGCAGCGACAATAGCGGCATCATGAACATCCTTCACTGCATCCGCAGCTTCATCCGCACCGCCGACGCCGGCAGCCTGGCCGCGGCCGCGCGCACGCTGGGCATCAGCTCCGCCGCGGTCGGCCAGAACATTGCCCGACTGGAAACGCACCTGGGCGTGCGCCTGTTCAATCGCACCACGCGCCGGCTGGTGCTGACCGAGCGTGGCTCGCTGTACCTCGCCAAGGTGCGACACGTCGAGGACGACCTGCAACGCGCACAGGACGCGGTAACCGACCCGGACGCAGAGCCCGAGGGCCGGCTGCGCATTGCCAGCACCGCTGCCTTCGGTCGCCATGTGCTGGCACCGCTGCTGCCCTCATTGCAGGCACGCTACCCCGGGTTGGACATCGAACTGCTGCTGTCCGACCGCAGCGTGGACCACGCGCATGAGGAGGTGGATGTCAGCATCCGCATTGATCCGCAGCTGGAAGAGGGTCTGGTCGCGCGGCCCCTGGCGCAGGTCCCGTTCGTGGTGTGTGCGTCACCGGTGTACCTGGCCCAGGCTGGCGTGCCGGAAACCCCGGAGGCGCTGGGCGATCACCGCTGCCTGGTGTTCCGCTACCCGGTGGATGGCCGTTACCTGCGCTGGGGCTTCGTGCGCGACGGGCAGCCATTCGATGCGGATCTGAATCCGGCCCTGGTCAGCGACGACATCGACGCACTGGCCGCGATGGCGGCGGCGGGTGGTGGTATCGCGCGGCTGGCCGCGTTCGTGGCCGCGCCGTGGCTTGTGCGCGGCAACCTGGAGGTGCTGTTCGCCTCCGACGATGGTGCGCACACCTCGCCGGAGCCCATGCGCCTGTATCTGTGCGTGAGTGACCGGCGAGATCTGACGCCCAAGGTACGGGCGCTGATGGAACATGTGGTGGAAGGGCTGCCGGAGGCGTGGCGGGTGGAGCACCGGGACCAGCTGCCTTCTTGAGGCTACGTGAACAGGGGCATCCGGACGCCTCATTCCTGATCGGCTACCCAGGCTTTCCAGCGCTCGAAGGCCTCAGCCTGGGTTGAGAGACCGCGAATCTCATCGACAAGACTGCCGTCTCTGAGCAGGAAGAAGACAGGCGTTTCATCTGTGGTGACGCCTTTGATCGTCCTGCCTGGGATCTCGGCCAGGAGAGGATGGCCTGGATGGTTGCGATTCCAGGCCATCATCTCCTGCTGCAGCCACTTCTGACCGGTTGGCAGAATCGGGGTGAGAAAGGGGAGCACCCACGCGTACTCAGGCGCATCGAAGAGGGTGCGGGTGGCCCGCCGTGAGTGGGCGCAACCGGGGTGGAGAACCGCCAGGATGCGCCACCCTCTTTCAGCTCTGAAGCGCACTACCCCTATTTTTCCTCGTGGATCCAGCGAAAGGAAGCTGGGAGCTCCATCGCGCAACTTCGGTAGACGGGGAAGCTCCGTCACTTGAAGGCGGTGCTGGCGACGGAGGCGGTTGGCTTCCTCGAAATGACGTGACGCAACCAGCGCCCCGTGAAACTTGAGGTGATGGAACTGGGTCGCGCTTCCGTCTCGTGTCATGGCATGGTGGAGGCACCGAAGCCGATCCAGCGTTTCTCGAGCCGGGGCATGGTGGTGCACGGTATGGGTTGCAACAAACAGGTCGTCGCGCTGCTTGCCATCGAGTGCCTCGCAGTTAAGCGTGCGCAGCACCTCTGGAATCTGGTCCTCGTACAGCGCGGGCGCTGCCGTGCCGGCACCCTGGATCTGTCGATAGAGTGGCTCGGAACTGCTGGGATGCGCAAGCGCACCCAGCAGCAGGATTGACGGGACGAGACAATGCCGAATCAGCACGATGGTGTACAGATGGAACTGGAAGAGGTCTTGCAGGTTCCAGGCCCTGCACATGCATAACCATCGTGGTGATCATCGCAGCGAAGCTGCATCCTCCTCAGAAGATCCTCTTCTTGGTTGTTTGCTGCCGGAATCGGCAGCTTCGCCGCAGCGCGCTGCATCCCGAACAGGCCAAGGACATCGTGCGCTTGAGTCAGTGTCAGCTCACGCTCCAGCTCAATGGTCGAGAGGCTCGTCAAACCCTTCTCATTGAATCGGAGCGATGCAATGAAGCTGGACAAGGCGTCCTCGCTTAGCATCTTGAGTGGGGATTGTGCCGGCAGTTGTTCAAGGTAACGCACGAGATCCGACTCATGTTTGATCGGTGCCGCCGCCTCCTCGGACTCTGAAAGGCGCTGCTGGATCGGTGCAATGCCCTGGCACTCTGCTGATGCCTGGGTGGTGATCAGCGACAGCAACAGGACTGCGAATGCCTTCGACTTCATGGTGGTACCCCTTGCATATGCGGCCATGCGCCGCAGGTGGAGGCTCCTACCGAAGTCGATTCGAAAAGTGTGCGGCTTGTTCCAGTAAAGGCAATATCTATCGAAGCGGTCAGGACGAGCACGGCACAACACCGGCAATGCCACGGAAACACTCACGTTTCAGGTGAATGCCTCCGTGGCGTAATCGCCACACAATGGTCAGAGATCGTTACGACTTTGACGCAATAAACACGCCGCGCGCTTCGCGCGGCTCGCAGCGCAGGTACTGCGGTGCCGGGGTGATGCTGTCGCCGAGTGCAGCGGCGGCGTGCCATGGCCAGCGCGGGTCATAGAGAATGCCGCGCGCCAGTGCGACCGCATCGGCGTGGCCGTGGCGCAGGATGGATTCGGCCTGCGACGGGTCGGTGATCAGGCCGACCGCGATGACCGGCATGCGCACTTTGGCTGCCTTGATCGCCTGTGCGAACGGCACCTGGTAGCCCGGTTCCAGCGGAATCTTCTGGCGCGGGTCGAGGCCGCCGCTGGAGACGTGCAGGAAGTTGCAGCCACGCAGGTCCAGAATCTGCGCCAGCGTGGTGGTCTGTTCGATGTCCCAACCGCCGGCGACCCAGTCACTGGCGGAAACGCGCACGCCCACCGCGATGTGTTCGGAGACGGCTTCACGCACTGCGTCGAACACGCGGATCAGCAGGCGCATGCGGTTCTGCAGCGAACCGCCGTATTCGTCGTCGCGCTGGTTGCTCAACGGCGACAGGAACTGGTGCAGCAGGTAACCGTGCGCGGCATGCAGTTCGATCAGATCCAGGCCGACGCGTTCGGCGCGCTGCGCGGCGGCGACGAAGGCGTCAACGATGGCGTCGATGCCGGCGGCATCCAGGGCTTCCGGTTTCGGATGGTCGTTGAACGGCAATGCAGACGGTGCCACGGTGGTCCAGCCGTTCGGGTCGGTGGCCGGCAGCCCGCCACCGCCGTCCCACGGACGCGCGGAGGAGGCTTTGCGTCCGGCATGGGCCAGCTGCACGCCCAGCGGCATCGGCGACCAGGCTTTCACCGAGGCGATCACGCCGGCGAGGGCGGTTTCGGTGGCGTCGTCCCACAGGCCGAGGTCAGCCCAGCTGATGCGGCCTTCGGGCAGCACGGCGGTGGCTTCCAGGATCAGCAGGCCGGCACCGGACTGGGACAGCTGGCCCAGGTGCTGGCGGTGCCAGTCGTTGGCCTGGCCATCGGTGGCGGAGTACTGGCACATCGGGGCGATGACGATGCGGTTGGGCAGCTGCAGCGGCCCAAAGGAGACGGGGGAGAAAAGCTGGCTCACGGGGGACTCAGGCGTGGGAGATGAAACCGGTGGGTATTGCACTCTGAAGCGGGGTTGCAGGCAACCGTTTGTGTGGAACGGTGAAGGCAGCCGGGCAAGCCCGGCTCTACGGAGTTCCTGAGTGACACCAGCGGTGGGTTACAGCAGGAATGAGAGGGCTGGGGCGCAGGGCTGTTCCACCTTGAGGGTCAGCAGGTCGTCGGCGCGGGTGCGGCCGAGGTTGAGCGCGGCGACCGGCAGGCCGGCCTTGGCTGCAGCCTGGACGAAGCGGAAGCCGGAATAGACCATCAGCGAGGAACCCACCACCAGTACCGCGTCGGCCCGGCCGAGGTGGTCGTGCACGGCAGCCACGCGCTCGCGCGGGACGTTTTCACCGAAGAACACCACGTCCGGCTTGAGAATGCCGCCGCAATGGGGGCAGGACGGGACGTTGAAGGAACCGAAATCCACCCCCTCCAGGTCGGCATCGCCGTCCGGAGCCTGCGCGGCATCCAGATGCGCCCAGTCCGGATTCAGCGCCACCAGGCGGTGCTGGAAGTCCTCGCGCGGGCTGCGCGCCTCGCAGCCCATGCAGCGTACCTGGTCGAGGCGGCCGTGCAGGTCGATCACCGCGCGGCTGCCGGCCCGCTGGTGCAGGCAGTCCACGTTCTGGGTCAGCAGCACTTCCATCTGGCCGCGGTCTTCCAGCGCGGCCAAGGCGGCGTGGGTGCCGTTGGGCAGGGCCTGGCCAAAGCGAGGCCAGCCGAGCAGGCTGCGCGCCCAGTAGCGCTGGCGGGTGCCCGGCAGGGCCATGAAATCCTGGAAGTTCACCGGCGGGGTGCGCTTCCACTGGCCGTCGGCGTCGCGGTAGTCGGGGATGCCCGAATCGGTGCTGCAGCCCGCGCCGGTCAGCACGAACAGGCGGCGGGCGCGGTGGATGAAGTCGGCCAGATGGGTAGACATGAAAAGCAGATGGGGGCACCAGGCCCCCATCGCAATTGCCGGTTCAGGGACCGGCGATGTCGGCCGGCAGAGCCGGCACGGCAGTGGGGTGGTGGTTCTTGTCCAGCGCGATCATCACGAAGTGGCCGCGGGTGCAGAGCCGGCGCTCGCCGGTGTGCAGGTCCTCGGCGATCAGCTCCACTTCCACCTTCATCGAGCTGCGGCCCACTTCGACGATGCGGCCCACGGTCTCCACCATCTGACCCACCGTGATCGGCAACTTGAAGTCGACCTGGTCCGAGCGCGCGGTGACCACGGCGCGACGCGAGTAACGCGCGGCGGCGAGGAAGGCGGCCTTGTCCATCCATGCCAGCGCCTGGCCACCGAACAGGGTGCCCATGTGGTTGGTGTGGTTGGGGAAGACGATCTCGGCCATGCGCACTTCGGTGGGCGGGACGATGTCGGCGGGAGCGGTCATGTTGAACTCAGAAGTTCATGTCGAAGGCGACTTCGCCCTGCACGCCCACCTGGTAGGCCGAGGGGCGGCGTTCGAAGAAGTTGGTCAGCTCCTGCACGTCCTGCAGTTCCATGAACGGCAGCGGGTTGCGCACGTTGTACTTCTTTTCCATGCCCAGGCGGTGGAAATGGTTGTCGGCGCAGTGCTGCAGGTACTGGCGCATGTCGCGGGTGGAAATGCCAGCCACGCCGCCGGACAGCACGTCCTCGGCGAACTGCACTTCGCATTCGATGGCGTCGGCCAGCATGTCATAGACCTGCTGCTTCATTTCGTCGTCGAACAGGTCCGGCTCTTCCTCGCGGATCACGTCCACGCATTCGAAGGCGAAGTCCATGTGCGCGCTTTCGTCGCGGAACACCCAGTTGGTGCCCGACGCCAGGCCGTTGAGCAGGCCACGCGAACGGAAGTAGTACACGTAGGCGAACGCGGCAAAGAAGAACAGGCCTTCGATGCACGCAGCGAAGCAGATCTGGTTGAGCAGGAACTGGCGGCGCTGCTCGCGGGTTTCGATGCGGTGCAGGTCCTGGATGGAGTCGATCCACTTGAAGCAGAAGTCGGCCTTCTTCTTGATCGAGTCGATGTTTTCCACCGCCGAGAACGCCTTGGCGCGCTCTTCCGGGTCCGGCAGGTAGTTGTCGAGCAGGGTCAGGTAGAACTGCACGTGCAGCGCTTCTTCGTACAGCTGGCGCGACAGGTACATGCGCGCTTCGGGCGCGTTGAGGTGCTGGTACAAATTCAGCACCAGGTTGTTGGACACGATCGAGTCGCCGGTGGCGAAGAACGCGACCAGGCGGTGGATCAGGTGGCGCTCACCCGGCGACATCTTGGTGTGCAGGTCGCTGATGTCGATCTGGAAGTTGATTTCTTCCACGGTCCAGGTGTTCTTGATCGCATTGCGATACATGTCATAGAACTGCGGGTAGCGCATGGGGCGCAGGGTCAGTTCAAAACCGGGATCGAGCAGCATCTGCTTGCGGGTGTCGGCCATGGTGTTTCCTTGAGAATGATGCAGCCGGGCAAGCCCGGCTCTACGGCGTTTCGATGCGGTACGGTGCGGACCCCAGATGGGGTCCGCACGTCGCGATTATTGGCAGGCCTCGCAGGCTTCCGGGTTTTCCAGCGAGCAGGCGATGGCCTCTTCCGGGCTGAACACCTTCTCCGGCGCGGCGGTGGCGGTGTGGCTGATCGTGGTCTTGGCGATCTTGGTGGCCGGACGCGAACGCAGGTAATACGTGGTCTTGATGCCCTGCTTCCAGGCGTACATGTACATGGAGGACATCGCGCCGATGTTCGGGCTTTCCATGAACAGGTTGAGCGAGGCGGACTGGTCGATGAACGCGCCACGGTCGGCGGCCATGTCGATCAGCGAGCGCATCGGCAGTTCCCACGCGGTGCGGTAGACCTGGCGCAGGCTTTCCGGGATCTGCGCGATGCCCTGGATCGAACCTTCGGCCATCTTGATGGTGTCGCGCATTTCCGGGGTCCAGTGGCCAAGCTTCTTCAGCTCGTTCACCAGGTAGCGGTTGACCTGCAGGAAGTCGCCCGACAGCGTTTCACGCTTGAACAGGTTGGACACCTGCGGTTCAACGCACTCGTAGCAGCCGGCGATGGAGGCGATGGTGGCGGTCGGGGCAATGGCGATGATCAGCGAATTGCGCAGGCCGTGTTCCTTGATGCGGGCACGCAGGGCATCCCAGCGCGCGCCGTCTTCCGGCACCACGTTCCAGGCGTCGAACTGCAGCTCGCCGCCCGCGGCGCGGGTGTCGTTGAACGACGGGTGCTTGCCGCGTTCCTGCGCCAGTTCGACCGAGGTCTCCAGGGCGTGGAAGTAGATGGTTTCGGCGATCTTCTTCGACAGCGCGCGGGCTTCGGCGCTGTCGAACGGCAGGCGCTTGCGGAAGAACACGTCCTGCAGGCCCATGCAGCCCAGGCCGACCGGACGCCAGCGCAGGTTGGCGCGACGGGCGGTTTCGATCGGGTAGAAGTTCAGGTCGATGACGCGGTCGAGCTGGCGCACGGCCAGGCGCACGGTCTCGGCCAGCTTCTCGTAGTCGAACTCGTTGTGCTCGTCGAAGTGGTTGCCCAGGTTGATCGAACCCAGGTTGCACACGGCGGTTTCATCGTTGGAGGTGACCTCCAGGATTTCAGTGCACAGGTTGGACAGGTGGATCACGTTGCCCGGACGCAGGGTCTGGTTGCTGGCGCGGTTGCACTTGTCCTTGAACGTCATCCAGCCGTTGCCGGTCTCGGCCAGGGTACGCATCATGCGCGAGTACAGCTTGCGCGCGGAGATGGTGCGGTTGGCCTTGCCCTGTGCTTCGGCCTGCAGGTAGGCCTGCTCGAAGGCTTCACCGAACAGGTCGGTGAATTCCGGTACCACGCTGCGGATCGAACAGCGACCATTCCTGGTCGGCTCTCGACGCGCTTCATGAACAGGTCCGGCACCCAGTTGGCCAGGTTCAGGTTGTGCGCGCGGCGCGATTCGTCGCCGGTGTTGTCGCGCAGTTCCAGGAAGTCTTCAATGTCGGCGTGCCAGGTTTCCAGGTACACGCAGGCCGCGCCCTTGCGCTTGCCGCCCTGGTTCACCGCGGCCACGGACGAATCCATGGTCTTCAGCCACGGCACGATGCCGTTGGAGTGGCCGTTGGTCGACTTGATCAGCGAACCACGCGAACGCACGCGGGTGTAGCTGACACCGATGCCGCCGGAGAACTTCGACAGCTGGGCGATGTCGCCGTACTTGGAGTAGATGGATTCCAGCGAGTCCTGCGGCGAGTCCAGCAGGAAGCACGAGGACAGCTGCTCGTGGGTGGTGCCGGAGTTGAACAGGGTCGGGCTGGACGGCAGGTAGTCCAGGTTGCCCATGCGCTTGTACAGCGCCAGGGTTTCCGGCACGTCCTCGCTCAGCGCGCTGGCGATGCGCAGGAAGAACTGCTGCGGGGTCTCGATCACCTTGCGGGTGTGCGGGTGGCGCAGCAGGTAACGGTCGTACAGGGTACGCAGACCGAAGTAGTCGAAGTTCAGGTCCAGGCCGACTGATCGATGGCGTCGTTGAGCTTGCGCGCGTTGGTCTGCACGAAGTTCAGCAGGCGCGTCGTTGATCAGGCCGACTTCGTGGCCACGGCCGACCGACTGCGAGAAGGCGTGGATTTCCTGGCCCGACACTTCCTTGGCGATGTAGTTGGCCAGCAGGCGCGCAGCCAGGCGGCCGTACTCGGGTTCTTCACCGATCAGCAGGGCGGCGGTGCGGATCGACAGCTCGTCCAGCTCCTGCGTGGTGGCCCCGTTGTACAGGCCGGAAATGGTGCGGGTGGCCACGCGCATCGGATCGACCGCGTGCAGGCCTTCGGCCGAACGCTGCACCGCGCGCACGATCTTGTTCAGGTCCACCAGTTCGGTCGACCCGTTGCGCTTGGTGACGCTCATCGTGTTGGAAGTCGGCGGCGAGGTCAGCAGGAACTCGCTTTCCTTCTTCTCGATGGTGGCGCTGGATTCGGTGCTCACGGCGGTGTCCTCTTGGCGTGATATGGGCGGGCACTACGGTTGCCGACAGGGTTGGCAACCGGCCGGTGCGCACGGGCCTCAGGGTGGCAGAACGGCGTCTCACGGGACGCGACGGACGCGATCCCCTTATGACACCAGCCCTCTCCCCCCGGAGACTGTCGCAACCGGCACCATCTGCGGTGGGCAGACGGCTCTACGGCGGGAAGCGCGATCCGGCTTCCCAGTGGTTCCGCCTGCCCCGTCTTGGGGTCGGTGGAACCGCCAGCCACAAGATAGTGGGGGTGCTGGGGATCGTCAACGCTAAATGTAGGAGATTTCACCAATCCCTTGTGGCGCAAGGATTGGCCGATCAGGGCGTCCGACGAACGGTTGGAACCTGTCGAAATGGACTGCGCTGTCAATGGGGAATGGCGACGTTTGACCGCGAAAACAGTGTGTGAAAAACGGAACAGCACGCATCACGCGGGCGTAACAAACGTCGGGTGATGTGGGATTGGGGAGCCGGGCCAGCCCGGCTCTACGCTTATGCGCGGTGGGGGGTGCCCAGGTATTCGGCGCTCTGCATTTCGATCAGGCGTGAGGCGGTGCGCTCGAAGGCCCCCTGCAGGCGGGTGCCGGTGTACAGCGCCACCGGGGTGTCGGTGGCGGTGCAGACCAGGTTGACGTGGCGGTCGTACAGCTCGTCGATGAGGTTGACGAAGCGGCGCGCGGCGTCCTCGTTGGTGCGGTCGAAGTGCGGGATGTCGCCCAGCAGCACGGTGTTGAACTCGTGCGCGATCTCGATGTAGTCCGAAGGGCCGCGCGGGCCCTCGCAGAGGGCGGCGAAGTCGAACCAGGCGATGCTCTTGCCACGCCCGCGCACCGGAATCTTGCGGCCTTCGATCTCGATGTTGCCGGCCCTGGCCTGCTCACCGCCGCTGAGTTCGGACCAGCGGGTGCCCAGCCAGGCGTCACTGCCGGCGTCGCGCGGGGACTGGTACACCGGCGAGCGGGTCAGCGCGCGCATGCGGTAGTCCTCGGTGCCCTCGGCGTACAGCTCGACGCAGTAGGTCTGCAGCAGGCCGATGGCGGGCAGGAAGCTGTCGCGCTGCAGGCCGTTCAGGTACAGGTTCTCCACCGCCGTGTTCGAGGTGGTGACCAGGGTCACCCCTTCGGCGAACAGGCGTTCCAGCAGGCGCGCCAGCAGCATGGCGTCGCCGATGTCGGTGACGAAGAACTCGTCCAGCACCAGCACGCGCAGCTTGTTGCGCCATTCCTGGGCGATCCGTGCAAGCGGGTCGCTCTGGCCCTGGTGCTCGCGCAGGCGCTCGTGGATGCCACGCATGAAGCGGTGGAAGTGGGTGCGGTACTTCTGCTGGATCGGCAGCCCGTCATAGAACAGGTCGACCAGGAAGGTCTTGCCGCGCCCCACCCCGCCCCAGAAGTACAGGCCCTTGACCGGGTCCGGCTTCTTCCAGAACGCGGAAAGGCGATCCAGCCAGCCGTCCTGGTCGCTGTCGAGCAGGGCGGTGTGGATGCGGTCCAGCTCGGCCAGGGCGGCGTGCTGGGCAGGGTCGTTCTGCCATTCGCCCCGCGCTGCCCCTTCGGCGTAGCGCTGGGAGGGAGTCAACACTGCCGAACTCATGCGGCTGGGCTACCGGCGGCGGGCAGCCACTGCTTCAGGCCGTGGGTGAGCGCCCCCCGCAGGTCGATCAGCTTGCGGTGGAAGAAGTGGCTGGTTTCCGGCATGCGCACCAGTTCGTGCGGCAGCTTCAGCTGTTCCAGCCAGTCATACACCGCCTGCGGATCGACGATCTCGTCCTGTTCGCCCTGGATCACCAGCCACTGCGCCGGCGGCTGCACGCCGTCGAAGTCCCAGCGCCCGGCAGGCGGGGCAATCGAGACCAGCACCTGCGGCTGCAGCTCGGCCGAGGCGCGCAGCGAGACGAACGCACCGAAGCTGAAACCGGCCAGCCACAGCGTTGCCTGCGGGTTGCCCTCGCGCGCCCAGGCCACCACGGCCTTGAGGTCGTCCTGCTCGCCCACGCCGTGGTCGAACTCACCGGCGGACCCGCCCACGCTGCGGAAATTGAAGCGCACCGTGGTGATGCCCATCTCGCGCAGGGTGGTGGCCAGCATGGTCACCACCTTGTTGTGCAGGCTGCCGCCCTCGGTGGACAGCGGATGGCAGATCACGGCGATGACCGGCACGGTGGGCACATCGGCCTTGGGCAGGTCGACCGCGACTTCGAGCGGGCCGACCGGGCCGGCCAGGGTGAGCGTGCCGGATTCGGCGGGGAACGGGGGATTTTGCATGGCACCATGATAGCGTCCCCTGCCCCCGACCTGCCCTGCCCCGCTCATGACATATCTGCTGTTGGCCGTGATCTGCTCGGTGCTGGTCTCGGTGTTGCTGAAGCTGGCCGCGCGCCGGCAACTGGACGTGGCGCAGATGGTGACCTGGAACTACCTGGTCGCCGCCACACTGACCGCGGTGGTACTGCGGCCGCCGCTGGCGTCGCTGCAGTCCGGGCATGCGCCGTGGCTGGCGCTGCTGGGCTTGGCGGTGGTGCTGCCCACCATTTTCCTGGTGCTGGGCCGGGCCGTGGCCGAAGCCGGCATTGTGCGCAGCGATGTGGCCCAGCGGTTGTCGCTACTGCTCAGCCTGCTGGCGGCCTTCCTGTTCTTCGGCCAGACCGCCACGGCGTGGAAGCTGGCCGGGCTGGGGCTGGGCCTGGTGGCGATGCTGATGATCAGCCTGCGCCCGCGCGGACCGGCAGTGACGGCTGCGCAGGGCAGCTGGCGCTGGCTGCTGGGGGTGTGGGTGGGCTTTGCGGTGGTGGACATCCTGCTCAAGCAGGTGGCGCTGTCGGGCACCCCGTCGATGGCCGCGCTGCTGGCCTGCTTCAGCATCGCCTTCGTGCTGATGCTGGCGCTGCAGCTGTGGCGGCATGTCAGCGGCCGCAGCCGGTTGAACCTGCGCAACCTGGGTGCCGGCGCGCTGCTGGGCCTGCTCAACGGCGGCAACATCCTGTTTTACGTGCATGCCCACCAGGCGTTGCCGGACAGCCCGGCGACGGTGTTTGCCGGGATGAACATCGGCGTGGTGGTGCTGGGCGCGCTGGTCGGCGTGCTGGCGTTTGGGGAACCGACGTCGCGCTGGAACCGGGTGGGGCTGGGGTTGGCGGTGGTGGCGATTTCGTTGATTGCGTGGGGGTGATCTGCCAGAGCAGCCGGGCAAGCCCGGCGCTACGGGCATGGATCAGCGGTCGAAGCCGAGCAGCAGCGGGTCGTGGTCCGAACTGCGCCACGGGCCGGTTTCATTGCGGTCGCGATAGCCGACGTCATCGGCTTCGTCGGCATTGATATGCCATTCGGCCGCGCCGCGCAGGCGCTTGGCCATGCCCGGGCTGAGCAGGGCGTGGTCGAGGCGGCCGGTCATGCCGTTGTAGACATAGCTGTAGGGCTGCTGGATCTTCGCCACCGCGAAGGCATCCTGCCAGCCGGCGTCATGCAGGGTGCGGATCGGCGCTTCCATCGCATAGGCATTGAAGTCACCCAGCAGCACCGCATCCGTCGTGCCGGCCCCGGTGGGGTCGGTGGCCAGCCACTGGTTCAGCAGCTTGGCCGAGGTGACCCGGGTGGCGTTCCAGCAGGCCTGGCCGTCCTTCTGGTCGGCGTCGGCCCCGCTGGCTTCCGAGCAGCCCTTGGACTTGAAGTGATTGGCCACGACCACGAACGGCGCGCCCTTGCCGGCGCGGAACGCCTGCGCCAGCGGCACCCGGCTGTGCGGACCGAACGGGGCGGTTTCCAGGACCGCCGGTGCACCGACCGGGGTCACCTTCGAGGCGCGGTAGATGATGCCGACCCGGATCGGGTTCTCGCCCGGGCCCTGGCGGGCATCGACGAAGCGCCAGTCACCCTTGGCACCCCGGTCGGCATTGAGCGCATCGACCAGCTGGGCAATGGCCGACTGCGGGCCATAGCCGTCGTTCTCCAGTTCCATCAGCGCGGCCACGTCAGCGCCCAGCGCATTGATGGTGGTGACCAGCTTGGCCTTCTGTGCCTGGTGTTCGGCCGGGGTGCGCGCACCGCGCAGGGTCGGGAAGCCGCCGCCCTGGCCATCGCCGTTGAAGAAGTTTTCCAGGTTGAAGGCGGCCACCTGCAAGCTGCCGGCGACCTTGGGCACCGCCGGGCGGGCCAGTGCGGGCAGTTTCAGCGGGGTAGTCACCTGCAGCCGGGCCACGCCTTTGTCGTCCACCCGCACGATGCCTTCCACGTTGCGCAGCACGGTGCCGGTACGCAGGTCCGCGCCCGCCGGCAGGTAGGCCACCGGGCCGGGGTCACGGGCGTTGCTGCCGTCGTCCAGCAGCAGGCGGCGGCGCTGGTTGTCGGCGATCACCTTGGCGTGGGCGTCGGTACCCGGCAGGGCCACTTCGCTGGGCTGCCACAGGCGGCCATCGAAGGCGACGGTAAGTTCGCCGAAGCGGGTCAGCCCGTCGGTGCCGGCCAGCGTCAGCGGTGCGGCGATGCGGACCTTCTGACCGTCCAGCGCGCGCCAGTCCGCCGGTGCGGTGGTCAGGGTGACCGGGGCACCTGCGGAGGTAGCCGCCGGTGCCGGCTGGGCCTGCGGCTGGGCTTGGGCAAAGGCGGTGACGGGCAGCAGCAGGGACAGGGCAAGGGCGAGAGGACGGCGGCGCATCGGCAGGCACAGGCAGGACAAAGGACGCACAGGGTATCGCCAGAAGGTGACGGGATGGGACGCGTGATGATGGTTGCCCGGGTTGGGCAAAGCCGTGTCCGGTCGGCGCGGCGAGGACGCGCAGGGCGCGTCGCTACGGGGATCAGGCAATACGGTGTGACACGCCATGCGTGTCAGACAGTTACTTCAGGTTCGCCAGCATCCAATCCACGGTGGCGTGGATCTGCTCCTCGGTCAGCGCCGGGTTCCCGCCCTTGGGCGGCATGATCCCGCCGTCCGGGCCGGTGTAGCCCTCGATGGCGTGCTTATAAAGCGTGTCCTTGCCCTGCCCCAGGCGCTGGTCCCAATGCGCATGGTCCAAGGTGGGAGCCTGGCCGACGCCGGTGGTGTGGCAGGCGGTGCACAGGTTGTCGAAGATCACCTTGCCGTCGGTGGTGCCGCCGTACGCGACCTGGGCGGCGGCCTTGGCCAATGCAGCGGCCTTGGCCGCGGCCTGCTCGGCGGCACCGGTGGCACCGGCGTAGACCGCGCCGGCCGGGGCAATGCGCAGCTCCGTGCGCTTGGCCGCCTGCGGCGAGACTTCCGGCGGAATGCGGGTGTGCAGGTACGCGGCGAACAGGATCAATCCGAGCGTGATGGCCATCAACAGCGCAATGACCATGGAAAAGCGTTTCAGGAACTCGAGGTCGTAATTCCGCACTCTCTATACCCCTGGCTGATAGTCGTTGGACCACGGCTTGTCGGGCGAGTATGACCAGCGGCGGCAAGCCTGCGCAAGCCGCATTCACGTGCCGCAATGCAGCAATGGCAAGGCTTCAGCCGCCGGCGGCGCGCAGGCAGACCTGGCAGATCGACGCTACCAGTGCGTCTTCGTCGCCTACGGCGTCACGACTGGGTGCCGTGGGACCGACCAGCGCTTCGGTGAAGGCACCGACAATGCACGCAGCGGTCACCCGGGTGTCCTGGGCGGGAAAGCTGCCAGTTGCGACACCGTCGGCGACGATGCGGTGGAAGACATCCCCGAACAGCCGCCGGCAGCGGATGCGCTCGGCTTCCACTTCCGGATCCACCGGTTCGGCAATGAAGGCGTAGGCCAGCCCGGGGCCGGCCAGCGCGCGGCGCACGAAGGCGGTGATCGCCCGGCGCAGCCGTTCCGGCGCGGGCAACGGTTCGGCGGCAATGCCCTCGAAGATGCGCAGCTCGTGTTCCACGGCGGCGGTCAGCACCTCCACGAACAGCTCGGCCTTGGACGGAAAGTGCCGGTAGATCAGCCCGGTGGACACCCCGGCCTCGGCCGCCACGGCGGTAACCGGGGCGTTGCGGTAGCCGCCGGCAGCCACGAGGGCGCGGGTCGCCAGCAGGATCCGCTCGCGGGCCCCGGCCAGGCGTTCTTCCATCAGTGCGGAGCGTTTATAGGCCATTTTCTGATTCTATGTTCAATTTTTGAATTTGTGTTCACTTTTACCCGGGGGCGAGCTAGGCTGGCGAAAATCGTGGAGCCCGCCCATGCACGTCCCAACCCTGAACTTCGACCTCGGCGAAGAGATCGACCTGCTGCGCCAGAGCGTGGCCCATTTTGCCTCGGCCGAGGTCGCCCCGCTGGCGGCGAAGGCGGACGAGGAGAATCTGTTCCCGCACGCGCTGTGGCGCAAGCTGGGCGAACAGGGCCTGCTGGGCCTGACCGTGGAAGAGGAATACGGCGGCAGCGGCATGGGCTACCTGGCCCACGTGGTGGCGATGGAAGAGATTTCGCGCGCGTCCGGCGGCATCGGCCTCAGCTATGGCGCGCACTCCAACCTGTGCGTGAACCAGCTGCGCAAGAACGGCACCGAGGAACAGAAGCAGCGCTTCCTGCCTGACCTGTGCAGCGGCACCAAGGTCGGTGCGCTGGCAATGAGCGAACCGGGCGCGGGCTCGGACGTGGTGTCGATGAAGCTGCGCGCGGACAAGCGCGGCGACCATTACGTCCTCAACGGCAACAAGATGTGGATCACCAACGGGCCGGATGCCGACGTGCTGGTGGTCTATGCCAAGACCGACCCGGATGCCGGGGCCAAGGGCATCACCGCGTTCCTGGTGGAAAAGGGCATGAAGGGCTTCTCCACCGCGCAGAAGCTGGACAAGCTGGGCATGCGCGGCTCCAACACCTGCGAGCTGGTGTTCGAGGACTGCGAGGTGCCGGAAGCCAACGTGCTGGGCGCGGTAGGCGGCGGCACCAAGGTGCTGATGTCCGGCCTGGACTATGAGCGCGTGGTGCTGTCCGGCGGCCCGCTGGGGCTGATGGCGGCGGCGCTGGACGTGGTGATGCCCTACGTGCACGAGCGCAAGCAGTTCGGCGAGGCAATCGGCACCTTCCAGCTGATCCAGGCCAAGCTGGCCGACATGTATGTGGGCCTGAACGCCTGCCGCGCCTATGTCTACGCAGTGGCGCGGGCCTGCGACCAGGGCCGCACCACCCGCCAGGACGCGGCCGGTGCCATTCTGTACTCGGCCGAGAAGGCCACCTGGCTGACCGGCCAGGCGATCCAGATCCTCGGCGGCAACGGCTACATCAACGAGTACCCGACCGGCCGGCTGTGGCGCGACGCCAAACTGTACGAAATCGGCGCGGGCACCTCGGAAATCCGCCGCATGCTGATCGGCCGCGAACTGTTCCAGCGCACCAAGTAAGGGCCCTGCGATGAGCGTATTGAGCACCCAGCTGCAACCGGGCAGCGACACCTTCGAAGCCAACCGCGCGGCACTGCAGGCGGTGGTCGACGATCTGCGCGCCACCCTGGCACAGACCGCGCGCGGCGGCAGCGAAGCCGCCCGGCAGAAGCACACCGCACGCGGCAAGCTGCTGGTGCGCGAACGCATCGACGCGCTGCTCGACCCGGGCAGCGCGTTCCTGGAAATCGCCCCGCTGGCCGCGCACGGCATGTACGACGACCCGATTCCCAGTGCGGGCGTGGTCGCCGGCATCGGCCGCGTGTCCGGGGTGGAGTGCGTGATCGTGGCCAACGACGCCACGGTGAAGGGCGGCACCTATTATCCGGTCACGGTGAAGAAGCACCTGCGTGCGCAGGAAGTGGCCGAACAGAACCGCCTGCCCTGCATTTATCTGGTCGACTCCGGTGGCGCGTTCCTGCCGCTGCAGGACGAGGTGTTCCCCGACCGCGACCATTTCGGCCGCATCTTCTACAACCAGGCCAACCTGTCCGCGCAGGGCATTCCGCAGATCGCCTGTGTGATGGGTTCATGCACCGCCGGTGGTGCCTATGTGCCGGCGATGAGCGATGAGACGGTGATCGTGCGCGAACAGGGCACCATCTTCCTGGGCGGCCCGCCGCTGGTGAAGGCCGCGACCGGCGAAGTGGTCAGTGCCGAGGAACTGGGCGGTGCCGACGTGCACACGCGCATTTCCGGCGTGGCCGACCACATGGCCGACAACGACCTGCAGGCGCTGGCGCGGGTGCGCGCGATCATTGCCCAGCTCAACTGGCGCAAGCCGGAACCGACGCTGGCGGTTCAGGCCCCGGTCGAGCCGCGCTATCCGGCGCAGGAACTGTATGGCGTGATTCCCGCCGACACCCGCAAGCCCTACGACGTGCGTGAAGTGATCATGCGGCTGGTGGACGATTCGCGCTTTGACGAGTTCAAGCCGCGCTACGGCAACACCCTGGTCACCGGCTTCGCGCATCTGCACGGTTACCCGGTGGGCATCATCGCCAACAACGGCATCCTGTTCTCCGAGTCCGCACTGAAGGGCGCGCACTTCATTGAACTGTGCACCCAGCGCGGCATCCCGCTGGTGTTCCTGCAGAACATCACCGGCTTCATGGTCGGCCGCAAGTACGAGCACGGCGGCATCGCCAAGGACGGGGCCAAGCTGGTGATGGCGGTGGCCTGCGCCAAGGTGCCGAAGTTCACCGTGGTGATCGGCGGCTCGTTCGGGGCCGGCAACTACGGCATGTGCGGCCGCGCCTATTCGCCCAACTTCCTGTGGATGTGGCCGAATGCGCGCATCGGCGTGATGGGCGGCGAGCAGGCCGCCAGCGTGCTGGCCACGGTGAAGCGCGATGGCATTGAAGCCAAGGGCGGGCAGTGGTCGAGCGAAGAAGAGGATCAGTTCAAGACCCCGATCCGCGACCAGTTCGAACAGCAGGGTCACCCCTATTACGCCAGCGCGCGTTTGTGGGATGACGGCGTGATCGACCCCGCCGATACCCGCCGCGTGCTGGGGCTGGCGCTGTCGGCCAGCCTCAACGCACCGGCGCGCCGCACCGACTTCGGCGTGTTCCGGATGTAACCCCTGCCCGCCCCCTGCCGCCTGCCCACGCGCCACGAGACTGCCATGTTCACCAAGATCCTGATCGCCAATCGCGGCGAAATTGCCTGCCGCGTCATTGCCACCTGCCAGCGCCTGGGCATTGCCACGGTGGCGGTGTATTCCGATGCCGACCGCCACGCGCGGCACGTGCGCCTGGCCGACGAAGCGGTGGCGATCGGTCCGGCCCCGGCGCGCGAGAGTTATCTGCGCGCTGACGCCATCCTGGCCGCCGCGCGCCAGACCGGCGCACAGGCGATCCACCCGGGCTACGGTTTCCTTTCCGAGAACGCCGACTTCGCCCAGGCGTGTGCCGAGGCCGGCATCGTGTTCATCGGCCCCTCGGCCGCGGCGATCCGCGCGATGGGGGACAAGAGCGCGGCCAAGGCGCTGATGCAGCAGGCCGGCGTGCCGCTGACGCCGGGCTATCACGGCGACACGCAGGAGCCGGAATTCCTGCGCGCGCAGGCCGATGGCATCGGCTACCCGGTGCTGATCAAGGCCAGCGCCGGCGGTGGCGGCAAGGGCATGCGCCGGGTCGATGACAGTGCAGCCTTCGTGGATGCGCTGGCCAGTTGCCAGCGCGAAGCGCAGTCGGCGTTCGGCAATGCGCACGTGCTGGTGGAAAAGTACGTGGAGCGTCCGCGCCATATCGAGATCCAGGTGTTCGGCGACAGCCACGGCAACGTGGTGTACCTGTTCGAGCGTGACTGCTCGGTGCAGCGCCGCCACCAGAAGGTGCTGGAAGAAGCGCCGGCCCCGGGCATGACCCCGGAGCGCCGCGCTGCGATGGGTGCGGCCGCGGTGAACGCCGCGCGTGCGGTGAACTACGTCGGTGCCGGCACGGTGGAGTTCATTGCCGGCCCGGGCGGCGATTTCTACTTCATGGAAATGAACACCCGCCTGCAGGTGGAGCACCCGGTGACCGAATGCATCACCGGCACCGACCTGGTGGAATGGCAGCTGCGCGTGGCCAGCGCTGAACCGCTGCCGCTGCAGCAGGACCAGCTGCGCATCCACGGCCATGCGCTGGAAGCGCGCCTGTATGCCGAAGACGCCGACCGTGGCTTCCTGCCCTCCACCGGCACGCTGCGCCATCTGCGCCTGCCGGCGGGCAACGCGCATGTGCGCGTGGATGCAGGTGTAGAACAAGGTGACGCGATCACCCCGTACTACGACCCGATGATCGCCAAGCTGATCGTCTGGGACGTGGACCGCGACGCCGCACTGCGGCGCATGCAGCAGGCGCTGGCCGACTGCGAAGTGGTTGGTGTGACCACCAATGCGGCGTTCCTGCGCCGGCTGGTGATGACGGACTCCTTTGCCGGGGCGAAGCTGGATACCGCCCTGATCGAACGCGAGCAGGCCGCACTGGCTCCGCCGGATGCCACCGACGATGCGGCGGCGTGGGCCCTGGCTGCCGTCGCCGCGATCGCCACCGAGCCGGCGGCCGCTGTCGATGCGCGCGACCCGCATTCGCCCTGGCAGGCGCGTGACGGCTGGCGCCTGGGCACGCAGGCTGCGCGACGGCTGACGCTGGAACATACCGGTGTGATGGCGGTTGTCGACGCCACCGCGCAGGGCGATGTGTGGACGATCCAGCGCGACGGCCACACGGTGGTGGCGCAGGGTGGCCTCACCGACGCGCAGTTGACCCTGCAGGTGGACGGGCAGCGGCACCGCGCGCGCGTGGTGCGCGACGCTGGCGACCTGTATCTGTTTGGCACGCAGGGCGTGCGCCGCTTCACCCTGCACGACCCGGTCAGCGAAGCCGACCAGGGCGTGGTGGATGCCGGCAGCCTGGTTGCGCCGATGCCGGGCCGGATCGTGGCCACGCTGGTGGCAGCGGGCACCCAGGTCAGCAAGGGCACGCCGCTGCTGGTGCTGGAAGCAATGAAGATGGAGCACACCCTGCAGGCTCCGGCCGATGGCACGGTGCAGGGATACCGGGTGAAGGCCGGTGACCAGGTTGCGGATGGTGCGGTGCTGGTGGATTTCGAGGCCGCGTAGATTCCCGACGACGCGCATGGCGCGTCGCTACGCGGAGCACGCGTGCGTATCAGGTATCAGGTATCAGGCGGGCCAGACGGTGTGGTTGGGATCGAACTCGGTGGTGGTGAGCGTACCGCTGCGCCAGCCGATGCCGACGATGGCCAGCGGGCTCTGGGTGATGCCGTCCAGGCCGAAGGCCTGCTCGGTGTCCACTTCATTGATGGCCGCGGTGACGAATGCGGCCATGCCGCGTTCGGTGGCGGCCATGTACAGCGCCTGCGAGATGTGGCCCACATCCAGCAGCAGCGCGCGGTAGGCCTTGGCGTGGTTGCGGTACTTCCAGAAGGTGCGCGCGTAACGCGGTACCAGCACCAGGTGCACCGCCGCATCTGCGAACCAGTCCTGGCCTGATAACAGTGCATGCGCCAGTTGCGGCAACGGGCGCTCATCCTGCCGCGGTATCGGCACCACCGCGTGCTGCACCGGATGATAGTGGTAGAGACCCGGTGCCATGCCGTCCACCCGCTGCACCAGCAGATAGGTTTCGGTGGCATGCAGCCCGCCGCCGGACGGCACGTGCTTCTTCAGAAATTCAGTGTCTTCCTCGACCTGCGACACCGCCTGCGCCTTGACCGTGCGCTGCAGCAGCTGGGCCAGCAATTCGCGGCTGATGCTGCGCCCGGCGTCGAAGTTGCGGCAGGTGGTACGGCGCTCCAGCAACTGGTCATAGGCCTGCGCCGGCACCGGCGGCAGGGGCTGGTAAACCCCGGGCCGTGCTTCAACACTGGGAGGTGGCGCACCCAGCTGGCGACGCAGTCCGCTGGCCGTGACCAGGTCGCTGTCACGGGTGTTGGCGGCTCCGTCCACGCCGTGCCAGCGCCCGTGCCGGTGCGCCAACGCCGACAACGGCCACCAGTGCGCATCGCGGACGGCTTCATCGTGCTGCCGGTGCCGGGACGCGTCGACATCGTCGGCATCGGAGATCAGCAGTCCCGCGGCGAGCAACGGCTGCCAGGTGTCGGGGCCTGCGGGCAGGACGCCCGCCTCTACCCACTGGTGTGCGCTGAGGCTTCCCAGCAGCTCACGCTGCGCCGTGCTGACCGGCACCGCCTGGTCGAGGTGCCCGGCCAGGGCCAGCCAGCTTGTCCGGGTGGCCAGTTCGGTGCGCCCCTGCAGCAGCGACTGGAGGTCGAACTGCACTTCCTCGCGCGGTTCGAACATGACGATGGTGCAGCGGCGCAGGCGCATGGGCGTCGGTGAGTGGGCGAAGGTGCGGACATTCTAGGGCGCAGGTAGCGATCTGCTGCCATGTTGGCCGCCCAGGATGGGAAACTGCGTTTGGCACGAAACCGTGCGCCGGCAGGCACCTCTACAGGAACGTCTGCCATCGCCGATATCCGTACTTCCACCTTTGGATCGACAGTCATGAGCGACGAGAACACCGGCAAGAGCAAGATCACCCCTGAAGCAGCCGCACAGCTGGTCAGCCGCCTTATTGATGATGCGGATTTCCGCGCGTTGTTCCAGGCCGATGCTGCCAAGGCGCTGACCGAGATCGGCTACGGCACCGACGCGGTGCCGGACTGCTGCGACGTCACCCAGCTGGCCAGTGTGGACGAGCTGCGCGCGGTGCAGACCCAGCTGGAGAAGTACCTGAGCACGTCGCAGTCCACCATGCAGGTGATCTTCTGCTTCGAAGCCGGCAAGGTCGCCAGCGCGCTGCGGTAATGCCCTGCCCTGCCTGTGCCCGCCTCAGCGCGGGCGCAGGGAGGCGTCGCCCAGCGTGTCATGCACGCTCAGGGGCTGCATCAGCTGCATCACGGCCACTTCGGCAAAGGCCCGGCCGCGGTGCGCGAACAGCCATTCGTTCTGCTTCTGGAAATCCTCGGCGTTGCCCAGCCGACGTTGCGCCTCACGCAGCACCACCCGCGCCTGCACCGGTTCGGTGCCATCCATCAACGGCAGCAGCAGCGCCTCGGCGCGTGCCGGCTGGTTCCTGCCGATCTGCTGCATGGCCAGCACGATCGTGCGCCACTTGCTGACCACCGGATTCTTCAGCTGCGCCGCCAGCGCATCGTGGTCGCGCAGCAGCGCGTCGGCCAGCGCCGTGTTGCCCTGGCGCTGCGCCAGGTAGACCAGCATCAGCAGGCGCGAGACGCGGTCTGACAGATTCGGTTCCTGGGTGAGCGCCAGCAGCGGTTTGAGCTGCGCGGCGATCTCGGCCAGCTGCGCCGGGTTGGGCTTCTCGCAGGCCGTGTCCACGACCGCCTGCATCAGCCGCACATGGATGGCGAAGTCCGTCGATTCGGTGGGGGCCGCTTCGCTTGCCATCGCCTCGTTCATGCCGGTGCAGTCGTCCTGGTCCGCCGCCAGCAGCACCCGGGCACGCTGATGCATGATGGTCTGCAGCTCATCGCGCGGCTTGGGCAGCTGCGCCAGCAGCGCCTGCGCGTCCTTGTAGCGGCGCTGCGCGACCAGCACGTCAGCGCGCATGTCGCTGCCGTTGCGGCCGGTCAGCTGCTCGGCCACCTGGAAGCTGCGCAGTGCCTCGTCATAGCGGTTGGTGCCCAGCTGGATCCAGCCGACGTAGCCGATCGGATAGGCGCGCAGCACGTCCTGCGGCACCGAGGCCGCGTGGCCATAGCGCTCGGCTTCGGCAAAGCGGTTGTCCACCAGCAGGTACCACGAGGTGTTGGACAAGCCGGCGAAGAAGTCCGGGTAGACGTCGGCCAGCACCCGCCAGTCCTCCAGCGCCCAGTTGTCGGGGCGCAGCTCGCTGCTCCACGCCTTCAGGTACAGGCGTTCACGGTGCGGCAGGCGCTCGCCCAGGGCCAGCGCACGGTTGAGATAGGGCAGCGCTTCGGCACGCTTGTCGACCCGCACCAGCAGCTTGGCCAGGCCGATGTGGGCCATGGCGAAATCCGGGTCGGCATCGAGCGCGGCTTCATACAGCTTGGCTGACTCGCTGAAGCGGCGGCGGCCGAGCGCGGCCTCGGCCAGGGCGAAGGATTTCAGTGCCTGCAGGTTGCGGGTGGAGGCCTGTGGCAACGGCACCGACTGCTGCACCGAGGCCACGGTTTCGCCGAGACCGGCACGCAGTCGTCCGATCACATCGTCCACCGCGTTGACCACGTCTTCCGGGTCACGGGCTTCAGCGCGGTAGCTGCGGACCACGCCGCGGCTGGCGGGATCCAGCAGGTCCACCGACACCACGTAACGGCCACCGGCCAGGCGGATGCTGGGAGCCAGCACCATGCGCGCGCCCTCGCGCGAGGCGACGTCGCCGGCCAGCTGCCGGTCCAACTGCTTGTCGGCCGGCACCTGCATCAGCTCGCGCGATTCGCGGATCTTGCCGTCCGACAGCACATTGACGTAGCGCGACTGTTCCAGGCTCATCAGCAGCGCACGCTGCAGGCTGATGTCGAACAGCGGCTCGCCGCTGAGGTTGTCGACATCGGCGACCACCACCCAGTCGCGCTCGGCGAAGGCGATGGCCGGTTCGGGGCGCAACAGGAACCAGCCGCCGATACCCAGCAGGGCCACCACGGCCACTTCCGCGGCCAGCGCGGCCGGACGCCGCCACAGCGGCAGCTTGCGGCGGGCCTTGGCGGTGGGGCGCGGCATGCGGAGCGGGGCAAAGCCGGGCTCGCCCACTTCAAACACTTCCTGCGCGGTGCTGACGCCCTTGAACAGCCAGGGCCCGTGCGAACGCCATTGCAGTTTTTCGGCGCGCTCGCCCAGCTCGCTGCTGGCGCGCCGGGTCAGCGACTCGGCCACGGACGAAAGCAGGATCTGCCCCGGCCGGGCCAGCGCCATCAGGCGCGCGGCCATGGGCTTGGCCAGGCCCTCCACCTCGACGGACTTGGCTCCGGCCTTGATCGCCTCGGGGCTGTTGTCCCAGATCAGCACCTCGCCCACGTGCAGGCCGGCGCGGGCGCGCAGCGGCAGGTTGCGCTGCTGCCCGAGCTTGTGCACTTCGCGCTGGTAATCCAGGGCGAAGCCAAGGCCATCGATGGCACGCTCGAACAGCAGGAACAGGCCGTCGGAGCGGTCGATCTGCTGGCCGTTCCACTGCTGCTGCAGGGCCAGCACCAGGCGGTCGTGGTGCTGGAACAGCTCGGCTGCGGCGGCGTCGCCGATGCGCTCGACCAGCAGCAGCGAGTCGCACAGGTCGGTGAACAGCAGGGCTCGGAGCTGCGGGGCCTGGGTCGACGTTCCGATGTCGCCGTTCATGAGTGGGTTCCCGTCAGGGCTTGGCGGTCGCGGCACGCGACCAGTGCAGGCGGTTACCGCCCAGGCGCTTGGCCTGGTAAAGCGCGTTGTCGGCGCGAGCGTACCACTCGCTCCAGTCGGTGTGGGGCTCGAGCAGGCAGGCCCCGATGCTGACCGGGCAGATGTTGGGGTGCAGGGTGGCGCGTCCAAGCAGGCCCTGCACGGCGCTGAGGATGAATTCAGCGGCATGGTGCAGGCTGTCGCGGTCGGCATGGCGCAGCAGCAGGCAGAACTCGTCGCCGCCGAGGCGGCAGGCGCGGTCGTCTTCGGTGGCGACCGAGCGCAGGATGTTGGCCACGCTCTGCAGGACCCGGTCGCCGGCCTGGTGGCCGTGCTCGTCGTTGACCTGCTTGAACTGATCGCAGTCGATCAACAGCAGGCCCTGCGGCGCGCCGTGGTCGGTGCTGCGGCACTCCTGCAGGTACAGGGCCAGCCCACGGCGGTTGTGCAGGCCGGTGAGTTCGTCGGTGCGGACCAGCTCACGGGTGTGGGTGAGCTGATGGGTGGTGACGTACAGGTTGTCCAGCGCCGCTTCCAGGTCGTGGTTGCGACGGCGCAGCTGGCGGATGAGGACCTGTTCGTTGCTGACCACGCGCATGATGGTCCGGCGCAGGAAATAGGCCACCAGGCCGGGGTCGCGGTCGACCAGGCGCTGGAACTGGTCGTGGCCGAGTTCAAGCACGACGCTGTCGACGGTGGCGCGCGCGTCAGCGCTGCGCGGGTGGTCGCCGATGAGCAGGCCGAGTTCGCCGAAGAATTCCTGCGGGCCGAGCGTCTTCACAACGAGGTCTTCGCCGAAGTCGAGCTCGATGCCGCCACTGACGATGACGTACATGGTGCCGCCGGCCTGGCCGCTGTGGAACAGGTAGTCACCACTGCGCAGCTGCAGCTGTTGGCCGAATTCAGCGAACAGGGCGAATTCACCGGCGCTCAGCACGGCGTGCACGATGTCAGCCATCGCGGTTTCCGCGATGCCTGGTTCCTGCGCGCACAATTGCGTTGCAACCTTGCCGGTCATCCCGTGCACCCGCTTCCCAGCGTCCCCCGGTGAGCAGACGAGGATAGCACTCCTTAAAAGTGTGCGCCTCATCCCAGTTCCATTAAAAACGGCCAAAATTTCGGGTCTTGGCCGTTGGCCCGTTTTGTTGGAACGCGGGTTTGGGGTGGGGGCGGCCAAGCGGCCATGTGAAGACGTATGCGTGAAGGTGCCGGGCATGGCCCGGCACCTCGCAGATCAGGCCGCCTGGCCGGCGCTGAACTGTTCTTCCTCGGTGGAGCCGGTCAGGGCGGTGGTTGAGGATTGGCCCTGCTGGATGGCCTGGGTGACGGCGTCGAAGTAGCCGGTGCCGACCTCGCGCTGGTGCTTCACCGCGGTGAAGCCGCGGTCGGCGGCGGCGAACTCGGCTTCCTGCAGTTCCACGAAGGCGCTCATCTGGCGGCGGGCATAGCCGTGGGCCAGGTTGAACATCGAGTAGTTCAGGGCGTGGAAACCGGCCAGGGTGATGAACTGGAACTTGTAGCCGTAGCTGGCGATTTCCTTCTGGAACTTCGCAATCGTTGCGTCATCCAGGTTCTTCTTCCAGTTGAAGCTCGGCGAGCAGTTGTAGGCCAGCAGCTTGCCCGGGAACTTCGCGTGGATGGCTTCGGCAAACCGGCGCGCGAATTCCAGGTCGGGCTTGCCGGTTTCACACCAGATCAGGTCGGCGTAGGGCGCGTATGCCAGGCCCCGGCTGATGGCCTGGTCGAGGCCGTTGCGGGTGCGATAGAAGCCTTCCGGGGTGCGCTCACCGGTGGCGAACGGCTGGTCGTTGCTGTCGATGTCGCTGGTCAGCAGGTCGGCCGCCTCGGCATCGGTACGCGCCACCAGCAGGGTCGGAACACCCAGCACATCCGCCGCCAACCGCGCCGCGTTCAACTTCTCGATCGCTTCGCGGGTCGGCACCAGCACCTTGCCGCCCATGTGGCCGCACTTCTTCACCGAGGCCAGCTGGTCTTCGAAGTGCACGCCGGCCGCACCCGCCTCGATCATCGCCTTCATCAGTTCGAAGGCGTTGAGCACGCCGCCAAAGCCGGCTTCCGCATCGGCCACGATCGGCTGCAGGAAGTCGATCTCGTCCTTGCCTTCGGCGTGGTGCAGCTGGTCGGCGCGCAGCAGCGTGTTGTTGATGCGCTTGACCACCGCCGGCACCGAATCGGCCGGGTACAGCGACTGGTCCGGATACATCTGGCCGGCCAGGTTGGCATCGGCCGCCACCTGCCAACCCGACAGGTAGATCGCATTGAGGCCGGCCTTCACCTGCTGCATTGCCTGGTTGCCGGTCAGCGCACCCAGCGCGTTGACGAAGTCTTTTTCATGCAGGTACTTCCACAGCTTTTCCGCGCCCAGCCGGGCCAGCGAGTGCTCCACGTGCACCGTGCCGCGCAGGCGCACCACGTCGGCGGCGGTGTAGTTGCGGGTGATGCCGGCCCAGCGCGGGTCGGTGTTCCATTCGTGCTGGATCTGTTCGGCGGTCGGCAGCTTGCTCATGTCGGTTCTCCAGGTGAACGATGGGAAGGGGGGTTGGGGTCATGACCGGGATAGGCCATGTCCGGGATGGGCCATGTCCGGGATGGGCCATGTAGAGCCGGGCTTGCCCGGCTCAGCGGGGCAAGCCCCGCTCTACGGTTGGTCGACCGCGTATCGGTTGGTCGATCGCGTTTGCGTCGGTCGGTCGCGTTTCGATCAACTCAATCCAACCGGTCGTACGCAGGCAAGGTCAGGAAATCCGTCAGCTCGCTGCGGCGGCTCAGCTCGCCCAGCAACGCAATCGCCTCTTCAATGCGCGTCCCGCCCGGCAGCGCACTGCGATCACCCAGCCGCGCCGGCAGGCCCGCCAGCGTCGCGTCCAGCAGCGCCAGGTCAATCGCGGTGCCGTCGTCCAGGTGCTGTCCCGGCACGTGCAGCCACTGCCACAGCTGGCTGCGGCTGATCTCGGCGGTGGCCGCGTCTTCCATCAGGTGGTGGATCGGCACGCAGCCGTTGCCGTCCAGCCACGCGGCGAGGTAGCGCACGCAGACTTCCACGTTGCCCTCGAAACCGGCGCGGGTGATCGTGCCTGCCGGCGTGGCAATCAACGCATCGCGATCGACCTTCACGTCCCGGCGCAGCACCGCGTGCTGGTTCGGCCCGGGCATGTGTTCGTCGAAAATCGCCTGCGCCACTGGAATCAGCGCCGGGTGCGCCACCCAGGTGCCGTCGTGGCCGGCAGTGACCTCGCGCAGCTTGTCGGCACGCACCCGCGCCATCGCCTGTTCGTTGGCGGCGGCATCGTGGTTGATCGGAATCTGCGCGGCCATGCCCCCCATCGCATGTGCCCCGCGGCGGTGGCAGGTCTGGATCAGCAGCTCCGAATACGCCTTCAGGAACGGCTGGGTCATGGTCACCTGGCCACGCTCGGGCAGCACCTTGTCCGGGTGCGCGCGGAAGGTCTTGATGTACGAGAAAATGTAATCCCAGCGCCCGCAGTTCAAACCGACGATTCGGTCGCGCAGCGCATGCAGGATCTCGTCCATCTCGAACACCGCCGGCAGCGTTTCGATCAGCACCGTCACCTTGATCTGGCCATGCGGCAGGCCGAGCATGCCCTCGATGTGCGACAGCGCGGTCTCCCACAGCGCGGCCTCCTCCATCGACTGCAGCTTTGGCAGGTAGAAGTACGGGCCACGCTGGCGGCACATCAGGGTGCGCGCGTTGTGGAAGGCGAACACCGCCGCGTCGAACAGGCCGCCGGCCAGCGGCTGGCCGTCGATGCGCACGTGCTTCTCGTCCAGGTGCCAGCCGCGCGGGCGGACGATCAGCACCGCCTGCTCCTGCAGCGGGCGCAGCGCGTAGTGCTTGCCGGGCTTGCCGTCCACTGCCGGGCCGGTGAAGGTCAGGTCGCCGCGGACCGCGCCGATCAGCGCCTGCTGGCCGGCCAGCACGTTGCGCCACGCCGGGGCGGTGGAATCCTCGAAGTCGGCCATGAACACCTTGGCCCCCGAGTTCAGCGCGTTGATCACCATCTTCGGGTCGGTCGGCCCGGTGATCTCCACGCGACGGTCCTGCAGCGCGTCCGGGATCGACGCGACCTTCCAGTCGTCGGCGCGGATGGCGGCGGTGTCGGCGCGGAAGTCCGGCAGCTCGCCGGCATCGAACCGTGCCTGGCGCTCGCGACGGGCCTGCAGGCGGCGCTGGCGTTCCGGTTCCACCGCGCGGTGCAGCGACACCAGCAGCGCCAGTACCCCCGCCGGCAGCACGGCCGACTGACCGGCCAGCTGGGTGGTCAGGGCGATGCCCGGGGTGGCCGGGGCATCGGCCGGGGTGGGCTGGGGCGTGGCGAATGCGGCGACAGCGGACATGTCCAACTCCTGCGGTGCGGGTGGACTCCACCGTGCGCCGGAGTGTGGTATTTGACAAAACAGTTATTGCAATGCGTTGGATAAGTTCAACTTATAGTTGTGACGCCATGCCCACATCGCGCTCCGCAAGTCCTCGTTTTTCCTACAAATCTGATCGGCTCAAACCGCTACGGGCGTTCTGCCAGGTGGTGCGGCTGGGCTCAGTCTCACGGGCAGCTGAGGCGCTGTTTGTCAGCCAGCCGGCGGTCAGCCAGCAGGTGCAGGCGCTGGAACGCGAGCTGGGGGTGGTGCTGTTCGAGCGCAGCGGTCGCCGCCTGGTGCCCAGCCGCGAGGGCCAGCTGCTGTTCGAGATGGCCCAGCCGCTGGTCGAGAGCCTGGACGGGCTGGAGGCCAGCTTCCGCGACAAGGTGAAGGGCCTGGATGCCGGCGAGCTCAACATTGCCGCCAACAGCTCGACCATCCTGTACCTGCTGCCGCGCATCGTGGAGCGCTTCCGCCAGCGCCACCCGGACGTGCGCCTGACCCTGCACAACGCGATCAGCGCCGACGGCACCGACCTGCTGCGCAGCGACGCCGCCGACCTGGCCGTGGGTTCGATGACCGAAGTGCCGGCCGACCTGACCTACGCCCCGGCCTACCGTTTCGAGCAGGTGCTGATCGCCCCGCCCGACCACCCGCTGGCGCAGCTGCCCGAGCTGACCCTGGAGGCGATCTCGGCCTACCCACTGGTGCTGCCGCCGAAGCGCCAGATCACCTACCGGCTGGTCGACCAGGTGTTCCAGCGCCAACGCATGCCCTACACGGTGGCGCTGGAGGTGGGCGGTTGGGAAGTGATCAAGCAGTACGTGGCGATGGGCATGGGCATTTCGATCGTGCCGGCGCTGTGTTTGAACGAAGCCGACCGCGGCAGGCTGGTGACGCGCTCGATGAGCGCCTGGTTCCCCGAGCGCAGCTACGGGGTGATCGTGCGCCGCGGCCGCTTCCTGTCGCCGCAGGCGCGTGCCTTCATCGAGCTGATCCAGCCAGACCTGTTCAGTCCGCGCAGCTATGATGAAAGCGGACACTCGGAACGCTGAAGGCGCTCATGTCGATTGAACTGCGCCACCTGCGCTACTTCCTGGCCGTGGCCGACACCCTGCATTTCGGCCGCGCCGCCGAACGGCTGGGCATGTCACAGCCGCCCTTGAGCCAGCAGATCCGTCAGCTGGAAACACTGCTGGGCGCGCGGCTGTTCGTGCGCAGCAACCGCCGCGTGGAACTGACCGAAGCCGGGCGCGTGCTGCAGGCACAGGCCACCGAGGCGTTGGCGCGCGTGGACCAGGCCATTGAACTCACCCAGCGCGCGCAGCGCGGCGAGACCGGCGAACTGCGCATCGGCCTGACCCGTGCGACGCCCCTGTCCACGCAGATTCCGCGCGCGATCTTCGCCTATCGCCAGCAGTTCCCGCAGGTGCTGTTGAAGCTGCGCGAGATGAACACCCTGCAGCAGATTGATGCGCTGGTGGCCAACGAGCTCGATGTGGGGCTGATCCGCAAACGTGCATTGCCGACCACGTTGATGTCACGCAAGTTGTTCAGCGATCCACTGGCGCTGGTGGTGAATGACCAGCATCCGCTGCTGCGCGGTGTTCCGGAAGGAACGCCGATTGCGCTGCGCCAGTTTGCGCACGAACCGTTCGTGGGTTTCCTGCGCGAAGTGGGTGCCGGCATCCACGATCACTTCATCGCACTGTGCCGCAGTGCCGGGTTCACTCCGCGCATCATCCAGGAAGCGGGTGAAGCGTCCACGCTGATCAGTCTGGCCGCGTCGGGCCTGGGTGTGACCGTGCTGCCGGCGTCGTGCAGCCATATACACGTGGAAGGCGCACGCTTTGTGCCGCTGAGTGATCGCGCCGCCAGTTCGGAAGTACACGTGGCCTGCCGGCGCGGCAGTCCTTCCCCGCTCATCACCCACTTCACCCGCCTGCTGCAGGTGGGCATCAACGGCTGAGCGCGAGCTCCGGCTGCGGACGGGTGCGACGCCGCAGCTGCCACGCGATGCTGGCCCCGCCCACGGTCATGACGGCGGTGAATGCACACACGCCCCACCAGTCCCAGTGGGTGTAGAACACGCCGCCGAGTGCACCGGCCACGCTGGAACCCAGGTAATAGGCAAACAGGTACAGCGCCGAGGCCTCCGCGCGCAGGATCCCGGCGCGGCTGCCGACCCAGCTGCTGGCCACCGAATGGCCGCCGAAGAAACCGAAGGTGACCAGCGCGATGCCGGCCGCCATGCACCCCAGCCACGGCAGTGCCAGCAGCACGATGCCGGTGGCGATCAGCGCGTAGCAGATCGCCAGCACCTTGCCGCGCCCGTGCCGGGTGGCCTGCTGGCCCATCCACGCCGAACTGAAGGTGCCGACCAGGTACACGCTGAAGATCAGCCCGACCACGGTCTGGCTCAACCGGTACGGCGGAGCCAGCAGGTGGTAGCCGAGGTAGTTGTAGAGGGTGACGAACACGCCCATCAGCAGGAAGGCGGTGGCGAACAGCCACGGCAGGCCCGGGTCGGCGAACAGCGTGCGCCAGCGCGCGGGCAGTTCGCGCAGTCCGCTGCGGCGTGCCTGGAAGTGGCGCGAAGGTGGCAGCTGCATCCACAGCAGCGCGGTGCTGGCCACGGCGATGATCGACCCCCCGCCGATACCCCAGCGCCAGCCCCAATGGTCGGCGACCACGCCGGCGATCAGGCGACCGCTCATGCCGCCGACCGCGTTGCCGCCGATGTACAGGCCCATCGCCAGGCCGAGGGCGCGGCTGTCCATTTCCTCGACCAGATAGGTCATCGCCACCGCAGGAACGCCGCTGAGGGCGATACCCAGCAGGGCGCGCAGGATCAGCAGCGTGGTCCAGTCGTTGACCAGTGCGCTGGCGGCCGAGAGCACGGTGGAGGCGAGCAGCGCGGTGATCATCACGTTGCGGCGGCCGACCCGGTCCGAGATCAAACCCGCGATCAGCATCGACACCGCCAGCAGGCCGGTGCTCAACGACAGCGCCAGTGCGCTGTTGGCGGCGGAGACGCCGAAGTGGCGGGTGAACTCCGGCAGCAGCGGCTGCACGGTGTAGAGCAGGCCGAAGGTGGAGAAGCCGGCCAGGAACAGTGCCACGGCGGTGCGGCGGAAGGCGGGGGTGCCCTGCTGGATGTGGTCTGCGGCGGGGGAAGCAGCAGGGGCGCTGCGGTCGGCCGGCAGCGCGGCGGTGTCACCGTTCATGGCGTCAGGGCCCGTGGGGGTGGGCCGTTACGTGGGGTCAGGCCTCAGGATAGGCCCGGCTTATGGGTCGATCCATAACCTCATTGGTCTTGATTGAGACGTTTTGCGTATGGATACCGATTGCTGTGCGGTATCCGTGGGCCGGCCAACGGCCAGCGCTACCGGGAACGTGGCGCGTAGAGCCGGGCTTGCCCGGCTGCCGTTCGCGTCACAACGACTTCCACGTAAACCCATCCCCACGCCGGTAATACACCCACGCGCCCTTCCCATACACCTCACTGGCATTCACCAACCCGAAATACCGCCCATCGGCACTGTTACCACGGTGATCCCCCAGCATCAGCAGCTTGCCGGCCGGAATGGTGATGCCATCAATATCCGGGCCGCCGCCCTGGTCCAGGTTCAAGCTCACCTCGCGGCCACCGAAGTCTTCCACCTCACCCTTGCCATCACCGCGCAGCGGCTGACCGTTGATGCTCAGCTGCCCGTCATGCAGGCGAACCCGGTCACCGCCCACCGCCGCCACGCGCTTGATCAAGCGCGTACCATCCAGCGGCGAATTGAACACCACCACGTCGCCGCGCTGCGGCTCACCGGTGTGCAGCAGTTCCTTGTTGGTGAACGGCAGGCGCACGCCGTAGGCGCGCATGTCCACCACCACGCGGTCGCCCGGCATCAGCGTGGGCTCCATCGAGCCACTGGGCACCTGGTAATGGTTGGCCAGGGTGTCGCGTGCGGCCAGCAGCAGGCCGAGCATCACCGCCATGGGCATGGCTTCCTTCTTCAACCAGTGCACCAGGCCCTTGGGTTCGGTTGCGGGGGTTGCGGCAGTCATGGAGCGCTCCTTGCAGGTAGGTAGGGCTGTGACCCCGTCGAGGGAGCACAAGTTCCATTCAACCACGGCTGAACCGGGAATCGCCCGCGGGCCGAATCTACGCGTTGTTTACGCCCTGCCCGGCACCGGGGCATGGCAGCTTTATGGGCGGCACGCGCATCGTGGCGACACCGCGCCAACCGGCGCATTGTCGAGGTGTTCCATGACCATCCTGTTGATCCGGCAGGCATCGCCGCAGGGCGCGCCGGACCTGGTACCGGCCCGGTTGGCCGGGCATGCGGTGTTCTGCCAGGACTGTTCCACCCTGCCGGCGCTGCTGGCCTGCCTGGACCAGGCGCGGGACTGCCGACCGGACTGCCTGCTGATCGAGGCGGCCAACGCCGACCCGGCGCAGTGGGCCGCGCATGCGCAGGCCCTGTGCGCCGCGCTGGACGCGCTGCCGGTGCCGTACATCGAAATGGCCGCCAACGACGACGACGGTCTGGACGCGCACCTTCACCCCCAGCATGCGCCGGTGGCGCGCGTGGTCTGCAGCAGCGGGCGCGATGACGCCTGCCGCTTGTCGCTGGCGATTGCCGAACGTCGTCTGCTTTCTGCTTCCGTGGGAGTTTGAGTCATGTCCATTTTCATCATTCGTGGGCCGGAGGCGGCCGGTCAGTTGATCCGTACCGCGCAGCCGCTGCCGGGGCCGGTGTTGAAGGCGCTGGTGCATCGGGCGATTGATGCCGGTACCACGGTGGCGATCCGGGCCTGTGGGTCCGAGCAGGAGCTGCTGGATGCACTGCGGGTGGCGGACCACAGTCGTGGTGAGGTGACGTTGCTGGATCCGGGTGCGTGTGTGGGAAGCGCGCGATTGCAGCGGTTATTGCCGCATCTGCATAACGCGTATGTGGAGGTGCATGACGATGATTGCGGTGCGCCGGAAGCGTGCCTGCCGGATGGGGTGGGTTCGCGGATCGGGGTGGCGCACGGGTATTGCGCGCAGAGCTACATGCATGCGCTGGAGATCGCGTTGGATCACCTGGGGTGTAGTGAGGTGGGGTGTCGGGTGGGGACGTAATGGGGGATCGGATGCGTGGTCGCGGGCTGCGTTTCGCGCAGATTGACGCACATGACACCTGTGCCATCGAGAACGATGTTGCGTGCCATGAC
>DGLB01000055.1:95577-118999 GCA_002387845.1 Stenotrophomonas maltophilia | reverse complement strand
CGCCGCGCGCCGAGGGTGCTCCGGAAGGGGCGGTGGACGGCGAGCGCAAGCCGCGCAAGCGCCGTCGTCGTCGCCACGGTCGTCCGGTCGAGGGTGCCGAGGGCGCCGCCCAGCCGGTCACGCCGGTGCAGGTGGCGGCCAAGCCGATGCGCGCGGCCAAGACCGACGACGCCGGTGCCGGCTTCCTGACCCGCATCGGCCGCGAGATCCGCCGGATGCTCTCCGGTAGCTGATCTCCCGATCGACGGTCGCGTCTGTCGATTGGTCGGGCATGCTTCGGTCCCCACCTCGCAACGCACCTCCGGCATAATCGGGGAATGAGCGTCCTGCGTTTCGACAATGTCAGCAAACAGTATGCGGGCGGCCACCAGGCACTGGTGGACGTCAGCTTCGAGGTTGCGCCCGGTGAAATGCTGTTCGTCACCGGTCATTCCGGTGCCGGCAAGAGCACCCTGCTCAAACTGATCCACCTGGACGAGCGTCCCAGCCGCGGTGCGGTGCTGCTGGCCGACCGCAACCTGTTGAAAGTGCGCGGCGGCGACATTCCGCGCCATCGCCGTGAAGTAGGCGCGGTCTACCAGGACCATCGCTTGTTGATGGACCGCAGCATCGGCGAAAACGTTGCCCTGCCGCTGATCCTGCGTGGCACCCGTCGCGCCGACATCGGCAAGCGGGTCCGTTCGGTGCTGGAACGCATGGGCCTGGCCCACCGGGAAAAGGCGCTGCCCTCGCAGCTGTCGGCTGGCGAACAGCAACGCGTGGGCATTGCCCGTGCCATCGTCGGCGAACCGCGCCTGCTGGTGGCCGACGAACCCACCGGTAACCTCGACCCCACCCTGGCGGCGGAGATCATGGCGCTGTTTGCCGAACTGCCCGAGCGCGGCACCAGCGTGCTGGTGGTCAGCCATGACCTGCCGCTGCTGCGGCGCATGCGCAAGCGCGTGCTCATTCTCGACCACGGGCGTCTGGTGGACGACATCTCGCCGCAGGACCTGGCCGAATGAGTACCGCGACCAACAAAGAAGCCGCGGCCCCTTCGCGCCTGGGCGTGTGGCTGCACCATCATGGCCACAGCGTGGTGTTCAGCCTCGGTCGCGCCTGGCGCAAGCCGTGGGCGACGCTGCTCACCATCATGGTGATGGCGGTGGCCCTGGCGTTGCCGCTGGGTCTGTCGATCGCACTGGACAACGTGAAGCTGTTCGCGGGCAGCGTGCAGCAGTCGCGCGACATCAACCTGTTCCTGAAAGCCAATGTGGATGCCGCCGGGGCCGGGCAGGTGGCCGAGTCGCTGCGCGGTCGCGCCGACGTCAGCGCGGTCACGCTGCGCAGCCCTGAAGAAGGGTTGGCCGAACTGCGCGACAGTGCCGGGCTGGGCGAGGCGATTGACGCCCTGCACGACAACCCGCTGCCGTCGCTGCTGATCATCACTCCGGCCAACGGGGCCGACGATGCGCGTCTTGCGCAGTCACTGCAGGGCCTGCCCCAGGCAGACCTGGTGCAGCACGACGCGCTCTGGCGCAAGCGCCTGGATGCCTGGCTGGGCTTCGGCGCGCGCCTGGTGCAGGTGCTTTCAGCCCTGCTCGGGCTGGGCGCGGTGCTGGTGGTGGGCAATACGGTACGGCTGGATATCCAGTCGCGCCGCGAGGAAATCGGCGTGCTGCAGCTGCTCGGCGCCAGCGACGGGTTCATCCGTCGTCCGTTCCTCTACCTGGGCGCGTGGTATGGCCTGGGGGCCGGTGCGCTGGCACTGGCGCTGATCGGCGTGGCCGGTCTGGCGCTGCGCCCGCCGCTGGCCGAACTGTCCGGCAGCTATGGCAGTCCGTTCGTGTTGCACGGGCTGGATCTTCTGCACTCCTCGCTCGTCCTGGTCGGCACGGTGGTGCTGGGCTGGCTGGGCGCGTGGCTGGTGACAGGGCACTTCCTGCGCCAGACCCGACCGACTGAAACCTGAGGCCCGCATGCGTCCGCAAGCTCTCAAGCACCTCGTTGATGCCGCCCCCCGGGTGATGGTGGTCGACGGCTCCAAGCTGGTCCGCAAGCTCATTGCCGACGTGCTGCAGCGCGAGCTGCCGCAGGTGGAAGTGGTGGGCTGCGCCTGCATCGAGGACGCCCGCCAGGCGCTGGATGCCGGCCCCGTCAATCTGGTCACCACGTCGCTCACGCTCAGTGATGGTGACGGCCTGGCGCTGGCGCGCATGGTGCGCGAAGCGGCGGGGCAGGCGTATGTGCCGGTGATCGTGGTGTCCGGCGACGCCCAGCAGCACCTGGAGCAGCGCCGCTTCACCGAGTACGTCACCGACTATTTCGACAAGGCGCTGGGCCATGAAGCGCTGGCCTCTTTCATCAAGGGCTACGTGCAGCCGGAAACCATTCCGGGTGCCACCATTCTGTACATCGAGGACAGCCGCGTCGTCGCTGAAGCGACCAAGCGCATGCTGGAACGGCAAAGCCTCAACGTGCTGCACGTGATGACCGCGGAAGAGGCGTTCGCCCTGCTTACCGCCGAATCGCTGGGCCGCAGCAATACCCGCATCGACCTGGTGCTGACCGACGTGACCCTGAAGGGTGAACTCAGCGGTCGCGACGTGGTGGAGCGCGTGCGCGTGGACTTCGGCTACGGCAAGCGTCGCCTGCCGGTGCTGGTGATGACCGGCGACGGCAATCCGCACAACCAGTCCGGGCTGCTGCAGTCGGGTGCGAACGATCTGGTACAGAAGCCGATCGAAGAGCGCCTGCTGGTGACCAAGGTGCTGTTCCAGCTGCGTCTGGCCCGCCTCAACGACAAGCCCGTGCTGCGATGAGTGATGCAGTGCCCGCCATCCAGCTGGAACCCAGCTGGAAGGCGCATGTGGGGGACTGGCTGCTGCGCCCGGAGATGCGCGAGCTGTCGGGCTTCCTGCGCGAGCGCAAGGCCGCCGGCGCGCACGTGTTTCCGCCCGGTCCGCAGATTTTCGCTGCATTCGATGCCACGCCGTTCGAGCAGGTGAAAGTGGTGATCCTGGGCCAGGACCCGTACCACGGTCGCGGACAGGCGCATGGCCTGAGCTTCTCGGTGATGCCCGGCGTGCCGGTGCCGCCGTCGCTGTTGAACATGTACAAGGAAATCGAAAGCGACCTGGGCATCGCGCGGCCCGACCACGGCTGCCTGCTGCCCTGGGCGCAGCGCGGTGTGCTGCTGCTCAACGCGGTACTCACGGTTGAGGAAGGGCAGGCCGGCGCACACCAGAAGCGCGGCTGGGAAGGCTTCACCGACCATGTGGTGGAAACCCTCAACCGCGAACGCGATGGCCTGGTGTTCCTGCTGTGGGGCAGTTATGCACAGCAGAAGGGCAAGGTGATCGATACCCGCCGCCACCGCGTGCTCAAGGCACCGCACCCGTCGCCGCTGTCGGCGCATCGGGGTTTTCTGGGCTGCCGCCATTTTTCGATGGCGAACGCCTACCTCGAGCAGCACGGGCAGCCACCGATTGACTGGTCGCTGCCGCCGCGCGCGGCGCTCTGACGACCGCTACGCGCCCAGCATCTCGATGATGTCGTGCGCCACCTGCCGCTTGCGCGGGGGCAACCGCCGCACCAGCGACAGAATGTTGCCCTCCAGGTCATTGCGCACGTAATCCGCTGCGGGCTGTGTCGTTTCCAGCTCCTCTCCGTCCGGTTTTCCGCACCCGCGACCGGTCGCCAACCACTCGAACCGGACATGGGTGACCACGGCAATCCGTGCCAGATGCGACACACTGGGATGGGTGCCGCCGCGCCGCTCCCACTGTGCCACCGCACTGCGCTTGACCCCGGTTTCCAGGGCCAATTGCGTCTGAGATAACCCCGCAGCGGTCCGCGCGCTACGAATTCGATCCGACATCGACAACATAGAAATCCCCCTTTCCCTGTCCTTAAGTGATGGGTGGTTATCGATACTTACCGGGCAGCGATTCTTTTACCTGCATGTACAGAATGACTGACTGCCCTTGCCCCTCATGGGTATCCCATCATAACCACCCCGAGCGACAGCGTTACTAACTACCGTCTTCACAAAACGTTGTTTGACCCCTTGCCGCGTCCACGTAATTAATCCTGAAACCGGCCATGAATCGCCGGAAATAAACACCAGAACGTCGAAAGCAGTGCGCTTGCTGCTCCTCATCATCGGGAATCCGATGTGTGAAGGAGGGGTGCGGCCACGGCGCAGGGGATGGGTGATGGATAAGGTTTCAGATGTGAAGCGGGTGTTATGGGGATTCACCAAACTTAATGCGCTCGCATTAATTGTGACGTTATTCGCACTATTTTCTCTGGTTCCGAAAGTAAATGCGCAGGATGCCTGTACGGCCAACGGAGCCTGTGTTTCTGCCGGGCCGAGACTGGTGCAGGTGAACTCCACCCAGAGCCCGGTGTTGAACCTGCTGTTCACGACACTGCTGCCTGGCACCAATATCAACATCACCGCGCTGGACTGGAACAACATCGCGGGCGCGGATGTGAATCTCAATGCGCTGCTGACCCAGCTCAACGGCGGCGTGGTGGTCAGCGACCCCAGCCAGGTGCTCAACGCCAACATCACCCTGGCGCAGCTGCAGGCGGCGCTGGTGTCAGTGCTGCAGGCCGACGGCCAGACCGCGGCGGCCAACGCGCTCAATCTGCTGACCCCATCGCTGAGTGGCCTCACCGGCACCATCCGCCTGGCCGACCTGCTGCAGGTCAGCCTGCCGCCCGGTTCGCTGGCCAACGTCAACCTGGACGTGCTCGACCTGATCACCGGTGGCGTACAGATCTACAACTTCCGCAATGTGCTCACCACGCCCACGCCGGTGACGCTGACCACCGCGCAGCTGGCTCCACTGGGCCTGGCCGGGCTGGCCAACGTGCGGGTCTGGGCGCAGGTGGTGGAACCGCCGGTGTACAACTGCGGCCCGGTCGGCAGCGCGTTCCACAGCGCCGCGATCCGCATCAAGTTCGACTTCGACATCGCCCAGGGCCTCAACGTCGCCCCGCTGATCAGCGCGCTCAACGGTCTCAACGTGGGAGGGCTGGTATCGCTGTCCGGCACGGCGATCACCGCGTCGCTGCTGCACCTGTCGGTGTACGCCGACGTGGCCCGCGCCGAAGGCACCATCAACGCGGTCAACCTGGCCAGCAACGCGGTCACCCTGCAGGCCCGCCCGGGCCTGGTGAACCTGTACGTCGGCACCATCAGCGACGCGGTGTTCTTCAACCGCAACGCCACGCTTACCCCGGCCAGCGTGACCCCGATCAATGCCACCACGCTCAACGTCACGGTGGCGGTCAGCCTGTTGTCCAACGCGCTGAAGCTTGCCGACGTGGACGTGCCACTGACGGTGTCATTGCGCGCGGTGGCGACGGGAACCCCCGGATTCCAGTCCGTTGCGTTCAACGGTCCCTACCCACAGACCCGGACGCTCAGCACCGGCACGGTCAGTGCCAGCCTGATGGTCACCACGCTGATCAATTCACTGGACGTGCAGATCACCAGCGGCACACCGGTGGTCCGCCTGGTCAACAACCTGGTCACCCTGCCGTTGCCGGTGAACACCATCGTCAACGCGCTGGTCAGCACGCTGCTGCCCCCGCTGCGCACCGTCACCAACGCCCTGGTTGGACCGGTGCTCACCGCCGTACTCGGAGGCGTGGTCGACAACCTGCTGGGCCTGCTTGGCATCCGCATCGGCCAGGCCATCTTCACCGTGGAAAGCATCTCGCAGAGCTGCGCGGCTACCGTGCAGCTGGTCAAGACCCTGGCCCCCACCACCGACACGGGGGTGTTCAACCTCAGCGTCGCGCAGGGCGCGACGGTGCTGGCCAGCGTGGCCAACGTGGGCAACAACGGTGCCACCACGGCGGTGGTGACCACACCGGGTACGGTCTACACGCTGGCTGAAACGGCGGGTACGGCGACGGTGCTGGCGCGCTACGCCAGCACCTGGGACTGCCGTGACGCGGCCGGGACGGTGCTCACCAGTGGCACGGGGCAGAGTTTCAACTTCACCGCGCCTGCCTTGTCGGCCCAACCCCTCAACGTGGTCTGCCGGATCACCAACCGCACGCGCCAGGCAGATCTGTCGATCACCAAGAGCGACGGCAGCGGCAGCTACACACCGGGCGGCACTGCCAGCTATGTCATCACCGTCAGCAATGCCGGGCCGGATCCGGTGACTGCCGCGCAGGTCACCGACACCTTGCCCGCAGGGGCCACGTTGAGCGCGCCATGGACCTGCACGGCATCGGTCGGCAGCGTCTGCAGCGCTGCCAGTGGAGGCGCTGCCGGCGGCTCCGGGGTGAGCCTGGGGGTGAATCTGATCAACGGGGGGCAGGCCACGATCACCGTGCCGGTCAGCTTCAGCGCAGACCCCGCCGCGTACTAGCCACATCCACCCGGAGGCCACCGCGGTGGCCTTCGGCAGCAACGACGCAACACGTGACGCGCAGGTCGCCCGTTCTGGTCGCCGCGCGGTGCTTCCGAGGATCACTGCATGCAAACCGCCAGCGCCCGTCGCTTCGCCCGTCAACCGTCCGCCAGCCGCCTGCGCGCCCGCGCGCTGCATCTGGCCGGGGCGCTGCTGATGACGCTGGGCGCTGCCAGCGTCCACGCGCAGGCCTACCGCAACCCGCTGGTGAACACCGCCACGGTGACTGCGCCGAACGACATCTCCGATCCCACCCCGGGCAACAACACCGCCAGCGACAGCAACGCCTTGGCCGCGACCTCGCAGTTGAGCGTGATCAAGACCATCGTCAGCCCCGCCGCTGGCGCGCCGGTGCCGGCCGGCGGTGCCGTGCAGTACCGGATCGAGGTGCGCAACACCGGGCCGTCGCGCGCGGTGGGGGCGACGCTGACCGACTCGGTGCCGGCTCAGCTGACCGGTGTGACCTGGACCTGCGCGGTGGTGTCGGCCGCGACCTCGTGCGCCACGGGCTCCGGTACCGGCAGCCTCAATGTCGGCGTCAACGTCGGCGTGGGCGATGTGCTCGTGGTGCTGGTGAGCGGCACCGCGCCTACGGTGACCCCCGCCACCATCTCGGCCAACGCCGCCACCATCACTCCGCCGCCCGGCACCACCGATCCGACGCCGGGCGACAACACCGCCACGACGCCGACCATCACCGTGCAGGCGGCGGCGATTGTCGCGACCAATGACGACTACAGCGCCACCCCGTTCCCACCGGGCGCAGGCGGTACCACGCCACGCGTATTCGCCAACGACACGCTCGCCGGTGCGCCGTTCGCGGATGCGGCAGTCGTGGCTACGCTGACCAATGCACCGCCCGGCTACGACATCAATGCCAACGGCACCCTCGTGGTGCCGGCCACGGCGGCCGCCGGTCCGGTCACGCTGACCTACCAGATCTGCGAGGCGGCCTCGCCCAGCAATTGCGCCAGTGCCAACGTGGCGCTGATTGTCAGTCCGAATGCGGTGGATGACAGCGTGGCGGTGCAGGCTGGGCAGGCGATCAACGGCAATGTCAGTACCAACGACAACCTGTTCGCCGGATCCACGTTTGTCCAGACCGGTGCTGCGCCCACCCAGGGCAGCGTGGTGCTGCAGGCCAGTGGTGCGTTCACCTACACCGCCAACGCGGGTGCCACCGGCACCGATACCTTCAGCTACCAGCTGTGCCTGCCCGCGCCGAATGCAGCGGTGTGCGACACCGCCATCGTCACCGTGAATCTCACTGCCAACGTCATTGACGCGGTGGACGACAACTTCAACGCGGCGCCGATTCCAGCCGCTGCCGGTGGCACCACGGCCAGCGTGCTCGGCAACGACACCTTCAACAGCGCTGCGGTGGTGCCGGCCAACCTCACCACCACCCTGGTCACCGCCCCGGCGGGCTACACGATCAATGCAGCCGGTGCCATCAGCGTGCCCGCCAATGCCGTGGCCGGTCCGGTCACGCTGGGCTACCGCATCTGCCTGACCGCGGCGCCCACGCTGTGCGATACCGCCAGCGTACAGGTGGTGGTGGGTCCGAATGCGGTGAATGATGCGGTCAGCACGCCCGGTGCGGGCCAGCCGGTGTCCGGCAACGTCGGCATCAACGACAACACGCCGGCCGGTTCGCTGTTCACCGCCGCAGGTGCCACGCCGACCCAGGGCAGCGTCACCGTCAACCCGGACGGCACCTTCACCTACCAGCCCAATGCCGGCAGCGCGGGCACCGACACGTTCGGTTACCAGGTATGTCTGCCGGCCCCGAACGCGGGCGTGTGCGCCACCGCCACCGTGACCGTCACGCTGGGAGCCAATGCACTGGCGGCCAACAATGATCTGTTCGGCACGCCGGTTTCCGGCCTTGCCGGTGGTGTCACGCCCAGCGTACTGGGCAACGACACGCTCAACGGTGCCGTGGTTACCGCGGGCACCGTGACCGCCACCCTGCAGGGCGCAGTGGCCGGCTTCACCCTGGATGCGACCACCGGCGCGATCACCGTGGCCCCCGGCACCGACCCCGGCGCGGTATTGCTGGACTACCAGCTGTGCGAAGTGGCCGCGCCGGCCAACTGCGATCTCGCCAGCGTGCAGGTCCTGGTCAGCCCGACCGCAGTGGCCGACAGCATTCCGGTGCAGTCCGGGCAAAGTGAAACCGGTTCGGTGGCCGGCAACGATGACACCGTCGCCGGGGTCGTGTTCACCGCGCTCACCCAACCCACGCAGGGCGTGCTGACCTTTGCCGCCGATGGCAGCTTCACCTATGTCTCCAATCCCGGCAGCAGCACCAACGACAGCTTCGACTACCAGGTGTGTCTGCCGGCCCCGAACAGCGGCGTCTGCTCCACCACCACTGCCACCTTCGTGATTGCCGCCAACACCGTGGACGCGGTGGATGATCCGTTCACCACACCGGCCATTTCGCCGGTGACCGGTGGCAGCACGCCCAGTGTGCTGGGTAATGATCTGTTCAATGGTCTAGCGGTGAACGCGGCACAGGTGACCGTCAGCCTGATCAACACCCCGCCGCCGGGTTACACCATCACCAGCGCGGGCGTGATCAACGTGCCGGCCGGTGCCGCCGCCGGTGCGGTGAACCTCACCTATGAGCTGTGCGAAGCCGGTACCACGACCAACTGCGACACGGCCCAGGTCGCGTTGCTGATTGCGCCCGCCGCGGTCGATGACACCTACACCACGCCGGCCGGGCAGCCGCTGGCGGGCGATGTGAGCATCAACGACAACGCGCCGGCCGCGTCCACCTACACCGTGGTGACCGCTCCGGCCGCGGGTACGCTGGTCCTGCAGGCCGGCGGTGCCTTCACCTATACCCCCGCCGGTGCCGGTACCCAGACCGCGCAGTACCAGGTCTGCCTGCCGGCTCCCGACGGCGCGACCTGCGCCACCGGCACCATCACCTTCAACGTCATCGCCAACACGCTCAATGCGGTGGACGACAACTTCCGCGCGCCGGTGTTCGCGCCGGGTACCGGTGGCACCACGCCCAGCGTGCTCGGCAACGACACCTTCAACGGAGCCGCCGCCAGCCCGCTGCAGGTCACGGTGAACCTGGACGCGCCGCCGACCGGTTTCAGCATCGACAGCGCCGGTGTCATCACCGTGTCCGGGTTTGCCCCGGCCGGTGCCACCTCGCTGACCTACACGCTGTGCGAACTGGGTTCCACCACCAACTGCGACAACGCCACGGTGCAGGTGCTGATCGCGCCGGATGCCCAGGACGACACCGCCAGCGTCACCGGTACCCAGACCGGCACGTTCAACCTTGCCGCTAATGACAATGCGCCGGCCGGCTCCACTTTCACCGTGACCACCGCGCCGACCAAGGGCACCGCCACGCTGTCGGCCACCGGCAGCCTGCAGTACACCGCGACCGCCGGGCAGACCGGCACCGATACCTTGACCTACCAGGTGTGCCTGCCGGCACCGGATGGCACCACCTGCGATTCCGCACAGGTCACGGTGACCCTGGCCAACGCCGCGCTGGTGGCAGTGAATGACGACTACAGCGCCAGCCCGATTCCGCCCAGCGGCGGCAGCACCGCCAGCGTGCTGCTCAACGACAGCTTCAACGGCGCGACCATCGTGCCCGGCACCACCCCGGTGACCGCCTCGCTGACCACCCTGGTGTCGGGCTACAGCATGGCCGCCAACGGTGTGATCAGCGTCGCGGCCGGCACGCCGCCGGGTTCCATCGCGCTGGACTACCAGGTCTGCGAAACCGCTGTGCCCACCAACTGCGCCAGCGCCACCGCCGTGGTGGTGATGAGCCCCGATGCGGTCAACGACACACTGCCGGCCACGGCCGGTACCACCACCGTGCTCAACGTGCTGGCCAATGACATCGCGCCGACCACGCCGGTGCTCACCATCAGCGTGGCCCCGATCGGCGGCACCGCTCTGGTCAACGGCGACGGCACCATCAGCTACACGCCCACCGGTCCGTTTGTCGGCCCGGATACCTTCACCTATCAGCTGTGCCTGCCGGCACCGCATGGCAGCGTCTGCGACACCGCCACCGTGGCGCTCACCGTCAGTGCCACTTCGCTGGTGGCGGTGAATGACAGCTACCTCGCCACGCCGATTGCCCCGGCGGCGGGCGGCAGCACCGCCAGCGTGCTGCTCAACGACACCTTCAATGGCAACCCGATCGTGCCGGGCACGACCCCGGTGACCGCCACCCTGCTCAGCCCGGTGACCGGCTACACGATGTCCGCTGCGGGTGTGGTCACCGTGGCTCCGGGCACCACGCCGGCCGCCACCACGCTCAGTTACCAAGTCTGCGAAAACCTGCTGCCGACCAACTGCGCCGCTGCCACCGCGCTGGTCGCAGTCAGCCCGGATGCCGTGGCCGATGCCCTGCCGGCCATCGCCGGCACCAGCACCGTGCTCAACGTGCTGGCCAACGACACCGCACCGCTCAATCCGGTGGTCACCATCGTCGGCGGGGCCACCAACGGCACGGCGGTGGCCAATGGCGACGGTTCGGTCAGCTACACCCCGACCGGCGCGTTCACCGGCACCGACACCTTCACCTACCAGCTGTGCCTGCCCGCACCGGGCGGCAGCGTGTGCGATACCGCAACCGTGACCGTCACGGTCAGCGCGACTGCGCTGGCAGCGGTCAATGATGACTTCACCGCCACGCCGATTGCCCCGGCCACGGGCGGCACCACGGCCAGCGTGCTGCTCAACGACACCTTCAGCGGCACCCCGATCGTGCCCGGCACCACGGCCGTGACTGCGTCGCTGATCGCGCCGCCGGCCGGCTACAGCATGACCGCCGATGGTGTGATCAGCGTGGCGGCGGGGACCACCCCGGCGGCAGTGAACCTGAACTACCAGGTCTGCGAAAACGCGGTGCCGACGAACTGCGCCGGTGCCACTGCGCTGGTCGCGGTCAGTCCGGATGCGGTGGCCGACGCACTGCCGGCTGCCGCCGGCACCACCACCGTGCTCAACGTACTGGCCAACGACACCGCACCGTTGAACCCGGTGGTGACGGTGTCGGTCGCTCCGACCAACGGCACCGCCGTGGTCAATGGTGACGGCACCCTCAGCTACACCCCGACCGGTGCGTTCACCGGTACCGATACCTTCACCTACCAGTTGTGCCTGCCGGCTCCTGGCGCGTCGGTCTGCGACACCGCGACGGTCACCGTGACCGTGGCCGCCACCACCCTGGCAGCTGTCAGTGATGACTTCACCGCCACCCCGATCGCACCGGCCACGGGCGGCAGTACCGCCAGCGTGCTGCTCAATGACACGTTCAACGGTGCTGTCATCGTGCCCGGCACCACCGCTGTCACCGCCACGCTGCTCACCGCCGAACCGGGCTACAGCATGGCCGCCGATGGCGTGATCAGCGTGGCCCCGGGCACCACCCCGGCCGCCGTGACGCTGAACTACCAGGTCTGCGAGAACGCGGTGCCGACCAACTGCGCCGCCACCAGTGCGGTGGTCGCGGTCAGCCCGGTGGCGGTGGATGACAACCTGCCGGCCACCGCCGGCACCAGCACCGTGCTCAACGTCACCACCAACGACACGCTGCCGGACAACCCGACCATCACCGTGTCGGTCGCGCCGACCAACGGCACCGCCACCGTCAATGGCGACGGCACCATCAGCTACACCCCGACCGCCGGCTTCACCGGTGCGGACAGCTTCACCTACCAGGTGTGCCTGCCGGCACCGGGTGCCTCGGTCTGCGATACGGCCACGGTCGCGCTGACCGTCAGTGCCACCTCGCTGGTGGCGGTGAATGATGACTTCACTGCCACGCCGATCGCCCCGGCCACGGGTGGCAGCACTGCCAGCGTGCTGCTCAATGACACGTTCAACGGTGCTCCCATCGTGCCGGGGACGACGGCGGTCACCGCCTCGCTGCTGACCCCACCGGGCGGCTACAGCATGGCGGCCACCGGTGTGATCACCGTGGCACCCGGCACGACCCCGGCGGCGGTCACGCTGAACTACCAGGTCTGCGAAAACGCGGTGCCGACCAACTGTGTCGCCGCCACGGCCGTGGTGGCGGTCAGCCCGGAGGCGGTGGCCGACGCGCTGCCTGCGGCAGCCGGCACCACCACGGTGCTCAATGTGCTCGCCAACGACACCGCACCGTTGAACCCGGTGGTGACCGTGTCGGTCGCTCCAACCAACGGCACCGCCACGGTGAATGGTGACGGCACCGTCAGCTACACCCCGACCGGTGCGTTCACCGGTACCGACACCTTCACCTACCAACTGTGTCTGCCGGCACCGGGCGCGGGCGTCTGCGACACCGCCACGGTGACCGTGACCGTCAGCGCCACCACGCTGAGCGCGCTCAACGATGACTTCACCGGCACGCCGATTGCGCCGGCGGCTGGCGGCAGCACCAGCAGCGTGCTGCTCAACGACACCTTCAACGGCGCGGCCATCGTGCCCGGCACCACGCCGGTGACCGCGTCGCTGCTGACCACGGTGCCCGGTTACAGCATGAATGCCAGCGGTGTGATCAGCGTGGCTCCCGGCACCACGCCGACCGCGGTCACGCTGAATTACCAGGTCTGTGAGAACGCGGTGCCGACCAACTGCGCCGGTGCCTCGGCGGTTGTTGCGGTCAGCCCGGATGCGGTGGCCGATACGCTCACCGCCACGGCCGGTGCTACCACGGTGCTCAACGTGCTGGCCAATGACACTGCGCCGCTCAACCCGGTGGTGACCGTGTCGGTCGCGCCGACCAATGGCACCGCCACGGTGAATGGCGACGGCACCATCAACTACACGCCGACGGCCGGCTACACCGGTGCGGACAGCTTCACCTACCAGCTGTGCCTGCCGGCTCCGGGCGCGGGCGTGTGCGACACCGCCACGGTCACGCTGAGCGTCGGCGCGACCAGCATCGTGGCGGTGGCCGACACCTTCACCGGTACGCCGATCGCACCGGCCGCCGGTGGCAGCACCCCCAGCGTGCTGCTCAATGACACCTTCAACGGGGCCGCCATCGTACCCGGCACCACGCCGGTCAGCGCCTCGCTGGTGACCCCGGTCACCGGCTACACCATGGCGGCCACCGGTGTGATCACCGTGGCTCCGGGAACCACGCCTGCGGCCGTCACCCTGGACTACCAGGTCTGCGAGATCGCCGTGCCGACCAACTGCGCCCAGTCCACGGCCATTGTCGCGGTGAGTCCGGATGCGGTCGCCGATACCCTGCTGGCCACTGCGGGCTCCACCACGCTGCTCAACGTGCTGGCCAATGACACCGCGCCGTTGAACCCGGTAGTGACCGTGTCGGTGGCACCGACCAACGGCACCGCCACCGTCAATGGCGACGGCAGCATCAGCTACACACCCACCGCCGGTTACACCGGTGCGGACAGCTTCACCTATCAGCTGTGTCTGCCGGCACCGGGGGCCGCCGTCTGCGACACCGCCACGGTGAGCCTGACCGTCAATGCCACCACCCTGGTGGCGACCGCGGATGATTTCACCCCGTCGCCGATTTCCCCGGCGGCCGGTGGCACCACTGCCAGCGTGCTGCTCAACGACACCTTCAACGGTGTGCCGATTGCACCGGGCAGCACGCCGGTGACCGTCACCCTGGTCACGCCGCCGACCGGTTACAGCGTTGCGGCCAACGGCCAGATCACCGTGGCTCCGGGAACGCCGCCGGCTGCGGCGACGCTGACCTACCAGGTCTGCGAAACCGCCGTGCCGACCAACTGCGCCCAGGCCACGGCCATCGTTGCGGTGAGCCCGGCCGCTGCCAATGACACGCTGACCGCGACCGCCGGCGCCACCACGGTGCTGAATGTCACCGCCAACGACACCCTGCCGGCCAACCCGACCCTGACCGTGCTGGTCACGCCGGGCAATGGCACTGCCGTGGTCAACGGCGACAACACCATCAGCTACACGCCAACGGCCGGCTTCACCGGCACCGACACCTTCACCTACCAGGTGTGCCTGCCGGCTCCGGGGGCAGGGGTGTGCTCGACCGCCACGGTCACGGTGAGCGTGGGCACCACCAGCCTGAGCGCCTTGAACGACAACTTCAGCGGCACACCGATCGTGCCGGCCACGGGCGGCACCACCACCAGTGTGTTGCTCAATGACACCTTCAATGGCGCGCCCATCGTGCCGGGCACCACGCCGGTGACCGCTTCGCTGGTGACGCCGGTCACCGGTTACACCATGGCTGCCGACGGGGTGATCAGCGTGGCCGCCGGGCTGACCCCGGTGGCGACGACGCTGACCTACCGGGTCTGCGAGAACGCGGTGCCGGCCAACTGCGCCCAGGCCACCGCACTGGTGGCGGTGCGCCCGAATGCCGCCGATGACACGCTGTCCGGTGGTACCGGCACGACGGTGCTCAACGTGGCCGCCAACGACACGCTGCCGCTCAATCCGGTGTTCACCGTGATCGGTACGCCGCTGAGCGGTACCGCCGTGGTCAACGGCGACAACACCATCAGCTATACGCCGAATCCGGGCTTCACCGGCACCGACAGCTTCACCTACCAGGTGTGCCTGCCGGCTCCCAACCTCAATGTGTGCGACACCGCCACGGTCAGCGTGACCGTGAGTGCGACCACGCTGCAGGCGGTGAGCGACAACTTCAGCGGCACGCCGACCCTGCCGGGTGCTGGTGGCAGCACGCCGTCGGTGCTGGCTAACGACCTGATCAACGGCGCTCCGGTGCAGCCGGCGCAGGTAACGGTGTCGCTGATCGCGCCCCCGGCCGGCGTCAGCATCGATGCGAACGGCATCATCACCATCGCCGGCAGTGCCGCCGCCGGTGCGCTGACACTGACCTACCAGATCTGCGAAGCGGCCAACCCGGGCAACTGCGCCCAGGCCACCGCGCTGGTGCTGGTCCGTCCGGATGCGGTCAACGACGTGGCGACCACGCCGGCGGGTCAGGCTCTGAACAGCAGCCTGGCCGTCAACGACAACGCCAGCGGTGGCTCGGTGTACTCGCTGGTCACCGCGCCGGTGCAGGGCACCGTGGTGCTTAACGCCAACGGCAGCTACACGTACACGCCCAACAGCGGCTTCACCGGCACTGACACCTTCATCTACCAGTTGTGTCTGCCGGCTCCGTATGCGGGCATCTGCGATACCGCCACCCTGACCATCACCGTGACCGCCGTCGGCGGCACCCTGGATGCGGTCGACGACACCGCGACCAACGTGCCGGTCACCGGTGCCAATGGGGTGCTGAACGTGCTGGTGAATGACACCTTCAACGGTAGTGCGCTTGATCCGACCACGGTGCTGCTGACCCCGACCAACACCACCGCCATCACCATCCAGCCCAATGGCAGCGTGGACGTGTCGGGCGGCGTGGCCGGTGCCACCTACACCACCACCTACCAGATCTGCCTGGTCAGCCAACCGGGCGTGTGCGACATCGGCACCGTGAGCGTCACCCTGGCCAGCCCGCCCGTCGGTACGCCGGTGCAGCCGGCTGACGACAGCGCCAGCACCCAGCAGGACACCGCGGTGGTGATTCCGGTGCTGGCCAATGATCTGGTGGGCGGCACCCCGGCGGTACCGGCGGGGCTGGTCATCACCGTCAGCACGGCGCCGAGCTCGGGTGGCGTGGAGGTGCTGGGCGACGGCACCCTGCGCTACACCCCGAACGACATGTTCAGCGGCACCGATACGTTTGCCTACACGGTGTGCACCCAGACCACGCCGGCCGACTGCGGCATCGCCACGGTCAGCGTGCAGGTGCTGCCCAACGACGTGGAGGTGGAGGAAGAGGTGATCACCGCCGAAGACGGGCAGCCGACCACCTTCTCCATCGTGGACAACGTCAGCACCACCGGTGCACCGATCAACTGGCGCTCGTTCCGGATCCTGTTCGCGGCGCGCTATGGCCGGGTGACCTGTACCGACGGCATCTGCATCTACACCGCCTTCGTCGGCTACAGCGGCGCGGACAGCTTCACCTACAACATCTGCGACATGTCCATTCCCACCCCGGTGTGCGTGGACGGCGTGGTCAACATCACCGTGGTCGCGGGCGACACCGTTCTGCGCCTGAGCAAGCAGGCCGCGCAGCGCACCGTGAAGGTGGGCGAGCTGATGCGCTACACGGTGACCGTGGAGAACATGGGCGAAGTGGATGCGCTGGGCGTGACCGTGCTGGATACGCTGCCGGCCGGCTTCACCTTCGTGCAGGAAGGCTTCGCGGTCCGCGACATGGACAACGCCGGCTTCGTCACCTCGCGCACGCCGCTGCGGGTAGATGGCATCGACATCGCCGCCGGTGGCCAGGCCACGCTGGTGTACTACCTGCGGGTGGGTGCGGGCGTCGGCCAGGGCATCCATACCAACCGGGTCACTGCGGTGGATGCGGTCAACACCACCATCGGCAACGTGGCCTCGGCCGACGTCGAAGTGGTGGGCGACCCGCTGCTGGACGAAAGCCTGATCGTCGGCAGCGTGTTCGAGGACCGCAACGGCAACGGTGTGCAGGACGAGGGTGAGCGCGGCATCCCCGGTGTGCGCGTGGCCTCGGTGGAAGGCCTGGTGATGGAGACCGACGCGTTCGGTCGCTACCACCTGGTTGGCGTGGACGGTGGCGGTGCCCGTGGCCGCAACTTCATCCTCAAGGTCGACCCGACCACGCTGCCGGCCGATGCGCGCTTCACCACCCGCAATCCGCTGCTGCGCCGGGTCACCCCCGGCCTGCCGGCCCGCTTCGACTTCGGTGTGCAGTTGCCGGATGCCCGCTTCGAGGCGGCTCCAGCGTCGGCACGGCCACCCACGTTGAACATCGGGGAGGGCGTGTTCGAACCGGCCTCGGCGCGTCTGTCGCCGGACAGCGAGGCCGTGCTGGCACACGCAGCCCGGCTGCTGCAGGCCGGCGGTGGCGGCCACCTGCTGCTGCAGACCCCCAGTGGCCAGGAGGCGCTGGGACTGGCGCGGGTGGAAGCACTTCGACAGGCGTTGTTGCCACGCCTCCCGGCCGACGTAGCCGACCGCGTGCAGGTCCAGGTGCAGCCCATCGCGCCGGCCCGCCTCGCCGACCGCGCCGAGCGCTGAGGAGATGACCATGAACAAGACACCCTTCATGACGGCACTGGTCATCGTCCTCACCCTCAGCCTGCCGGTGGCTTCCGCACAGACCACCGCATCGCAGGCGGTGGACGTACCCGGCACGCTGTGCGGCGCGGATGGCTGCAAGCGGGGCAATGAACTGCTGCTGCAGGTCCAGGAAGAGCCGATGGCCGCACCCTCCCCGGCACCGACTGCGCCGGTGGGGGCCACGGTGCCGGCTCCGGGCGGCCAGTTCGTCACCGAGCTTCCCGATGGGGCGGTGGTGTGGGCCACCGAAGACCCGGCCCTGTCTGCACCGGTGCTCAATGTGCAGACCGGTTCGATGGCCCCGTTCGAGAACGGCCGCCTGACCAAGCCGCTGCGCTTCCATGGTTACAACAACTACGCTTCGTTCATCGAGCGGATCGAGATCACGCTGTACCGCGGCTCGGATACCGACCTGGTCACGCCGCTGGCGCGTATCGACATGCCGGTGGATTACGTCGCCAACACCGAGTGGGACGGTCAGCTGCCGGCCGACCTCAACCTGCGCGAGGGCGATGACCTGCAGTACATTGCCCGCGCTTACGGCAAGGACGGTTCATTTGATGAAACCAGCGCGCAGCGCTTCCAGCTGGTGCTGCCCACCGACTACGAGCGCGGTACCCAGCAGGTGCGTGACAACGTGCAGAAGACGTTGGGCAAGGTGCTCAATGGTGAGGATGCGCGCGACCAGCAGCTGACCAATGCGATCTACGGCCAGAATGCGCTGCGCCAGCAGAACATTCCCATCTATGGCTCGCGCGTGCGCATCTATGGCCGTGGCCTGGCCCCGAACGCCCGCGTGCTGATCAACGGCCAGAGCTTCCCGGTGGACCTGGAGCAGAAATTCGCTGCCGAGTTCCTGGAGCCGATCGGGCAGCATCGCTACAACGTGCAGGTGGAAGCGCTGGATGCACCGCCGCTGACCCGCACGCTGGACGTGGATGTGACCGGCAGTTACCGCTTCCTGGTGGCCCTGGCTGACGTGACGATGTCGAAGAACACCGCCAGCGGTAACCTCGACCCGCTGGTGGCCGACCAGGAGCGCGATGACAGCTTCCTCAGCGAAGGGCGGCTGGCGTTCTATCTGAAGAGCAAGGTGCGTGGGAAGTACCTGATCACCGCACAGGCCGATACTTACGACCGCGAGCTCAAGGACCTGTTCAGCGGCTTCCTCGATGCCGACGCACGCGACGTGTTCCGCCGCTTGGACCCGGACCAGTACTACCCGGTGTACGGCGACGATTCCACCACCTATCGCGACGTGGATACCCAGGGCCAGCTCTATGTGCGCGTGGACTGGGACCAGAACCAGGCGCTGTGGGGCAACTTCGCCACCGGCTTCACCGGCACCGAGTACGGCCAATACGTGCGTTCGCTGTACGGCGCGGCGCTGAGCTGGCGTTCGCGTGCCACCACGCCGCTGGGCGACCCGCGTTCGTATCTGAAGGCGTTCGGCTCCGAGGCGCAGTCCGCACTCGGCCATAGCGAGTTCCTGGGCACCGGCGGCAGCCTGTACTACCTGCGCCATACCGACCTGCTGCCGGGCTCGGAGCAGGTGGTGCTGGAGGTCCGCGACCGCACCACCGGCCGCACCGAGGTGCGCACCACGCTGCAGGCAGGCGTGGACTACGAGGTGAACGAAATCCAGGGCCGCATCCTGCTGACCCGCGCGCTGTCGCAGATTACCCGCGAGAACGTGCGCACGCTGACCCGCGACACGCCCTTGGACGGCTACGACCAGATCCTGCTGGTCGATTACGAATACGTGCCGCTGGGCTTCAGCACCGATGACGTCAGTGCCGGTCTGCGTGGCAAGCAGTGGTTCGGCGACCACGTGGCCGTGGGCGGCACCTATGTGGATGAGAACCGCAGTGGCGACGACTACAGCCTGATGGGGGCCGACCTGACCCTGCAGGCCGGGCGCGGTACCTACCTGAAGCTGGAGCAGACCCGTACCGAGGCCACCGCCGCGCCGATCTTCTATTCCGACAACGGCGGCTTGAGCTTCATCCAGCGCAATCCGCTGACAGACCAGCGCAAGGGCGACGCGCGCGCGGTGGAAGCGCGTGCCAACCTGCGCGAGCTCGGCTGGACCAGGCAGGACTGGAGCTTCGGGGCGTGGTGGCGCGATGTGGACTCCGGTTTCTCGGTATCGCGCACCGACACCGGGCTGGCGCTGGAGGAGTATGGCGCGGAGTTCCTGGGTTACTTCACCGACAACCTCAGCCTGTATGGCCGACAGAGCCGTGCCGAGCGCGGCGACGTGGCGGTGGAGCAGTCGCAGCTGACCCTGGATTGGCGGTTGGGCAACAACGGCCAGCTCGGCGGTGAATTGCGCCGCGTGCGCGAGGAGAGCGCCGGGGTGGAAGTGGACGGCACCCTGGCTGCATTGAGTTACCGCCAGCGCTTCGGGGCGAAGTGGGAGCTGTATGGGGTGGGGCAGCTGACCGTCGACGATGACGGCGGTGCGTACGAGGACAACAACCTGGTCACGCTGGGTACGCGCTATCTGTTCGGCGACCGTTCCAGCGTGGGCGCGGAAGTGAGCAGCGGCAGCCGTGGCGACGGTGGCAAGGTCGAGGCCGAGTACTGGATGACGCCGGAGCACAGCTTCTACGGCAACTACAGCTACAGCACCGACAGCACCACGGTGGACCCGTTGTACGACACCGGCCTGCAGTCCGGTTGGACCCTGGGCCAACGCTGGCGGCTGAGCAACCAGGTCAATGTGTTCAATGAAAGCCAATACCTGAAAGACCGTCGCGAGGACACCGCCGGGCTGGTCAACACCTTCGGCATGGACTTCTATCCAGCGCAGGGCTGGAACCTGGGCTTCACGGTGATGGACGGCAAGCTGGATGCCACCACCGGGCGTGTTGACCGCCGCGCTTACAGCGTGAGTGGTGGGCGTACCGACGCCAACACGCAGTGGACCAGCAAGCTGGAGTACCGCCGCGACCAGGGCGCTGAGGACCGCGAGCAGTGGGTGACCACCAACCGCCTGCTGTACAAGGTCAATGAGGATTGGCGCGTTGCCCTGCGTGCGAACTATGCCGATACGCAGGACAAGCGCAACGCCTTGGCCGATGCCAAGCTGGTGGAATCCAACCTGGGGTTCGCCTGGCGGCCGCACGACAACACCCGCTGGGCCGCGTTCGGCAAGTACACGTATCTGTACGACGTGGCCTCGCTGGGGCAGGAGGGCGGCAACGTGTATGACCAGAAGTCGCAGATCGTGTCGTTTGAAGGTGTGCGGCAGATTGGCGAGCGTTGGGAAGTGGCAGGCAAGCTGGCCGCGCGCTGGGGCGATTACCGGACGGGGCGGGGCACCGGGGACTGGCTGGACAGTCGGGTCAACTTCTCTGCATTGCAGTTGCGCTATCGCTTGTGGGCGCAGTGGGAGGGTTTGGCTGAGTACCGTTGGCTGGACGTGCGCGAGGGCGGCGACAAGCAGGGCTGGCTGGTGGGCGTGGATCGGCAGATTGGACAGAACTTCAAGGTGGGGGCGGGGTACAACTTCACCGAGTTCAGTGATGACCTGACCGAGCTGCGGTATGAGAGCAAAGGGTTCTTCCTGAATCTTTCGGGGTATTACTGAGGCACCGGTTCGATGGTCGCCATCGCCGTGATGGGGGCATCGGATGGCGTCATCCGATGCCTCGGATCATTGCGGGTCACGGAGACTGGCTTTGGTGGGGTCGGTCGACAGACGACCGCCGTGGAATTCCCCACATTCGGTAACGCATGACACATGACCGGTATCGCCGCGATGTTGGCATCGGATGGCGTCATCAGATGACTGGGATCAATGCGGTTCACGGAGGGTCGCTTTGGTGGGGTCGGTCGACAGACGACCGCCGTGGAATTCTCAACGCCCGGTAACGCATGACAATTGACGCGGTTCGTAGGGACGGGCCATGCCCGTCCGCTCTTCGTTCCGGGGTCATGAACGCCTGACACACGTCTCCGGGCACCTCTAAACGTCGGCCGGTTCTGCGGGGCGTGGTGGATGGGGGCTTCGGATGCTTGTGCCGCGCGTGGCGCGGTTGACGCGCATGGCGCGTCACTACGCATTGCCACGTGCGCAGGATGATTGCGCTGTTCGCCGGGCGCTCGCCCGGCGCGCCTTCGGATGCATGGCGTGGGGACGCGCATGGCGCGTCGCTACAGGGAACCAGAAGGGCCGCGTAGGGACACGCCGTGCGTGTCCACGATGGACCCACCGCGTAGCGCACGTTGACGCTTGCAGCACGCGAACGAAGACGCATCGCAGGCCGAAGAACAGATAAACACACCGGAACACGATGATGACATCGATTGATTTCTTCAATACTGGAACGCAGTTCTCACCAAATGAGGGCGGATGCGCCATCGACTTGTATTGACATTGAAATTGCCCGAAACACGTCGTTTTTGCCTGTTTCTTTGCGACTTTCAGAGGGGCATGGTGCGCGGACGGAGTCTAGAAGCTCCTACGAAACCTGTAGTGTTCAAACGTGCCTGGTCGGGAGGGTGGCTAATACAACACCCTCCTCCGGGGAAATATGCCCACCGTCTGTTTCGTACGGCTTCTAGCCTCCCGACCTCCCCTCGCCAGCCGGCGAGGGGGCACTCACCTGTCGAGGACAAACGATGCAAACGCGAAGGGTCAAGACCCCAGCAGTTGAATCATCCGCGCAACCCGAACCCCAACACCACAACGTCGCCCCCACTGCCGGCCACGGCTTCCCCTGGGACATCCATGACGATCCCACCACGCCTTTCCTCATGTCACGCGGCCACTGGCTCAGCGAAGTCGGCATGGGCTCGGGCACCCGCATCCGTACCGAGTACGGCGAGGGCTTCCTGCTCTACCGCGTGATCGGCCCGCATGGCCCGGTCGCCCTGCACGTGCCGAAGGTGCTGGACCGCACCGTGCGCTACACCGAAGTGCTGCCGTACAGCCACATCCCGCCACACCTGAGGAACCGTCGATGAAGCAGCCGAAGTGGTTCAAGTTCAGGATGGAAGACGAAATGCGTTGCCGCCTCAAAGGCATCGCCAAGCGCAGGAAGTACCACGCCCCCGATCTGGTGCGGTTGCTGGTGGATCGGCTGATCGCCTACGAGAACGACCCGCACGTCGTCGACCTCACCGTGTGGAGCAACACGGTCAACAAGGCGGTCATGGCCACCAACAAGGCCACCAAGCGTTCGACAGAGCCACCCGCACACGGCGAAGAGGACGAGGTGGACCGGGCACGGCGCGAAGGCTGGGCCAGCCCCACGTTCGGCCGCCGGTAGTTCGGGCTGGGTCGCGGACGGGCATGGCCCGTCCCCACGGTTGGCCCGCGTAGGGACGGGCCATGTCCGTTCGGCCTGCAAATCGGGACCCACGCAAGGTCCCGCCCTGAATCCTTGGCAACGTTTTCATCCTGAATGGGGCCGGCGGGCTGGGATTGTCCGGCCCAAAACGACGCACTCGTGACGTTTATGACCCTATCCTATTGAATCATAGGGTTTTTCAGTAAAATCCCACCCACTCGCCACTGTCACCATTTCCCTGTACGTTAGACGGGTGATCTGAGCCAGCGTTTCGCCTGCGGAACACTGGAACTTTTTAACCCCCCAGCAGTCCAAATACCGGACTGCTAAAATGACGACCATGAGCCAGAACACCTCTACTGCCCTTGTGGCAAACAATCTCCCGATTCCCAGTGCGCTCGGTTCGCTGGACGCCTACATCGGTGCCGTGCACCAGATTCCGGTGCTGTCGGTCGATGACGAGCAGGACCTGGCCCGCCGCTTCCGCGACGAGCAGGACCTGGACGCCGCGCGCGAGCTGGTCCATTCCCACCTGCGCTTCGTGGTGCACGTGGCCCGTGGCTACAACGGCTACGGCCT
>DGLB01000055.1:35526-95494 GCA_002387845.1 Stenotrophomonas maltophilia | reverse complement strand
TGGATCCGTGCGGAAATGCACGAGTTCATCCTGAAGAACTGGCGCATCGTGAAGGTCGCCACGACCAAGGCGCAGCGCAAGCTGTTCTTCAACCTGCGCAAGTCCAAGACCCGCCTGGGCTGGATGAACGCGGCCGAAGTCAGCGCGGTGGCCAAGGACCTCAACGTCTCCGAGCGTGAGGTGCTGGAAATGGAATCGCGCCTGTCCGGTCGCGACATCGGTTTCGACGCACCGACCGACGAAGACAACGACAACGCCCCGCCGTCGCCGGCTGCGTTCCTGGCCGCCAACGACGAAGACCCGTCGATGGCCTACGAACGCGCGGACAGCGAAGACAACCAGCTGCAGCTGCTGCGCGAAGGCTTGGCCGAGCTCGACAGCCGCTCGCGCGACATCATCCGTCGCCGCTGGCTGGACGCCGACAGCAAGGTCACCCTGCAGGAGCTTGCCGATGAGTACGGCGTCTCCGCCGAGCGTATCCGTCAGGTGGAAGCCAACGCGCTGAAGAAGATGAAGGCGTTGTTCGCGGCCTGATTCTGCGGTGAAAGCATCAAACAAAGAACCCGGCATCGCCGGGTTTTTTGTTGTCTGCGTGCATGTGCCCGGGACCCTGACCGACGGCGGGAGCCCGGTAATGACGGCCGCTGGCCGGCAGCTTCTTGCGCACCGGCAAATCGACGTTGAGTGCGGCCCCGCTCATAAATGACCGAGTCGTAGGCACGCCCCCTGAGTTAACGTTACGTTTGGCAAAGGGGGCCAAATCAAACCCGAGATACAACCCAGAAAGATCGTGGTGCTGTCTGGTTCCGGCCCCAGTGCCGAAAGCGGCCTGCCTACGTTCCGCGACGCGCAGGGGCTGTGGCGGAATCACGCGTGGCAGGACCCGGCCCGCCCGGTAGGCTGGAGGTGCAATCCGGAGCTCGTATTGGAAGTTCTAAAACGCACGCCGCAAGCCCGACTTGGGCCAGTACAGGGTACTGACCGCCGAGCAGGCTGATGCCGTCGTCCAACGACCCGGCCCGGCATCTAACGCATGGCGAACACTACGGCGGCTGGAAGCGCGGACTCAGGGCCGCAGGTGTGCCGCATGTCGGTACGCACGGTATCCGCTGCCAGGCCACGACCGACATTACCAATTCGAGCGTGCCAACCAACATCGGCATGAAGCTGACGAGCGACAAGACGGTGGCAATGTTCATGCACTACGTCCACACCGAGAACAAGCCGGTGCGGGATGCGGCCGAGCTCGTAGCGAGCCCGGGGGGAGGCCATCACGGGTGCTCTACGCTCTGTGGAGGCGACGGCATGATCCAGCTCGGGCTTCCCGGGCTATCCGTAGTTGCGCTGGAGACGCTGCCGCATCCGAGCGCCCAGTCTCATGGCTCGATTGTCGCAACGCTATTGCGACAATTTCCATACTTGCCTTCTATACCCGAACAGATATGATGATGACGAAGAAGCACAAGCTCCTGTTCTGGGAAGGCTCCTCGAAGAAGGACTTCAAGGTGTTCTCCGTCCCCGTACAGAAAGTTATGGGTGTGACACTGTTCGTCGTTCAGTTGGGTAGTACGCCGGGCGTAACCAAGCCCTGGTAGGGGCTTGTTCCGGGGTGTACGAAGACATCGGGGCGACACCTTCCTTGCCGTCTACACGGTATGGGCCGGCGATGCGGTGCATGTGCTCCATGCGTTCCAGAAGAAGTCTAGGTCCGGCATCCCCACACCGAAGCAGGACGTAGAGTTGATCGAGAAGCGGTTAAAGGCAGTGCTCGCCCGATATCGTGCGAGCGGGAGATCGTGATGACGCGCAAAGTCCATCCTCAAGGCACCGACAACGTGCTGGCCGACCTCGGATTCGCCAGCGGGGAAGAGTTGTCGGCGAAAGCCGTCTTGGCGGTCAAACTGAACGAGCTGATCGACAAGCGCAGCCTCAGCCAGACCGAAGCCGCTCACATCACCGGGATGACGCAGCCTAAGGTGTCTCAGGTGCGACGCTACAAGTTGCAAAACATCTCACTTGAACGTTTGATGCAGGCGCTTGTTTCGCTGGACCAGCATGTCGAAATCGTCGTTCGGCCAGCGCGGCGCGCGCATGCCGCCGGCATCAAGGTCGCAGCTTAAAAGTTCGAGCGAGCCAGAACCGCAATGAAATTTGCATACGAAGACCTTAGCGATGGCCAGTTCGAGACGCTCATCATTCTCCTATGCCAGCGTTTGCTTGGGGTTTCGGTCCAAGGATTCGCAAAAGGGCCTGATGGCGGGCGCGATGCCAAGTTCATTGGAACGGCGGAACTGCACCCAAGTAAGACGGCCCCGTGGGTCGGGACAACCATCGTCCAGGCCAAGCATACCAACGGCTATAACCGAAATTTTTCCGAGTCCGATTTCTTCAGCACGACGGCTGCGAACACAGTGCTGGGGAAAGAAATTCCCCGCGTTAAGAAACTGCGCGAGGCCAAGCAGCTTGATCACTACATGCTGTTCGCCAACCGTCGGCTGGCGGGCAATGCCGAAACCGAGATACGCGAATACATCGCGTCTCAATGCGGCATTCCCGCCTCGTCGATCTACCTCTGCGGACTGGAGCAACTGGAAATCTGGCTGAAGCGATTCCCTGAGGTCGCGAGGGAGGCAGGCCTTGATCCGGTCGATTCACCGTTGATCGTCAGTCCCGATGACCTAGCCGAAGTAGTGCAAGCATTGGCGCGCCAGAAGGACGGCGTGGTCGCGATGCTGGACGATCCACCGACCGCGCGCGTGACCTACGAGCAGAAGAACGCACTCAACAACATGAGTGCCGACTACGCCAAGGCGCAGCGGCGGAGGTACCTGAAGGAGACGGCTCAAATTCGAGCTTTCCTTGCAGCACCGGAAAACCTCGACCTACTGCGCATGTACGAGTCGGTGGTCGATGAGTTCCAATTCAAGATCATCGCCAAACGCAAGGACTACCAGACCTTCGACGAGGTCATGGAGTATCTGGTGGACCTTTTGTTCAACCGCGATCCTGTCTTGCGGCAGCACGTCCACAAGCGCTTGACTCGCGCCGTGCTGTTCTACATGTACTGGAATTGCGATATCGGGGAGGTGGGCGATGCTGCGGCCGACCAAGCACTCTCATCCTGATCGCACGGTCATCAACGTCTCGTTGCTGCTACTGGCTCGCTTGAAGGCCCGGCGCGTGGATGAGTACGACGTGCTGCGAAGGTTTGCGAAGAAGAGTGTTGTCGGCGGGGACGTGCTGTTCCTGCCCGCACTAAATTTTCTCTATCTCATGGGCCTGATCGAATATCGCCCCAAGACCGACGCCGTGGAGTACATGGGGCCAAATGAAGCTGTCTAGACTTTATTCCAGCAAGCCAGACTTGTTCGAGCCTGTGGAGTTCGTCCAGGGCCTTAACGTAGTCATGGCTGAAATTCGCCTGCCGGAGAACCGGAACAGGGACACCCACAACCTCGGCAAGACAACGCTTGGGCGCTTGCTCGACTTTGGCTTCCTTGCCAAGCGCGATCCCAAGTTCTTTCTTTTCAAACACGTCGAATTGTTCAAGGACTTCATCTTCTTCCTAGAGATTGAGCTGGAAGATGCTTCATTCGTGACGATTCGGCGCGGCGTGGGCGAAGCCACAAAGATCAGCTTCAAGCGCCACGAGGCCGGACATCAGGATCTGTCGGGCCTACCGCTGGCGGAGTGGGATCATCAGGATGTGCCCTTCGAGCGGGCGCGCGACCTGTTGGATGGATTGCTCGACTGGCGCGCGCTCAAGCCTTGGGCGTTCCGCAAAGGCTTGGGCTACCTGCTGCGCTCCCAGGATGATTTCCGCGATGTGTTTCATCTGCGCAAGTTCGCGGCTGCGCATTCGGATTGGAAGCCATTCCTAGCTCACGTTCTTGGCTTTGACGCTCAACTTGTGACGAAGCACTACGAGAAGGAGGAGCAGCTTGCGGAGAAGCAGTCCACCGCGCAGACGATCAAGAGCGAGCTGGGCGGGTCCATTGAGGACATCAGCAAGATTGAGGGCATCCTGTTGCTCAAGCAGAAAGAGGCGGAGAAAAAGCAGAAACTGCTCGACGCCTTCGATTTCCGCGCCCAGGACAAGGACAGCACCAAAGAGTTGGTCGATGATATTGATGAACGCATCGCGTCGCTCAATGCCGAACGCTACTCGCTCAACCAGAACAAGAAGAAAATCATCAATTCGCTAGAAGAGGATCAGATTCTCTTCAACCCGGACGAGGCGCAGCGCCTGTTCGAGGAAGCCGGTGTCCTGTTTAAGGGGCAGATCAAGAAAGACTTCCAGCAGTTGATTTCCTTTAATCGGGCAATTACCGATGAGCGCCGCGGCTATCTGCAGGAAGAGCGCGCAGAGGTCGAAGTTGATCTTAAGCGCATCAATGCAGAACTGAGTAACTTGGGCAAAAAACGCTCAGAAATGCTTTCATTTCTGAGTGGAACCGACATCTTTGGCAAGTACAAGCAGGTCTCGGACGAGATGGTGACGCTACGCGCTGACATCACTTCTCTGGGGCGTCAACGCAGCTTCCTGCATCGTTTGCAGGAGTTGCGAGCGGAGATCAGAGCGTTGACCGAAGAGCGTGGCCATCTGCAGACCCAGATCGAGGCGGATGTCGAGAAGCAGAACTCCGATCAGAACAGTTTGTTCTCGGCAATCCGCGTGTTCTTCAGCGAAATCGTCGAAGAGGTGATTGATCGAAAGGCGCTGCTGAGTGTATCGCCGAACCAGGCGGGGCATTTGGAGTTCAGGGCGGAAATTCTTGACGAATCAGGCAACGCAACCAGCGCCGATCTTGGGCACACGTACAGGAAGCTGCTGTGCATCGCCTTTGACTTGGCCGTCCTGCGAGCCCACTTGGATGACAAGTTTCCGCGCTTTGTCTACCACGACGGCGTATTCGAGTCCCTGGATGATCGCAAGAAAGAGAATCTGCTGGCGGTCATTCGCCGGTATGCCGAATTGGGGCTTCAACCCATCATCACGCTGATTGACTCGGACCTGCCTTTGCGACCTCACGACGATGAGGCTGCTGTATTTGGCAGCGACGAGATTGTCGTGACTCTACACGACGAGAGTGAACAAGGGCGACTGTTTAAGATGCGTGCATGGTGATTTTGAGGTGACTGCCGACCGACTGAGTAATTTGTCCGCGTCCGCGTTGAGTGCGCACGTGGAAACGACCGAGTTGCTTCTCGACGACTACGGACATAGAACGCAGGAATTGGCAGATATCATTAGGGAGCGCAATGTTTCCCTTTCACAGGGTGCGCACCTTGCTGTTTGTCTGGACCCGGTGGAAGCAACTCTTCGCCGCGCCCTAGGCTGACGTGGGCGCTTGCGGGCAGGAACTGTACGCACGGGTAGCCATGGTCTGCAACTGAGCATCCGTTGCTCAATTGCATCCTGAAACGCGAAAGGCCCGGCAGTTGCCGGGCCTTTCCAATCGTTACGCCTGCTCGCGCGCAATCGCGCGCCACCCAATATCGCCACGATGGAACTCATGTTCCCACGTGACCTTTGCCACGCCTGCATACGCATTGGCCTGTGCCTCACCGACGCTGTTACCCAGCGCGGCCACACACAGCACGCGCCCGCCAGCGCTGAGCACCTGGCCCTGCGCGTCCAGCGTGGTGCCGGCATGGAACACCTTGGCGCTGGCCGGCACCTGGTCCAGGCCGCTGATCACGTCACCGGTGATCGGCGTTTCTGGGTACGGCGAAGCGGCCATCACAACACCCAGCGACGGGCGCGGGTCCCACTGGGCCTGCGTCTCATGCAGACGCTCATCAATTGCGGCTTCCACCAGATCCACCAGGTCCGACTGCAGGCGCAGCATCACCGGCTGGGTTTCCGGGTCACCGAAGCGGACGTTGAACTCGATCACCTTCGGCGCGCCGCTGGCGTCGATCATCAGCCCGGCGTACAGGAAGCCGGTGAACGGGATGCCGTCGGCAATCATGCCCTGCACGGTGGGGTTCACCACTTCGCGCATCACGCGCGCGTGCACTTCGTCGGTCACCACCGGGGCAGGCGAGTACGCGCCCATGCCGCCGGTGTTCGGGCCGGTGTCGCCGTCGCCGACGCGCTTGTGGTCCTGCGAGGTCGCCATCGGCAGCGCGGTCTTGCCGTCCACCATCGAGATGAAGCTGGCTTCTTCGCCGTCCAGGAACTCCTCGATCACCACGCGCGCACCGGCGTCGCCAAATGCATTGCCCGAGAGCATGTCGCGCACGGCGGCTTCGGCTTCGTCCAGCGTCGTCGCCACGATCACGCCCTTGCCGGCGGCCAGGCCGTCGGCCTTGATCACGATCGGCGCGCCCTTCTCACGCACGTACTGCAGCGCGGCGTCCACCTCGGTGTGCACCGCGTAGAACGCGGTGGGGATGTTGTGGCGGGCCAGGAAGTCCTTGGCGTAGGCCTTGCTGCCTTCCAGCTGCGCGGCCTTGGCGGTCGGCCCGAAGATGCGGTGGCCCGCGGCGCGGAAGCGATCCACCACGCCAGCGACCAGCGGTACTTCGGGGCCCACCACGGTCAGCTCGACACCTTCGGCCTGCACCAGCGCCAGCAGCCCGTCCAGATCGGTGACCTTGACGGCGACGTTGCGGCACTTGCCTTCGGTCGCGGTGCCGGCGTTGCCGGGGGCCACCAGCACTTCGCTGACGCGGGGGGACTGGGCCAGCTTCCAGGCCAGGGCATGTTCACGGCCGCCGGAGCCGATGACGAGGATTTTCATCTAAGGGGAGTCCTGGGTTAGCTTTAAAAAGAGCAAGTGATTGATTTTACGTGGTTAATGAGGGTTATGCACAGGTCGCGAGGTTTAGCGTTTAAACAGCGGTATCGAAGCAGATCTAAGCCCAGAAGGGGATGTACTTGGCATATCGGCGCGACACCGATTCCGAGTCATCCAACCTGATCTGTCCTGTCTCAAGCGCTCCGGAGATTATTTGCGATACGGTAGCTGACTTGCTCTCCGCCAGCTGGAACCGCTCACGCAACGACTGATTGGTCATCTTCTGATTCCCCACATACATCAGGCAGCAGTGCTGGTAGCAGGCGCGAAGCCTATCGGCCTTGCTCATCTCGGAGAATTCCTGCTGTGCGAACAGGATGGAGGTCGTACGAACCTCTCCGATGCGGAAGTCGGGAGGTCGTTGGCAAGTCGAGCCAAGACCGAGTCCTGTTGCGTTGGGTAAGGCTGCTGAAGGAGATCGAAATATGTCTGCGTATCAAGGAGTGCCGTAACCTCTGCCGGGCTTGAAACCCGCATCGCCTCCAGCTCGAGCCAATCGCTGGTTCCCTCGAGGTGGATGGCCCGCAGGCGCTCATCGGTCATGGCGACCAGGTCTTCGCCACATCGCATCCAGTAGCACCCATCAACACTCAATGCGCCATTCAGTGGCCGCCCGGGAACGTGGAGTACGAGCAGTCGTCGTGTCTCGTAAGAGATCTCCTCCACGTCGATTCGAATGTGGAGCTTGGAAAGGAGCTTGCGCTGCAGATCCTGCAGGTCGGGATATGCGATGGTTCCCACGACCTCTCTTGGAACGCGGTCAGACACGCCCAGAACCAGCTTGCCTCCTCCTTCATTTCCGAGGGCCACACAGTACTTCAGCAGCTTGCCGAAATCGTACTGAGTCTTTGCCTCTTTGAATTCGAGATGCTGTCCCTCCGATGCGTCCCTGAGCCATGCATCGATCTGCGCGCGATCAGTATTCATCGAGATGAGGGTTCCAGGCAGGTTCGGTCAACCAGTTCGATGACGCTAGCAAAGAAGCATGCCATCGCCCATCAGGGAAACCCTCGTGATCTCCCGCCAGGGCAGGCCCCTGCGCCTGCTCATGCCTGAACGCAGGGGCTCGGATCAATCAATGCCGGAAATGACGCACGCCGGTGAACACCATCGCAATCCCATGCTCATCCGCCGCTGCAATCACCTCAGCGTCGCGCATCGAACCACCCGGCTGGATCACCGCCTTGATGCCCGCAGCCGCGGCTGCATCGATACCGTCGCGGAACGGGAAGAAGGCATCAGATGCCATCACCGAGCCTTCCACCACCAGGTTCGCATCACCGGCCTTGATCCCGGCAATGCGCGCCGAGTACACGCGGCTCATCTGGCCGGCACCCACACCGATGGTGCGGTTGTCCTTGGCATACACAATGGCGTTGGACTTCACGAACTTGGCCACGTTCCAGGCGAACAGCAGGTCAGTGAACTGCTTCTCGGTCGGGGCGAGCTTGCTCACCACCTTCAGTTCGTCACGGCTCATGCCGCGGTTGTCGGCACTCTGCACCAGCAGGCCGGAACCGATGCGCTTGGTGTCGTAGTTGTTGCGGCCATCGCCGTGCGGAATGCGCAGCACGCGCACGTTGGCCTTCTTCTGCGCATACTCCAGCGCGGCCGGCTCGTAGTCCGGGGCGATCAGCACTTCGACGAACTGGCGGTCGAGGATGACCTGCGCGGTGGCCGCGTCGAGCGGCTTGTTGAAGGCGATGATGCCGCCGAAGGCGCTGGTCGGGTCGGTGGCGTAGGCCAGCTCGTAGGCATCGCCGTTGGCCACGCCCACCGCCACGCCGCACGGATTGGCGTGCTTGACGATGACGCAGGCCGGCGCGTCGAACTGACGCACGCATTCCCATGCGGCATCGGCGTCGGCCAGGTTGTTGTAGCTCAGTTCCTTGCCCTGCAGCTGCTGGAACGTGGCCAGCGTGCCCGGCACCGGGTACAGGTCGCGGTAGAACGCGCCGGCCTGGTGCGGATTCTCGCCGTAGCGCAGGTCCATCACCTTGAGGAAGCTGGAATTCATCTGCGCCGGGAACTCCACGCGCACCGGCACGGCGGCGTCGGTGGCGGTTACCGAAGACAGGTAATTGCTGATCGCGGCGTCGTACTGGGCCACGCGGTTGAACGCGGCAACCGAGAACGCAAAGCGCTTGGCGGCGGACAGCTGGCCGTCATTGGCATCCAGCTCGGCCAGCAGCTCGGCGTACTGCGCCGGGTCGGTGGCAACGGCCACGCGGGCGAAGTTCTTGGCCGCCGAGCGCAGCATGGCCGGGCCGCCGATGTCGATGTTCTCCACGGCGTCGGCGAGGGTGCAGTCCGCCTTGGCGGTGACCGACTCGAACGGGTACAGGTTCAGCACCAGCAGGTCGATCGGGGCGATGCCGTGTTCGGCCATCACCGCCTCATCCTGGCCGGCACGGCCGAGCAGGCCGCCGTGCACGACCGGGTGCAGGGTCTTGACCCGCCCGTCCATCATTTCCGGGAAGCCGGTGACATCGGCCACGTCCTTGACCGGCAGGCCGGCATCGCGGATCGCCTTGGCGGTGCCGCCGGTGGACAGCAGCTCCACGTTGCGGGCGGCCAGGGCGCGGGCCAGGTCGATCAGACCGGTTTTGTCGGAAACAGACAGCAGGGCCCGGCGCACGGGCAGCAGATCGGAACTCATGGGGGCGGCAGTTCGAAGCGGAGCGGGCCCATATTGTAGGCTGTGCGGCATCTGCCTTCGACCGCGGGAAAGGATTCGTGTCGATCTATGCATTGAAAGGACGCTTCCAGGGCCTGCTGCGGCCGGCCGTGGGAGCCTTGTACCGGGCCGGGGTGACCGCCAATGCGGTCACCGTGGCCGCCGCGCTGGTCTCGTTGGGCGTGGCCTGTGCCGTTTACGTCTGGGCTCCGGCCCAGCCGCTGCTGTATCTGCTGCTGCCCGGCTGGATGCTGCTGCGCATGGCCTTGAATGCCGTGGACGGCATGCTGGCGCGGGAGTTCGGCCAGCAGTCCCGGCTCGGGGCCTATCTCAACGAGCTGTGCGACGTCGTCGCCGATGCGGCCCTGTATCTCAGTCTGCTCAGCGTTCCGGGCGTGTCGGCCACCGCGCTGTGGGCGCTGACCTGGGCCGCCGCGCTCTGCGAGTACGCCGGGGTACTGGGTCTGATGGTCGGGGCCAGCCGGCGCTACGACGGCCCGATGGGTAAAAGTGATCGTGCTTTCGTAGTGGGCGTGACAGGATGTGGTTTGGCACTGGGCTGGCTGGACGGGGTCTGGGTGGGCTACGTGGCCTGGGCGGCAGCCGCACTGTGTGCGCTGACCACCTGGCGACGGGTACGCAAGGGATTGGCGGAAGCGGGCTGACCGGCCCGACACCGCTGGCTGCACAACGGAGTGATGCATGCGCGTAGAGCAACAGCTGACGTTTCACAGTTTTGATGGCCAGGAACTGTTCTATCGGTACTGGCCGGCCAGCACCGGAGCACCCCCGGCCAAGGCCGTCGTCCTGCTGCACCGGGGCCACGAGCACTCCGGCCGGGTGGTCCACCTGGTGGACGAACTCGACATGCCGGATGCGGCGGTGTTCGCCTGGGATGCGCGCGGCAATGGCCGTTCGCCCGGCGTGCGCGGCGATGCGCCCGGTTTTGACGCACTGGTGCGCGATCTCGACCGCTTCATCGCGCTGATCGGCCAGCAGCACGGCATCGCGGTGGAAGACATCGCCATCGTCGCGCAGAGCGTCGGTGCCGTAGTGGCGGCGACCTGGGTACACGACTACGCGCCGCCGCTGCGGGCGCTGGTGCTGGCGTCGCCCGCATTCAAGGTGAAGCTGTACGTGCCGCTGGCGGTGCCGGGGCTGAAGCTGATGCAGAAGCTGCGTGGCAACTTCTTCGTCAACAGCTACGTCAAGCCGCAGTGGCTGACCCATGATCCGGCACGCGTCGAGAGCTACCGTACCGACCCGCTGATCACCCGGCCGATCTCGGTCCGCGTGCTGCTCGGTCTGTACGAAGCCGCCGAACGCGTGGTCGGCGATGCGCAGGCGATCACCGTGCCGACCCAGTTGCTGGTGTCCGGTTCGGACTTCGTGGTGCACCGCGCGCCGCAGGACCGCTTCTACGAGCGCCTGTCCAGCCCGGTGAAGGAACGCCACCTGCTGCCCGGCTTTTTCCACGATACGTTGGGGGAGCGCGATCGCGCGCCGGCCGTGGCCACCATCCGCCGCTTCCTGGGCGAACGCTTCGCGGCAGCGCCGGTGCGCCCGAGCCTGCGCGATGCACATCGGCAGGGCCCGACCTTCAACGAAGCCGAGGTGCTGGCCTGGCCGCCGCAGCGCAACAGCCTGCAGGACCTGTACTGGCGCTTCACCCGTGCGGGGCTTCGCTTCGGCGGCACCCTCTCTGAAGGCATCGCGCTGGGGCTGCAGACCGGTTTTGATTCGGGCAGCACGCTGGATTACATCTACCGCAACGAGGCGCGTGGCCGGGGGCCGCTGGGTCGGCTGGTCGACCGCAATTATCTCGATGCGATCGGCTGGCGCGGCATCCGCATCCGTCGCACGCATGTGCGTGAGCTGCTGCAGTCGGGAGCCCAGCGCCTGCGCGCCGAAGGGCTGCCGGTGCGGGTGCTGGACGTGGCCGCCGGTCATGGCCGCTACGCGCTCGACGACCTCGCCCAAGGGGAACAACGGGCGGACTCGATCCAGCTGCGCGACTTCAGTCCGCTCAACGTGGAGCAGGGCAGGGCGCTGATCCGCCAGTTCAATGCGGACGACATCGCCACCTTCGAACAGGGCGACGCCTTCGACGCGGAATCGCTGGCGGCACTGCCGGTGGCACCGACGCTGTCGATTGTGTCGGGTCTGTACGAGCTGTTCGCCGACAACGACGCCGTGTCACGTTCGCTGCAGGGCATCGCCGCGGCGATGCGTGAAGGCGGCTATCTGGTCTACACCGGGCAGCCCTGGCACCCGCAGCTGGAGTTCATCGCCCGCGCACTCACCAGCCACCGCGAAGGTGCGGCCTGGGTGATGCGTCGGCGCACCCAGCAGGAGATGGACGAGCTGGTGCGGCAGGCCGGGTTTGAAAAGGTCGACCAGCGCATTGATGCCTTCGGCATCTTCACCGTCTCACTGGCGCGACGGGTGGCCCATGGCTGAGGGGGCGCGCCCGTGGCGACGCGCGCTGCTGTGGCTGGCCGTGCTGGGGCCGTTCTTCTTCCTCAGCTACGGCCTTGCCAATCACCTGGCTTCGCTGCGGCCGTTCGTGCCGTCCATCGTATTCGGATGGGAAGCGCGGATTCCGTTCCAGGCCTGGACCATCGTGCCGTACTGGTCGATCGACCTGTTCTACGTGGCCTCGTTCTTCATCTGCACCTACCGCGCCGAGCTGGATGCGCATGCGCGACGGCTGCTCACGGCGCAGCTGCTGTCGGTGACGTGTTTCCTGCTGTGGCCGCTGCGCTTCAGCCTGGAACGGCCGGAAACCGGCGGTGTGTTCGGCTGGCTGTTCGACGTGCTGCTGGGCTTCGACAAGCCGTTCAACCAGGCTCCCTCGCTGCACATCGTGTTGCTGGTGGTGCTGTGGGTGCGCTACCAGCAGCATCTGCAGGGAGTGTGGCGCGCGGCGCTGCACGTGTGGTTCGGCCTGATCGGGCTGTCGGTGCTGACCACCTGGCAGCACCATTTCATAGACGTCCCGACCGGCGTGGCGGTGGGGTGGCTGTGCGTGTGGCTGTGGCCGATCGAGGCGCGCTCGCCGTTGGCCGCCTGGCAGACCGCGCGCGACCCGCTGCGCTGGAAGCTGGCGATGCTGTACGCCTTGGGCAGTGCGGGCTGTGCTGCACTGGCGCTGCACCTGGGGGGCTGGGCGCTGTGGCTGGGGTGGCCGGCGCTGTCGCTGGCGCTGGTGGCGCTGGCGTACGCCGGCCTGGGCACGGCGGTGTTCCAGAAGCAGGAAGATGGCCGTCTGAGCATGGCGGCCAGCTGGCTGCTGGCCCCGTATCTGCTGGCGGGGTGGGGCAATTCACGCTGGTGGACGCGGCGCATGCCGCAGCCGCAGCAGGTGGTTGACGGGGTCTGGCTCGGTCGTCTGCCGGAAGCGGGTGCCGCATTGCAGCCGGTGACCGTGGTGGACGTCTGCGCTGAACTGCCGTTCCGCGGGCGGGTTCGCCATTACCGCCACGTGCCGATGCTGGATCTGGCGACGCCTGCACCCGCAGCACTGCGCCGTGCCGCCGAGACCATCGGCCATGGCCACCGCCGCGGCAGCGTGCTGGTGTGCTGCGCACTGGGTTACTCGCGCAGCGCGGCCGCGGTGGCCACCTGGTTGTGCCTGAGCGGGCGCGCCGACAGTGCCGACAAGGCGGTGGCCCTGCTGGCCCAGGATTGCCCGTGGATCGTGCTGGCCCCGCGCCATCGACGCGCCATCGACCAGGCGATCCGGCTGCCGGAAACCCCCGGACCCTTGCAGGTGAACGCATGAGCGGGATGATGCAGATCCACACCATGGCGGCCGTGCTTCGGCAGGGCCGTGGCCTGGCCTCGGTGGCCTGGTTGTGCGCGGCCGCTGGGCTGGCCCTGCTGTGCCTGGGCCCGTTGACCACGCTGTCGAGTGCGGCGGCGCTGTTGTCGTTGATGGCGGGGGCGGTGCAGGCGGCCTACGCCGTGCGCGTCAATTTCGATCACGCCCTGCTGGAGGGTTTCGCGGCCAGCGGGAATGATGAGGACCCGGCGCGCCTGGATGCGGCGCTGGCTGCACTGGAGCTGCGCACTGCGGCCGTGACGCCACGCAGCTGGGCATCCCGCTGGCAGGGCATGCGCGCCTTGCTGCGTGGGCAATGCATCGCGCTGATGGTGCAGGTGCTGCTGCTGCTCTGCGCGATCTGGCTGCGCGGATGAGCCGGCGCATGGAGAACGCGGATATGCGGGAGATCACGAATGCTGGCTGATCTGGTGGCACGTGGGTGCAGTGGTGCCATTCGCACCCTCACCGGTGCACGCGCGCTATGGCAGGGCTGCGCGCCCTCCAGCGACCACCGCGTGTACTACGGCAACCATGCCAGCCATGGCGACTTCGTGCTGATCTGGTCGTCGCTGCCGGTGCAGCTGCGGCGGCAGGTGCGTCCGGTGGCCGCGGCCGAGTACTGGCAGCGCGATGGGCTGCGTCGTTACCTGATCCACGCGGTGTTCAACGGCGTACTGATCGAGCGCGAACGCACGGCGCGGCAGCACGATCCGATCGCGTGCCTGTGCCAGGCCGTTGACGAAGGCAATTCATTGATCCTGTTTCCGGAGGGCACCCGCAACCCGGAAGAGGGCGTGCTGCCCTTCAAAAGCGGGATCTACCACCTGGCCCGGCAACGGCCTGAACTGGAGTTCGTGCCGGTGTGGATCGACAACCTCAAGCGGGTGATGCCCAAGGGGCGCTGGCTGCCGTTGCCACTGCTGTGCACCACGACCTTCGGCGAGCCGCTGCGGCTGAACGCTGGCGAGGACAAACAGCAGTTCCTCGACCGGGCACGCCAGGCGCTGTTGGCACTGGATCCACAGCTGGCACGGAGTGGCGCATGATGGCCCTGCAGGATATTGCCGCGCAGGTTGCCCAGCTTTCCACCCACGCGCAGACCCGGCTGCTGTTCGCCGGCATTGCCGGGGTGCTGGTGGTGGCCACGGTCATTGCTGAAACCTTGCGCTGGCGCACGCGGCACGCGCCCAGCAGCGTGATCGCCAACCTGGTTTCGCGCATCCGCGCGTGGTGGGTGATGGCGGCAGTGGTCGCACTGGCGTTCTTCTTCGGTCGCGCCGGCGTGATCGTGCTGTTCGCGATTGTGTCGCTGTTCGCGCTGCGCGAGTTCATCACGCTCACGCCCACCCGCGCCGGCGATTACTACGCGCTTCTGGCTGCGTTCTACGTGGTGTTGCCATGGCAGTACTGGCTGGTGTGGACCGACTGGTATGGCATGTACACGCTGCTCATTCCGGTCTACGCATTCCTGTTCCTGCCAATCCTGGCCACCATCGGCGGCGACACCACCCACTACCTGGAGCGTACGTCCAAGGTGCAGTGGGGCCTGATGATCTGCGTGTTCTGCATCTCGCACGTACCGGCGCTGCTGAACCTGCGCCTGGAGGGCGTGGAGCCGGCGCGCAACCTGCTGCTGTTCGCGTTCCTGGTGATCGTGGTGCAGTCGTCGGACGTGCTGCAGTACATCTGGGGCAAACTGCTGGGGCGGCACCTGATTGCGCCGAAGCTGTCGCCGTCCAAAACGGTCGAGGGCTTCATCGGTGGCGTGCTCTCGGCCAGCGCGCTGGGCGCGGCGCTGTGGTGGCTGACGCCGTTCACGCCGTGGCAGGCGTTCGGCATGTCGCTGGCGATCAACCTGATGGGGTTCTGGGGTGGCCTGGTGATGTCGGCGATCAAGCGCGACCGCGGCATCAAGGACTGGGGCCACATGATCGAGGGCCATGGCGGCATGCTCGATCGGCTGGATTCGGTGTGCTTTGCGGCACCGGTGTTCTTCCACCTGGTGCGGTACTTCTGGGGTTGAAACGGTGCCTCAGGTGGCGATGCCGTATTCCTTGAGCTTCTTGCGCAGGGTGGCACGGTGAATGCCAAGCATGGCCGCAGCGCGGCTCTGGTTGCCTTCGCAGTGGTTCAGCACTTCGACGAACAGCGGAATTTCCATCTCGCGCAGCACGATCTCATACACATCGTCCGCGTCGCAGCCATCCAGGTCGCGCAGGTAGCGCCGGACCGACTGGGCCACGTGTTCGCGCAGCGGTGGCTTGGCCGCGCCACGACTGCTGTCAGGACGTGAAAAGACTGCGTTCAAGAAGAATCCCGGATGCGAAAGCCGGGGCGGACCGCAGCCCCGGACGGAAAGACGAAGGCGACCAGTCTAGCGCGTGCCGGCTCCCCCCGCCATGCCGGAATGTGCAATAAAGGGTTGCTGCAATGAACGCTTACAGGAACTCGAAGGTGAACGCGACCGTGGAAGCGGCGGGTTCGCGGACCCGGAATGCGATCTGTGCGCTCTGCCCCGGTTCAAGTACGGAATGCGCATCGCCGTTGGGCCCCAGGTAGTCCTGTGGCGCGAACACGCCGGTGCCGATCACCCGGCCGTCGGCATCGGACAGCGACAGCCGCAGCTGGGGCCAGGCCTGGGCCCAGCGCGCATCGTTGCGGAAACTGGCCTGTACCTGCAGCGCACCAGGTTGCGTGGGCACCGGCCGCACGTCGCGGCTGATCATGCTGAAAGCGCTGGGCTCATGCCAGGCCGGCAGGCTGCAACGCAGTACGCTGCACAGCCCGGCCACCCAGGGCCGGCTGCCCGCATCCGCAGCGAGATTGGCGCGGTCGGCGACCATGATCTGCAGCACCAGCAGGACGACCAGCCCGCTGACCACACCCCATTGCCAGCGCGGGGTGCGCGGTGCGGCGAGCGGCGCGCGGGTGAAGCTGGGGGCAGCGGCAACCGCTGGTTCGGACGCCGGGGAAACGGCGGGCTCCAGTTCCGCTACGGCCGGCTCGAGCGCGGGGGCATCAACGGAAGCCTGTGTGTCGTCGGCCGGGTTGTCCGCGGTCACGTCCGTTGGGGTCTGCGCATCCGTGCCCGCTGCAACCGCGTCGGGCGTGATGTCGGCGGACGCGCTTGCGTCCGGCACGTCGGATTCGGGGGCAGTACCCGGCGTGGCACGCAGGAACGTGGCCAATGGGCGGCGTGGCGGCGGAGCAGGCTCGGTCATGCGTCAGGGCCGGGCGAAGGTACGGCTATTCAAGCACGACGGACGCCGGTGATGCGCATCCAGTCGTCTTCGCGGGTGGCTTCCAGCTGGTCGAACCACGCGGCGTAGCGCTGCAGCAGTTCGTCTTCCTGACCGTGCAGGATGCCGGACAGCGCGATGCGTCCGTTCGGCGCCACGCGTGCAGCCAGCACCTCGGCCAGTGCGTCGAGCGCCGAGGCCAGGATGTTGGCCACCACCACCGGGTAGGTGGCCTGCGGTTCGTCGGCGGGCAGGTACACCTGCAGCCGGTCCTGCTCGCCATTGCGCTCGGCGTTGTCGCCGGTGGCGATCAGCGCCTGCGGGTCGTTGTCCACGCCCACCGCCTGCGCCGCACCCAGTTTCAGTGCCGCCAGCGCGAGAATGCCCGAGCCGCAACCGAAGTCGAGCACGGAGCGGCCGTCCAGCAGGCCTTCAGTGGCAAGACCGTCCAGCCAGCGCAGGCACAGCGCGGTGGTGGGATGGGTGCCGGAACCGAAGGCCAGGCCCGGGTCCAGCCGGACCACGGCGGCATCGTCGCGCTGCGCGGCTTCGGGCAGTTCATGGTTCCAGGGCACGATCCAGGTGCGCGACCCGAACGCCATCGGCTGGAACTGGTCCAGCCACGCGCGTTCCCAGTCTTCGTCCTCCACCGCACGGAAGCTCGCGCTGTCCCACGGCAGGCCCGGGTCGAAGGCTTCCAGTGCGGCCAGCAGTGCCAGTGCATTGGTGTCAGCGGGGAACAGCGCGGTCAGCACCAGGTCGTTCCAGAGCGGCGTCTCACCCACGCCGGGTTCGAGGATGGCGCGCTCGTTGCTGGTATCGGCGTCCGCATCCAGCAGGGTCACCGCCAACGCGCCCACATCATCCAGCGCGTTCTCATAGCGGGGCTGGGTGGCTTCGGTGCAGTGCAGGGTGAGTTCCAGATACGGCATGGGCTAAAGACGGCAGTCGGCAGGAAAGCGAGCATGCTAGACGATTGCGGCGGCCGTTGCCCGGGCAATCTCAGCATTTGGCGAGAATTCAGCCGTCATCATGTTCAGGCAGGGCGTCGACAGCTTGATAAACTGGCGGTTCTGCTGTCTGTGCGCTGGCCTTGCCCCCCTCGAACATGACGTTTGTGCCCACCCTCAAAACCTGGCTGCTGGTGGTTCCGGCCCTGGCCTTGCTGGGGGTGGTGGGCTACCGCGCCGGCGGGCGTGCGCTGCAGCCCGCCGACCACACCGGGAGTGTGGTCGCCGATGCACCTGCGGAAGTGACCCTGCAGGCTCCATTGCGGGCACAGCAACTGGCACGACAGCTGCTCGCCAGCGAGCGTGGCAACAGCGTGCCGTCGGGCCTGCCGCTGGATATCCGCGCCGACATGGAGGGCGACACCGACCTGTTCGCCTACGCCCAGCGGCTGCAGCAACAGGCCGCCGCCGGCAACACCGAGGCGCGCTGGATGGTCAGCCGCGTCTACGACTACTGCGCGCTGTATGCGATGGATCCGGGCGGTTACCAGCTGGACAACAACCTGCTGGCCAGCATGGGCATGAACGGCACCGCGCCCATCGTGCAGGCGCGCGAGCGCGTGGCCCGGCGTTGCGGCGGCTTCGTGGCCAGCGACGGGCTGGGTCGCAAGCTCATCCTGACCCAGCGGCTGCAGGCAGCAAACGCCGGCAATCTGGCCGCCGAGGCGGCCCTGATGGCTGACGGCCAGCCGCTGCAGCAGACGTCTGAGTATCGACGCGGGCTGGTCGAGCGCGTGTTGGACTCGCGCGACCCGGAAGCCTACATGGCGATTTCGCCGGCGATGGGCCAGCGCGCGGCAGGTGATGCGGCGCTGCAGGGCCTGGTGGCCGGTGATCAGTTCAGCGAACTGGCGTGGCGGCTGGCGGCCTGCGAACTGGGCATGGCCTGCGGGCCGGACAGTGTGCTGATGAACAATTTCTGTGCGAACGGAGGGATCTGCTCGCAGGACGGTGGACAGGATTTTTCCAGTTTCGTGTATGACGCTGCGGTTTCGCGGCAAGGTGCGGGGAAGATGAAGACGTTGGTCGAAGAGCTGATCAAGCGGAGAAACGGGCGATGAACTACCGTCGATTCCTGCATGGTGCGAAATTCTGGTTCTGGGTGGCGCTGTTCGTGGCCTACTCGGCCGGTGCCGTCGGCCTGGTGCTGATCGACACCTACGATGACCGCTACCGGCATCTGTCAAAGGTGAAACTGACCACGGTGAAGGCGCAGGAAGACGTGCGTCGCGCAGGGGCAAGCCAGGTGGCAGCGGTGTACCGCGCGCAGAGCGGGATGCCGTTCGCCTCGCTGCCCGCCGGCAGCACCTTCCAGGTGGTGTGGCCGGATGGCTCCACCGAAACCATGGTGATCGTCGATCCCACCTCCACGTTGGGCGTGGCACCGGTGAAGGACACCCAGGTGAGCGCCGCGGACGTGCAGGCACCGGCTCCGGTGACCTCGGCCGACGCCTCCCGCTGAGGCCGGAAACGACCCTCGATTGGACAGGGCGGGTACCGTGGAATTTCACTCTCGGAACCCGTTCATATCCAGGAGAGGGTGTTGCCCATCCACGCTACCGACGCGCGCGTTCGCGTCGGCCGATACCACGCAGGGCCGTCTGCGCTCACGCCGACACGGAGTGAACCCGCACCGCCGCGCCTCCGCTGCACCCGCCCCGTCCACGTCGGGTTGCTGTTGCTGCTGATCACCAACGCAGCCCAGGCACGCAGCGCGCCGCGCACGGCCGCGCAGGCAGTTACCCCGCAGACGTCCGCCACCACCGCTTGCACGACGTTCCCGCCGCTGTCCGCGCCGGTGGTCATGCATGACCTCTCCAAGCTGCTGCGCAGCCCGTTCGATCTGGCACGCGAGATCTACTACCGCATCGAAGGCGACGGCTGCAATCCACCCGAGTCGCCGACGGAAGAGGGCATCCTGTACGCCGCCGATACCGCGGTGAACCTGCTGGAGTCGGCGCTGCTCGGGCCTGAAGCGACAATGGTGAAGGACGTGGTGGCGGGTGGCTTCGACCTCACCGCCGACGTGATCGACGACAAGCCGCCCTCACGCTCGGTGCTGCAGAACCTGGTTCTGTCGCTGGTGGGGCTGAAGACCGGACGGCTGGAACCGCCGCAGGTGAAGCCGCCGCCGCTGGCGCAGCTGCCCCCGCTTGAGCCGCGCAGCACCTCCATCCCGATCTTCGGCCGCGCCGCGCAGGCGATCACCTCCCGCCCGGCGCTGGACACCGCCCGGGTGCGGATCGGCGCGGTCAACCATGAAGGGGTCTTTCCCTACTTTGACACCGTCAGCGGCCGTGAAGGGCGTGCGGTGCAGCTCAGCGGCGAATACTTCCGCCTGCATGCCTTCACCAGCGACGGTGCGGTGGTGGAAGGCGTTCCACTGGTGCTGCACGACGGGCGCTACCGCCTGCGGACCGAGGAGCCGGCCGAAGAGGGTTCACAGACGAACAACGAAGCACCCGCCGTCGCCCGCGTGCGTTGCCGTCGCATGCCAGGGGCGGCCTGCAGCGCGCCCGAGCCGTTCTCCCCCGAGCTCGTCCAGCTGCTGCGCACCCACCATGTTCGCGGGCTGTCCGAGGCACGGGCCCGCCAGCTCGGCATCGTGCAGGATCAGCTGCGGCCCGGTTGGTTCTACCGCGTCAACGCCAATCGGCGTCGCCAGTACCTCCGGTTCGAAGGGCGCTACTTTCCGGTCAAGCTGCATCGCCTGGGGGGCTGCTCGCGGCTGACGCTGCATCTGCCGCATCGTGGCCCCGCGCTGGTGGACATCGCGCGGTCACCGGCCGCGACCGGGCCGCGCCTGATCACCCAGGCCGAATACAACGTCCAGTTCCGTGGCTTCGCCAGCCGCGACGCGTCGCACGTGTACGAACACGCCATCCGCGCGGCTCCGGAGGTCCAGCTGGAGCAGGCGGAACGCGCGGCCATCCTGCGCTACTACGGTGACGAGGAAACAGCGCTGGACGCCTTCCTGCAGGGCGATGCACAGCCCGCCTATCGCCGACAGGAGCTGGGGACACTCGCCGCCGAGCTGGATCGCGCGCTGTTGCGCGTGCCGGGCTACAGCGGGCGCGTGTATCGCGGTGCGTTGCTGTCCACGGAGGTGCTGGAGGATCTGGAGGTCGGCCAGATGGTGCGCATTGCGGGCTTCGTGCGGGCCAGTGGCGAACGGGCCATGGGGCTGCACCAGCTCGAAGGTCGCGACGTGCCGGCCGGCCAGACGCCGGTACTGCTGGAACTGCAGATGCGCGATGGCGCGCACCCCGTCGGGCTGCAGGCGTTGCGCGACGAGTCCGAGGTGATCATCCGGCGCGGACGGGTCTACAAGGTGGTTCGCAACGATAACGGGGTGCTTGAGTTGGAAGAGGCCGGCCGGGCACGGCAGGCCTTCGGTCCGGGGGGCGCGGTCAACCTGCGCCTGGGCTGAAGCGGTAACCCCTGCCCAAAAAAAAGCCCGGTGCGCAGGCACCGGGCTTTCAGGTTCCGCAACCGATCAGGTCAGCGCGATCGGCTTGGTCTTGCGTTCGGCCAGGCGCTTTTCCAGGTAGTGGATGTTCTGTCCACCGGCCTGGAAGCCCTTGTCGCGCATGATCCGCTGCTGCAGGGCCACGTTGGTCTTGATGCCGTCCACCACCATTTCGCTCAGCGCCACGCGCATGCGCGCGATCGCGGTGTCGCGGTCCGGCCCGTGCACGATCAGCTTGCCGATCATCGAGTCGTAGTTCGACGGCACGCGGTAGCCGCTGTAGATGTGCGTATCCACGCGCACGCCCGGACCGCCCGGCGGGTGGAAGCCGGTGATGGTGCCCGGGCTGGGCACGAAGGTTTCGGCGTCTTCGGCGTTGATGCGGCACTCGATGGCATGGCCGGTCAGCACGATGTCGCTCTGCTTGATGCTGAGCTTCTGGCCGGCGGCGATCTTCAGCTGCTCGGCGACCAGGTCGATGCCGGTCACCATTTCCGTCACCGGATGTTCCACCTGGATACGGGTGTTCATTTCGATGAAGTAGAAACGGCCGTCTTCGTACAGGAACTCGAAGGTGCCCGCGCCGCGGTAGCCGATACGGATGCAGGCTTCCACGCAGACCTTGCCGATCTCGGCGCGCTGTTCGTCGCTGATGCCCGGGGCCGGTGCTTCTTCCACCACCTTCTGGTGACGGCGCTGCATCGAGCAGTCGCGTTCGCCGAGGTGGATGGCATTGCCCTGGCCATCGGCCAGCACCTGGATTTCCACGTGGCGCGGATTCTCCAGGAACTTCTCCATGTACACCTCACCATTGCCGAACGCGGCCTTGGCCTCGCTCTTGGTGGTTTCAATGGAGGTCTTCAGCGAGGCTTCGGCGTGCACCACGCGCATGCCGCGACCACCACCGCCACCGGCCGCCTTGATGATGACCGGGTAGCCGATCTCACGGGCGATCTTGGTGTTGGCGACGATGTCCTCGCCCAGCGGGCCGCCCGAGCCGGGCACGCACGGCACGCCGGCCGACTTCATCGCGCGGATGGCTTCGACCTTGTCGCCCATCATGCGGATGGTGTCGGCCTTGGGGCCGATGAAGATGAAACCGGACTCTTCCACACGCTCGGCAAAGTCGGCGTTCTCCGACAGGAAGCCGTAGCCCGGGTGGATGGCCTGCGCATCGGTCACTTCGGCGGCTGCAATCAGCGCCGGAATGTTCAGATAGCTTTCCGGCGACGGGGCCGGGCCGATGCAGACCGACTCGTCGGCCATGGCCACGTGCTTGAGGTTGCGGTCGACCGTGGAGTGTACGGCCACCGTGCGGATGCCCAGGGTGTGACACGCGCGCAGAATGCGCAGCGCGATCTCCCCTCGGTTGGCAATAACGACTTTGTCGAGCATGGACGCGTCCTTAGCCGATCACGAACAGCGGCTGGTCGAATTCGACCGGCTGGCCGTTTTCACCCAGGACGGCCACGATGGTGCCGGCAACATCGGCTTCGATCGGGTTGAACATCTTCATCGCTTCGATGATCGCCAGGGTTTCGCCGGCCTTGACCTGCTGGCCCACCGACACGAAGGCCGGCTTGTCCGGTGCCGCCGAGGCGTAGAAGGTGCCGACCATCGGCGAGCGCAGCACGTGGCCTTCCGGCAGGGCCGGGCCCGGCTTGGCGGTGCCACCGGTGGAGGCTTCGGTCGGCGACTGCATCGGCATGGCCGGAGCCGCGGCCACCGGAGCCGGCGCGATCATCTGCACCGGAGCCGGGGCGTAACCGGCGACCGGGGCGCGCGACAGGCGCACCGACTCTTCGCCTTCCTTGATTTCGATTTCAGCCAGGTTCGACTCTTCCAGCAGGTCGATCAGCTTCTTGATTTTGCGCAGGTCCATGGAGGCCTCGTTGGTCGTGTATGGGGGTCGGTAAGAGGGAACGCTCAGGCGAGCCGCGCCAGCGCGGCGTCCATTGCATAGCGGTAGCTGTCCGCCCCGAAGCCACAGATCACGCCCACCGCCTTGTCGCTGAAATAGCTGTGCTGGCGGAAGGGTTCGCGGCTGTGCGGGTTGGACAGGTGGATCTCGATGAAGGGCAGGTCCACCGCCGCCAGCGCGTCGCGCAGGGCGACCGAGGTGTGGGTGAACGCGGCCGGGTTGATCAGGATGAAGGCGGTGCCGTCTTCACGGGCGGCCTGCACCCGATCCACCAGGATGTGTTCGGCGTTGGACTGCAGGCTTTCCAGTGCGTGACCGGCGGCCTGGGCCTGGCCCTGCAGGGCCTGGTCGATCTGCGCCAGCGTGGTGTGCCCGTACACCCCCGGCTCGCGGGTGCCGAGCAGGTTGAGGTTGGGGCCATGCAGGACCAGCAGTTTCGCCATGGGGGCCACGGAATCGGAAAGGGCGAAGTCTGGCGGATGCGGTGGATGGTGTCCAGTTCGGCGAAGTTACGCGTGTTTCAATCGATTGTTTGAAATTTGGGCGCAGCGCTTGTCGCTTATGGCCTGCGCCGGCTCAGGGCTGGATGAACCGGTCTTAGCCTGCGCGTTCGGCGAAGTTGGCCAGTTCTTCGGGCTGGCCCGACGGGAACGCTGCCTTGAGGCAGTCGAGGAAGGCCGATACCCGCGCGCTGAGCAGGCGCCGCGACGGGTACAACGCCCAGATCTCGATGGGGGGGCCTTTGGCGTCACCCCACGCGACCAGGCGTCCAGCCTGCAGATCGGCGGCTACCAGCGAGTAGGGCAGCAGGGCTGCACCGACGCCGGCGCGCGCGGCGTCGCGGATCATGATCAGTGAGGCCAGCCTCAGCACCGGGGCAATGGAAAGATGGCGCTCGCCACGCGGCGTGGCCAGCTCCCAGCCTGCGCTGTCGTTGGCGGGGCGGACGACCGCAGGTACCGCTTCGTTGCCCGCAGGAAGCGTCAGCTCCGGATGCGCCACCACCACCAGCCGGTCGCACAGCAGCACGCGTCCCACCAGCCGCTCGTCGCTCCTGGGATTCACCCGGATCACCAGGTCGTACCCCTCTTCGACCATGTCCACCGCGCGGTCCTCGGTGGTGATTTCCAGTTGCACCTGCGGATGCCGCTGTACGAACCGGGCTGCGATCTTTCCCAGGGCCATCTGCGAGAACAGCATGGGTGCACTCACGCGCAGTCGTCCGCGCGGAACGTCGCCACCGCTGGCGACCGCGGTGGTGGCCTCATCCAGTTCGGTCAGCAGGGCTTCGGTGCGCGCATACAGAGCGCGTCCTTCGTCTGTGAGCTTCAGCGTGTGCGAGCCGCGCTCAAACAGGCGTACGCCGAGGCTGGCCTCCAATTCGCCGACCCGGCGCGACAAGGTGGCTTTGGGCCGCCCGGCGGCGCGCGCGGCGCGACCGAAGCCGCCGTGGCGGGCCACCAGGGTGAAGTCGGCCAGGGCAAGTAGGTCCATGTGTTCCGTCAGTGAGACAGGTGGTCCAAGTATATGGGCTATCGGTCCGATGACGGATCAACAATCCTGACGACTCCCAACCCAACCACGGAGTCACCTCATGACCATTCTTGTTACCGGGGCCACCGGCACCGTCGGCCGCCAGGTCGTCCAACATCTGCTCCAGCGTGGTGCGGCGGTCCGCGCGCTGGTCCGCAACCCGACCAACGCCAACCTGCCCGCCGATGTGGAACTGCACCGGGGCGACCAGCTGGACGTCGACGCGTTGCGTACCGCCTTCGACGGCGTGTCCAGCCTGTTCCTGCTCAACGCCGTGGTCGCCGACGAGTTTACCCAGGCGCTGATCACCCTCAATGTGGCCCGCGAGGCCGGAGTGAAGCGGGTGGTGTATCTGTCCGTGATCCACAGCGACCGCTACGTCAACGTCCCGCACTTCGCCGGCAAGTACGGGGTCGAGCGCATGATCGAGCAGATGGGCTTCAGTGCCACGATCCTGCGCCCGGCCTACTTCATGGACAACGACCTGACGATCAAGGACGTGGTGCAGGGCTACGGCGTGTACCCGATGCCGATCGGCAGCAGGGGCCTGGCGATGATCGATACCCGCGACATCGCCGAGATCGCCGCACTGGAGCTGATCGCCCGCGATCAGGCGGCGGCGGACAGCGCCGTGACCCGCCTGAACCTGGTTGGGCCGGAAGCGCTCACCGGTACGGACGTGGCTGGCATCTGGAGCGAAGTACTCGGCCGCCCCATCGCCTACGCTGGAGACGATACCGTTGGCTTCGAACAGAACCTGCGCCAGTTCATGCCGGCGTGGATGGCCTATGACATGCGCCAGATGGCAGAACGTTTCATCAGCGACGGCATGCTGCCGGCGGCAGGCGACGTGGAGCGGCTGATGCAATTGCTGGGGCGGCCGCTGCGGTCTTATCGGGGATTTGCGACCCAGGCCGCTGCAGCGGGCTGAGTCAGCCTCTCCGCAGCATCAGCCCATCCGCAAGCTGGATGGGCTCTGCGCCTGGTGTGGCTCACTCATGGCGAGAGCCTCGCGTTGCTGATGTGCCTGTTCGGCTGCCTGCAGGCGCTCGAAGGAGCGTTCGACAGGTGTCTGCACCGCCTCATGGATCGAAACCGAGGCGCGGCAATGCGAGGGATCGTTCAAGGCCCCCTGCACGGCAAACATGCGCTGACCGGCCCCGTCGGTCGGCGCATTGCCAAGGACGACATGGTCGACACGTTCCATGCCGCGTTCCCTGGCAGATGCCAGCAGGCCGACGGAAATCCGCTCGCTGGCCTGGTCATAGGTCCGGCCATGCTTCTGGTCGATGTCGGCAACCTGATCGCGGATGGCGTTCAGCATGTTCCGGTGGCCTTCCGGCAGCGACTCCTCGCTGATCAGGTGCTGCAGGATCGTGCGCTTGGGCATCGATCCCTTTTCCTCGGTATTCAGTGGGCTTCCGGGTACCGGCGCAGGGATGCTCTGGATCGGCTTGATGTTGTCCAGCGGCTTGAGCTCGCCGTCGTAATCCTTGTCCGGTCTCTGCAGCAGGGTGTTGCGATGGATGCCGGCATGATTCAAGCCGCCCCACATGAAGTCGATGCAGCTGTTGGTTGCGCCCTGGTACTGCATGTTGAAGCCATGCTGCTGTGGGTTGTCTCCGAACTCTTTGAGTCTTTCGTACTGAGACTCGGTGATTTCGAGCTGTCTCTGATAGAAAGGGTTCAGGTAGTTCTCCGCATCGTCCGGGTACACCTCTCCTGGACCTGAAGATGCGCCATGCTCTGACGGAGCAAAGCCATAGCTACTCTTGTTCTTTCCGTCTGAAATGACGTAGTAAACATGTCCCGCCGCACTGGTGCCGCCTTCCTTCAGTGGTGTCCCCGGTGCGGCAACAAACATGGTCACGGAGTAGCGCTTGGTCATGAATGCATCTCACTTGGGCTTGCGGCGATAGGCCACGAACAACTCGGAAGCCAGCATGGAAACGTCAGTATCAGTGTGGGTCAGCTTGAAAGTGAGGCGGTATCGTCCGGGGGTGGGGCTGCGGGCCGATGCAAACGCGAGGTAGCGATCGTCACTATCAGGCCGCGTCAGGCCTGCAGCTGCCATTGCCGTACCATCAATGCCGACGGCCCACGTCCCCACTGTCTGACCGTCAGCGCCGATTGGCACGTCAATATTTGGAACATCAGCAGTTGCACCTTGCACGGTGCGCCTCAATGGGAACTGCCCGCCTGATGCTGTACCTAGCCCTTCCAGGGTCACGATCGCCTCGATGTTGGAAGCGATGACGTCGTCCCGAGCCTCGGCAGACGATTGGCCATCCTTTCCGCTGATGCGGAGCCCAACAACCAGTGCGGAGGAGGAATTCCTCCCGGGAGGCGGAACCTCAAACTCGACGACCATCGGATCCGTCATGGGTACAAGCGGGAGCTCGCGGACGATCGGCACCAGATCGCTGCGGATCTGACGACTCTGGCCGGGTGCCGCCGACTCATCCCGGGCGTCGCAGCCCGATAGCGCGACGGCCAGGCCGATTCCAAGCCAGAACAGCATGGGTGAACGGAGTGTTGGGCGCATCTGGCACGTGGCGCATTCGTGGGAGAAGTCCCTGTATGCCGCAGATCGATGCAGAAGTGAATAGGGATTCTCTGATCTCACCGCCGTATCGGCCTGGCGCGAACGCAGCCCAGCAGACTTCGTGCCGTGCCGATGGTGTGCCGGATTGAATTCTGCTATTCAGTAGCACGGCCGGACGGCAGAGGAGGCGCACCATGGCAGAGAAGGAACTGACGTTGCATGTTTTCGTTGGCGCATTCCTCGACCACGAAACAGCTTGCCTCTACAGCCAGGAACAATGGCCGCCAGAGCCCGGTGCCGACGCGACTGACGAAGCGCACAGCGCCTGGGAGGATGCCGGTCCAACCTGGGCGATGGGCGACGAGCTTGATGCCTACCTGGACAGCGACTTCATCGAGACCATCAGTGGCGATGATCGATTCGACTATCTCGCCACCGAGCTTGCGGATCCGCGCGTGGCAGAGCGCCTGCGCGAAGAGCACGCTGCCACCACCAGTACGCTGGTCCTGATTGGAAGCAACGCGCTGGACGGCCGCCCCGCCAACTTTGCATCCACGTCGGTACTCACCTACTGCGGCGAGCATGCCTGCCCGCCTCTCGACATGAGCTGGCTGAAGGCCGCCCGATAGCGGGTCAGACCTCGACGTGAGGATTAGTATTGATCCACTCCCCCTCACGCGCACGTGGATGCACATGAACCGCTTCACCGCCGCCACCCTGACCCTCCACGAGTTCAGCGATGAACTGGCCCACCACTTCCATGACATCAATGCGGAGTGGATCAATGCGATGTTCCGGCTGGAAGATACCGATCGCGAAGTGCTGCAGCATCCCCGTCGCACCATCATCGACAAAGGCGGGGTGATTCTGTTCGTCGAGGCAGAAGGACTGGGCATCGTCGGCACGTGCGCACTGCAGAAGTCGACCGGAAATGGTTACGAGCTGACCAAGATGGGCGTGCTCGAGCGCGCGCGTGGTCTGAAGGTCGGCGAGTTTCTGCTGGCGGCGATGATCGAGCGTGCAGCAGAACTGCAGGCATCGCCGCTGTACCTGCTCAGCAATGCAAAATGCGCGGCTGCCATCCATCTATACGAAAAAGCCGGCTTCCACCACGACCCGGACATCATGGCGACCTACGGTGCGCGCTACCAGCGCTGTGATGTGGCGATGCGTTATCACTCATAGCCGACGCTGTGTACGCCTGCAGACTCCATTTCCCGGACCAACCGCAGGGCAAGGTCCGGGTCGGAGGGAAGTTGATTGGCCGTGATGTCGCAGCCTGGCTTCGGCACCCATCGAAGGTCTTTTACATGGCCCTGTCGAACCACGTGCGCGATCCTGCCGTCGCCAATGGAGGTGCGGCCGAGCAACGACACCGCCTGCAGGCTGGGTGCAGCACCCAACAGGTCCAGTGAGCGGATTTCATCGCAATCGTTCAAGGCAAAATACTTCAGGCTGCGGCTGGCTACAGGGGAGGTGATGCTCAGCACGCGGCACCCGTTTGCACGCAGGTATTGAAGAGACCTTGATTGCAGCGCCGGATCAATACTCGTCAAGCGGGAGATAGTAAACAGCTGCAGCTGCTCCAGATGCGAAAGCAGGGATGCATCCGGCAATCTTTCCAGCCTGGATTTCACCAGAATCAGCGACTGCAGCAGCCCGCTGCTGGCACAGGTCTCCAATGTGGCGCTGTCGAGTGTTCCAGCCAAGCGCATGAGTCGCTGGGGTTGGCCGCTGAATTGGATGCGTCCCGCCTTCGTATATAGCCCCAGCCCCTGCAACGACGTCAGCGCCACGGTGCCCTTCACGCCGCCGAGCAGTGCCAGCGAGCGCAGCCGGGGCAAGGCATTCACAACGGAGACATCGAGCGGGAGCACATGGTCAATGTCCAGGTGTTCAACGGCATCGGACAGCGTTGGCAGCAGATCCAATCCCTCGCCGCTCCAGCCCGAGGCCTGGCTCAGTTCCAGGTGCAGCCCACGCTCGTCTGCCAATGCGTGGGCCGTGTCGCGCGTCAGTGCCCCGGTGATGACAACTTTGTGTTGCGGGATGGACATGGTGCATGTTCGGGCGGCGGGATGCCTGCATCATATGATCAACTTCAGCGAGATTGCTTGCATGTCGTGACTGCCTTCCCGTGTTGTCACCGCGCAAGACTGATCGACCACGCCGCAAACGCCCCCCACGGCACAATGAGTCGAAGCGTCCATGCGCGTATCTGACATGTGGGAACCTGGCGGCATAACCCGACGATCAAGGCGAGAACAGGCAGCAGAACCCCCAGTTCGATGATCAGGTTTCTCCACAAATAGTAATTGCCCAATGCTAATGCGCCCGCGCTGGGAAGTAGTCCGATGGGTACGGACACCGCCACACCCAAGGGCCACAGCAATGGGACCGGGTGGGCACCGACCAACAGGTCCAGCACCGGGTGCGAGATGCTGGCCGCCAGCAATGCGAGCCGGGGAAGCTGCAGGGATACGGTCCACCTGAATGCCCCCCATACCAACAGCGTCGCGACTATCGAGAAAAGCAGGCTGTGGGTGATCCGGGGAGTAGCCGCGTACTCGAACACCCAGACCGCGAAATAGTCCACGTCGGGGCAGACCGCAAGGAAGACAAACGGTAGCACGGCCCATCGGGGAAGTACTTGTTGCCGTAGGCTGCAGGCAAGAAACACGGCTACGCCGGTGGCGGTGTGACCTGCAAGGGAAGACATGACAGCTGCCGCTTCTGGACGTTGGCACGCATCCTCACACCCGCCCGTGAGGGGACGAAGGGCGGACGGTGTGGCGAGGGTGAAGTCGCTGCATGAAGTGCGTTGATCCAGCGAAGCGCATACTGACGACACGGAACATTGCCCGGAGACCCGACGTCTTGAGCCCGCCGCTTCCACCCGCAGCAGACGCCTTGCCCGCCTTCAGCCCGGCTACGCGTGCGTGGTTCGGCTCGGCGTTCCCTGAGGCCACTCCAGTCCAGCAGGCGTCATGGGCGTCAATCCGCAGCGGGCAGCACACTCTGGTCATCGCCCCGACTGGATCGGGCAAAACCCTGGCGGCCTTCCTGCACGCCATCGACCAGCTGTTCGCCGAGAAGGAGGGTGGTGGTGCCACAGCTGGCACGCGCGTGCTCTACATCTCGCCGATCAAGGCGCTGGCAGCGGACGTGCAGCGCAATCTGCAGATTCCACTGCAGGGCGTGCACGCCCAACGCCAGCAGCGCGGTGAGGCCGCGGTGGACATCCGCGTCGCCATCCGCAGCGGCGACACCACGCCGGCCGAACGCGCGCGGCTGGTGCGAAAGCCACCGGACATCCTGATCACCACGCCGGAGTCACTGTTCCTGATGCTCACCTCCAACGCACGCGAGACGCTGCGCGGAGTCAGCACGATCATCATCGACGAAATCCACGCGGTGGCGGGCACCAAGCGCGGCACCCATCTGGCGCTCAGCCTTGAGCGGCTGGACGCGCTGCTGGAGCGGCCGGCGCAGCGCATCGGACTGTCGGCCACGGTGCGCCCGGAGCAGGTGGTGGCGGGTTTCCTGGGCGGCGATCGTCCGGTGAGCGTGGTCAATCCGCCGTCGCCGCGTCACCTGGACATGAAGATCGTGGTGCCGGTCGAGGACATGGCCGATATTCCCGCGCACGCGGGCGACACTACCGGCACGCGTGCCGGCTCGATCTGGCCGCACGTGGAGGCCAGCATTCTGGAGGAGGTGCTGCGGCGGCGTTCGACGATTGTGTTCGCGAACTCGCGCGGGGTGGCGGAGCGGCTTACGGCGCGTTTGAACGCGTTGTATGTGGAGCGGGTTGTGGCGGAACCAGCCGGGCAGAGCCCGGCTCTACGTCCGGAAGCGTTTGGCTCGTTTACGGGTAGTACCTCGGGACGCGTTGAGAATGCGGGTGAGCTGATCGCGCGCTCGCATCACGGCTCGGTGTCGAAGGAGCAGCGGGCGCAGATCGAGCAGGCGCTCAAGGACGGCGTACTGCGTTGCGTGGTCGCCACCTCCAGCCTGGAGCTGGGCATCGACATGGGCGAAGTCGACCTGGTGATCCAGGTGGCGGCTCCGCTGTCGGTGGCCAGTGCGCTGCAGCGTGTGGGTCGCGCCGGGCATCAGGTGGGCGGGCTGTCGAGTGGGCGGGTGTATCCGCGCACGCGCCGTGATCTGGTCGATGCGGCAGTGGTGGTGGACAGCATGCTGGCGGGGCGCATCGAGGCGCTTGAGCCACCGCTGAACCCGCTGGACGTGCTGGCCCAGCAGACCGTCGCCGCGGTGGCGATGGAGCCGCTGCACGTGGATGACTGGTATGCACGGGTGCGTCGTGCGGCCCCGTATCGCACGCTGCCACGCAGCGCCTTTGATTCAACCCTGGACATGCTGGCCGGGCGCTATTCATCGGATGACTTCGCCAGTTTCCGCCCGCGCCTGGTCTGGAACCGCGCGACCGGCCTGCTGACGGCCCGACCGGGCGCGCGGCAGTTGGCGTTGACCAGCGGCGGCACGATTCCTGATCGCGGCCTCTACAGCGTATTGCTGCCCGAGGGCATGGAGCGCGCAGGCTCGCGACGGGTCGGCGAGCTGGACGAGGAGATGGTCCACGAATCGCGGGTCAACGACGTGATCACGCTGGGCGCGACCTCGTGGCGCATTGACCAGATTACCCATGACCAGGTCATCGTCAGTCCCGCGCCGGGGCGTTCTGCGCGCCTGCCGTTCTGGCGCGGCGAAGGCGTGGGGCGGCCGGCCGAGCTGGGACAGGCACTGGGCGAGCTGCTCGCTGCGCTGGAGGGGGCGGCCGAGGCGGCGAGCGCGGATCTGCTACCGCCGGCACTGCGCGAGCGCCTGCGGCATTGCGGCCTGGAAGACAATGCCATCGCCAACCTGCTGGCCCTTGTGCAGGAACAGCGCGCCGCCACCGGCGTGCTGCCCACGGACCGGCAACTGGTGGTCGAGCGCTGCCGCGACGAAAGCGGCGATTGGCGGCTGATGCTGCATTCGCCCTACGGCCGCCGGGTCCACGACCCCTGGGCCCTGGCCCTGGCCGAGCGCCTGCGCGCGCAATGGCAGGTGGACCCGAACGTCGTCTCCAGCGATGACGGCATCGTTGCGCGCATTCCCGACACCACCGGCCGCGTGCCCGGTGCGGAGCTGTTCGTGTTCGAACCGGAGCGGCTGCGCCGGGCGGTGATCCAGGCCGTGGACAGTTCGGCGTTGTTCGCTGCCCGCTTCCGCGAATGCGCTTCGCGCGCGCTGCTGCTGCCGCGCCGTCAGCCCGGCAAGCGCTCGCCGCTGTGGCAACAGCGGCTGCGCGCCGGCCAGCTGCTGGCAGTGGCGCAGCAGCATCCGGACTTTCCGATCGTGGTCGAGGCGGCCCGCGAATGCCTGCAGGACGTGTACGACCTCGATGCCCTCGACCAGCTGATGCGGCGCATCGGCAGCGCCGCGGTGCAGCTGGTGGACGTGCAGACCGAGGTGCCGTCGCCCTTCGCGGCCGACCTGCTGTTCGGCTACGTGGCCGAGTTCCTGTACGCCAGCGACGTGCCGCAGGCCGAGCGCCGTGCATCGATCCTGTCGCTCGACAGCGGTCTGCTGGGCGATCTGTTGGGGGAGGTGGCGTTGGCCGAGCTGCTTGATCCGCAGGTGGTGGCCGAGGTCGGCGCGTCGCTGCAGCGGCTCACTCCCGCACGCAGGGCGAGGCAGGTGGAGGGCGTGGCCGACCTGCTGCGTGAGCTGGGGCCGATGACCCTGGATGCGGTGACGGCGCGCGTAAGCGAGGGGGATGCGGCCGCAGCGCTGGCCGAACTCAAACGGCAGCAGCGCGTGATCCGTGTGTCGCTGGCGGGCCACACGCAGTGGGCGGCGATTGAAGACGCGGCGCGCCTGCGCGACGCGTTGGGCGTGCCGCTGCCCGCGCGCATTCCGGCTGCGTTCCTGAAGCGGACCGCGGATCCCCTGGGGGAACTGTTGATGCGCTTTGCCCGCACCCATCCGCCATTCACCACGCACGAGGTGGGCACTACCTTCGGCCTCGGCGTGGCCGTGGTCGAGGCGGCGCTGGAGCAGATGGCCGGTCAAGGCCGGGTGCTCAAGGTGGCTGGACATACCTGGGTGGCCGATGACGTGTTCAGGCGGTTGCGTCTGCGCTCGCTGCAGGCGGCGCGGGATGCAACCCGCCCTGTGCACGCCGATGCCTACGTGCGGCTGCTGCTTGAGCGTCATGGCGTGGCGGGCACCGCTGCCGGAGGGCTGGAGGGCCTTGAGGGCGTGGCGCGGGTGATCGAGCAGTTGGCGGGTGTGCCGTTGCCGGTGTCGGCATGGGAGCAGCAGGTACTGCCCGTGCGCGTACGCGATTACGTGCCGGCGCTGCTGGACGAGCTGCTGGCCACCGGTACGGTGCTGTGGGTGGGCCACGGCCGGCTGGGCGAGGACGACGGCCTGGTGTCGCTGCATCTGCAGGAGATCGCCGCAGAAACGCTGCCGCCGCTTGCGGATGCACCGTTGTCACCGCTGCAGGCGGTGTTGCTGCAGGTATTGGCCGAAGGCGGTGCAGGGTTCGTGCGCCAGCTCGCGCAGCAGGTACAGGCGCGCTGGACCGACGGACCGATGCCGCCGGTGGAAGATCTGCACGCGGCCTTGTGGGCGCTGGTGTGGGACGGCCGCGTGACCTGCGACGTGTGGTCACCGCTGCGCGCGCTGACGGGCGTTCGCGTACCACGCGCCCGTGTGCTGGCGGCCGCACGCCGCCGCCGTGGCTTCGGCGGCGCGCCACTGCCGGATGCGAGCAGCGCGGCGACCCGGCCGACGCTGGGTGTCGCGCATCTGGACGCGCCCAGCTTGGCCGGACGATGGTCGCTGCTGCAGCGTGAGGCCACGCCCGACACCGTGCGCGCCTTGGCGCTGGCCGAAGGCCTGCTGGACCGGCAGGGGGTCGTCACCCGCGGTGCGGCGATGGCCGAAGGTGTGGCCGGCGGCTTCGCGGCCATCCAGCAGGTGTACCGGCGCATGGAAGATGCCGGACGGGTGCTGCGCGGGCGATTCGTGGAAGGCCTGGGTGGCGCGCAGTTCGCTGACCGGGCCGACGTGGATCGACTGCGCGAGCTGGCCGAGGCGTCGGACCAGGGAGGCGTGGCCGCGGTGGCGCTGTCTGCGGTCGATCCTGCCAACCCGTTCGGGACCACGCTGCCCTGGCCGGCACATGCGGCCGGCCTGCGTCCGCAGCGTCGTCCGGGCGGGATCGTGGTGATCGGGGCCGGAAGGCTGCTGCTCCATCTGATCCAGGGCGGGCGCTCGCTGCTGAACTACGTGCCGGCCGATGCGCCGGATGCCGCTGGCCTGCTGGCATCGGCGGCGACCGCGTTGACGATCGCGCTGCGCCGTACGCCCCGCCTGCGCTTCACCCTTGCATTGATCGATGAAGCGCCAGCGGGGAAAGGACCTGTCATCGACGCGCTGCGCAAGGCGGGGTTCCGCAATGCACCGCGCGGGTTGAACTGGGAGGGATGACACCGAGCACACAGGATTGAACACTGCGTTTACCTTCGCATCTGCATGCTGATGCTCCCCCTACAGACGGAGCCCGCCATGAATGTCCTGATGGTGCTCACCTCGCATGACCAGCTCGGCAACACCGGAAAGAAGACCGGCTTCTGGCTGGAAGAGTTTGCTGCCCCCTACTACGTATTCACCGACGCCGGCGTGCAGGTCACGCTGGCGTCGCCGGCCGGTGGACAGCCGCCGCTGGACCCCAAGAGCGACGAGCCGGATTCGCAGACGGCACTGACCGGGCGCTTCAAGCAGGACCCCGCCGCGCAGAAGGCGCTGGCGACCACGGTGCAGCTCTCGCATATCGACCCGGCCGATTTCGACGCGGTCTTCTACCCGGGGGGGCACGGCCCGCTGTGGGACCTGGCCGAGTCGAAGGACTCCATTGAACTGATCCAGGCGTTTGCACGTGCCCACAAGCCGATGGGCTTTGTCTGCCATGCCCCGGGTGTGCTGCGCCACGTGAAGGGGGCACACGGTGCCCCCTTGGTGAAGGATCTTCACGTCACCGGCTTCAGCAACAGCGAAGAGGCCGCCGTGGGACTGACCGACATCGTGCCGTTCCTGCTGGAGAACGAACTGGCCGCGCTGGGCGGCCGTTATGAGAAGGGCGCGGACTGGGCCCAGTACGTGGTCACCGATGGCAAGCTGGTCACCGGCCAGAACCCGGCCAGCTCCGAGGAGGCGGCACGGGAACTGCTGCGGGTGGCCGCGCGCTGATTCCGCCGGCTACCGCTTTCGATCTCACTCGGCCGCCGCGGCTGCGGCTGCGGCCTCAGCCGCTGCGGCACCAGCGGCCTCCGCGTCTGCTGCAGCCGACTGGCCTGCGAACGCCATCATCCCGGCCAGCTGACAGTATTCGGCAGCGGCGAGGAAGGTGGTGGGCACAGGGTCGTCGAGCTGCAGCACGCCACGCAGGCCGTCAATGCGTTCGTAGATGGCCGGGAACGCGTCATCCTGCGCTTTCAGAACGCGACTGAGGCGTTCCATCAACGGGCTTTCGTAGCCGTAGTCCGGAAGTGCGATGCACATCTGCGTGCCGGGTTTGGCCGCGATCTCGCGCATTGCGGCTTCGAATGCATCGGCCTGCTCCGGCGCGTCCTCCAGCAGGGTCAGATCATCGTCCTCGCCCACCACGCGGTAGTAAACGCTGCCGGGGCGGAACAGGAAGGTGTACAGGTGAGTGCCTTCCACCTTGTGGGTCTGCGGTGAACGCTGACGTTGCCGTTCGGTACGCAGCGGTACCGAGCTGCCATTCGGCAGCAGCTGGCGGGCGGTGATCCCGCAGCTCTGTCCATCGGTGCCGAATGACATCTCATAATCCACGCCGGGCTCGGGCGTGATCGACAGTGAAGGTCCCAACGCAAAGCGCACCGCGTCCCGGGATTTGCCAATCTCCGCACGGGGCACGCAGCGTCGGTTGTAGCCCTCGAAGTTGGCGTACACCGTGATGCGCCGGCCGGGTACCAGCTCCACCTCGTGGAAGAACGGTTTGGCACCAAAACGGGTGTTCTCGTTCAATGTGCGGGTGGCGAACGACGCTGGCATGCCAATGGACACATTCTCATTCTTGCGGGCCATCGAGAACAATGCGCCGATCGGGGTGACGCTGCCGGCTCCGGCCCCTTCCACGGCAACGCGGGTGGCGATCTGCCCATCCGCGGCGCGCGCATACAGCGACAGATTGTGCTGATTGCTGCCGAACAGGCGGATGCGGGCGGGCGTGTCTGGCGACGGCGCGCTGGCGGCATCATCGGCATGGGCCGGAAGTGCCAGGGCCAGGGCAAGGCCCAGCAGGGAAAGAGGGCGTTTCATCGGCGGATCTCCGTGTCGATACAGGTGCCTCATGCACCATCAGGCAGGGAGTAGCGGCCGCGTCACGACTTTCTTGAGCGTAGGGTGTCAGTACGGAGAAGGCGGGCCGTCCCTGGCCCCGCCACCCTGCGCGTCTGGGCCTAGAACTTCCAGCCCACCCGCGCGTAGTAGAACCCGCCATTGAATCCATACGGCGAGTGCACCGGGTACTCCGCACCCGCCACGCCACCCCACGGGTTCTTGGCCGGGGTACGGTCGAACAGGTTCTGCGCGCCCAGGCTGAAGTACAGGCCGGAGTCGAACTTCCAGCCCACCTCGGCGTCCACGATCACCGCGCTGCCGCCGTAGATCGGCAGGCCACCGTCCGCGGCCGAGATCACACCGCTGTCCAGGTGGTCCTCGTACCACGAGCTGTAGTAGTTGAAGCGCAGGTTGGCGTGGAAGATCTGGCGCTGATGGTGGATGCTGAAGTAACCCTTGGTCTTGGGCAGCGACTTCTCCAGCTTGTACACACGCGCTTCGTCGATGAAGTCGGTGTCGAAGCGGTCCACCTTGGTCTTGTTCCAGTTCGCTGCCAGCGAGTAGGTGGTGTCGCCGCCAAAGTGGTCACTCTTGTAGCTGGTGACCAGGTCCACACCGGTAGTGGTGGTGTCGAACGCATTGCCGAAGTACGTCACCTGCGAAATCGAGGCGGCTTCCGGGTTGCCGCCGGCCACCAGCGCGGCGCGCTCGGCGTCGGTGATGGTGAAGCTGGTGCTGAGCGCGATGCGGTCTTCCACCTCGATGCGATAGCCATCCAGGGTGACCAGCCAGTCGCCCTCGGTCCACACCGCACCCAGCGAGAAGTTCTTCGACTCTTCCGGGGTCAGCGGACGCGCGCCCTTGATCTGCGCAATCGGGTTGGTCGGCGGCAGGGTGGCGATGTCCTCCAGCGCGGTACCGCCGAACACGGTGCTGATCTGGCTGATGTTGGCCTGGCCCGGCGTTGGCGCGCGGAAGCCGGTGTTGTAGGCACCGCGGATGGCGAAGTTCGGGGTGAAGTCAAAGCGCCCGGTCAGCTTGCCGGTGGTGGTGCTGCCGAACGAGTCGTAATCCTCGAAGCGCAGTGCACCGGCCAGCAGGAACTTCTCGGTGAGCTGGGCTTCCAGGTCCGCATAGGCGGCCCAGTTGCGACGGTCAAAGGTGCCGGCGGTGCGCGGGCTGAAGCCATTGAAGCCGTTGGACCCCAAGGCAAAGCCCTGCTCGGTGAGCGGGCCGATGGCGGTGGACGGACCGTCGCCCTGGCTGATCTTGAAGCTTTCCTCGCGCCACTCGGCACCCAGGGCCAGGCGCAGCGGCTGGCTGCTGAAGGTCACCGGGATGTCGCGGCTCACATCGACATTGAAGTTTTTTTCGGTCTGGGTGTTGCCGCCGGGGCGGAAGTACAGGTTGGCCGGCTGGTCGGGGCCCAGCGAGGCGTTGACCGTGTTGTAGATGGTGAACTCGATGTCGTTGCGGCCATACGAGCCGCTGACATCCCAGTACCACTCACCCAGCGTGCCCTTCGCCCCGGCGAACACCGAGGAATCCTCCAGCTTGCCGCCAAAGCGGGGGGTGAAGCCGCCCGGCAGGCTGGACAGGAAGGTGAAGCAGTTGGCCGGCAGTGCGCCCACTGCGGCCGCGACGCCCGCATAGGGCAGCAGATTGCCGGACGGATCACGCAGGGCGATGGTCGGGCAGGTGCCCGCACCGGTCAGATTGCCGACCAGCAGCGTCTCGCCGCCGTCGTTGGAGTACACGCCCGAACGCGAGGTCGGGTCGCGGTAGTAGAAGCCGCCGTCGACCTCGCGCTTGGCGTAGTTGCCGAACAGGTAGAAGTCGACGTTCTCGGTGGTCAGGCCCAGGTTGGCGACGAACTTGAAGTCGTCGTCTACTTTCGGCGAACCCCAGATCTGCGCAGGGTCGTTCACTTCCGGGTAGCCGGCAGCGGCGGTCGCAGCGGCATCATCGCGCTGCACGCTGCGCGAGGTGTCGTCGGCCTTGCGCCATTCGGCCGTGAAGGTGGCAAAACCGTGTTCGGTCAGCGGCAGGCCGATCTGTGCCGAGTACTGGGTGGTGAGGCCGTCGCCTTCGTAGTACTTGCCGGTGAAGACCTCGGCAGTGCCGCCTTCGCGCAGCTTCTTCAAACCGAAGTTGAGCACGCCGGCGATGGCGTCCGATCCGTACTGCGCCGCTGCGCCATCACGCAGCACATCCACCTGTTCCAATGCCAGCGAAGGGAACACCGACAGATCCGGGCCTTGTGCACCGTCGGACAGGCCATGACCGAGGAAGGTGATTACCGCGGAGCGATGGAAGCGCTTGCCGTTGACCAGCAGCAGGGTGTTGTCCGGCGGCAGGCCACGCAGGTTGGCCGGACGCACCAGGCTGGCGGCGTCATCGATGGGAATGGTGCTGACATTGAAGGAGGGCACCAGCACTTTCAGTTGGTCCAGCGCATCGGTGGCACCCTGGTTGCGGAATTCTTCTCCGCTGATGATGTCGATCGGCACTGCCGACGACGAGACGGTACGGGGTTTGGTGCGGCTGCCCAGCACTGAAACGGTGTCCAGTGTGGTGGCCGAGCTTCCCTGTGTGCTGCTGTCCTGTGCCGCCGCGCCGGGGCTGGCGGCCAGCAGCGCGGTGGCCAGGGCCACCATCACTGCAGATGCCAATGGCTTTATCGCTTTTGGGGCCTGAACACTACTGCCAATACGGTAGTTCATGCATGCACCTTGCAGTCAGTTTTTTGGGTGGTCGTTCTGTCAGTGCTTCATCCAGTTGGTTCTCCTTGCGGCCAGGGCCCTGGTCGCTACACGAAGAATTAACAGAACGTAAACCGTACTGCAACGAATCTTTCGTTTGACCGATATAAGGCGCGAAATTGATCACATAACGCTGAGATATATGTGCTTCAGGCATGTAATACTTGCCTGAGGCAATAACGGGGCAAGGCATGTCTGAGCTGCATAAGGTGTCGGTCGCACAGGTCCGTGCGTTCAACCGCTTCTATACGCGGCAGATCGGTGTGCTCGACGAGCACCTGCTGCACAGCGACTTCACCCTGACCGAAGTGCGCGTGCTGTTCGAACTCGCCGAGGGGCAGGGCATCAGCGCCGCGCAACTGGGCCAGCGCCTGGGCCTCAATGCCGGCTACCTGAGCCGGCTGCTGAGCGGACTGCAGGGGCGCGGACTGCTGCGCCGGGAGCCCTCGGCGATGGATGGGCGTGCCAACCGGTTGGTGCTGACCGACGCGGGCCGCGTGGTGTTCGCGCAGCTCGATGCCGCGTCCAACGACAGTATCGGAGCCCTGCTGCAGGCCCTGAGCGAGCCGGGCCAGCAGCGTCTGGTCGAGGCCATGGTTCAGATCCAGACCCTGTTGGGGGGCACTGCCGCCAGCTATACCCTGCGCGACCCGCGTCCCGGCGACATGGGCTGGGTGATTCACAAGCATGGCACGCTGTACGCACGCGAGTTCGGTTGGAACGCCGAGTTCGAGGCCCTTGTGGCCGACATCGTCACCCGCTACCTGCGCGAGCACGATCCGCAGACCGAGCGCTGCTGGATTGCCGAACTGGACGGCACCCCGGTGGGGTCGGTGTTCGTGGTCCGCCATGACGCGCAGAACGCCAAGCTGCGGCTGCTGCACGTGGATGCCAGCGCCCGCGGCCTCGGCATCGGGCAACGGCTGGTGGAAGAAGCCATGACCTTCGCGCGCGCGGTAGGCTACAAGCGCATGGTGTTGTGGACCAATGCCGCGCTGACCGACGCGCGACGCCTGTATGAGCGGGCCGGATTCGAGCTGCTGACCGAGCAGCATGAGCAGTTGTTCGGCAAGCCACAGGTGTCGCAGTTGTGGGCACGTCCGCTGTAAGGCGCATTCGCCAGTAGAAATACGGTGTTGCTGAACCGGTCAGCTTGCTACGCTGCTGCGCGTCGGCACCGTGCAGGACGCCGTGGGCGCAGGTCCACTTTCCCCGACCGCCTGGCGCACTCGCCAGCAAGGAATCTCGCACGTGAACCAATTGATGGCCATCCGCGCGTTCACCCGCGTTGTCGAGGCGGGCAGCTTCACGCGGGCTGCCGAAGCACTGGAGATGCCTGCGGCGACGCTCAGCAAGACCGTGCGCGAACTGGAGGCACATCTGGGCGTGCGCCTGCTGGAGCGAACCACGCGTCGCGTCTCGGTGACCGCCGAAGGCGTTCTATACTACGAGAAGGCCGGGCGCATCCTGCACGACCTGGAGGACATCGACGCCTCGTTCGGTGCCGTGAGTGATGCGCCGCGTGGAGTGCTGCGTGTCGACGTGGGTGGGGCCACAGCACGCGACGTGCTGGTGCCGGCACTGCCTGACTTCCTCGAGCGATTTCCCGACATCCGGCTCGAGCTGGGCGTGTCGGACCGGCCGCTCAGCCAGATCAGCGAACATGTGGACTGTGTGATCCGCATTGGCGCGCTGGCCGACGCGTCGATGGTCACCCACCTGCTGGGGTATGCGAGTGCGGTGACGTGTGCCAGCCCGACCTACCTGGGGTGGCATGGGATCCCGGAGCATCCGGACGCGTTGCGCCAGGGCCACCGCCTGCTGAACTTTCTCTCGCCGATGAGCGGACGACCGTTTCCGTTCCGCTTCGAGCAGGGCGAGGAGCGCGAGGAAATCATTGCCGAGAACCAGCTGGGCATCAACGAAAGCAACGCGCACCTGGCCGCTGCGGTGGCCGGTCTTGGGGTGATCCAGACCTTCCTGCATACCGCCCGTCCTGCCCTGCAGGACGGTACGCTGGTGGAAGTGTTGCCGCAGTGGCGGCCGGCCGCGCTGCCGTTGCTGCTGGTCTATCCGCAAACGCGACAGATGACGCACCGGCTGCGCGTGTTCGTGGAATGGGTGGTCGCCGCATTCACGGCCCGGTTGGGGCCGGTGCAGTGACGACCACGAAGCAGGCCCCGCTGCCGTCTGCCTCGGAATCCAGTGCGATGGTCCACCCGTGCGCGTGGCAGATCTCCTGGCAGATCGCCAGGCCCAGGCCCGCGCCCTCGCTGTCCTTCGGATCGCCGCGCCAGAAGCGCCTGAACAACAGCGCACGGTGAGCGGGTGCCACCCCTGGCCCGGCATCGCGGACGCTGAAACCGTCGCGTTGCAGACGCACGAGCACGCGGCTGCCCGGTGCGGAGTGATGGATCGCGTTCTCCAGCAGGTTCTTCACCAGCACGAACACGGCCGAGGCGTCCGCGTCGACTTCCGTGGATGCCGGGTCGACGACCTCCACCACAAGCCGCACGCCGTGCTGGTCGGCCAAGCGGGCAAGGTAGTCCGCCGTGTCCTCAATGACGGCCAGCAGATGAACCGGCGCGAAGGTGTAGTTGTGGCCCTCGCTGACCTCGGCCAGATGCAGCAGTTGATGCACCTGACGGGCCATCTGCGCGGTATCACGCAGCAGCAGCGAGGTGTTCGGCGCTCCGCTCAGCTCGATCTCCGCCTGCAGCAGCGCCAGCGGTGTCTTGAGCTCATGTGCGGCCGCGGCCAGGAACTCCTGCTGCACCCGGTAGCCCTGTTCCAGCCGTTCCAGCGCGGCATTGAAGGCATCGATCAGCGGGACCACTTCCGACGGCAGGTGTTCGCTGCGCAGGCGGAGACCCAAGCGACGCGGCCCAACCTGCGCCGCCACCCGGGATGCCTGACGCAGCGGGCGGACCATGCGGCTGACCGTGAAATAGATGACCACCGCGAACGTCAGCAGCGCCAGCAGGCCGACCGCCACGCCGGCGCGCAGGTAAAGCCTGGTCGCGTGATTCTTGAGCGTGCCGACCAACCGGTCGCTGCGCGCGATGCGGCTGGCGTACTGACGACCGCCCTGCGTCATCGGGGCTTCGATCACCTGCAGGGTAATCGCACCGGAGGGATTGGCGACGGTCATGTCCGTGGTGCCGGCAGGCAGGGCGATCAGCGCCTGCAGTGCCGGACCGGGGCGGCTGCTGGCCACGGTGCGGCCGGTGGCATCGGTGATCCAGAAGGCGGCGTCACGGGGCATCGCATCGTAGACGTTGCCCACGTGCGCTGGCAGCTCCAGGCGCAATGTGCCTTCGGCACCGGCGCGCAGACCGGCCTGCAGTTCCAACACCTCCTCTGCCAGTTCGGCCTGGGTCAGCGCTTCGGGCGTGGCCTGCCTGGCCAGCAGCAACAGTGTCGCGGCCAGGGCGGTGCTGGCCAGCAACGCCAGCACGGCGGCCAGCATCAAGCGCGTGCTGAGGCTACGCGGCAGCATCGGTGGGGCGCAGGGCAAAGCCCAGGTTACGGACGTTGACTACCGCCAGCGTGGAATCGATGGCTGCCAACTTGCGCCGCAGCCGGTGCAGCGCCACGTCGAGTGCGTTCGGCGTCACCGCTTCCCCGATGCCCCAGGCCGCAGATTCCAGCGCGCCGCGACGCACCACCTGTCCAGCGGCGCGAACCAGCGCGATGATGATCTGCAGTTCGGCCGGTGCCAGGCTGACCTGCTCCTCGCCGCAGCGCAGGCTGCTGCTTTCGGCCAGCACCTGCAGGTCGTGGTGGACCAGCTGCAGATCGCGCAGTTCGGCCGGGCGGCGCATCAGCGCCCGGACCCGTGCACCCAGTTCCTCCATGGCGAAGGGTTTGGGCAGGTAGTCGTCTGCGCCCGCATCCAGCCCATCCACCCGATCATGCAGCGCGTCGCGTGCGGTCAGCATCAGGCACGGCATCTGGTTGCCCGCCGCGCGCATGCGCCGCACCAGCTCCAGCCCGTCGCCATCCGGCAGGCCGCGGTCGATCACCGCCAGTGCATAGCCCTGGCGAACGATGCCGTGCCAGGCGGCCTCCAGGCTGGTGAAGGTGTCCACCGCGATCCCGGCGGCGGCCAGGCCGCGTTCCACCAGCCCGGCCAGGCGCGCGTGGTCCTCGACCAGCGCGATGCGGTTGCTCAGTGGGGGAGAAGACGGCGGCAGCATGCAGGACCTGGGAAAAAAGAGGGGCGTGTCAGAAGCTGCGGGTGATGCCGATGCGCACTCCAGCAGAGCCGTCGGTATCGGGTTCACTCAGTGGGCTTTCGGTGATTTCGCTGGGCAGGAACCGGTAATCCAGCGCACCCAGCAGTCGCCACTTGTCGCCCAGCGGTCGCGAAAAGGCAAGGCTGACCTGCGGAACCAGGGCCGATCCGGGCTGATGGCGTGGGACGCCGCGTGCGACTTCCTCGTCCAGCGTGCCATGGTAATAGGTGACCAGGTCATCAGACATCCAGCGCACACCGAGCCCCGGAATGAGTGTGGTGCGACCCCACTGCACTGCATGGGCATAGTCGGCGGAGATCTCGTAGCCGCCACTGCGGTCGGTGACGTCGGCCAGTGCGGACAGTTTCAACTCGCCCGCGCGGCCGCTCCAGCTGGCGGTCAGGCCCGCATCCAGTGCATCGTCGCGGTCCTGCAGCAGGCCAGGATCGACGCCATTGGCACGCAGTTCGCGCCGGCCCAGGTCCTTGATGTCGAAGCCATCGAACCGCCCGGACAGCACCGCGTCGAGCCGGAAGCGTTCGCCCTCGACCAGATGCACGCCACCGCCCAGTCCGCGCCAGAACACGCGTTCGCCCTCGTACGTGATCAACGGTACCGGGCGAATCCGGGTACCTTCGCCGGCATAGGGACTCTGGCGCGCCGAAGCCGCCACGCCGATCGACCAGCGGCCGTCGTCCACGTTGGCCAGCAGGTCACCGGTACTGCTGGTCTGCGCCAGGGCAAGACCGGGCAGCAGGAAGGAGAGGGGGGCGAGGTACTTGAACATGCAGGACTTCCGGGGGAGGACCGGGCCAGTCTTGCGGCGGCGGACTTACACGCGACTTACGGCGTCGGCGGCCGTACAACCACACTGCGCTGGCCATTGGGTGACAGCAGGCCACGTCAAGCATGCCATGCGGGACTGGCAGGCCGGACGGTGCTGCCGTAGTGTGCCCGCAGCCACCGATGACAAGGCAGTCCCATGACGCATGGCGAACCCACCGGCCGCACCCGCCAGATCTGGCGGTGCTCACTCCGTGCCGGCCTGTTGTCCGCACTTCTGATGCTTGCACCCGCAGCAGGCGCGCAGCAGTCCCTGCAATGGTCAGTGCCGGCGGCAACCACCGTCGCACAGACCGACGCGGCGCTGGCCGGGTTGGCACGGCAGCTGCTGGAGGGCCGTGACGCCGATCGCCTGACGCCGGTGCAGCGCAGCCAGTTGCTGCTGGTGGCGGGCCAGCACGCGCAGGCGTCCACGGCCATTTCCGCTGTGATGCAGTCGCTGCGCGCAGAAGGCAACGAAAGCCAGGCGCAGCGCTGGACGCCCTATCTGTTGATGGCGCAGGCCGGTAGCCCGGAAGCGCCCGGATTCGACCGTGCCTACGCGACGGCATTCTCGGCCCGGTTCGCCGCACTCGATGATGTGTCCGCGCTGAAGACGCATTACTGGTTCACCGCCAATCTGCCGGCTGCGCAGGCGAAACTCGATGCCGCCCTGGCCGCGTACGCCGGCGGCGCCAGTCTGGAACGCGAGCAGGCGCTGGATCTGATCCGGCAGGCCGCATTCGTCGACACCTTCCGGGTGGCTGCACGGCTTGCACCAGACCTGATCCGGGCCGATGAGGACCGTCGCTTCGATATCGACGACGCGGTGCGCATCCCCGTTGGCGATGGCGTCACGCTTTCCGCGTATGTGGCGCGCCCGCGCAGGATTGCATCGCCACCGCCGGCGGCCATGCTGTTCACCATCTATACCGACCCGGCCCGCAACCGCACCCAGGCCGCGCTGGCAGCTGCACACGGCTACGTGGGCGTGGTGGTGGATGCGCGCGGCAAGCGGCTGGGCACAGGCACCGCGGCCCCCTACGAAACAGAAGGCGTTGACGCGGCCGCCGCGATTGACTGGATCAGCCAGCAGGCGTGGACCGACGGTCGCGTGGTGATGTACGGGGGCAGCTACTCCGGTTTTGCCGCATGGGCAGCGGCCAAGCATGCGTCGCCGGCATTGAAGGCAATTGCGCCGTACGTTGCGGCGATCCCGGGCCTGGGGCTGCCGATGGAGAACAATGTGTTCCTGTCGGCCAACTACGCGTGGCCGTTCTACGTGGCCAACAACCGCCTGCTCGACAATGACACCTACAACCAGCGTGAGCGTTGGGACGCCCTGACGGAGCGCTGGTACGCCTCCGGCCGCCCCTATCGGCAGATCGACCAGGTCGACGGCACCCCGAATCCCTGGCTGCAGCGCTGGCTGGCGCATCCCGCCTACGATGCCTACTGGCAGGCGATGGTTCCCTATGGTGACGACTTTGCGCGTATCCGCATTCCGGTGCTGTCGATCACCGGTTACTACGATGATGGCCAGATATCGGCGCTGCAGTACTTCCGCGAACATTACCGGCACCTGCCCGATGCCGATCACCGGTTGCTGATCGGGCCGTACGACCACTTCGGCACGCAGGCCAACGTCAAGGCGATGGAACTGCGCGGTTACAGCGTGGACCCGGTGGCCCAGTTCGATACCGATGCCATCACCTTCCACTGGTTCGACCACGTGCTGAAGGGCGCAGCGCTGCCGCCGTTGCTGACCGGGCGGGTCAACTACCAGTTGATGGGGACCAACCGTTGGGAACATGCGCCGTCGCTGCCGGCGGCGGGTGGTGGCATGACGACCTTCCATCTGTCCAGCGAGCGCGCAGGTGCGGGATACCGCTTGACTGAGACCGCCATGGCACCGGCCGGTGTGTTGACCCAGACCGTGGACTTCGCGGACCGCAACAGCCGCCGCCACAGCTACTACCCCTGGCCCATCCTGCGCGACGGGCCGCCGGATGACGGTGGGCTGCCATTTGTCAGCGCACCGTTTGATCAGCCCATGGACATGGTCGGCCCGTTCACCGGCGACCTGAAGATCCGAATCAACAAACGCGACGTCGACCTGACTGTGACAGTGTATGAATGGCAGAAGGACGGCAAGGTCATGCAGCTCTCGTATTACGTCGGTCGGGCCAGCTATGCTGCGGACATGACCACCCGCCACCTGCTTACCCCGGGTCAGTGGACCGATGTGCCGTTGCAGCGCACGCGCATGACTGGCCGCCGCATCGCCAAGGGCAGCCGCCTGCTGGTTGTGGTGGACGTGCTCAAAGACGCCGAACACCAGGTCAACCACGGGACTGGCAAGGATGTCAGCGATGAGTCGGTCGCCGATGCGGGAGCACCATTGCGCATCGAATGGAGCACTGACAGCAGCCTGCGCATTCCGCTGCGCGCGGCCGCGGAATGAGCAGCGCAAACGCCCCCTCGCTGGCACGCCGCCTGCGTGGGTGGATTGTCGGGCTGCTGCTGTTGGCGGTACTGGGCGTGTCGGCGATGGCGCTGTGGAACAGCGCGTGGCTGAAGGCACCGCGCGCGTTGTGGGAACTGTCGCGCATGCCACCGCCTGACGCGCTGCCGGTCCCGGTGGAGGGTGTCGCAGCGCGGCGCATCGCCGACACCTTCGGTGCCCCGCGCGGACGTGACCGTACCCATGCCGGCGTGGACATCTTCGCCAAGCGTGGAACACCGGTGCGCAGCGTCACGCGCGGCGTGGTGGTGGCGGTGCGTGATACCGGCCTGGGAGGACGCCAGGTGTGGGTGGTGGGGCCTGCGCGCGAGCGCTACTACTACGCGCACCTGGATGACTGGCGCGAGGGTCTGAGCGAAGGCGACGTGCTCGCTGAAGGCGATCTGCTGGGGTATGTCGGTACCACCGGCAACGCCGCCGGTACCCCGCCGCATCTGCATTGGGGCATCTACGGCGCTGAGGGGGCCTACGACCCGCTGCCGCTGCTCAAGGCGTGGAAGCCCTCAGCGCAGCGCTAGCGCCTGCTGCGCCTGGATCTGCGCCAGCTTGTGCGGATTACGCTGTACCAGTATCTGCACGATGTGTTCGCCATCGGTGTCGAAGGCCATGGCCGATTCCAGCTGGGTACCGAAGTAGCGCAGCAGTCCCACACGGCCGTTGAACACCGCCGGCACCATGCGCAGCTCGGCGCGCCGGCGCAGGGTCGGGGCAAACAACAGCTGCGCGATGCGTGCGCCGCCCAGCATCGGCTTCGGGAAGCTGCTGACGATACCGCCGCCATCGCCCATCAACTGCGCATCGCGGTCCATCAGTGCCATCATCGCCTTCAGGTCGCCGCGGTCCAGTGCGGTGGTGAACGATTGCAGCAGTTGGCGGTGGGTTTCGTGCGGCACGTCGTGCAGGCGTCGCTCCTCGCGCAGGCGTTGGCGTGCGCGGTGCACGATCTGCCGGCAGCTGGCTTCGCTCTTGTCCAGGATGCGCGCGATTTCCGGATACTCGCGCTCGAACACGTCATGCAGCAGGAATGCCGCCCGCGCTTCCGGTGCCAGCCGCTCCAGCACCGCCAGGAACGCCACCGAAAGATCGCTTGCCGCTTCATGCAGATGTTCGGGGGTGGCCGTTTCGTCTGTGAGTACCGGTTCGGGCAGCCAGATGCCGACATACTGCTCGCGCGTGCGCCGCGCCAGGCGCAGCTCGTCGATGGCCAGGCGGGTCGCGGTGGCGACCAGCCACGCTTCGTCGTTCTCGATCACCTCGCGGTCCGTGCCGTTCCAGCGAAGCCACGTTTCCTGGGCGATATCCTCCGCCTCGGCCAGCGAGCCGAGCATGCGGTACGCCACGCCAAACACACGCGGGCGGCACTGTTGAAAACGGGTGGTGGCGTCATCCATGGCGGCATTCAACACGAGCTCGGCCGGCACGGGAAGTGCCGGCCGCGATTACCGCAAGAAGGTTCAATGCGGCGGCAACACGGCGGGCTTGCCGGCGTCCTTGAGCAGGAACACCACGAACCGTGCCGGTTCAGTCTTGCTGGCATTGCGCCCGACCGTGTGCAGGTCGTCGGGACCCTCGTGGAAGGCTTCGCCCGGCCCGAGCGTCACCTCCCGGCCCCCCTCGACACCCATGACGATCCTGCCTTCCAGCACATACACAAAGCCGTGCGCGTCATGCCGGTGCACGGGGTCGGCTCCGCCGGGCGGGTACTCCACGGTCAGGATCAGCGCCTCCTTGCCCGGGTAGTCCGGCAGGGGCTGGGTCATCACGGCAGTGACGACCGGTTCAGGCGGCGAGCTCGGGGCAGGGGCGGCGCTCGCCCCGCCGCAAAGCGCCAGCATCAGGGATGACAGGATGACGCGCATGGCAGTTCCTCTCAGGACAGATTGGCCTTGTCGATGCCGAATGCCTTGTCGCGCGAGCCCGGCTCGCTGCGGAAGGCGATGTTGATGCGGTTCCACGCATTGATGGCCATCACCGCGTGGGTCAGGTCGACCACTTCCTGCTCGGACAGTTGGCCGCGTACGCGTTCGTACAGATCGTCTGGAACGCCCTGCGGTGGCAGCTGGGTCAGCACTTCGGTCCAGGCCAGGCTGGCACGCTCGCGCGGGGTGAACAGGGTGGACTCACGCCAGATCGCCAGGTGGTGCAGGCGCAGCGGACGTTCGCCGTGGATCGTGGCCTGCTTCACATGCATGTCCACGCAGAAGCCGCAGCCGTTGATCTGCGAGGCGCGGATCGACACCAGGTCATGGATGCTCTCCTCGATGGTGGTCGCGTGCGCGGCCATGCTGTAGTCGAGCAGTTTCTTGAACAGCGCGGGGGCCTGTTTCTGGTAATCGAGACGTTCGGTCATGGCGGGGTCCTGGCAGAAAAGGGGGAAAAGATTCGGGCGTTTGTCCGAGCCTGCAGGCTAGGTGGGCACAGGCCGATGCAGTAGCCCGCCGGGCGTCCACACCGTGTTGATCACCTGGCACCAATCTTTTTATCGCGGGGTGTCACAGGGACCGATGCTGGCCCGTCTGACCTGCATGAGCCACGAAAATTCCAGTCCGCACGCAGGTCCACCTCGTCCCGCCGAGCAGGTGTGGATGACCTTTCTGCAGGCGCTGGACAGCCTGCCCGCCGATGTGCGGCTGACCCTGCTGCTGCATGACATCGCGGGGGTGCCAGTCGAATCGCTTATTCCGCTGCTGGGACTGCCCGCCGAACGCTGTCGGCAGCACCTGCAAGCAGCCCATGCCTGCCTGCAGGACCACGCCCGTCATCTTGGAGCGACCCCGCCATGTCCCTGACCGAAACACCGGCCGCCGACGAGGGCGGCGATGCACTCACCACCGGGTTCTCAGCCAGCTATGCAGGGGTGATGGCATTCATTGCGGTCGCGCACGAGGGCAGCTTCTCGCGCGCGGCCGACCGGCTCGGCATCGGCCGCTCGGCGGTTAGCCGCAGCGTGCAGAAGCTGGAGGGGCAGCTGGGCGTTCGCTTGTTCCTGCGCACCACACGCTCCACCTCGCTGACCCGCGAGGGCGAGCTGTTCCATGAGGGCTGCCGGCCGGGCGTGGATCGCATTCTGCAGGCGCTGGAAGAAATGCGTGACCTGCGTGATGGTCCCCCGCGTGGTCACCTGCGGATCAGTGCGACGGGAGGATTCGGACGCAAGGTGATTGCGCCGTTGCTGGCCGCCTTCCGCGCCCGCTTTCCCGACGTGACCCTGGAGCTGCTGCTGGAAGAGCGCGCGTTGGATCTCGCCGCCGACCGGATTGACGTGGCGTTCCGGGACGGCGTGCTCGAGGACAGCGACGTGATTGCCAAGCACCTGATCCCGATGCAACTGCTGGTGTGCGCCACCCCGGATTACGTGGCGGCGCACGGCCTGCCCGAGCGGGTGGAGGATCTGGGCGCGCACGCCTGCGTCAGCCTGCGACAGGCCAATGGCCGGCTGCAGCCGTGGGAGTTCCGCGTGGACGGGCAGGCGCTGGCCGTCGAGCCGGACGCGGCGCTGGTATTCAATGACGCAGACCTGGCGCTGCAGGCGGTGATGCAGGGCCAAGGGCTGGCGCAGCTGCCCAACTACCAGGTGCGCGCCGCGCTGGATGCCGGCGACCTGGTGCGTTGCCTGGACCGCTATGCCGCTGATGACCGGGGGCATTACCTGTGCTACCTCAGCCGCCGCCAGCTGCCCAAACGCATCCGCGCATTCATCGATTTCATCACCGCCGAAGTGCGCGCGCTGGACCTGGACGTTGTGGCGCACTGGGAGAACAGCCTGCGCACACCGGTGCCCGCGCCATTGCCTGATCCGGCCGCGTGGCGATGACGGTGATTGGTGCGCGCTGGGCAACAACGCGCGTCCTGCCGGGGATCTACTGGCGCACGCGGCAGCTGCCTAGCATCGCTGCTGTATCTCTTCCCAGCCCTGGAGCATCAACATGAAGATTCTGGTCATCGGCGGCACCGGCCGCATCGGCAGCAAGGTGGTCGACCGCCTGCGCGCAGGCGGACATGAGATCGTCATAGCGGCACCCTCCACCGGCATCGACATCATCACCGGTGATGGACTGGATGCAGCCATGGCAGGTACCGACGTGGTGGTGGACCTGGCCAACTCGCCGTCTTTCGAAGACGCGGCCGTGCTGGCGTTCTTCCAGACGGCCGGGCGCAACATCCTTGCCGCCGAGGCGCGCGCTGGTGTGGGCCACCACGTCGCGCTGTCGGTGGTGGGCACTGACAAGCTGGCCGCCAGTGGCTACTTCCGCGGCAAGATCGAACAGGAACGGTTGATCCGCGAATCCGGCATCGCCTACACCATCATTCATTCCACCCAGTTCTACGAGTTCCTGCCGGGCATCATCCAGTCTGCCGGCGACACGCTGCGCCTGCCCACCGCGCTGGTGCAGCCGATTGCCGCCGAGGACGTTGCCGATGCCGTGGCGCGGATCAGCGTGCAGCCGGCCATCAATGGCGTGGCCGAGATCGCAGGTCCGGAGCGGGCTTCCATGGCTGAGCTTGCGCAACGGTTCCTCGACCGCACGCAGGACGCGCGCCGGGTGATCGGCGACGCCGAAGCTCCCTACTTCGGCGCGCTGCTGCAGGACGACACGCTGGTGCCCGTGGGTGAGGCGTGGTTGGGAAAGCAGAACTTCGATGGCTGGTTGCAAGGCTCGGATTTCGCGCGTCATGCCTGAGTTGCCAGCCGACCCCGGCGGGCCGCTGAAGCCACCTCCCGCAGCGGTGCTCGACAGGTATCACGGCGATGAAGTGCGCCCGCTCTATACCGGACGCGTCCGCGTCAACGGTGGGGTGGCAGGACACGGCCGCGCCTCGGGCGTGGTGGTGTCCGATGATGGCGCGCTGAGCCTGGACCTGCGCCTGCCGGTGGAGCTGGGCGGCGCAGGCGGCGGCAGCAATCCGGAACAGCTGCTGGCGGCAGGTTATGCCGCCTGCTTCCATGGCGCGATGGCGCTGCTGGCCACGCGCGCCGGATTACTGCTGATGGATGCCTGCATCGAGGTGGCGGTCACCTTCTCGCGCGATCCCATCGACGGCCTGTACCTGCTGTCGGCGGAAGTCGCGGCTTACCTGCCCGGCCTCGAGCCGGCCATCGCGGCTGAGCTGGTACGCAACACCGAACGCATCTGCCCCTACGCAAAGATGTTCCGCAACGGCATCACCCATGTGGTGTCCGTGGTTCCCCACGCTGTGCCGCCGCGCTAACCCGCGCAGCTGCCCCTTCCAGGAGAAAGCCGTCATGCACGCCGGACGTTCCTACACCTTTACCGAGTTCCTGCTGTGGACACGCCGTCCGCTGTACGCCTTCATCGTGCTCGATGTCGCATTGGTTGCGCTGTATCAACTGGCAGGTTGGACCTGGCTGGCCGTGCCCTGGAACGTGATCTTCATGCTGGGCACCACGGTGGCCCTGATTGTTGGCTTCAAGAACACCCAGACCTACAACCGGCTGTGGGAAGCGCAGCAGGTGTGGGCCTCCATCAACGCGGCCAGCCGGGTCTGGGGAGCGTTCAGCCGTGACCTGGTGGGGCGGCCGGAACTGGTGCGCCGGCTGACCTACCGGCACCTGGCGTGGCTGACCGCACTGCGCTACCAGATGCGGGATGCCCGGGCCTGGGAGACCACCCGGCAACAGGCCAACGTGGAGTACCGCAAACACTACGAGGTGCCGGAAAAGGTGCGCGCGCTGGACGTGGAGCTGAACAAGTACGTCAGCGCGCCCGAACGCGCGCGGATTCTGGGAGCCGGCAGCCGGCCCACGGAAGTACTCAATCTGCAGGGAGCCGACCTTGCCCAGATGCTCGATGCCGGGCAGCTGCCGCCGGCGGCCTTCGGCGAGCTGCAGCGGGTGCTGCGCGATCTGCATGACCAGCAGGCCCGGAGCGAGCGGATCAAGAACTACCCGTACCCGCGCCAGTACGCGGTGATCAGTGTGATCTTCGTGCGCATTCTGTGCCTGCTGCTGCCGCTGGGCATGATCGACCTGTTCGCGCCGCTGAATACCGAGGTGACGGGCGTGATGGCGGGCAACATGGTGTGGCTGGCCATTCCGCTGAGCGTGCTGGTGTCGTGGATGTATGCCTCGCTCGACCAGGTGGGGGAGAGCAGCGCCAATCCGTTCGAAGGGGGTGCCAACGACATTCCGATCTCGCAGATCTGCGTGTCCATCGAGCTCGACCTGCGCCAGTTGCTGGATGAGCGCGACGTGCCGGCGGCGCAGGTGCCAGCCAGCCCAATCGTGCTCTGACCCCACCTGGAGCGCACACATGAAGATCGTCGTGATCGGTGGACACGGGCTGATCGGAAGCCGCACCGTGGAGTGGCTGCGCACGCTGGGGCATGAGGTGGTCGCCGCCTCGCGCCGCAGTGGCGTGGACGCGGTCAGCGGTGAGGGACTGGACGCGGCGCTGGCGGGCGCGCAGGTGCTGGTGGATGCCTCCAATGCGCCAACGTTCGAGGATCCGGACGTTACCCGCTACTTTCAACACAGTACGGCGCGTCTGCTCGACGCCAGTGTACGTGCCGGAATCGAGCATTACCTTGCGCTGTCGGTGGTGGGGACGCCCTACCTGCAGTCCAGTGCCTACTTCCGCGCCAAGGCGGAACAGGAACGACAGGTCCGCGAAGCACGGCTGCCCGCCACGCTGGTGCGTGCGACGCAGTGCTTCGAGTTCATGTCGCAGTTGATCCCCGCCGACAGCGGCCGCGAGCCGGTGCGGCTGCCGTTGGCGGCGGTGCAGCCGGTCGCCGCCGACGACGTCGCCGAACTGCTGGCACAGATTGCGGTCAGCCCACCTTCGCATCCCATCGTGCAGATCGGTGGCCCCGAGCGTCATCGGCTGTTCGAACTGGTGGAGTGGGTGATGTACTTCCAGCAGGACGACCGCCCGGTCGTCGGCGATGCGCAGGCGCGCTATTACGGCGCGCTGCTGAAGGACCTGACCCTGACCGCTGAAGCCAGCGCCCTGATCGGCCGTACCCGCTTTGCCGAGTGGCTGGCCAGCCACATTGCCGGCCAGCTGCCGCGGGTCAACCTTCCCGATCCATTGCGCTGAACACCGTCAGTAGACGTCGCGCCGGTAGCGCCCTTCGGCCAGCAGCGCATCCACGCTTGCTTCGCCCAGCACCTCACGCAGGACCTGGTCCACGCCTTCGGCCATGCCGAGCAGTGAACCGCAGACGTAAACGCTGCCGCCCATGCCGACCCAGTCCTGCACGGCCTGTGCCTGGGTGCGCAGCCGGTGCTGCACATAGCCGCCGCCCTCCGGGTCGCGTGAGAACACGCGGTCCAGGCGGCGTAGATGGCCCTGTTGCAGCCAGGTTTCCATCTCGTCGCGGTACAGGCTGTCATGGGCTGCGGTGCGCTCACCGAACACCAGCCAGTGGCCCCCGTCGCCATGCGCTGCTGCTTCACGCAACAAGCTGCGCAGGCCGGCAATGCCGGTACCGTTGCCGATCAGCAGCATCGGCGCGTGCTCCGGGTAGCGGTGGAATCCACTGTTGCGGCGGACCCGCGCCCGGATGGGGGTGCCCTCGGCCGCATGCACGCACAGCCACCCGGAACCCAGGCCGTGACCGCCATCGGGCAGCGCGGTCAGCCGCACCACCAGCTGCAGGCTGTCGTTCTGCATGATCGAGGCAATCGAGTATTCGCGGTGGGCAGGCCGCGCGTCGGCGTCAGCGGGCCACTGACCTGTGTGACCCGGAACGATCTCCAGAATGTCACCCGCCTGCCAGCTGGCATGGTCGGGCGGCGTCAGGTCCACCTGCCAGATCGCGCCGGCGGCGCTACCCGGATTGAGCAGGGTGCGGCGTTGCAGTGTCCAGTCCTGCAGCGGCTCCGCCGCCGGCAGTGGGACCGGGTCGCTGATGCCGGTGAGCGCGGCCAGCTGGTCCTGCCAGTGCGCCAGCGCTGCGCCATCATCGCGGTGGACCTCGACAGTGGGGAACAAGCGCCGGGCACCCTGGGTGGACAGCCACGTGTCGACCGCACGTGAGAAGCCGCAGTAGCGCGCGTACTCCTGGTCGCCCAGCCCAAGCACCGCGTACTGCAGGTCTGCCAGCGGCACGGTCTGCGGCAGCAGGCGGCGCTCGAACACCCGCGCGGTGTCCGGCGCTTCGCCGTCGCCGAAGGTACTGAGCACCAACAGGGCATTGCGCGTCCGCTGCAGGGTCGCCGCATCCAACTGCCCCAGAGGCTTCACCTGCACCGGCATGCCGGCACCCTGCAACTGGGCGGCAGCGCGCCACGCCAGTTGCTCGGCGAATCCGCTCTGGCTGGCAAAGGCGACCAGCCACGGAGCCTGACCTTCGACATGGACGGCGGTCATCGGCCGCCGCGCCGCCCGCACCTCGCGCTTGCGCCGGCGGCGATCCAGATACAGCATCCAGCCGGTAATGAAGAACAGCAGCATCGCCAGGCTGGACAGCATCACGATGATCCGGCCCGGCAGCCCGAAGAAGCTGCCGGAGTGCAGGGCGAACATGCTGGTCATGGTCTTGCGCCCGGCGCTCATCTGCCGGTAAGGCTCGTGCTGCAGCAGCGCACCGCTGACCGGGTCCAGCTGAACAGTGTCCTGGGCACGGTCGTGGGCGGCCTGGGTGGCCTGCACGCGACCGGTCAACGGGCGGCCCGGCTTGTTCGGGAAGCGCAGGTCAATGTAACCGTGGCGAACGCCGGGCAGGGCGTACAGTGTGTGCTCGACGCGCTTCATGTCCAGCGCGCCGTTGCTGGCACGCAGGGCGGGTTCGTCGCGGCTGGGGCCGCCCAGCAAGCGGGTGGCACCTGTGCGGTACCAGTCGAACGACCACCACAGGCCGGTCAGCGCCAGCAGCAGGTAAACCACCAGCACCCAGGTGCCCACCACCGAATGCAGGCTCCACAGGAAACTGCGGCCGCTGCGCGACCACTCCACCGCCAACCAGGTCCGCCAGTGCCACCACTGCCGCGGCCATCGCAGATACAGGCCGGAGAGCGCGAAGAACACCAGGGTGATGGCGCAGACGCCGGTGATCAGCTTTCCCCGGTCGCCGGCCACCAGGTGACGGTGCAGGTCCTCGACAAAGTCGAAGAAGGCCAGCCCGCGCAGGTCATCCAGCGCTTGTCCGGTGTAGGGGTTGAAGTAGCGCCAGTGCTGCTTGCCGCCCTCGAAGCGGGCGACCGACAGGCGTTGACCGGTGGCATCCACGCGCAGGCGCTGCAGCGGACGGTCGGTGCCTTCCCGCAGGCGTGGCAGCAGTTCGCTCAGGGCCAGCGGCTGTTCGCCGGCGGCATGGCGTTGTGCGACGTCGGCAGCCCCCGGGTTGAGGGCACGCACGATCTCGTCTTCGAACGAGAGCGCTGCACCGCTCAGGCCCATGATGGCCAGCACCGTTCCGGCGGTGATGCCCAGCAACCAATGAAGCTGGAACAGGATGGACTTGAACATGGGGATCAGAAGTCGAGCTGATAACCGACGGTCACCGTGCGGCCGCGCCCGGCGAAGTACCGGTCCGGCTCGATCAGCGCACTCTGCGAGTAATAGGTGATGTACTGACGATCGAACAGATTGGCCACGCCCAGCTGCACGCTGCCCTTGCTGAGCGCGTACTCGGCCGCCAGGTCGAACAGCGCATAGCCCTGGAACTGCTTGGCCGCCTCGTCAAAGTTGCGATTGAACGCGTATTGGCCCTGCACGAAGGTGGACAGCTTCGGCGTCCACTGCGCCGACCACGTGGCGATGGCGCGGTTGGGGGCGATGTTCAGCCCGTCCAGTCGGGCATCCAGTCGGCCATCGGCATCGCTGTCGTAACGGCCGCGCGTCCAGGCGTAGGACAGGCCCAGCGCATGGGCGTCATTGAGCTGATAGCGCACGCTGGCGTCCAGGCCTTCAATGCGGATCTTTTCGCGGGCCATCTGGAATGCGCCGTCGACCGAGATGATGCGCGTACCCAGATCCGAACGTGACTGGAACACCGCCACGTCCGCCTGCCACGCGCCGGTGCGCACGCGTGCGCCCAGTTCGGTGTTGCGGGTCAGGACCGGCTCCAGTGCATCCAGGTCGGCTACCGACGTGCCGGGCGTGTTGATCGAACGCAGCACGCGGCCCACGTCCGGCATGCCAAAGCCCTCGGAGTAGCTGCCGAAGACGTTGAAGGTTTCCGTCGGTGCGAACACCAGCCCGGCGTTGTACAGCGTCTCGCCGAAGCGCAGCTTGCCGCCCTGCACATTGACGCGGTTGTAGCGGTAAAGCGTCTGGTAGCTGTCGATGCGCAGCGTGGCCTCTTCGCGGCGGATGCCACCCTGTGCGGTCAACGTGGGCAGCAGCTTGTACTCGGCCTGCAGGAAACCGGCGGCGTTGCGGAACTCGGAGTTCGGCACATAGGTGCGGCCAGTGCCGTACAGGTCCTGCTTGCCACTGTCCTGAAGCAGATCGACGCCACCGGTGAGCTTCAGCGTGCCGTCGAGCAGGTCATCCCGCCCCAGGCTGGTCTTGGCTCCCCACTTGGACGCGACCGAACGCGACTGGTCGTACAGCGTCCCGACCGGCGCGATCAACGGGTCCTGGAAGGTGGACGAACGATCACCGCCGAACAGGCCCTCGAATTCCTGGTTGAACACCATCGCGCGCAGTTCCATGCCCGCCAGGTCGTGGTGGGTGTAGGCCAGGCCGGTCGTCCACACGTCGTTCCACGGTGGTGTGCCCGGCGGCGTGCCGCGCACCGACGTGGTGGGCACGCCCGTGGTGCGATTGCCCGATACGGTGAGGTACTCGGCCTTGGACTTGATCCGGTAGCGGTTGGAGCTGAACTGGAGTTCCTGGTTGTCGTCGATCCAGTAGCCCAGCTTGGCGTGCAGGTCGTAAGCACGCGTGGCCATCAGGTCGCCCTGGGTGGTGTCGGTACCGATGGCGGTGCCGTCACCGTCCAGCCACAGCCCCTGGTCTTCGTAGCCTGCGCCGAACAGGTAGTCCCAGCGGCCGTTGCTGCCGCTGATGCGGTAGTCGGCACGGTAGCTGGTGGTTTCGGCGCTGACGTCGGTGGTGGGCAGCGTGGTCTGCACACCCACGTGCTGGTTGACCTGGCCGGGCTCTGGCTTGCGGGTGATCAGATTGATCGTGCCACCGGTGGCCCCCAGCCCGTTCATCGCATTGGCTCCCTGGATCACTTCGATCCGCTCCACCATGGCGTAGTCGATGGTGTGGGTTTCGCGTCCGGTCGGACGCAGCGGGTTCGACTGCGGAATGCCGTCGACCAGAATCAATGGCGTGCGCCCGCGCAGGGTTTCGCCACTGCCGTTCATCTTGCCGCGGCTGGGCGTGTAGGACGGCAGCAGGTTGGCCAGCACGTCGGACGAATTGCCGCTGATGCGCAGCTGGCGTTCGATGGCTTCGCGCCCGATCACCACCACGGTCTGCGGCGCGGTGTCGGCGCTCTGGCCGGTACGCGAGGCGGTGACGGTGACCGCATCCAGGGTGCGGGCGTCCGTGGACTGGGCAACCGCAGGGGCTGACAGCAGCGCGGTCAGGGCGACGAACAACGGTGAGAAGCGCACAGGCACGTCCTTGGAGCATTGGACGTGGCGATACCAGCCCAAAAGCTAATGAGAATGGATATCGTCATTGTTCAGACTGCCGCCAGCGCGGTCAACACCCGATCGGGGCAGCAGGGAAGTGCCGTGTCGCCGTCAGGGCTGGGCCCAGCGCTCGATCTCGCCATGGGCGAAGGGGCCCAGCTTCTGCTTGACGATGCGCCCGCCGGCGTCCACCAGTACGGTGTAGGGCAGCAGCCCCTGCGCATTGCCCAGCTTCACGCTGGCATCGTCGGGTGCCGGTTGTTCCAGCACGATCGGGTAACTGACCGGCACGCGGGCCAGGAACTCACGCACGCCTTCGGGCGTGTCGATGGCCAGGCCCAGCACCTGCACGCCGTCGGCAGGCTGCGCGGCAGCAAACGCCTGCAGCGCAGGCATTTCTTCCACGCAGGGGCCGCACCAGCTGGCCCACACATTGATCAGCAAGGGCCGACCGCGGAACGTGGCCAGGTCGACCGGGTGCCCCTCCAGATCGGGCAGGGTGATTGCCGGCATGGCGTCGCCGGGGCGCGCCGACACCACCGCAGGACGCGCCGCCATCGGCGGCTGCGCCACCGGCGCGGGCGGCACGCCAAAGTAACTCACCCCGACCACCAGGCCCAGGAGGGCGGCAATCGCGGCCGCCACCCTCAGCGACCGGCGTGGCGGCGGGCTGCTCAACGGGCCGTGCGCAGCAGCGCTTCTTCAACGATGGCCTGGGTCAGCACCGTCGGCAGCACCGTGGGCGGTGCGCCCGGACCGTACACCACGTACAGCGGCACGCCGACTGCCTTGTGCTCGTCAAGGAAGGCGGTGATCTCCGGGTCCACGTTGGTGTAGTCGCCGCGCATGTAGACCGCATTGGTACGCCGCAGGGTGTCCTGGAACTCATGCGTGCCCAGCACGGCGCGTTCGTTGGCCTTGCAGGTGACGCACCAGTCGGCGGTCATGTTGACTAACACCACGCGGTTGTCCTGGCGCAGGCGGTCGAGCATCTGCGGCGAGTAATCCACCACGTTGTCCGCAGCGGCGGTGGCCTGCTTGCCGGGTGCCTCGATGCGATTGACCGCCCACACCGGCACCAGCGCGGCCAGCAGCAGTACGGCGGCCAGTGCGCTGCCCACGCGCTGGCTGCGCCAGCGGCTGCGTTCGAACCACCACAGCGCCAGGCCGGCCACGATCAGCCCGCCCAGCACCAGCGCCATCGCATCCACCCCGCGCTGCTTGCCCAGCACCCACAGCAGCCACAGTGCGGTGGCATACATCGGGAACGCCAGCACCTGCTTCAGCGTTTCCATCCAGGCACCGGGGCGCGGCAGGCGACGCGCCAGCGACGGGATGAAGCCGATCAGCAGGAACGGCAGCGCCAGGCCCAGGCCCAGCACGATGAACACCAGCATCGCCGACGCCGGTGCCGCGGTGAACGCATAGGCCAGCGGTGCGCCCATGAACGGAGCGACGCAGGGGCTGGCGACCACGCAGGCCAGCACGCCGGTGAAGAAGTCGCCCATGGGGCCGGTGCGCGAGGCCAGCGACTGGCCTACGCCACCCAGCCCACCGCCGAGGGTGAACACCCCCGACAGGCTCAGGCCCACCGCGAACATCAGGTACACCAGCGCGGCAATGAACCACGGGTGCTGCAGCTGGAAGCCCCAGCC
>DGLB01000055.1:0-35463 GCA_002387845.1 Stenotrophomonas maltophilia | reverse complement strand
AGCGCATGGCTGCGCGCGCGCTGGCGGCTTTCGCCGCTCTGCGCCACGCCCAGCACCTTCAGCGAAAGGATCGGCAGCACGCACGGCATCAGGTTCAGCACCAGCCCGCCCACCAGCGCCAGCAGCAGCGCGGCGATCAACGTGGTCGGGGTGCTGTCACCGCTGGCTGGCGGACGCGTGCGCTGTGCGTTGTCGGCACTGGCATCGGGGCGGCCAACACCGGCGTCCGGCGTGGCCGGCTCATTCGGGCGGATCAGCAGCGGCTGGGTTGCAACGCCGTTGCCGTCGCGTTCCTGTGCGCGTTTTTCGCGGGTTGGCAGCGGGCTGATCACCTCGTTGCGGTGCGCGGCTTCATCGGCGCGGGCGTTGACCTTGCCGGCCGGCAGCGCCAGCTTCACCCGCCGGGTCATCGGCGGGTAGCAGATGCCGTCGGTCTGGCAGCCCTGGAAGGTGATCACCAGCGTGGCCGGCATCGCGTCGGCGCGACTGCGCCGCAATGGCAGTTTTACGTCGACCTGGTCGAAGTACACCGCCACGTCGCCGAAGTGCTCATCGCGGTGTGCCTTGGCCGGCGGCCATTGCAGCTTGTCGGCGACAATCCCGGTGGTGCCCTCCAGCTTCAGCGAGGTGCGGTCGCGGTACAGGTAGTAGCCCGCCGCCGGGCTGAAGCGAAGCAGCAGGGTGTTGCCGTCGCCGACAATGGCTTCAAAGCCGAATGCGCGTTCGGACGGCAGCGGCAGCGCCTGGGTGGCACCGGTGCCGGGCAGGCGCAGACCGCCGCCTGTGTTGCCCGACAGCAGGTTGCCTACGGGCAGGCCATTGCCGGCGCTGACGGGCGCGGACGCCGCGTCGCCGGTGGGCTTGCCGGAACCGCCCGGCAGACGCACCTGCACGCTGCGCTTCTGCGGCGGGTAGCACACCCCGGCATCGGCGCAGCCCTGGAAGCGCACTTCCAGGGTCACACTGTCGGCACCGTCGGCCGCCTTGCCCGGCAACACCGCGGTCAGCCGTTCGCGGTAGGTTTCCACTTCGCCGAAGAAGTCGTCGTGGTGCTTCTTGCCGGCGGGCATCTGCAGCGCCTCGGCGGTGAACGCCGGGTCGGCCTTCACCGACGTGCGATGCCGGTACAGGTAGTAGCCCGGTGCGATATCGAAGCGCACCTCGATGCGATCACGGTCGCGCGCCTGCGCGGTCAACGCGAACGCCTGGTCTACCGGCAGCAGATCCTTTTCGCTCACTGCCCAGGCAGGCAGCGCCATCACGGCCAGCGCACACAGCGCGGCAATACGACCCAACAGCGTCATCAATCAGTGTCCTCTCGGGTCTGCGCCCGAATCCAATCCAGGTACGCCGGCAGGCCGGCGTGGCTTTCGACCGCGATGCACTCGGGGAGTTCATACGGATGCAGCGCGCACACGCGCGCGATGGCCGCGTCCAGGCGGCCGCCGGTGGTCTTGATCAGCAGCTGGACCTCGCGGTCCTCGGTGACCTTGCCCTGCCAGCGGTACGTCGACTGCGCCCCGTCCAGCCGGGTGACGCAGGCCGCCAGCCGTTCCTCCACCAACGCCGCAGCCAACTGCGCGGCGGTTTCCGCGTCAGGGCAGGTGGTCATCAGGATGAATACGGAATCGGCGGTCGACATGACCGCCGATTGTAATGCCGATACCGGTCGGTCCCAATGTGGCCGACCGGCATCGCCCATGCCGTAGCGCCGGGCTTGCCCGGCTGCCCCCCCCAAAAATCCGCAGCACCGGGCCAGGCCCGGCACCACGTCACGCCTCACTCAGCCAGCTGGCAGGTCGCCGGCTTGGCCGAGGTGAACAACGCCGGCGTCGCCCATTCAGGATGGTCGATGAACGGGTTGCGATTGCCCTGGAAGCTGAAAATCACTTCATTCCGGGCCTTTTCGGCGGCACTCGGCGGGTCCGCCAGGTGCCAGTCGATCAGCGTCGACAGCAGGCCCATGTAGGCCGGTGAGGACGAGGTCCTGACGATCTTGCTGCGGTCGTCGGTCAGCTCCAGGTCCGGCTCGCTCTGGCCCGTGGCTGCGTCCTTGCCGCCTTCATAGCGAATGGCCATGTACATAACAGCACGCGCCATGTCGCCCTTGCGCTGGCCCCACACCTCGAACGTACCGGTATTGCCATCGGGGCTGCGCACCCAGTTGGAGTTGCCCGGGTATCCACCACTGCCGCCGCCCTGGCCGTTGTTGTTTTCGGTCGCACGCTCGCCGCAGTTCGCGTCGCACTTGGCGAACGGCTTGTTGCCACGGTCGGCGTTCCACTGCGCATCGGTCAGGTACAGCATGTGGGTGTCGGTGTAGGGCGCATACGGCAGGCCCTTGTCACCGGTGGTGCTGGCAAAACCCAGCGAGTTCGGCCAGGTGTGCTCACGGTTGTAGGTAAGCCCGCTGCCGGTGCCCGCGCGGTCACTGACCTTGGTGTAGCTGCGGTTGCGGTAGGCATCCAGGATCTTGCCGCTGTTGTTGGGGTCTTCGTCGGCAATTTCCAGGATGGTCCAGGTGCTGGTGCCCGAGCCGCTGTAGGGATACGCGGTGTGGCCCTTGATCGTTTCGTGCAGCGAGCAGCGCAGCTGGCTCGGGCTGGAGGTGTTCACCTTCGAGTAGTAACTGCCCGGATCCGGGTCGGGGCCCGGATCGCCACCGCCACCGCCGGTGGCGACATTGAAGGCGATGCGGGTGTCCGCGGCCGGGCGCGCGCCCTGCGCGTCCTTGATGCGGGCCGCGCGGATGTCGAAGCGGCAGGCTTCCCCGGCGACCAGCGCGGTGTTGGTGGACAGGGTGAAGGTGGTGCCGGTGGTGGCGTGGGCAAGGGGGACCGTGCCGGACGTGCCGCAGCTGAGCGTGAACGCGCCGCTGCTGACGGTGACCGACTCACTGAAGGTGACGGCCAGGTCGGCTGCGGCCGGGAAGGTGGTCGAGCCCTGTTCGGGCGTCGTGGTCTTCACCGACGGCGGGGTGTTCGGGCCGGTGCCGCCACCGCTGCCGCTGAAGGTCTGGCCGTTGTTGCAGGCCCCGAAGGTCTGCGCGGCCGACGGGGCCCAGGTGAAGTGACTGTACTGGCTTCCGCTGCCGGTGAGCTGCAGCGAGGTGCCCGGTGCGGTGCTGTTGCTTTCGCTGACCGGGATGTTCTGGCTGGTCAGCCCGGCGGCAGGTCCGCCCGAGGCGGTGATGGTGCCTTCGTAACTGATGAACTGGACCACGGTGCCGCTGGCGTCGACCAGGGCGATGCCGTCGTTGGACCCGTTCTGGATGCCGTTGGTGGGGTAGGTCACCGTGGCGATGCGGGCGCTGCCGCAGCTGGCGGCGGTGCCGGCCGGCACCGGATTGTTGGCATACACGGTCGCCGCCGAGGGCGTGCTGCCGTTGTACAGGTACAGCCGATAGGTGCTGAGGTCTTCGCCGCCGGTGGCGACCACCTCGATGGCTTCGCCGACGTCCCCGGCCGGGGTGCTGTCGTCGTAATGCAGTTCGTTGATGAATACGTCGGCGCGGGCGGGGCTGGTGGCGGCCAGGGCAACGACACAGGCCAGGAAAAGCGGGCTCGGTAACCTCATCTACCACTCCTTGTGATTGGGTTGTGCCGGGCGAATCTAGCCAATCCAGATGACGGAATGTCGCAATCGGCACTACACAGTGCGACCTGCGTCAAGAAATTGGCGGTTTATTTGATCGGAGTGCCGCCGAACCTGCCGGATCGGGCTGCCTGCGACAAAAAAGTTCGTAATCGACCCTTGAAAGGGTGGGGGACAGCACCATCTCTGCCCTGTCCCGGAATGCCGGGCTTTTTTGCGAGCGGTGCTGGCAGTCGCCTGGGGCGAGTGCTAACATCGCCAGACTTTTTTAGACCAATCAATAACTTAAGAGGTCACTCATGAGCATCAAGCCGCTTCACGACCGCGTCGTGGTCAAGCCGATCGAAGCCGACGAAATTTCGGCCGGCGGCATCGTGATCCCGGATTCGGCCAAGGAAAAGTCCACCAAGGGTGAAGTCGTGGCCGTGGGCCCGGGCAAGCCGCTGGACAACGGCAGCGTGCGCGCGCCGGCCCTGAAGGTGGGCGACAAGGTGATCTACGGCCAGTACGCCGGCAGCACCTACAAGGCAGACGGCATCGAGTACAAGGTGCTGCGCGAAGACGACGTGCTGGCCGTCATCGGCTGATCCCGTTTCCAAATACACATAGAAGGTAATCGCAATGGCTGCCAAAGATATTCGTTTCGGTGAAGACGCTCGCTCGCGCATGGTGCGCGGCGTCAACGTGCTTGCCAATGCCGTCAAGGCCACCCTGGGCCCGAAGGGCCGCAACGTCGTGCTGGAAAAGAGCTTCGGCGCTCCGACCATCACCAAGGACGGCGTCTCCGTCGCCAAGGAAATCGAACTGGCTGACAAGTTCGAGAACATGGGCGCGCAGATGGTGAAGGAAGTCGCGTCGCGTACCAACGACGACGCCGGCGACGGCACCACCACCGCCACCGTGCTGGCCCAGGCCCTGATCCGCGAAGGTGCCAAGGCCGTGGCCGCTGGCATGAACCCGATGGACCTCAAGCGCGGTATCGACAAGGCCGTTGTGGCCGCCGTTGCCGAGCTGAAGAGCATTTCCCAGCCGACCGCTGACGACAAGGCCATTGCCCAGGTCGGCACCATCTCGGCCAACTCCGACGAGTCGATCGGCAACATCATTGCCGAAGCCATGAAGGAAGTCGGCAAGGAAGGCGTGATCACCGTTGAAGAAGGCTCGGGTCTGGAAAACGAGCTGGACGTGGTCAAGGGCATGCAGTTCGACCGCGGCTACCTGTCGCCGTACTTCATCAACAACCAGCAGTCGCAGACCGCCGACCTGGATGACCCGTTCATCCTGCTGTACGACAAGAAGATCTCCAGCGTGCGCGACCTGCTGCCGGTGCTGGAAGGCGTCGCCAAGGCGGGCAAGCCGCTGCTGATCGTCGCTGAAGAAGTCGAAGGCGAAGCGCTGGCCACCCTGGTGGTCAACACCATCCGTGGCATCGTCAAGGTCGTGGCCGTGAAGGCTCCGGGCTTCGGCGACCGTCGCAAGGCGATGCTGGAAGACATGGCCGTTCTGACCGGCGGCGTGGTGATCTCCGAAGAAGTCGGCCTGTCGCTGGAAAAGGCCACCATCAACGACCTGGGCCGCGCCAAGAAGGTGCAGGTTTCCAAGGAAAACACCACCATCGTCGATGGTCTGGGTGACAAGGCTGCCGTGGAAGCACGCGTGGCCCGCATCAAGACCCAGATCGAAGACACCTCCTCGGACTACGACCGCGAAAAGCTGCAGGAACGCGTGGCCAAGCTGGCCGGCGGCGTGGCCGTGATCAAGGTCGGTGCCTCGACCGAAATCGAAATGAAGGAAAAGAAGGACCGCGTCGACGACGCCCTGCACGCCACCCGTGCAGCCGTTGAAGAAGGCGTGGTGCCGGGCGGCGGTGTGGCCCTGGTGCGTGCCGTCAGCGCCCTGGCAGGCCTGAAGGGCAACAACGAAGACCAGAACCACGGCATCCAGATCGCCCTGCGCGCGATGGAAGCCCCGCTGCGCGAAATCGTCGCCAATGCCGGCGAAGAGCCCTCCGTGATCGTCAACAAGGTCAAGGAAGGCAAGGGCAGCTTCGGCTACAACGCCGCCACCGGCGAGTTCGGCGACATGCTGGCCTTCGGCATCCTGGACCCGACCAAGGTGACCCGTTCGGCCCTGCAGAACGCCGCGTCGATCGCGGGCCTGATGATCACCACCGAAGCCATGGTGGCCGAGTCCCCGAAGAAGGACGAGCCGGCCCTGGGCGGCGGTGGCATGGGCGGCATGGGTGGCATGGGCGGCATGGACTTCTAAGGTCCACGCACCCGCGATACCCGTCGCGATGCATTAGAAAAACCCCGCTGAAAGGCGGGGTTTTTTTATGGACGCCGCTATCGCGCTACCGTACGAACACCTTCTTCCCGTACTCCCATTCCCACGGCACGCCCGTTTCCCCCAGCACGAACCGCACCAGCGACGGAAACGCCGCCTCCGCCCGCACATCGTTCCCAAGAATCACCACGCAGCGCTGTCCGCGCTCCACGCACACCAGTGTGTTGCCCACCGCATCGTCGTGCCCGCCCTTGTAGAACCCCGGCCCCTGCGGCCCGCTGAACGTCACCACGCCCAGCCCGGCCGCCAGATCCCGGCGCTGCTGCGCCGCCGGCAGCTCCGGCTGCAGAGTGGGGAACTGGCTGATGGTGGTGATGGGCAGCTGCGGCCGCACCACCTCGCGGCGCATCGCTTTCGACAAACCTTCACCGCGCACATAGCCCGCCGCGAAGTTGCCCATGTCGGCAATGGTCGTATCCATCGACCCTGCCGCCCGCACCCGGCTGCGCTCGTCATGCGGCTCGCTGCTGCCATCGGCGGTGAACCCATCGGCCAGATTGCCGGCGAAATCCTCGCGCCAGATCATGCTGGTGCGCGGCATGCCGAAGCGGTCGAACACGCGCTGCTGCATCAATGTGCCGACGTCCATGCCCTGGCCGCGCTCCAGCACGAACTGCAGCAGGATCAAACCTTCTCCGGAATACGCATAGCGGCTGCCCGGGTCGAAGTGGAAGCGCAGCTTCCCATCCGGCTCAAGAAAGCCGAAGTTGGCGAAGCCGCTGCTGTGATTGAGCAGCAGGCGTGGGGTGAGCGTTCGCCAGCGCTCGTCGCCGGCCAATGGACCATAATCGGCGTACTTTCTTTCCGCCGGGTACTCCGCCAGCGGCTTGTCGAGATACGCGGCAATGCCCGTATCCAGATCGATCGCCTTTTCCTGCGCCAGCTGCGCGACCAGGTGACCGAACGCCATCTTGGTGAGCGACGCGGCGTACATGATGGTGTCGGTCTGCAGCGGCTCGTTCGCCGCGTTGCGCACGCCATAGGCGGCCACGTGCACCACCTTGCCTTTGTCGATCACCGCCACGGCCATGCCGCGCGCGTTGGCGGCCTGCATCAGGCGCTGGGCTTCGGCATCGATGTCGGCCGGCGAGGGCACGGGGGGTGGGGCGGCCGAAACGGCCAGCGGAAACAGCGTCAGCAACAACAGGACAACACGGCGCATGCTTGGACTCCCGGAAAGGTGACGGTGATGAACGGGGGTTGCAGTTGCGAATGTAACAGTTGGCAGCGTCCGAATCGCTGTGCTATCAATAGCCTCCAATGAACGCATCCCGTGCCAGCTTTTACTTTTGGTATTACTTTCCGAAGCCACCGGCGGAGGAAGGCATGCGCTCACCCTGAAGAAACTTCAGACGCATACCCGAAAGCCGCCAGCGCACCTGGCGGCTTTTTTGTTGCCGCTGCGCTGGGACCCCACACCCAGGAGCCTTACCCCCATGCCCCCGCACACCGACGACCTTCGCATCCGCAACATCGAACCGCTGACCCCGCCGGCGCAGCTGCTGTCCATGCTGCCCTGTGACGATGAAGCCTCCGACACCGTCAGCGCCTCACGCGCCCGCCTGCACGAGATCCTGCACGGCCGTGACGACCGCCTGGCCGTGGTGATCGGGCCGTGCTCGATCCACGACCCGGTGGCCGCCATCGAGTACGCCCAGCGCCTGAAGCCGTTGCGCGATGCCTACGCCGATGACCTGGAAATCGTCATGCGCGTGTACTTCGAAAAGCCGCGTACCACGGTGGGCTGGAAGGGGCTGATCAACGATCCGGACCTGGACGGCAGCTTCCAGATCAACAAGGGCCTGCGCATTGCGCGCGGGCTGCTGCGCGACATCAACAAGCTCGGCCTGCCGGCTGGCGTGGAATTCCTGGACGTGATCTCGCCGCAGTACATCGCGGACCTTGTGGCCTGGGGCGCAATTGGTGCGCGCACCACCGAAAGCCAGGTGCATCGTGAGCTGGCCTCCGGGCTGTCCTGCCCGGTCGGCTTCAAGAACGGCACCGACGGCAACATCAAGATCGCCGCTGACGCGGTGGGTGCCGCATCCAACCCGCATCACTTCCTGTCGGTAACCAAGCAGGGCGACACCGCCATCGTGGCCACCGCCGGCAACCCGGACTGCCATGTGATTCTGCGTGGCGGCAAAGTGCCTAACTTCGACGCAGAGAACGTGGAGGCTGCCAGCCAGGTGCTGGGTAAAGCCAAGCTGCCGGCGCGCTTGATGATTGATGCGAGCCACGCCAACAGCAGCAAGAATCCGGAAAACCAGCCCAAGGTGATTGCCGACATCAATGCGCAGCTGGCGGCGGGTGAGCAGCGCATCGTGGGCGTGATGGTGGAGAGCCATCTGGTCGCTGGCCGCCAGGATCTGGTGGAAGGCCAGCCGCTGGTTTACGGGCAGAGCATCACCGATGGCTGCATCGGCTGGGACACCTCGCTGGAGGTCCTGGAAAGCCTGGCGCAGGCAGTGCGCGCGCGCCGTGCGGCGCGGTTGAGCGAGGCGGCGTAATCCAGGATCGGCGCGTCCGGGCACGGACGCGTGGCGGATCGGGTTGCCACGTAGAGCGGGGCTTGCCCCGCTGCCGGGCATGGCCCGGCCCAACACGGGTGGGCTATCGACGCAGCTTCGACAACGCCAGATAGATCGCCGGCGTGGTGTACAAGGTCAGCCACTGGCTGACCAGCAGCCCGCCCACAATCGCGATCCCGAGCGGCTGGCGCATCTCCCAGCCCTCGCCGGTGGCCAGCATCAGCGGCAGACAGCCCAGCAATGCAGCCGCGCTGGTCATCAGAATCGGGCGGAAGCGCAGGCGAGCCGCTTCCAGCACCGCGTCATAGGGCGACAGTCCTCGACCGCGTTCGGCCGACAGCGCGAAGTCGATGATAAGGATGGTGTTCTTCATCACCACCCCGACCAGCAGGAACAGGCCCAGCAGCGAAATCAGGTTCAACTCGTTGCCGAACGCGATCAACGCCAGCAGCGCCCCCACGCCCGCCGAAGGCAGCGTGGACAGAATCGCGAGCGGCAGCACGGCGCTTTCGTACAGAATGCCCAGCACCAGGTACACCGCCAGCATCGCGCCGAGCACCAGCCACAGCTGACGGCTGCGCAGCTGCTCCAGCCCGCCGGCCTCGCCGCCCAGGCGGGCCTGCACATGCGTGGGCAGCATGATGCCGGCCATGGCACGGTCGATCGCCTGCACCGCCTGGTCCAGGCTGACCCCCGGGGCCAGCGCGAACTCGATCCAGATCGAGGCGAACTGCTGGCTGTGGTAAATGCGGTCCGGGGCCATGCCATAGCGCCAACTCGCGACCGCCGACAGCGGCAGGCGCTGGCCGTCCTTGCCGATCACATGGATCTGTTCCAGCGTGGTCGGGTCCTGGGTGTAGCGGGGGTCCAGCTCCATCACCACCCGGTACTGGTTCAGCGTGTCGTACAGCGTGGCCACCTGGCGCTGGCTGAAGGCGTTGTTGAGCACCGAGGCGATCATGCGCATGTCCACGCCCAGCCGCGCGGCGGCATCACGGTCGATGTCCAGCACCACCTGGCGCATGCCCTGGTCGCCCTGTGATTCCACATCCACCAGTTCGGGCAGGGCGCGCAGCGCCTCGCTTACTTTCGGAGCCCACTCACGCAACGGTTCGAGGTCGGCCGACAGCAGCTGGAACTCGTACTGTCCGCTGTCGCCGCCGCCTTCGAGCTTGATGTCCTGGTCCACCCACAGGAACAGGCCACCGCCGGGGATCTTCGGCAGATTCGCGCGCAGCCGGTCGATCACCTGCTGGCTGGAGACGCGGCGTTCGGACAGCGGCTTCATCTTGATCATGATGAAAGCGTTGTTGACCCCGTTGCGGCCACCGACGTAGCCGATGATGTCGCTGATCGCCGGATCGGCCAGCAGCAGCTTGCGGTAGGCGTCGATCTTGGGTTGCATCACCTGGAAGCTGAGTCCGTCATCCCCCCGCGCGAAGCCACGCAGCTGTGCCGTGTCCTGCTTGGGCACGATGCCCTTGGGAACCTGCTGGAACAGCCAGACGTTCAGGCCGATCACCGCCACGAACAGCAGCAGCGGCACCGCCAGCCAGCGCAGCATGCGCGCCAGCCCGTGCACATAGGCATTGCGCAGACGCTCGAACATCGCCGTGCCTGCACGCTGCAGCCGGTTGCCGGGCGCATCGCGTGGCGCGCCGAGCAGGCGTGCGCACAGCATCGGGGTGAGGCTCAGCGACACCAGCAGCGAAACCCCCATTGCCGCCACCAGGGTCAGCGAGAACTCGCGGAACAGGCGCTCGACGAAGTCGTCCAGGAACAGGATCGACACGAACACCACCGCCAGCGCGATGTTCATCGACAGCAGGGTCGCCCCCACTTCGCCCGCGCCGCGCAGCGCGGCCTGCAGCGGTGAAGCCCCGAGCTCACGATGACGGGCGATGTTCTCCAGCACCACGATGGCGTCATCCACCACCAGCACCGCCGCCACGATCAGCGCCATCAGTGACAGCGTGTTGAGCGAAAAGCCCAGCAGCGCGATCACCGCCAGCGCGCCGAGCAGCGACACCGGAATCGCCGCGCTGGGGATCAGCGCCGCGCGCCAATGGCCGAGGAAAACAAGCACCACCAGCACCACGAGGGCGATGGCCAGCACCAGGGTGAGCTCGGCCTCGCGCAGGGTGGCGCGGATCACCGGTGAACGGTCCATCACCAGGTGCATGTCCACGCTCGCCGGCAGCAGCGCCTGCAGCGTGTCCATCTGGGTGGTGATCGCATCCACCGTTTCGATGATGTTGGCGTCGGGCTGGCGGCTGACAATCACCAGCACCGCCGGGCGTTCGTTGTGGAAGCCGCTGGCGTAGCGGTCCTCCACGCCTTCGCCGACCGTGGCCACGTCGCGCAGGAACACCGGACGCCCGTCACGCAGGGCGACAATCAGATCGCGGTACTCGGCCGCGGTGCGCAGCTGCAGGGTGGCATCCAGCTGCCAGTGCTGCGACCCGCTGGCCACGCTGCCGAGCGGCTTCAGGGCATTGGCATTGCGGATGGCAGCCGCAACGTCATCCAGCGCGATGCGGTACTGGTTCAGTGCGTTTGGATCCAGCGACACCCGCACCGCCGGCAGGGAGCTGCCGCCCACCTGCACCTCGCCCACGCCCGGAATCTGCGCCAGCTTCTGGGCGATGACCGTCGAGGCGACGTCGTACACCTGGCCCGGCGAAAGGCTGTCCGAACTCAGTGCCAGGGCCAGGATCGGAGCCTGCGACGGGTTCACCTTGTGATACTGCGGCATGCCTGGCATGCCGCTGGGCAACTGCGCGCGCGACGCATTGATGGCGGCCTGCACTTCGCGCGCGGCGCTGTCCACATCCACGCCCAGCTCGAACTGCAGCTCCACCTGGGTGGACCCCTGGGTGCTGGCCGAATCGATCCGGGTCAGGCCGGGCAGGGTGCCCAAGGCACGTTCCAGCGGGGTCGCCACGTTGGCCGCCATCGACTCCGGGCTGGCACCGGGCAGGCTGGCGCGCACGTTGATCGCCGGGTAGTCCACCTGCGGCAGCGGGGCGACCGGCAGCAGGCGCAGACCCAGCAGCCCGGCCAGCACCACCGCCACCGCCAGCAGCGTGGTCGCCACCGGGTGCAGCACGAACCAGCCGATCAACCGCGACAGCGGGCTCACGCGTTGGCCTCGGCCACGCACGCATCGGCCGCCGTGCGGCGACGGAAGCGATCGAAGAAGAGGTAGATCACCGGCGTGGTGAACAGGGTCAACACCTGGCTCACAATCAGCCCGCCCACCATCACCCAGCCCAGCGGCTGGCGCAGCTCCGCGCCGGAGCCGCTGGCGAACATCAGCGGAATCGCGCCGAACAGGGCGGCCAGCGTGGTCATCAGAATCGGGCGGAAACGCAGCAGCGCGGCCTGGTGGATGGCCTGGCGCGGGGCCAGGCCGTATTCGCGTTCGGCTTCCAGCGCGAAGTCGATCATCATGATCGCGTTCTTCTTCACCAGCCCGATCAGCAGCACGATGCCGATCACCGCGATCAGGTCCAGGCTGCGCCCGCTCAGCAGCAGGGCCAGCAACGCGCCCACCGTTGCCGAGGGCAGGGTGGACAGAATGGTGATGGGATGGATGAAGCTTTCATACAGCACCCCCAGCACCAGGTACATCACCACCACCGCCGCCAGGACCAGCCACAGCGTGCTCGACAGCGAGGCGCGGAACGCATCGGCCGCGCCCTGCAGGCGCAGCTCCACGCTCGCCGGCAGGCCGATCGCGGTACGCGCGCCCTCGATGCGGGTCACCGCTTCACCCAGGGACGCGTCGGGTGCGAGGTTGAACGAGAACGTCACCGCCGGGAACTGCCCCACGTGATTGACCAGCAGGTGCGCCGGGCGTTGTTCGATGCGTGCGATGCCGCTCAGCGGTACCGGTCGGCCGTCGGCACCGGCCACATGGATGCGCTCGATCGCATCTGGCCCGAACGCCGCGTCCGGACGCGCCTCCAGCACCACTCGGTACTGGTTGGCCTGGGTGAAGATGGTGGAGATCTGGCGCTGCCCGAACGCGTCGTACAGCGCATCCGCCACCGCATCCACGCTGATGCCCAGCCGCGCAGCGGCGACCCGGTCGATCACCACGTGCGCCTGCAGTCCGCGGTCCTGCAGGTCGCTGGCGACGTCCTTCAAGGCCGCCTGCTGCTGCAGATGCGCCAGCAGCTTGGGCGTCCACTGCGCCAGCTCGGCGTTGTCGGGGCTGGTCAGGGTGAATTGATACTGGGTGCGGCTGATCCGGTCCTCGATGCCCAGCTCCTGCACCGGCTGCAGATACAGGCGGATGCCCGGCACCTGTGCCACCCGTTGCTGCAGGCGCTCGATGATGGCCGCCGCGCCGGCGTCGCGTTGTGCGTGCGGCTTCAGCTCGATCAGCAGGCGGCCACTGTTGAGCGTGGCGTTGCTGGCGTCCACGCCGATGTACGACGACAGGCTGGCCACGTCCTCGTCCTGCAGCAGGGCATCGGCCAATGCCTGCTGGCGCTGGGCCATGGCCTGGAACGAGATCGATTGCGGTGCCTCGCTGATGCCCTGGATCAGCCCGGCATCCTGCACCGGGAAGAAGCCCTTGGGCGCCCACAGGTACAGCAGCGCGGTCAGCAGCAGCGTGGCCACGGTGGCCGCCAGCATCAGCGGCTGACGCTGCAGCACCCAGTGCAGCTGGCGGTCGTACATCGCCACCACGCGGTCGAACGGGTCACCCTGCTGGGCCGATTCCTGACCATCCGGATCGCGCCGCGTGGCATGCCCGGCCTTGAGCAGGCGCGCGCACATCATCGGGGTGAGGGTCAGCGACACCAGCAGCGAGATGCCGATCGCCACCGCCAGGGTGATCGCAAATTCATGGAACAGCTTGCCGACCACGTCGGCCATGAACAGCAGCGGGATCAGCACCGCGATCAGCGACAGGGTCAGCGAGATCAGGGTGAAGCCAATCTGCTTCGCGCCCTTCAGCGCCGCCTGGCGCGGCGTCTCGCCGCGTTCCAGGTGGCGTGCGATGTTTTCCAGCATCACGATCGCATCGTCAACCACGAACCCCGTGGCGATGGTCAGCGCCATCAGGGTCAGGTTGTTGAGCGAGAAACCGGCCACCAGCATCACTCCGAAGGTGCCCACCAGTGACAACGGCACGGCAATGCTGGGAATGATCGTGGCCGGAATGTTGCGCAGGAACACGAAGGTGACCATCACCACCAGGGCGATGGCGATCACCAGTTCATGCTGCACGCCGCGGATCGAAGCACGGATGGACTCGGTGCGGTCGCTCAGCACCACCACGTCCACGCCCTTGGGCAGCGAGGCCTGCAGTTGCGGCAGCAACGTGCGCACCCGGTCCACCACGGCGATCACATTCGCGCCAGGCTGGCGCTGGATGTTGATCAGCACCGCCGGGGTGGTACCGGACCATGCCGCCAGCTGGCGGTTCTCGGCCCCGTCTTCCACCGTGGCCACGTCGCCCAGGCGCAGCGGCGCGCCATCGCGATAGGCCAGGATCAGTTGCTGATACTCCTGTACCGAGCGCATCTGGTCGTTGGCATCGAGCATGATCGCGCGGGTGGGACCATCGAAGCTGCCCTTGGGCAGATTGACGTTGGCCGCACCAATGGCTTCGCGGATGTGGCCCATGCTCAACCCATTGGCCGCCAACGCGGTCGGGTTGACCTGGATGCGCACCGCCGGACGCTGGCCGCCGGCCAGGCTGACCAGGCCCACGCCCGGCAGCTGCGACAGTCGCTGCGCCATGCGCGTGTCGACCAGGTCATACACCTGCGGCAGGGCCAGGCGCTGCGAGGTCACCGCCAAGGTCAGAATCGGCGTGTCGGCGGGATTGACCTTGCGGTACACCGGCGGCACCGGCAGGTCGTCCGGCAGGAAGCTGTCGGCCGCGTTGATGGCGGCCTGCACTTCCTGTTCGGCCACCCCCAGTGCCACGTCCAGGGTGAACTGCAGGGTGATCACCGATGCGCCGCCGGAGCTGGTGGACGACATCTGCTTCAGTCCGGGAATCTGCCCGAGCTGCCGCTCCAGCGGCGCGGTCACCGCGCTGGTGGTCACGCCCGGGCTGGCACCGGGATACAGCGTGGTGACCTGGATGATCGGGTAGTCCACCTGCGGCAGGGCCGCCACCGGCAGCAGCCGGTAGGCCAGCACGCCGGATAGCAGCAACGCCACCATCAGCAGCGTGGTCGCGACCGGGCGTTCAATGAACGGACGCGAGAGGTTCATGCGCCGGTCCGCGCGCTGTCCGCCTCGGTCACGATCAACACGGGCGCGCCATCGCGCAGGCCGTCGATGCCTTCCACCACCACGTTCTCGCCGGCCTTCAAGCCTTCGCGTACCGCCACGCGCTCACCGTCGGCAGGGCCCAGCACCACGTTGCGCAGGTGCGAGGTGTTGTCCGGTGCAATCACGTACACATAGCTGCCCTTGCTGCCGAACTGCACGGCGGCATTGGGGATGACCACGCTGTCGGCGCTGCTGACCTGCAGGCGCACGTTGACGAACTGATTCGGGAACAGCGCTTCGTCGGCATTGGCAAACTGCGCGCGCAGCTTCAGCGTACCGGTGGCGGTGTCGATGCGATTGTCGAGGCTGGACAGCACGCCGTTGCCCAACGGCTGCCGCTCTTCGCGGTCCCAGGCTTCCACGGTGAGCTGCGGGTTGGCGCGCGCGGCGCTGACCACCGCCGGCAGGTCGGGTTCGGGCACGGTGAACAGCACGCTGATCGGGGTGGTCTGGGTGATCGTGGCCAGCGCGTCGGTGTCGCCACTACGCACCAGGTTGCCCACGTCTACGTTGCGCAGGCCCATGCGCCCGGCCACCGGTGCGATGATGCGGGTGTACTGCAACTGCAGGCGGGCTTCATCCACCGCGGCCTGGTCGGTCTGGCGGCGACCTTCCAGCTGACGCACCTTGCTGCGCTGGTCGTTCAGGTCCTGCGCCGAGACGAAGCTCTGCCGCTGCAGTTCCTCGAAGCGTTTGAGCTGGCTGCGTGCGTTGTCCAGTTCGGCCAGGTTCTGCTGCTGGGTGCCCAGCGCTCGCGACAGCTGCACCTGGAACGGGCGCGGGTCGATCTCGGCGATCAGGTCGCCGGCCTTCACGTGCTGGCCTTCAGTGAATGTCAGCCGCAGCAGCTCCCCGTCGACGCGGCTGCGCAGGCTGACCGTGTTCAACGGGGTGACCGTGCCAAGTGCTTTCAGCCGCACCACCAGGTCTTCCTGGCTGGCTGTTGCGACCCGCACCGGGGTGGCCTGCGGCGGTCGTTCGGTCGGCGCGGCGCTGCCGGGAGCCAGCAGTTTCCAGCCGGCAACGGCGGCAAGGCCAACAGCGGCGACGATCAGCAGGGACTTGGTCAGGCGAGGTGAAGACATACGCATCCTGCGCACCCTCGGGCAGAGCAGTGCGTCCATGGGGACCGGCCGCAAGCGGCAGATCGGAGCAACGGGGGAGGGTGTCTGGCAGACCGCGGGCAGGCCACGGCCATTGGCTGGATGCCGTTCAGAAGAACGGGCCACCCATGATACAGATGGCTTGCATTTGTCTCACATGACAATGGTCATGGGCGATGGCTCAATGCACCTCATCGCGATAAACGAACTTCGGCATCTCCCAGCGGAAGTGAATCGCCAACAGGCGAAACGCAAACCCACCCCCCAGGCACCACAACGTAGCGGCATTCAACGACCCCCCCAGCTCCAGCAACCCCAGATACGCCGCGCCGGTCAGCAACGTCACCACCGCATACAGCTCCTTCTGGAAGATCAGCGGCACCTCGTTGCACAGCACATCGCGCAGCACCCCGCCGAACGCACCGGTCAACATTCCCGCAATCAACACAATCGGCGCGGCATGCCCGGCCTCCCGCGCCACCGCACAGCCAATCAGCGTAAACGCCACCAGCCCCAGCCCGTCCAGCACCAGGAAGGTGCGGCGGAAGTGGTGCATCCAGCGCGCCAACCAGGTCGCGATCAGCGCCGCACAGATGGTGAAGCCCAGGTATTCCGGATGCTTCACCCAGCCCAGCGGGTAATGCCCGAGCACGATGTCGCGCAGCGAGCCGCCGCCCAGTGCGGTGACACAGGCGATGATGATCACGCCGAACAGGTCCATGCGGCGGCGGCCGGCCGACAGTGCGCCGGTCATGGCTTCGGCGGAAATGGCGATGAGATAGATGATGGAGAGCAGCATGGGGGAGGCTCCGGTACGGCAGGCATGAACACGAACGCGCGCCCCGCCCATGCGCGGGCACAGGTGGGGTTCAACGTCGGTTGCCGCTCCCGCTGTCCTTTTGCCTGAGAGTTCGGTGGCCAGGCCACGTGCCCCTTCGGCGGGTCAGTGAAGACCTCTCTCCAGATCGGCGTGCTGGATGCATGGTTAGTGGCGGATCGAGCCACCGGCCTGAGCGATTATGGGAGCCTGCGCCTTCGGCGGGTGCCAGCGTGGCACCTCTCTCCTGCATCCGGGGCCGATTCTAGCAGCCAGTGGCCGGCCAATGCCCGATAATCCCCCCATGGTTGCTGAACCCGCCCCGTGGTACGTGTACCTGCTGGAATGCCGCAACGGCAGCTATTACGCCGGCATCAGCAATGACGTGGACGCCCGCTTCCAGGCGCACCTGGCCGGAAAAGGGGCGCGCTACACCCGCGCCAACCCGCCGGTGAAACTGCTGGCCAGCCGTGCCTACCCGGACCGCGCGGCGGCTTCGAAGGCCGAATGGCAGCTCAAGCGGCAGCCGCGCGACCGCAAACTGGCGTGGTTGCTGGCGGTGGAACCGGTATTGCTGGCCTAGCACCGCACCCTCACAATCGGAACCGGGCAGAACAGGGAGAGAGGCCATGGAAACGGACTATCGATTCGGCACCGGCGAAATCGAAGCGGTGCTGGGCAGGGATGCCGAGACGCGGTACGCCTATTTCATCAAGCGCGTTGCCGACTGGGAGCAGGTGTGGGGGCTGCGCAACGCAGACGGCTGGGTGCTGGCCGCCAAGGACGACGGGCAGCAGGTTGCATTGTTCTGGCCGTTCGAGGCATTCGCGCAGCGCGCGGCCGCTGATCAATGGCCAGGCACCGAACCCGCGCCTATTCCGCTGGAGGCTTTCATGGAACGCTGGTTGCCGGGCCTTGCCGGCGATGAGCGGTTGGTGTGCGTACTGCCCGGAGTGGATGGGCGCGGCCCAGTCGTGCAACCCCTGACACTCAAGGACGATATCCAGGATGAGCTGGATCGATTGGAATAATCGCGCGGGTGAGGCAGCACGGGGTTGCCCATGAACGCCCTCGCAAAAGCGCTCGTGGCCCGGTATGCGAAGATCGGCCCGAACCGGGTGCTGCCCATGGAGGAAATGATGTCCACGCTTTTCCTGCTGCTTGCATTGACTCCGGCCGCTGCCGCGCCAGTGGCAGATCCCGCCACGCTGGCCGCCATCGAGGCCACCTGTCTGGATTACGTGGATGGTCAGTTGGAAGCCGATCCGGCGCGGGTGGCCCGGTCGCTGCATCCGGACCTGGCCAAGCGTGCTGTGCTCGGTGACACACCGGACGAGCGCCTTGGCCTTCGCCGCATGTCCAAGGAAGAGCTGGTGGCACTGACCAGGCAGGGGGCGCTGAAGACCCCCAAGGCGGAATGGAACCGCAGCTGCCGGGTATTGGATGTGACCGGCAACGCGGCTTCAGTCCGCCTCGAGACCCCTTGGTTCGTCGACTACTTCCACATGGGCCGCTTCGACCAGCGCTGGATCATCGTCAACGCCCTCTGGTACCCCAAGCCCAAACCGTAGTGACGCACCATGCGCGTCCCACGAAGACCCGGATACTCATGAGCCCCATCGACCAAGACAAAGCCAACACCATGCTCGGCAAGATCGTTCTTGCGGGCATCACCTACCTGGACGCCAACGACAACGCACTGGAACAGAAGCAGTTTGCAGGCAGGGTGCTGCGCATCAACAACGAGGAAGGCGTGGTGCTGTCCAGCCTGATCGACGACGAAGAGCTGTTCCTGCCGCCGCATCTGGATCATTACAAGGTCGCCGGGCCTGGCGATTACACGTTGCGTTCGGTGGACTTCACCGTGACCGACCCGGACTACCTGTGCACCTGGGATGTGCACCTCGCCCAAGGCAACGACGACGCGTCGCTTGGGTAGGGTCAGTCGATAGACGACCGCCGATACGCGGGCCACGCCCGGGGACGCATGACCGGGAAACGGAGGCGCTTGCCTGGAAGGCTCCATGCGTCAAAGGGCTGATCGGGTGTTATCGGCCGTCGTCTGTCGACCGACGCTACCGGCAAACATCAAACATCAAACATCAAACATCAAACATCAAACATCAAACAGCCCGCGTCATGGCCGTCGATCCTGCTGATCATCACCAAAGATGATCCGCGCGCTGCGCTGGTAACTCCAGTACGCCACCGCCCAGTTGAGCAGCACCACGATGCGGTTGCGGAAGCCGATCAGGAAGAACACGTGCGCGGCCAGCCAGAACCACCAGGCCAGCACGCCGGACAGCTGCAGCTTGCCGAGGTGCACGATGGCGGCCATGCGGCCGATGGTGGCGAGGTTGCCGTAATCGGCGTACTTGAACGGCCCCGGTGCGGGCTTGCCCTCCAGCCGCGCGCGGACCGTGGTGGCGACATGCTTGCCCATCTGCTTGGCGGCCGGGGCCACGCCAGGCACCGGCTTGCCATCGGCCTGGTTCAACGCGGCCAGATCGCCAGCGACGAAGATCTCCGGGTGCCCGGCCAGGGTCAGGTCCGGCTGCACCAATACCCGTCCTGCACGGTCCAGCGGCGCGTCCAACGTGCACGCCAGCGGCGAGGCGGCCACGCCGGCGGCCCACACCACGGTGCGCGCAGGAACGAACTGCTCGCCCAACTGGAACCCTTCCGCGTTGATGTCGCTCACCGGGGTGCCGGTAAGGACTTCCACACCCAGCTTCTCAAGCTGCCGACGCGCCTTCAGCGACAGCACCTCGGGGAAGCTGGACAGCACGCGCGGGCCGGCCTCGACCAAGCGCACCTTGGCGCTGGCCGGGTCGATGTGGCGGAACTCGTTGCGCAGCGTGTGGCGGGCGATCTCGGCCAGGGTGCCGGCCAGTTCCACCCCGGTGGGGCCGCCGCCGACCACGGCGAAGCTCAGCCAGGCCGCCTTGCGTGCCGGGTCGGGCTCGGCTTCGGCACGTTCGAACGCCAGCAGCAGCTTGCGGCGCAGCGCGATGGCGTCGTCCAGCGTCTTCAGGCCGGGCGCGTCGGCGGCCCATTCGTCATGGCCGAAGTAAGCGTGAGTGGCCCCGGTGCACAGCAGCAGGGTGTCGTAGGGAATACGGCTGCCGTCGGCCAAGGTGATCTGCCGGGCCTGTTTGTCGATCGTGGTGACCTCGCCCAGCCGGACTTCAACATTGCGCTGGTGGCCCAGAATGTGGCGCAGCGGTGCGGCGATGTCCGGTGCGGACAGGCCGGCGGTGGCCACCTGGTACAGCAGCGGCTGGAACAGGTGGTGGTTGCGACGGTCCACCAGGGTGATCCGGATGCGGCTGCTGGCCAGCGCGCGGGTAGCCCACAGGCCGGCAAAGCCGCCGCCGATGATGACCAGGTGGGGCAGGGGGTCACGGGTCATGCACTTGCTCCTTGGCGGGTGCCGGCGCTCCGGCACCTGGGAAACGTTGGTGTCGCGTCAGATGGTCGCATGCGACGCGCAAACTTCACGTGCATGGCCGATACTGGATTCAGCAGCCGTCGCGCTTGCCGGCGGCCCCGTGTTTCATTGATGGAGTGCTCCGATGACCGAACCGGAAAAGCGCATCGCCCTGTTGATCGATGCCGACAACGCCCCCTCTTCGAAGATCGACGTGGTGCTGGCCGAAGTCGCGCGCTATGGCGTGGCCAACGTGCGGCGTGCCTACGGCAACTGGAAGAGCCCGCGATTGAAGGGCTGGGAATCCGTGCTGCACGAATACGCCATCCGCCCGATCCAGCAGTTCGCCTACAGCCGTGGCAAGAATGCCTCGGACATGGCGATGGTGATCGATGCCATGGACATGCTCTACGCCCGTAACCTGGACGGCTTTGCGATCGTGTCCAGCGATGCCGATTTCACCCCGCTGGTGATGCGCCTGCTCACTGATGGGGTCAAGGTGTATGGCTTTGGCGAGAAGAAGACGCCGGAGCCATTCGTCAACGCCTGCTCGAAGTTCACCTACCTGGAGGCGCTGGGCCAGGGCCATGCCACCGATCCTGAAGTGGAGCAGGACAACGAGGAAACCCGTCCCCGCAAGAGCGGTGCAGAGCTGCGCAGCGACACCCGGCTGGTGCAGATGCTGCGCCGTGCGGTGGCCTCGGCCGAAGCCGAGGACGGCTGGTCGCACCTGGGGCCGGTGGGCAGCCAGATTGGCAACCAGGCCTCGTTCGATTCGCGCAATTACGGTTACGGCAAGCTCAGTGAGCTGTTGGCGGCGATCGGCCTGTTCGAGATGAAGAAAGACGGCAAGTCGACGTATGTACGCGCACTGCCGAAAAAAGGCGCAGCGAAACCGGCAAAATAAGCGCACTCCCACCAGGAAAACCAACATGCTGAAGATCTGGGGCCGGCGCAATTCCAGCAACGTGCGCAAGGTGTTGTGGTGTGCCGAGGAAATCGGCGTGCCGTATGAGTCCATCGAGGTGGGCGGCAGTTTTGGCGGCACGCAGACGCCGGAATACGTGGCGATGAACCCGAACGGGCTGGTACCGGTGATCGAGGACCACGGCCTGCCGTTGTGGGAGTCCAACACCATCGTGCGCTACCTGAGCGCCCGCTATGCGCTGGGCACCCTGTATCCGGAAGACGTGATGGCGCGGGCGCAGTGTGAAAAGTGGATGGACTGGAGCACCTCGCGCATGGCTCCGCTGTACAGCGAGCTGATCTGGGGGATCATGCGCACCGCCCCGGCCGACCGCGATGAAACCCGGATCAATGCCGCCGTGGTCAAGGCCGGTGACTACCTGGCCATGGCCGATGCCACGCTGGCCACGCAGCCGTGGTTGTCGGGCGAGCAGTTCGCCATGGGCGACATTCCGCTCGGCGCACTGGTGTATGCCTGGTTCAACCTGCCGATCCAACGCCCGCACCTGCCGCACCTGGACGCTTGGTATGGGCGCCTGCAGCAGCGGCCGGCGTATGCCAAAGCGGTGATGACGCCGCTGACCTGAAAGGCAGCCGGGCAGAGCCCGGCTCTACGGATGCTGTCTGGGGAAGAGCCCCTTCTTGTTGAAGGGGCGCGCCGACAGGCGCGGGGTCAAGGTGGAATGCGTGGACGGATCTTTATTGAGGCATCGCCTCAATAAAGATCCGTGGGATCGACGTCCAGACTCCACCGCACCTTCCGCGCCTCCGGCAACCCATGGATCCGCGGCACCATCACATCCAGGACGGCATGCAGCGGCCGCCGCTGCGGCGCGGACAACAGCAACTGGGTGCGCTGATACCCTGCCCGGCGCGGCATCGGTGCGGGCATCGGTCCAAACCGCTCCACCGGCGCATCTTCGGCAATCAACCCGCGCACGGCAGTGAGCATGGCATTGGCATGCTCCACCTGCTGCGCCTCCGCGCGCAGCAGCGCCAGGTGCGCGAACGGCGGGAAACCGGCCGCATCGCGCTGCTGCAGTTCGGCGTCGGCAAAGGCGTGGTAGCCGCCATGCACCAGTGTTTCCAGCAAGGGGTGCCCGGGGTGGTGGGTCTGCAGCCACACCTCGCCGGGGTCGGCGGCACGGCCTGCACGCCCCGCCACCTGGATCAGCTGCTGGGCCAGTTTCTCGCTGGCGCGGAAATCCGCCGAGAACAGTCCTTCGTCGATGCCGACCACCACCACCAGGGTCAGCCGTGGCAGGTCGTGACCTTTGGCCAGGATCTGCGTGCCGACCAGAATGCCGGGCTGGTCGCCCAGGCGCGCCAGTTGCGATTCCAGCGCGTCCCGACGGTTCGTGGTGCCCCGATCAATCCGGATCACCGGGTAGTCGGCGAATGCCTCGACCAGGTGTTCCTCCAGGCGCTCGGTGCCGATGCCCTGCGGTTGCAGGGCCAGGCTGCCGCAATCCGGGCAGGCCAGCGGTGCCGGCTGGCGCGCGCCGCAGTGGTGGCACTGCAGCCGGCGGCCACCGGCGTGCACCGTCATCGGTGCGTCACAACGACGGCAGGGCGCGGTCCAGCCACAGTCGTGGCACAGCAGCACCGGTGCATAGCCACGTCGGTTCTTGAACACCAGCACCTGGTGGCCGCGCTGCAGGTGCTCGGCAATGCCTTCCAGTACTTCGGGCGACAGGCCATCGCGCAGCGGGCGCTTGCGCACATCAAGCACGCGCACGCGCGGTGGGCGGGCTTCGCCGGCACGTTGCTTCAGCCGCAGATGCGCGTAACGACCGCTGCGCGCGTTGTGCAGCGACTCCAGCGACGGCGTGGCGCTGCCCAGCACCACCGGGATGTCCAGCGCCTTGGCCCGCACCAGGGCGAAGTCGCGGGCGTGATAACGGATGCCGTCCTGCTGCTTGTAGCTGCCGTCATGCTCCTCGTCGACCACGATCAGGCCAGCGTTCGGCAGTGGGGTGAACACCGCCGAGCGGGTGCCGACAATCACCTGGGCCTCGCCGCGGCTCGCCGCAGCCCAGACCCGGGCACGCTCGTTGTCATTCAGACCCGAATGCAGCACATGCACGGGAATGCCCAACCGGGTGCGGAAGCGCGCCAGCGTCTGCGGCGTGAGCCCGATCTCCGGCACCAGCACCAGTGCCTGTTGCCCACGCGCCAGGCAGGCGGCGATGGCCTGCAGGTAAACCTCGGTCTTGCCGCTGCCGGTGACACCGTCCAGCAGGAACGTGCCAAAACCGGTGCCACCGGTAATGGCGGCGACGGCATCGGCCTGTTCGGCATTGGGCACCGGGCCAGCGCCCAGCATCGGCACCGGGGCGACATGGACCTGCGCCACGCGCTCGACCAGGCCGCGTTTGGCCAGCGACCGCGCAGCGCCGCGCCAGTCATCCATCAGGTCGTCCAGCTGGTCCTCGTCCAGCGCGGTGCCGCGACCGGCGGCATCGGCCAGCAACTGGCACAGGCGTTGTGGGCGGGTGCCGGCGCGCTGGCGCGTCCGTTGCGCGTGGCCTGCGGCGGTCAGCTGCCAGCCCCAGCGATGGGTATCGGGCACCGGCTCGCCCCGACGCAGGGGGGCCGGCAGGGCGGTACTGACCACCTCGCCGAGCGGGGCGTGGGTGTAGCGCGCCAGCCACTGCAATGAACGCCACAGCTCGCCGTCGAGCAGCGGCTGCGGGTCCAGCCACTCGCGGGCGTCGCGCAAGGGGGTATCGGCACCGGCGCTGCCCAGCCCGGCGACCACCCCGACCAGCTCGCGCGAGCCGAACGGCACCCGCACCCGGCGGCCAATGCTGTCCGCTTCGGCCGTGGAACCGGAGGGCGGTGCATAGTCGAACAGCTGGGGCAGGGGCAACGGCAGGGCAACCTGGAGGGTCGGCGCGCCCGGCGCGGGGGCCGGGGCGCATTCCAGGGACAGGACAGGGGCTGCAGGTGCAGAAGACATCGGCGCAGTGTACCGGGCACCGCCCTCCTGTTCAGGGCGCCAGACCGGTCAGAGGCGCTGTCCAGCGAGACTAAACATCACCTAAATATCGGTGGCTATTGGAGATTCAGTCTTATCCACATCTTCTGTGGATAAGTCTGTGTGCGAGCGTGGGAGCGGGGGAGTTTCCTACGGCGGTTCTGCTGTGCGGCTCAGGTTGGTCAAAAAATCGCCACACAACAAAGATATTAATAATCAACAAGTTAGTTGTGAAACAAAGCTGACACACGGTTGATGCTGCCGTCACCTTGCGTTTTCCCGCGGTTTTTGGTGGTGCTGTGCACAACCTGCGTCGCGATGACGCGGTGCCGGCCCGGATCGGCACGCTCGTGGCTCGGCGCAGTCGCTATCATTCCGGCTCATGATGGAGTTGCTATGACGGCTGCGAACGCCTCGATGTCTTCCAACGCAGCCGGCGCGCTTCCGGCTTTCCTGCGCGGCGTTGAACGCCGCGCCCTGGTGGTGGCCGAACTGCAGTGCGGCAACCCGACCGTCGCCGAACAGGCGCTGGTGGCGGTGATGCGCGCGTTCACCGGTATCGCCAGCGACGTGCCGATGGCGCAATGGCCTGACCGCTTCTGGATCCTGCTGGCACACCGCCATCCCATCCGCGTGCCCGCCGAGGGCGGCCACTGGGAGCCGGCGCTGGCGCACCTGCCGAAACTGTCGCCACCGGCCCGGCTGGCGCTGCTGCTGCGCATTGGCGGCGGGCTGGACGAGGCGGCGGCGGCCCAGATTCTGGATCTGCCGATTGCGGACTATCAGCAGGCGCTGGCCGAAGCCTGTCCGCGTGACAGCCACGGGCACCCGGATGCGCACGGCTGGCGCGCGCTGGCCGAACACGTGCAGCAGCGGCTGCGGGACCTGCCGCTGGAACGCCTGCAGCGGCTGCATCAGCCTGCGCCTGCCACGACCGAGGGCATGCGCCCGTCACCGTCCTGGCGTGCGCCGGTCAAGGAGGAACCTGCTCCACGCCGCCGCCCGGCGCAGCGCGCCCCGCGTCCGCTGTGGCGTGGCCTGCTGATCCTGGCACTGACCAGCGGAGCCCTGTTGGGCGGGGCCTATTGGTGGAAGCATCATCGCCAGCTTCCCCTGCCCGAAGCCAGCGTGCCCGAAGGTGCGGTCAGCATCGACAACCCGGTGCAGATGGAGGTGCTGCCGGCAGACGACCTGCCGGAAGCGGCCGCCTCCGCTGCCGCCGATGCAGCAGGCGATGCGTCGCTGCTGTCCGACCCGGACCTGGCGGTGATCCGCGATGCCGATCTCTATGCCTGGTTTGCGGCCGGTGGGCCGGTGCCGGTGGACGAATCCCAGGCCCAGCCCAGCCGTCCGGAACCGGCCTCTGCCGGCCTGGAAACGACCGATGCCGATGAATAAAACCCTCCCTCTGCTGTGCGTGCTGGCACTGGCCTCGCTGACCGCCACGGCGGCTCCGCCGCCGGTGTCCCTGCCTGGACCGGCATCCACCCCGACCGCAGCCCATCCGGCCCAGTTGCGCGAGCTGCGCAGCCAGCAGGCCCAGTGGCAGGCCCTGCCGGAGTCGGAGCGCAGCCGCATCCGCGAGGCCGCGCGGCGTCTGGCCGCACTGCCGGCCGACCAGCAGCAGAGCCTGCGCGCCACCTTTGCCGCGCAGGACGCACGCTTCCGCGACGGTTGGCGGCTGGGACCGACGCTGGGCGCGCAGTTCCCCAAGCTGGAAGGCCTGTTCGGTTTCCTGCCGGTGGAACAGCGCGACACCGCGCTGAGCGTGTTGCGCCAGCTCACTCCCGACCAGCTGGCGCAGCTGACCCTGATCGCCCAGCGCACCCCGCCGCAGGAGCGCGACACCGTGCGGGCGGCGTTCCTGGCACTGGCACCGGCCGACCGCGACCGCTGGCTGCACGCGCACGTGGTGCGCTGACCATTTACTGCCGGTCATGGGTTTTGTCAGCGGGCGCGCGTAAGATGGCGGCCCGCAACCCGGTGCCTGTGCCCTTCGCGCGCGACCGCAGTTGACGTCCGCACTGTCATGTCTACCGCTCTTCCCGCTCCGCGCCTTTCCACTGAAGTGCGCGCCACCGGCCTGCTTGCGCTGCCGCTGGTCCTGGGCCACGTCTCCACCGGCCTGATCTCCTTCGTCGACAACGTCATTGCCGGCCACCATGGCACCCAGACCCTGGCGGCGGTGACCATCGGCACCGCGCTGCTGTGGCTGCCGATGCTGATTCCGATCGGCACCCTGATCTCGCTGACCGCGTCGGTGTCGCAGCTGCATGGCGCGGGCCGCGAACGCGAGATCGGCCCGCTGTTCCGGCAGGCGCTGTGGCTGGCGCTGGGCCTGGGCCTGATCATGTTCACCTTCCTGACAGTGGTGCCGCCGCTGCTGCCCGCGTTCGGCATCGCCCCGGACATCGTGCCGGGCGCGACGGCGTTCCTGCACGCGGTGCGCTGGGGCGGCCCGGCGCTCACCCTGTACTTCTGCATGCGCTACCTCAGCGAGGGCATGCACTGGACCCTGCCGACCATGCTGCTGGGCTTCGGCGGCCTGCTGGTGCTCGCTCCGCTGGGCTATGTGCTGTGCTACGGCAAGCTGGGCTTCCCCGAGCTGGGAGCGGAAGGCCTGGGCATCGCCTCGGCCACCATGATGTGGATCCAGGCCCTGTGCTTTGCCGGCTATCTGTGGAAGACCAAGCGGTTCGCCCACCTGGAACTGTTTTCGCATTTCGAACTGCCGCGCTGGCGGGCGATCTGGGACCTGCTGCGTACCGGGTTGCCGATCGGCATCACCGTGCTGATGGAAGGCGGCTTGTTCATCGTCACCGCGCTGCTGATCGGGCGGCTGGGCGCGACCGAGGCGGCGGCTCACCAGATCGCCATCAACGTGGCCCAGCTGTGCTTCATGATTCCGATGGGCGTGGCTGAAGCGACCACGGTACGGGTGGGGTACGCGGTCGGCAGCAACGACGGTTCAGGCGTGCGCCGCGCGGCCAACGCGGGGCTGGTGATCATCCTGGGCACGCAGGCGCTGTCGGCGCTGGTGCTGCTGTTCGGCCATGACGCCATCGTCGGCGTCTATACGGCCGACCTGGGTGTGGCGGCGTTGGCCTCCACCCTGCTGCTGTATGCGGCGGCGTTCCAGTTCCCGGACGGCATCCAGGTGCTGTCGGCGGGCGCGCTGCGCGGCCTGAAAGACACCCGGGTGCCGATGTTCATCGCCATGTTCTCCTACTGGGGCCTGGGCATGCCGCTCGGAGCCGGGTTGGGCCTGGGGCTGGGCATGGGCCCGCAGGGCATGTGGCTGGGCCTGATTCTTGGGCTGACCGCCGCGGCGATCCTGATGGCCTGGCGGCTGCGGGTCAGCAGTCGTCGTGTCGGAAACGGCCCTGTTGCAACGGTGTGATCCGCCCCCACACAGGACACCCTGACTTGTGTCCGATGCCGGCCTGACCGGCACCGGCTATGCTGGTACCACGGCAAGAAGCCAACTGGAGTTTCCCCATGAACCAACCTGTGCGTCGCAACCCCGTGGCCAGCTTCTTCATCGGGCTGTGGGATGTGATGAACTTTACCCGCCGGCTGATCCTGAACCTGGTGTTCTTCGGTCTGCTGCTGCTGGTGCTTGTCATGTTCGTCGTGGCCGCCGGCAAGAGCGCCGGTTCCAATCGTGGCCTGCAGGACCGCACCACGCTGGTGATCGCGCCGGAAGGCAAGCTGGTCGAGCAGTACACGGCCGACCCGCTCAGCCGCGCGCTGGCCAAGGCTGTCGGCGACAACGCCGCCGAGGAAATCCAGCTGCGCGACCTGGTGCGCGGCATTGATGCCGCGCGCCAGGACAAGAAGATCGAACGCGTGGTGCTGCAGCTGGACAAGCTGCAGCCGAGCGGCTTTGCCTCGATGCGTGAAGTCGCTGCGGCGCTGCAGGAACTGCGCGGCTCGGGCAAGCAGATCGTCGCCTACAGTGACGGCATGAGCCAGTGGCAGTACCTGCTGGCCGCACAGGCCAACGAGGTCTACCTGGACCCGATGGGCGGACTGGTGCTGGAAGGCCTGGGACGTTACCGCCAGTACTTCCGCGCCGGCCTGCAGGACAAGCTGGGCGTGGACGTGCACCTGTTCAAGGTGGGTGAGTACAAGTCCGCCGCCGAACCCTACGTGCTGGATGCCGCCTCGCCGCAGGCCAAGGAAGCCGACCTGTTCTGGATGAACGACGTGTGGCAGCGCTACCTGGCCGACGTGGCCAAGGCGCGCAAGCTGGACGCCACGCAGCTGGCCGCCGGCATCGACACGCTGCCCGAAGGCGTCGCTGCTGCCGGTGGCGACCTGGCCAAGTTCGCCCTGCAGCAGAAGCTGGTGGATGGCCTGAAGACCCGTGAGGAAGTGGAAGACCTGCTGGCCGATCGCGGCGTGGCCGACGAAGACGCCGACGGCGGCTTCCGCAACATCACCCTGGGCGATTACCTGACTCAGCTGGACCTGCGTCGTTCGCCGGTGGATTCCCGTCCGCAGGTGGCGGTGGTGGTGGCGGCCGGTGAAATCGCCGGCGGCGACCTGCCGGCTGGCCGCGTCGGCGGTGAGTCGACTTCGGCCCTGCTGCGCGAAGCCCGCGAAGACAAGGATGTGAAGGCGGTGGTGCTGCGTGTGGACTCGCCGGGTGGCGAAGTGTTCGCGTCCGAGCAGATCCGCCGCGAGGTGGTCGCGCTGAAGGCCGCCGGCAAGCCGGTGGTGGTGTCCATGGGTGACCTGGCCGCGTCTGGCGGTTACTGGATCAGCATGAACGCCGACAGGATCTACGCCGACCCGTCGACCATCACCGGCTCGATCGGCATCTTCGGCATGATTCCGAACCTGGCGCGCTCGCTGGACAAGATCGGCGTGCACACCGATGGCGTGGGTACCACCCGCTTCGCCGGTGCGTTCGACATCACCCGCCCGATGGACCCGGCCGTGGGCCAGGTGATCCAGTCGGTGATCAACAAGGGCTACGCCGACTTCACCGGCAAGGTGGCCGACGCGCGCAGCAAGCCGGTCGAGGCCGTGGACGAAGTGGCCCGTGGCCGCGTCTGGAGTGGTGCGCAGGCCAAGGAACGTGGCCTGGTCGATGATTTCGGTGGCCTGCGCGTGGCCCTGACCGATGCCGCTGCCCGCGCCAAGCTGGGCAGCCTGGACAAGGTGCGCGTGCGTTACATCGAGAAGCCGGCCACCCCGCTGGCCCAGTTCATCAGTGGCTTCGCCGGCACCCGTGCCGGTGCCTGGATGCTGGGCGAGTCGGGCATGGCACGGATGATGCTGGCCCGTTCGATGCCGGAGCTGGACACCCAGCTGCGCTTCGTCGAAAACGCCGCGCGTGACCCGCGCGGCAGCGCACCGGTGAAGGCGCTGGCGTACTGCTTCTGCGGTTTCTGACCCGCGATATCGCTGCACGGAAAACCCGGCTTCGGCCGGGTTTTTTTGTGGGCTACAGTTCGCTTTCGGCGTCGCCCGCGGCGCGGGTATCCGGGGCCTTCTCCAGCGTCTCACGTGCGGCCTTGGCCTTGTCCAGCGGCTGCTGCATGGCGTCGCGCAGGGCCGTGGCCTGGGGCTCGGGCGGCTTTTCCGGTGACGGCGCAGCCGGCGGCCGGTTGCAGCCGGCCAGGGCCAGCGCGGTGGCCAGGAGCAGGGTGGTGCGGATCAGCATGGCAACCTCGGCGTGTCGATTCTGACGGAGTGCAGTGTGGCACCGCTTCGCCACGGCGTGTGTGACGGGGTGCGCCGCCAGCGCATGCGGGCTATCCTGCCGCACCACGAACATGGCTGGAGAAACCCGTGAGCGCGCAGCGTTGGCGACTGGATGGACAGACCGCGTTGATCACCGGTGCCAGTGCCGGCATCGGCCTGGCGATCGCGCATGAACTGGCAGGGCTCGGCGCGGACCTGCTGATTGTCGGCCGCGACGCCGATGCGCTGGAAGTGGCGCGCGACGAACTGGCTGATGCGTTCCCCGAGCGTGAGATCCACGGCCTGTCGGCCGATGTCTCCGACGACGATGACCGCCGTCAGATTCTGGATTGGGTGGAGGACCACAGCGATGGCCTGCATCTGCTGATCAACAATGCGGGCGGCAACATCACCAAGCCGGCCACCGAGTACACCGAGGACGAATGGCGCGGCATCTTCGAGACCAATCTGTTCTCGGCCTTTGAACTCTCGCGCTATGCGCACCCGCTGCTGACCCGCCACGCCGCCTCGGCCATCGTCAATGTCGGCAGCGTGTCCGGCCTGACCCATGTGCGCAGCGGCGCGGTGTACGGCATGACCAAGGCCGCCATGCACCAGATGACCCGCAACCTGGCGGTGGAGTGGGCTGAAGACGGCATCCGGGTCAATGCGGTGGCCCCCTGGTACATCCGCACGCGTCGCACCTCCGGGCCGCTGTCCGACCCGGACTATTACGACCAGGTCATCGATCGCACGCCGATGCGGCGCATCGGTGAGCCGGAAGAGGTGGCGGCGGCCGTCGCGTTCCTGTGCCTGCCGGCGGCCAGCTATGTCACCGGCGAATGCATCGCGGTGGACGGCGGCTTCCTGCGCTACGGGTTCTGACGGCACGCATTGCCGGGCAAGCCCGGCACTACCGTAGAGCGGGGCTTGCCCCGCTGCTTCCCTACGGAACCGGGCAGCTGCTCGCCGCCAGCACCGCCTCCAGTCGCGCGCGCTCGGCGCTGGCAGCCGCCTTCCTGTCTGCAGAAGCAAAGCTCTCCTGCCCGCGCGCATTGCGGAACCGCTGCTGCCACGCCCCACAACGATCTGCCTCGGCAATCTCCTGGCAGTCATCGCGGACCACCTCACAACTGGCTGCATTGAGCGGGGTGACACCGCCCAGGCCGGTCACGTTCAACAGTTCGCAGTGTGCCGGTGACGGCTCCAGTTCGTGGAGGTAGCGTCCTCCATCCGCCCGCTGGCACTGGAAGATCGCCGGCAGCGGCGGCTTGCTCGCATCCGCCTCTGCATTCGCATCACCCGGTCGCGGCAGATTGGCGCTGTCCAGAATCGCGGTGCCGCGTTCCACCTGATACGCCTCGGAAATGGTGCGCTCCATCGGAATCTGAGTGCCTGGGATCAGTGGAACGTTGCCGGCTGCGGGGGCCGGCAACGGTGCTGGCGGAGCGGGAGCGGGAGCGGGTGAGGGCGGCGCGGCGCTGGAGGACACCGATGTCTCCGCCCGTGACGGCCCGGCGCTCATCCGCTGCATCACCTGGTGGCTGCCCTTCGGGCAGGGCGTGCTCTGCATGCTGACGTTGTCGTCAGCATCGGTGCAACGGAACACGATGCTGTCGTCGGCCAGCGCCGGCGACGCCATGCAAAACAGCAACAGGAGGCGCGCGTAGTTCATCCCCGGAGGATACAGGTGCCGGCGTTACCGGCAATCCCGATCCAGCCGTGCATCAATGCCACGCTGCTCGCGGGTGATCTCCGCGCGCTCGCTCTGCAGAGCGCTGTTGTAGCGGCGATCCAACTCCCAGCGCCGATCCCGCAGGATCGAGCAGACTTCCCCGACCGGCAAAGCGTGGCACTGGTCACGCACCAGCACATTGCCGCCCGGAACCACCACGTCGGTGTAGGTGCCGGGATACGCCGAGCCTTCGTGGTGCCACTGGGTGCTGCCGCCGCCGATGTTGACGCTGCCGCGCACGCCGGAGCCGCCGCCTGAAACGGACAGCGAACCGCCACTGCTGCTCACCGAGCCGCTGCCCATCGGCATCACCGGCGGCAGTGGACGCGGTCCAGGCCCCGGTCCGGGTCGCACGCCGCCGCCGCGATACGGCAGGTATGCGCTGGTCCACACCGGCACCCAACGCGGGTTGCCTTCGCTGGTTTCGCTGACATAGCGGCTGCCGTCGTCGCGGAAGCACTCGTACATCGGCTGAGGGGGTTGCACGTGCACATAGCGGACCTCCCGTTGCGGCGCAGGCGTGGCCGGTGCGGGGGCCGGCTGGTCGCTGCGCACGGTGCGCGGCGGCGGATCGCGTGGCCGCTGCATGTCGCGGACTTCCTGGCGGCCATCGCGGCAGGGGGCATCCTGCAACGACACCGCCCCATTGCTGCCTACGCAGCGGTATACGCGCACGCTGCCGTCCTGGGCGGCCAGCGCAGGGGCGGTGGCGGCCAGCAGCAGGGGCAGGCACAGCGGATTCAGGAGGCGCATGCCGGCAGTGTGCGGGCTAATGCGTGTACGCGCAAAGAACGTGCCGGGCTCAGGTCCGAAGCACGTCGCCGGTCTTCGCATCCCGGATCGGGGTGGGCTGGGCCAGGCCACCGGTCTGGCCATCCAGGACCCCGTCCAACAGCGGCAGCAGTGCCGGGTCGAGTTCCGCCCGGGTGCGGGCCGGCGGGTATCCCGCCAGATTGGCGCTGGTGGAGACCAGCGGCCCGCCCCAGCGACGGCTCAGCTCGACCACCAGCGGGTGGGCGCTGATCCGCACCGCAATGCCGGTGTGTTCGCCGGTGATCCACTGGGGGGCATCGGGTCCGGCCGGGAGGATCCAGGTGTGCGCGCCGGGCCAACTGGCCAGCACCGCCGCCTGACGGGATTCCGGCAACGCCTCCAGCTGGACCCAGCCGTCCAACTGGTCCAGTGCGGCCGCGACCAGGATCATGCCTTTCTCCACCGGCCGCTGCTTGAGCCGCAGCAGCTTGCGTACCGCCATCTCATGACTGGGGTCACAGCCCAGGCCCCACACCGCTTCGGTGGGGTAGGCGATCACCCCGCCAGCGCGCAGGGCGGTGACGGCGGAATCCAGGGTAAGTTCGTTCATGGCGGCAACCGGCACGGCAGGGAGGCTTGATTATCCTCCCGCCGCGCGCACCCAGGGTAGAGCGGGGCTTGCCCCGCGGCCATCCAACCCGGTGCCGGGCAAGCCCGGCACTACGTGGCTTTCTTCACGGCCTTCTTGGTGGCGGCTTTCTTGGTCGCCTTCTTGGCCGGTGCCTTCTTCGCAGCGGCCTTCTTGGTTGCCGCCTTCTTGACCGGGGCTTTCTTGGCCGCCGGAGCCTTCTTCACCGCCGCCTTCTTGGCCGGAGCCTTCTTCGCAGCGGCCTTCTTGGCCCCGAAGCCCTTGCGCACCGGCTTGCCGGTTTCTTCCATCAGCTGCTGGGCTTCGGCCAGGGTCAGCGAGGCCGGCTCGCGGTCCTTGGGAATCTTGCCGTTGAACTTGCCGTCACTCAGGTACGGGCCGAAGCGGCCGTTCAGCACCTGGATGTCGCTGCCCTCGAATTCCTTGATGATCCGGTTGCGCGCGATTTCTTCCTTCTCCTCGACCAGGAACACGGCGCGGGCCAGGTCGATGGTGTACGGGTCGTCTTCCTTCTTCAGCGACGCGTAGGTGCTGCCGCGCTTGGCGAACGGGCCGAAGCGGCCGATGCCCACGCTGACCGGCTCTCCCTTGTCCTCACCCAGCGCGCGTGGCATCAGGAACAGTTCCAGCGCGTCTTCCAGGCTGATGGTGTGCATCGACTGGCCGGGGCGCAGCGAGGCGAACTTGGGCTTCTCCTCGGCGTCCTCGGCGGTGCTGCCAATGGCGGCATACGGCCCGAAGCGGCCCAGGCGCACGCTGACCGGCTTGCCGGTCTTGGGGTCGGTGCCGAGCTCGCGCGCACCACTGGCCTCGGCGCGGTCCACCGATTCCTTCTTTTCTTCCACCAGTTTGTTGAACGGGTCCCAGAAGCGGGCCATCAACGGAATCCACTCTTCCTCGCCGCGCGACACCGCATCCAGCTCGTCTTCGAGCTTGGCGGTGAAGTCGTAGTCGACATACTGGGTGAAGTGGCTGGACAGGAACTTGGAAACGGCGCGGCCGACGTCGGAGGGACGGAAGCTGCGGCCTTCCATTTCCACATACTTGCGGAACAGCAGGGTCTGGATGATCGACGAATAGGTCGACGGACGGCCGATGCCATATTCTTCCAGCGCCTTCACCAGCGCCGCTTCGGTGTAGCGCGGCGGCGGCTGGGTGAAGTGCTGCTCGGCCACGATGCGGTCCAGCGGCACGCGGTCGCCGGGCTTCATCGCCGGCAGCTTGCGGCCTTCGTCGTCATCCTCGGCGCTCTTGCTGTCCTTGCCTTCCTCGTACACCGCCAGGAAGCCGGGCACCACCACGGTGGTGCCGCTGGCGCGGAAGATGTGCTCGCTGCCGGCCGCCAGGTCCACGCTGACCGTGTTGAGCGTGGCCGGAATCATCTGGCACGCCACCGCGCGCTTCCAGATCAGCTCGTACAGCTTGCGCTCGTCGTCGGTCAGGTAACGCGACACCTGCGCGGGTGTGCGCAGGGCCGAGGTCGGGCGCACCGCTTCGTGCGCTTCCTGGGCGTTCTTGGACTTGGTCTGGTAGGTGTTGGGCTTGTCCGGCAGGGCGGCAATGCCGTAATCGCGGGCGATCACGTCGCGGATCTCGGCCAGGGCGTCCTGCGACAGGTTCACCGAGTCGGTACGCATGTACGAGATCAGGCCCACGGTGCCTTCATCGCCGATCGCCACGCCTTCGTACAGCTTCTGCGCCACCTGCATGGTCTTGCGGGTGGTGAAGCCCAGCTTGCGCGACGCTTCCTGCTGCAGGGTCGAGGTGGTGAAGGGCGGGGCCGGGCGGCGCTTGCGCTCCTTGCTGGCCACGTCGGTGACGTGCAACGAGCCCTGCGCGGCCTGCTGGATGCGCAGGCGGGCACCCTCGGCGGTATCGCCATCGGTAACCGTGAACTGTTCGAACTTCTGCCCGTCCAGCTTGATCAGGCGGGCATTGAACGCCTGCGACGGGTGCGCGCAGGCCGCTTCAATGCTCCAGTACTCGCGGGCGATGAAGGCTTCGATCTCTTCCTCGCGCTCGACGATCATGCGCAGCGCCGGGCTCTGCACGCGACCGGCGGACAGGCCGCGCTGGACCTTGCGCCACAGCACCGGTGACAGGTTGAAGCCGACCAGGTAGTCCAGCGCGCGGCGCGCCTGCTGGGCGTCGACCAGGTCGCTGGCGATCGGGCGCGGCTGGCTCATCGCTTCCTTGATGGCGCGCGGGGTGATCTCGGTGAAGACCACACGCTGCATCGGCTTGTCCTTGAGCAGGCCGCGCTCTTTCAGGATCTCGGCGATATGCCAGCTGATCGCCTCACCTTCGCGGTCCGGGTCGGTCGCCAGAAAGATGTCGTCGGCCGTTTTGGCAGCCTTGGCGATGGCGTCGACATGCTTCTCGTTCTTGTCGATCAGGTCGTACCGCATCGCGAAGTTGTTGTCGGGGTCGACCGCACCTTCCTTGGGCACCAGGTCGCGCACATGCCCATACGAGGCCAGGACGGTGAAGTCCTTGCCGAGGTATTTGTTGATCGTCTTGGCCTTGGCGGGCGATTCGACGATGAGCAGGTGCTTGGGCATG
>DGLB01000024.1:834-35405 GCA_002387845.1 Stenotrophomonas maltophilia | reverse complement strand
AGCGTGGGCGGGCGCCGCGCGGTGGCCACCGGGGTCGCCTCGGCGGTCGGCGGCCGGCGACGATGCCAGGCCCAGGCCAGGGTCAGCAGCCACAACAGCGCGAACCCGGCTGCGGCGGCGATCCAGCCCCAGGGCCGGGCCGGTACAGCCGCCGCCAGCGTCGGCAACGGGGCGGCCGCCTCGTCGTCTGGCAACGCCTCACGGGTGTCCTGGGTTGCGGGCATGACCGGCGCGGCAGCGCTGCCCTGCCCCACAGTGAGGGTCAGGTCCGGCAGCGTGGCGGTCTGCGCCTGTCCACGGCGTACGTCCCACCACGGCATGCGCAGGCCGGGCACCACCAGGGTACCGGCCTGGCGCGGCACGATCGCATAGCGCCGGGTCAGCTTCAGCTGCGGGGTGCTGCCGTCGAAACTCTCATCGTACTGGGCGGGCTCGGCGAACACCTGCGCGTCCGCGCCGAGGTCCATCTCCGGCAGTTCCGGGAACTGCGCGCGGGTGGCCCCATCGGCCACCGCCTCGACCACCACGGTGACCGCCTCACCGGCGCGCGCACGGGCGGGCGCGGCGGTGTAGCGCAGGCGCAGGTCATGCAACGGCAACCACGGCTGCGGGGCTGCGGCAGGCTGGGGCTGGACCTGCAGCGGCTGGTCCGGCGCGGTGGCGCGCAGGCGACCGTTGCCGCCGCCAAACATCTCATCGAAGAAGCCCCCGGCCGCGCGCCCTTCGAAGCGCGCCCCCGGCAGCAGCAGCGGGCCGCTGCGCTCGGGAATCAGCAGGTAGCGGCGTTCCACCAGGTTGTAGCGGCGGCCATTGACCTCGCGCACCAGGCTGCGGTCCTGCCCCACCCGCTGCAGCGACGCACCGTCGGGCGCGTCCAGCCCCAGCTCGCCGGACAACAACTGCGAGGCGTAGTACAGCCGCACCACCACGCCCACGCTCTGCTGCACGTAGGGGTCGCGGTCATCCACCTCCATTTCCAGGAACGCGGTTGCGTTGCCGCGCACCGGCGGGGCCACGCTGGCCTCCCCCGGCGGCATCTGCGCGTACGCGGGACTGCCCAGTGCCAGCAGCACAGCCAGCGGCACCGCACAGGCCATCCGTTTGAAGAGGGCGCTCATCGTCCTTCCTGTCTCCTGCGTTCGTTTTCGCGCTGGAACTTGGCCCGCAGCAGGCTGCCGGGATCATCGGGCACGCGTCGCATCCAGGCCTCCACCGCCTGGCGCTGTTCGCGCTGCTGCGCGGTTTCAGCCGTCGCCTGCGGCGCTGCCTGGCTGGGATCGCCCTGCCCGGCCTGACGCTGCAGTGCCTGGCGCATGCGCTCGCGCTGCGCGGCGTCCGCGCGGGCCTGTTCAGCCGGATCGGGCTGGCCGGAATCCTGCGATTGGCCAGTGTTGCCCTGTGAGGGCGGTGGCGCTCCGTTGGATGAAGATTGCTGTTGTTGCTGTTGTTTCTGTTTCTGTTGCTGCTGTTGTGGCGGGGGCTGCGACGACTGCGAAGACGAGCCCGGCTGCTGTTGCTGGCCCTGCTGTCCGCCGGCCGGCGGTTTGTGCTTGCGGGCCGCGTCGACCGCCGCGCGGTTGGCCACCGCATCCGGCATCCCGGGTTGCAGCTTCAACGCCTGGTCGTAGGCCTTGATGGCCGCATCAAGCTGCCCTTGCCGGGCCAGTGCGTTGCCCAGGTTGTAGCGCCCTTCGGCGCTGAGGACCGGTTCGAACTGCTGCTGGGCGGCGGCGAAATCACCCTGCCGGTAAGCATCCACGCCCGTGGACAGACGTTGCTGGTCGCGCTGGTCGGCGCGCTGCCACCAGTCACGCCCGGCGGCCTGTGCCGGGGCGGGCATCAGCAGCGGGCCGCAGAATGCGCACAGCACCACCACCGCCAGGCCGCGCCGACGAAACGCCCACACCGACAACAACAGCAACGGCGGCAACAACCAGTACCCCTCGTCCTGCCAGGAGCGTGACTGCCCGGGGCGCAGGTCACCACCGTCTCCACGCGGGCGCAGCACGTCCAGCGCACGCAGGTCGGCGTCGTCATCGCTCAGCCGTGCATAGGCCCCCCCGCCGGCGCTTGCCAGCGCCCGGAGGCTGGGCTCGTCCAGCTGCGCGCGTGCGATCTGTCCGTCATCGCCGCGATAGGCCGCCCCGTCCGGCGTGCCCAGGCCGAGCACGGACACCCGCATCTGCTGCGCCTGCGCGCGTGCTGCGGCGCTCTGGTCAACCGCGTCAGCGCGATCGGTGATCAGCAGAATGTCGCCCTGCTTCGCACCGGACTGCTGCAGCAACAGCACGGCGGCATCCAGCGCACGCGCGGCCTGCTGGCCATCGCGCGGCATCACATTGGGATCCAGCGCATCCAGATACAGCGCCACGTTGGCGCGGTCGGCGGTCAACGGGGCCACGGTGAAGGCGTCGTCGGCGTAGACCAGCAGCGCAACCTCACCGCCGCTGCGCTCGCGCAGCAGGGTTGCCAGCTTGGCCCGCGCCTGCAGCAGCCGCGACGGGGGCAGGTCACTGGCGCGGACCCGGCTGGACAGGTCCAGCGCAATCACCAGCGGGGATGGGGTCTGCCACAACGGCTGCGCCGATTGACGCCAGCTGGGTCCGGCCAGGGCGAGCACGGCCAGGGTCCAACCCGCCAGCAGCAGGACCAGCACCCACCACGACCGGCGGACGCCCGGTACCAGCAGGTGCGGCAACAGGTGTGCGTCGACGGCGTGCAGCCAGACGCTGGCGCGGCGGCGACGCCAGTGCCACAGCAGCGCGATCAGCGGTAGCGCCAGCAACGCCCACAGCGCGGCGGGGCGCAGGAAATGCAGGTGCGCAAGCACGTCCATCAGCGCCACCGCCGTGGCAGCAACCAGGCCAGTGCGCCCAGCAGCACCGCTGCGCCCAGCGGCCAAGGGTAGCGCTCGATGCGTGGGCGCACCGCTTCGCCCGGGGCCACAATCGGCTCCAGCCGGTCCAGCTCGGCATAGATGCCGGCCAGCTGGTCGGTGTCGCGCGCACGGAACGCACGCCCGCCGGTCATCGCGGCGATCTTCTGCAAAGTGACTTCGTCGACCGGGTCTTCGCCGGCGGCAATCTGCACCCCGAACAGGCGCAGGCCACCCTCACCGCCAAACCCGATGGTGTACACCCGCACGCCTTCGGCCTTGGCCAGCTCGGCCGCGCGCAACGGCGTCAGCACGCCGGCGTTGTTGACGCCATCGGTGAGCAGAATCAGCACCCGCTGCCCCTCCGGTTGCTCACGCAGGCGCTTCACGCCCAGGGCAATGGCATCACCGATGGCGGTGTTGTTGCCGGCCAGCCCCAGCTCACTGTCGGTCAGCTGGGTGCGCACGGTGGCCAGGTCAGCGGTGATCGGGGTCAGCGTGTAGGCGCGGTCACCGAAGATCAGCAGGCCCACGCGGTCGCCGGCACGCCGGTCCAGGAAGTCGGCCAGCACCGCTTTGGCGGCCTGCACGCGCTGCACGATCTGCGCGCCCAGCTGCATGTCCGCCTCGCTCATGCTGCCGGAGAAATCCACGGCCAGCATCAGTTGCCGGCCCTGCTGCGGCGGCACGATCGGCTCGCCCAACTGCTGCGGTCGCGCTGCGGCGACACACAGGCTGATCCATGCCAGCCACAGCAGCAGTCGCCCAGGCCTCAACACGGACAGCCGCACGCCGGCACTGCCCAGCGCGGCCAGTGATTCAGCTGCATAGGGCACGCGCAGGGCCGGACCTGCGTCACGGCGTGGCGGCAGGAAACGCATCAACAACGGCAACGGAAGGGCCAGCATCAGCCAGGGCCAGGCCAGGGAATCCAGCCACGACAACCCTGCCGGCAGCGCGAAGGCGATCATGCGCGCAGGCCGGTCATCAACTGCACGAAGCGGTCGCGCGCCAGGGGGCGCAGACGCGCCACGGCCGTCGCATCCACCTCACGACGGTAACCGCCGTCGAGCAGCAGCTGTCCTTCGCCCGAGGAAAACACCGGGTTCTCCGGCGCATCCAGGAACTGCAGCCATGCTGCACCCTGCAGCAGCTCCGCCCCGGGCGTGCGCACCCGCGCCGCGCGGCGCAGCAGCTCGGCCATCGCGGCCACTTCGTCCGCCGGGGTCGCCGCAGCTGCCAGCGCGGTCGCAAAGTGCTGCTGCCAGCGCCGTCGCAGGCGGCGTCGACGCGCACGCCACGCCCACGCAAGCAGCGCCAACAGCGCGCATGCGCCGATGACCAGCCACCAACCCGGTGGCAACGGCCACCAGCCCGGTGCGGCTGGCAGATGCACATCGCGCAGCTGCAATGCGGTGGCTGCGCTCATGCCACCACCGCGGTGGGAACCGGGCCCAGCCAGGCATCACTGGGATCATCGCTGGCGATCACCTGGATCCGGATGCGGCGGGCACCCAGCGACTGCTGCAGCGCCTGCAGCGGACTGACGAAGTGGTGCTCCCAGTGTGCGCGCACGGCGGGGTTGCCCAGGTCCAGCGCCACCGGCTGGCCCTGGCTCTGGAACGCCAGCAGCCCGCTGGGTGGAGCCAGCTCCAGCGGGTCCACCAGCAGCATCAACTGCACGTCATGGTGCATCGCCAGTCCCGTCCAGCGCGAAGCCGGCACTTCCGCCGCGCGGGCAGGGTTGGCCAGTACGACCACCCGTGCGCCCGGTCGCAGCAGACGCGCGGCCTGCCCGAGTGCATGGTCAAGCCCGGCATCATCCGCCGGCGGACCTGCGTACCAACGGGTCAGCGCGTCGAGCACCCGCAACACCCCGCGGGTGCCACCTGCGGGCGCGATGGGCGGCGTGACCTGGCTGCCACGCAACGCGGCGAGCCGATCGCCCTGGCGTTGCGCCAGCCACGCCGCGACCGCGCCGACGCGCGCGGCCTGCACGGATTTGAAGCGCACCCGGGTGCCGAAATACAGCAGCGGGTCGGTGTCGGCCACGAGCAGCGTCATGCGCTCGCGTTCGGCCTGGAACAACTTGGTGTGCGCGCGCCCGGTGCGCGCGGTCACCCGCCAATCGATGTGGCGGGCATCGTCGCCGCTGACGTACTCGCGCGATTCGGCGTACTCCATGCCGCGTCCACGCAGGGGGGACGGAGCCTGGCCGGCCAGCCCATGCTGCCCGCGCTTCGGCGGTGCAAGGCGGTGCACACTGCGGCGCAACGCGACCAGCTCGGCCAGCGTTGGCTGCAGCCCGTTGCCCTCCTGCACAGGCAGGCGCTCTTCGTGGGCGCGCATGACCGGCTCAGGGTACCGGCACGCGCGCCAGCACCTCGGCCACCAGGCGCTCGCCATCCCAGCCTTCGGCAGTGGCTTCATAGCTGGGCAGCACGCGGTGGCGCAGGACGTCGGGCGCGACGCTGCGGATGTCATCCGGGGTGACGTAGTCGCGGCCCTGCAGCCAGGCGCGGGCGCGGGCACACCGTTCCAGCGCGATGGATCCGCGCGGGCTGGCACCCCAGGCAATACGCCGCGCCAGTGCAGCGTCGTAGCGCCCCGGTTCGCGGGTGGCCAGCACCAGTTCCACCAGGTAGCGCTCCAGCGCCGGTGCCATGTGCAGCTCCAGCACCGCGCGGCGCGCGGCGAAGACGTCGGCCAGCGGCAGGCGTGCGGGCGCTGGCGGTGGCTGCCCCAGCGCGTCGCGGGCGCGCTCGCGGGCCAGGCGCAGGATCTCGGTTTCCGCGTCGGCATCGGGGTAACCGATGCGCACGTGCATCAGGAAGCGATCCAGCTGTGCTTCGGGCAGCGGGAAGGTGCCCTCCTGCTCGATCGGATTCTGCGTGGCCATCACCAGGAACAGCGGCGGTAACGCATAGGTGTGGCGGCCGACGGTGACCTGGCGCTCGCCCATGGCTTCCAGCAGCGCCGACTGCACCTTTGCCGGCGCGCGGTTGATTTCGTCCGCCAGCAGAATGGGGTGGAAAATCGGACCAGGCACGAACTCGAAGCGCCCTTCCTGCGGTCGCCAGATCTCGGTGCCGGTAAGGTCGGCCGGCAGCAGGTCCGGGGTGAACTGCACGCGCGAGAAGTCCGCCTCCAGCCGCGCGGCCAGCGCGCGGATGGCGGTGGTCTTGGCCAACCCTGGCGCGCCTTCCACCAGCAGGTGGCCGTCGGCCAACAGGGCAGTCAGCAGGCGGTCGACCAGTTCGCGCTGGCCAACGATCTCGCGCCCCAGCGCATCGCGCAGCGCGCGAAATGCGTCATGCAGGCGATCCGGCGCGGCTGCGCTGTCAGCGGCGGAAGCGGTGTGATCAAGCTCGGGCATCGGGGGTGGCAGGTTCATGGCATCCGTCAGACCGGCGCAACACGCGCCAGGTTCCCCTCCCATCATGGCAGGGCTTGCGATGCAGCGGGATCAAGATTGCCTGAACGCAGAAAGGGCCGCACGAGGCGGCCCTTTCTGTTTGCATCCGGTACAGCCAGGCCCTTAGTTGGTCTTGGCCACGCGCAGGACCTTCGGGGTGACGAAGACCAGCAGTTCGGCCTTGTCCTTGTTGCGGCTACGCTTCTTGAACAGGTTGCCGAGGAACGGCACGTCGCCCAGGAACGGCACCTTGTTCACGCTGTTACGGTCGGTGAACTCGTACACGCCACCGATCACCACGGTCTGGCCGTCGTCCACCAGCACCGCGGTGTTCACTTCGCGGCGGTTGATGGTCGGAACCTGGCCGTAGCCGTCCAGCACGATGTAGCTTTCCACTTCATCCTTCTTGACCGACATGTTCAGGAACACGCGGTTGTCGTTGGTGATGGTGGGGGTGACCTTCAGTTCCAGCAGCACTTCCTTGAACTGCACGTTCGGCGTGGCGGCCTGGCCACCGGTACCACCGGTGATGGTCACATAGCCAATTTCCTTACCCTGCTTGATCACCGCCTCACGCTGGTTGGTGGTGACCACGCGCGGATTGGAGATGACTTCGCCGCGTGATTCCTGCTGCATGGCCGACAGCTCCACGTCGAGCAGGTAGCCCGCGTTGAGGATCGACAGCGCCAGCGAACCCGGGTTGCTGGCCTGCGCCACTGCGTTGCTGAACAACAGGTTCGGGGTGTTGAAGATCTGCCCCGGCCGGACCGGAATCGGACCACCGTTGGCCTGCTGCTCCGCCACGGCTTCCAGATACTCGTTCTGCGCCTCGGCGTTGTCATCGATGTTGTTGTGGTTCTGATCCATGCTGCCACCGAACCACACATTGTCACGGCGACCGGAGATACCGAACTTGGCACCCAGTTCGCGTGCGAACGTATCGGTGGCGATGACAATGCGGCTCTCGATCAGCACCTGGTCTACCGGGCGGTCAATCACGTTGATCAGCTCGCGCATGCGCGCGATCTTCTTCGGGATGTCGCTGATCATCAGCGTGTTGGTGCGTTCGTCAGCCACCAGACGACCACGCGAGGACAGGAAGCCGCTGTCCTGATCTGCGGCGCCGCCCTGTCCACCGCCGCTGCCACCGCCGCTGTTGTTGCCGATGCCCTTGGCCTCGGTCAGCGCTTTGAAGATGGCCGCCGCATTGTGGTAGTTGATCTGCACGTACTCGGTGACCAGATCCTGGCGGTTCTCGATCGCGATGCGCGCGTCTTCCTTGTCCTGCTCGAACTTGGCCAGTTCGGGCTGCGGAGCGACCCAGATCACCTTGTTGTCCTGGCGCTTGTCCAGGCCCTTGGCACGCAGCACGATGTCCAGTGCCTGATCCCACGGCACGTTGACCAGGCGCAGGGTCACGTTGCCCTGCACGCTGTCTGCCGCAACGATGTTCAGGTTGGATTCTTCTGCGATCAACTGCAGCACCGTGCGCACCGGCACGTCCTGGAAGTTGAACGTCACCGGCTTGCCGCTGTACCCGCGCGCGCCCAGTGCCGCAGCAGCCTGGGTCACGGTGGTGGCATTGATGGCCCCCGTCGCGGCCACGGCTTTGCGTGGGCTGATTTCAACCACGTATTCGTTGCCGGTCTGGTAGGCCAGCGATTCGAACGCGCTGTTGGTGTTGAGCACCAGCTGGGTGCCGCCACCGTATGGCTTCGGATCGATGCGCTGCACCGGGGTGGCGAAGTCGGTGACATTGATCGACTTCTGCAGGCTCTCTGGCAGGGTCGCATTGCCGACGTCGATGACGACCGCATTGCCCTGGTTGCGCAGGTCGGGGTTGGCCCCATTGCCGTCGAACTGCAGGATCAGGCGGCCGGAGCCGTCTTCACCGCGCTTGAAGTCGATCTTGGACACCGCCAGCGAAGCCGGTGCCGTAACCGGCGTGGCGTCGGCAGCGGCATGCGTGGTGGCTGCCGGCGTTGCCGCCATCAGCGTGCCATTGGCCAGCATGAGCGCGACTCCCAGCGCGCACATGTGGATCAGCTTCGGGCGCCGGGTGGGACGCTGCAGCATGGCGTTGGAAAAGGTCATCGTGCAATCCCCATAATCATTCATTGATCTTCAAGCGCGAGCGAAGCAGGCCGTTCCAGCCACCCACCCGCGCCATCCGGCACCAGTTCAATCAGCTCGATCCGGTCTTCAAAGACCCCGGTCACCCGGCCGTCGCTCTGCCCCATGTAAACGCCCGGACGCACCCGGTAGGTGACCTTGTCCGGAGCCATTACCAGCGCGACCAGCCCCGGGCCGCCACCGATCGAACCGATCATGTCCAGGGCGTCCAGCGGGAAGGATTCCATGGGTTCCTTGCGGCGATTCGGATCCGGTCGAAGACCGGCCGCACCGTCGTTGGAGCGCGCCCAGGCATCGGTGAACGGATCGCGCAGGCCCTGCGCGGAGTACTCGAACGTTTCGAATTGCTGCATGACCGGCAGCGGCTCAAGCGGCGGTGCCGGGCGCGCAATGACGTCGGCCACCCACTTTTCCAGATTGGGGGCGTCGCCCGGCGTGCTGGTGATGCCGCGGGCACAGCCCGTGAGCAGCACCAGCAGCAGCAGCCCGCCGACCCGTGCAGTAGAAGCAAGGGTCATGGCGTACCTCCGGTCGGGGTGGCACCCGGTGCCGCAGCGGCGGCTGCCTTTTCCTGCGCTTCCATTTCAACGTCATCCAGATAGCGGTAGGTCTTGACCGTACCCGACAGTTCCAGCGCGCCACTGCGGGCGGTAATGCCGGTCTTGGGGTCCTTCGGCTTCAGGTTGATGTCGTGCATGGTCAGGATGACCACGCGCGGCAGCGAGGCCACGCCGCTGACGAACGCGCCGAACTGGTGGTAGCTGCCCACCATGCGCAGGGCGATCGGCTTTTCAGCGTAGAACTCCTTGGTCATCTCCTCGCCGGGCTGGAACAGCTCGTTGGTGAGCCCGCTGGACAACGCGGTCTGCGAGATGTCGATGATCAGGTCAGGCATTTCGGTCTTGCTGGGCAGCTGGCGCAGCATCTGCTGCAACACCTGCTCCATCTGGGCGAGCTGCTGCTTGAGCGGCTCCAGGTTGACCGCACGACCCTGCTCCTTCTCGAACTCTTCACGCAGGGTGACTTCGTTCTGCTCCAGGGCGGCCAGCTCATCGCGCTTGCCAGTGATCAATGCAAACCACAGCACGCCTACAATCACCACCGCAAGCAACGCGCAGAAGACGATCTTTGCCTGCTGCGGCCAACTGCCGATGTTGTTGAAGTCCAGTTCCTTCAGATTGACTTTCTTCTGGCTCATGCGGCCCCCTTCTGCGGCGTGCTCGACGGCGCGGGTTCAGCCGCCGGGGCAGGAACGATGCGGCTGCCCGCCGGTGCCGGCGGTGCCGGCGGCGGCTGGCTGAGCGGTTGTGCACTGGAAGGCACGGCCGGTGCCAGCGGAGCCACGCCCGGAGCCGGTGCGGCAGCCGGGGCCGCATCGGTGGCCGGGACCACGCTGCCATCCGGACCCAGGCCGTCAACCGCTTCGCTGGTCGCCGGCAGGGTTACCTTCACCTCGAACATATACGGCAGCGAGGCGATGTCGGCGATGGTGGTCGGAGCCTTGTCCTTGTCATCTTCCGGCTTCTTGGCCTCGATCACAGTCAGTTCCGGCTTGGTCATCCAGCCCGAATTTTCCAGGTTGCGCATGTACGCGCTGACCCGGGCGTTGGACTGGGTACGGCCACCCAGAGTGAGGATGTCGCCTTCCTGCTTCACCGAAGTCAGTACCACGCCTTCGGGTATGGTGCGCACGAGCGAATCGAACAGGTGCACCATCTGCGAGCGCTTGGCCTGCAGCTCCTCGATCACGCGCTTGCGGGCCAGCAGGCGGTCCTTCTGGCGGTCCAGGCGCTCGATTTCCTGGTTCTTCGCCTTGACCTTGGCAATTTCTGCCTGGAGATAGGCGTTTCGATCGCCCTGCCCACTGATCTGGCGGTCGTAATAGAACCAGATCAGCGCTGACAGCAGCAGGCCGCCAATGGCGGCAAAGCCCAGCATGGTCATGAACTCGCGCTGGCGTTGCTTGCGCCGTTCGGCGCGCCAGGGCAATAGGTTGATTCTTGCCATCAGTCGAAGCTCCTCAGCGCCAGACCGGTGGCGATCATCAGCGCCGGTGCGTCCTGGGCCAGGGCATGTGCCTGCACCTTCGGACCCAGCGTCATCTGCGCCAGCGGATTGGCCACGACCGTGGCCACGCCCAGCTGTTCCTCCACCATTTCCGGCAGACCGGCCAGTGCCGCGCAACCGCCGGCCAGCACGATGTGGTCGACGCGGTTGAACTCACTACCTGCGTAGAAGAACTGCAGCAGGCGGCTGATCTGCTGGACCGTGGCTTCCTTGAACGGCTCCAGCACTTCCACTTCGTAGCTTTCCGGCAGCCCGCCCTGGCGCTTGGCCAGACCGGCTTCCTCGTAGGTCAGCCCGTAGCGGCGCATGACCTCGTCGGTCAGCTGCTTGCCGCCGAACACCTGTTCGCGGCTGTACAGGCTGCGCCCCCCGCGCAGGACGTTGAGCGTGGTCATGGTGGCACCGATGTCCACCAGGGCGACCACACCGTCGCTGGCGATGGGCAGCTCGCTGGCCACCAGGGCAAAGGCGTTTTCGACCGCGAAGGCCTCCACGTCCATCACCTTGGCGGACAGGCCACCCAGCTCCAGCGCCGACTGGCGCAGCTCCACGTTCTCCGAGCGCGAGGCCGCCAACAGCACCTGGACCATTTCCGGGTTGTTGGGAATCACGCCCAGCACCTCGAAGTCGAGGTTCACTTCCTCGATCGGGTAGGGGATGTAGTTGACCGCTTCGAGCTCGACCTGGGCTTCCATGTCGTTCTCGTCCAGGTCCGCGGGCATCGGGATGAGCTTGGTGATGACCGCCGAACCTGCCACCGCCGCCGCAGCGTGCTTGGCCTTGGTTCCCGATCGGTTCACCGCGCGGCGGATGGCCTCACCCACGGCCTCCACTTCCACGATGTTCTTCTCCACCACCGCATTCGGCGGAAGAGGTTCCACGGCGTAATGTTCCACGCGGAAACGGTTGCCGCTGCGGGAAAGCTGCAAGAGCTTGACCGCAGTCGAACTGATATCGACGCCAATTAGCGGCGTCTGGCTTTTTGGGATAAGCCCCACGGTTTCTCCCCTGCCGACGGGCACTTGAGCGCAACACCTGCGCCCGCGCATTAATAACGTTTTTTTTTCAAATCGCAACCGCCAAGCTGCAAAACGCGCACTACGACACGTTTTACGGCTCCCCAGACGGTTCTCGACTTGGCTCCCCAGGAACAGCCCCAGCCGTTCCCTTGCGTAATCTATACTCTGCGGCCACGAAATTCGCAATCGGAATCTGTCACTGATGACACGCTTTCGCCGCTGGCTGCGCTGGTTGCTGGTCGCCTTCCTGGTCCTGGCACTGATCGGCGCTGCCGTCGCAGGTGGCCTGTACTACGCCATTTCCTCCAAATTGCCGGACGTTCAGGCCCTGCGCGACATCGAGATGCAGGAGCCCATGTACGTCTACGCCAGTGACGGCCAGCTGATGGCCGTGTTTGGCGAGTCCCGGCGCATCCCGATCACCATGAAGGACGTCCCCGAGCGCCTCAAGCAGGCCTTCCTGGCCACCGAGGACGCCCGCTTCTACGAGCATGGGGGCGTGGACTACAAGGGCATCGCCCGCGCGGTCTGGCTGCTGGCCACGACCAACGACAAGCGCGTGCCGGGGGGCTCGACCATCACCCAGCAGGTGGCCCGGCAGTTCTTCCTCAGCTCCGAGTACAGCTACACCCGCAAGCTGGCCGAGATCCTGCTGGCGCGCAAGATCGAGCAGGAACTGAGCAAGGACGAGATCTTCGAGCTGTACCTGAACAAGAGCTTCTTCGGCAACCGCGCCTACGGTGTGGCCGCGGCGGCGCAGTTCTACTACGGCAAGGAGCTCAAGGAACTGAGCCTGGATGAAATGGCCTCGCTGGCTGGCATCCCCAAGTTCCCGTCCAGCGGCAACCCGATCAGCAACCCCGAACGTGCCCGCGAGCGCCGCGACTATTACGTACTGCAGCGTATGGCCAACCTGGGCTTCATCTCCCAGGCCGAGGCCGATGCGGCCAAAGCCGTGCCGATGCACGCCAGCGCGCATGAGCCGCCGGTGCAGGTGGAGGCCCCGTACGTGGCCGAGCTGGTCCGCCAGGAAATGATTGCCCGCTTCGGCGGCGACGTGGTCAACAAGGGCTACCACGTCACCACCACGATCAACGCCGAGATGCAGACCGCGGCCAACCTGGCCGTGCGCGACGGCCTGCTGACCTACGACCACCGCCACGGCTGGCACGGCGTGGAGAAGCAGGTGGAGGTCAGCCCGTCCGACGACGCCACCGCGCTGGCCACCCATCTGCGCTGGATGGCCTCGCAATCGGGGCTGCTGCCGGCGATCGTGTCGGGCACTGCCGCCGACGGCAGCGCCACGGTGGTGCTGGCCAACCGCACCGAGATCACCCTGCCGGCGTCGGCGGCGAAGTGGACCAACAAGACCCCGGCCAAGCTGGTGCAGCGCGGCGACATCGTGCGCGTGCGCGCCGGAGCCAAGCAGGGTGAGTGGCTGCTGGACCAGATTCCGCGCGGGCAGTCCGCGCTGGTTTCGCTGGATGCTGAAAGCGGCGCGCTGAAGGCGCTGGTGGGCGGCTTCAGCTTCTCGGGCAACAAGTTCAACCGCGCCACCCAGGCCCGCCGCCAGCCGGGCTCGAGCTTCAAGCCGTTCGTATATGCGGCGGCCTTCGACAAGGGCTTCAACCCGGCCTCGATCGTGCTGGATGCGCCAGTGGTGTTCCGCGAGCGCGGCGGCAAGACCTGGCAGCCGCAGAACGACGGCGGCGGTTTCCGCGGCCCGATGCGCCTGCGCGAAGCGCTGGTGCAGTCGCGCAACCTGGTCTCGGTGCGGCTGCTGGATGGCATGGGCGTGGATTACGCGCGCAAGTACATCAGCGAGTTTGGCTTCGCCGAGGCGGAATTGCCGCCGAACCTGTCGATGTCGCTGGGCACGGCGTCGCTGACCCCGTTGTCGATTGCGCGCGGCTACGCGGTGTTCGCCAACGGTGGCTCGCGGGTAGACACCTGGTTGATCGACCAGGTGAGCGACCGCGACGGCAACCTGGTGTTCAAGGAAAACCCGGCCCTGGCCTGCCGCGACTGCGCGGGCACCAGCAGCGGCGCACCGGTGAGCCAGGTGGTGGACGGCTTCAACTTCGGTGCCGCCCCCTCGCCGACGGCGCCTGCGACGGCAGCGACCCCGAAGCCGGCCGAACCGGCAGCACCGGTCAACCCGGACGCCCGCGTGGCACCGCGCGCCATCGACGCACGCACCGCCTACCAGCTGGTGTCGATGATGCGCGACGTGGTCCAGCGCGGCACCGGCACCGCGGCGAAGGTGCTGGGTCGCGAGGACGTCGGTGGCAAGACCGGCTCCACCAACGACCACCGCGATGCCTGGTTCTCCGGCTTCGGCGGCCGGTACGTGACCACCGTGTGGGTGGGCCGCGACGACTTCCGCTCACTGGGCTACCGCGAATACGGCGGCCGCGCGGCACTGCCGATCTGGATCGACTACATGCGCGTGGCGCTGAAGGACACCCCGATCATGCAGAACGAGCCGCCGCAGGGCATGGTCCAGGCCACGCTGAACGGTGCCACCGAATGGGTCAAGATCGAGGACATGGAGAAGCTCGAGGAGTACGACTTCAACACCCAGATCCCGCAGGCTGACGACGCCGCCTTCGACATCTTCTGATCGGCGCAGGGATGCCCGTAGTGACACGCCATGCGTGTCTCTACGGGGTATCCGGCAGCGCGATGACACGCAGGGCGTGTTACTGCCCGGCAATACACGACACCTGTCACGCCAACCGTGTACCCTCAGGACCAGGTCGTACCCAGGGGAGCACCGCTCATGCATCGCGCACGCCAGCATGCAGCCAGCCAGACCCGCGAGCGCCGCCATCGGCTCGCCCATGAAGCCGCCCGGCTGATGGCCGAGGGCGGTATCCGCGATTACCACCAGGCCAAGCTCAAGGCCGCCAGCCGGTTGGGCATCCATGACGATGCTTCGCTGCCGCGCAATACCGAGATTGAAGACGCGCTGCGCGAATACCAGCGTCTGTTTGCCGGTGCCGGGCATGGCGAGCAGCTGCGTGGAAAGCGCGAAGCTGCGCTGCGCGCGATGGAATTCCTGCATGCGTTCTCGCCACGGCTGTGCGGGCCGGTGTTCGATGGCACCGCCGACAACCACAGCCCGGTGCAGCTTCAGCTGCATACCGACCAGGCCGATGCGGTGCAGTACTTCCTGGAAGAACAGGGGATCCCGGCCGAATCGCGCATGCGCCGGCTGCGCCTGGATCGCGAACGCACGCTGGACGTGCCGGTCTGGGTGTTCAGCGCCGAGGGGCTGACCTTCGACCTTGCCGTGCTGCCGTTCGATGCCCTGCGTCAGCCGCCGTTGTCGGCGGTTGACGAAAAGCCCCTGCGCCGCGCCTCCACCGCGCAGCTGCGGACGCTCCTGACCCGCGAGGAGATCGACGGCTGGCTGGGCGACGGCTGAGTCACCAGCCCACGCCGACCCCCATCGCCAGCGTGCGCTCGCCGCCAGTACTGAACGCGCCATTTAGACTGAACGTGGTGGCAGCGCGACGGTCCAGCACGCGCTGGTAGCCCACTGCCAGCGCCGATTCGCCATCGGCATGCCCCACCCCGGCCCCCAGCCGGTTCCAGGTCGGCAAGCCTGCGGTGTTCATTGCCATCGCCGCCTGCGCGCCGCCCATGGCCGCCATCCGGTTGAGGCGTCGATCGAGCCGATCCACCCGCTCGCCAAGCCGGTGCTCAACACCGGCAACGGCCTGATCGGTGTACGTATTGGCGCGGTTCACCGCCGCATCCACTGCACGCACGTCAACCGGCCGTTCCACCGGCTCCGGCACGGGCGGCGCACGCGGGGCGGGAGCCGGCGACGCCGAGGCTGTTTCCGCCACCGGTGCCTGCAACCCATCCATGCGCTCATTGAGCGTACGGGTCGCGGTCTGCAGCGCCTGCTGGGTACCGCGCAGGCCCTCGTCGAGATGGGTCAGCGCGCCGGCCACACTGTCGTGGCGCACGCCCAGCACGGTGTACTTGCGACCCGGCAGCTGGCCCGCCGCGTCGACCTCGCCCGCCCCCAGCACACCCGCCAGCTGATTGAGCTGGCGCACGGTCACCACATCATCCGGTGCCGCGCCCGGCATCACATGCACGATGCGGCGACGCAGGCCCTGCCCGCCCACCGATACCTCCATCGGTTGGGTGGCCACCGAGCCATAGCCGATCGCCACGCTGTTGTAGCCGTCTTCCCAGACCTGGGTGGAGGCACCGATGGCCAGGCCGTTCTCGGCCGACACCCTGGCCCGCGCGCCGAGCGCGAAGCCGTCGGCGGCGTGCTGCTGCACATAGGCTCCACGGCCGATCGCCACCGAGTTGGTGCCATGGGCCCAGGTGTACGCCCCCAACGCGGTCGATCCATTCCCCTGCGCACGCGCGTCGCTGCCGAACGCGCTGCCCAGGTGTGCCGCCTGCGCCGGTTGACTCAGCGCGTCGGCTCCCACCCGGGCATACAGCGCGGCGTGTTCCAGCGAGCCAATCCGCTTGTGGGTGGCGAACAGCTGCGCGCCATTGATGCCCTCGCGGCTGTCCGGATCAATCGCTCCTTCGCCCATGCCGACCAGGCGTGCCCCACGCAGTGGCACGGTCTGGTCAGGCGCAAAGCGCAGCAGGTCATCGCTGTCAGGGAACCCGCCTCCCAGCGCCTCGCGCAGTGCCGCGATATCGTCGCGATTGCGGGCGATCTGGGCTCCGTTGGCGCTGACCTGCGGTACCACGTCAGGCAGCGCGGAGGCGGGTGCGGTTTCGCGGTCACGTCGCAGGCCGCTGGCCGCCCCCACGCCGAGCGCGAGCCCACCGGCCAGCGCGCCGGCGCTTGTCCAGGCGGGGTCGGCCGGCAGGAGGGGGGCCGCATCCACGCGCGGGTCCGGTTCGGGACGCAGGCTCTGCTGATGCTCGCGATAGCCATCGCGGCTGAGCCGGTAGTACACGTTCACCCTCGCGTCGACGCGGGGCTGGAACGGCAAGGTCACTGCGTCACCGGGATAAATGCTGCGTTCAACCGCATACGCCTGGCAATCGGCCGCCACACACTGCTCCACCCGCAACACGCCCAGACGCAGGCTGCCCTGGTTGTGCAGGCGGTCGCCCTGCACCTGCAGAACGGCGCGTCCCTGCGCTGGCAGCACATTGACCAGCACGCCCCAGACCAGGCTGACCCCGACCGTGGCGCTGGCCGTGCCGGGCGCGGCAACCGGGTCCGCTTCGTCCGCCGGCGGCACCGCTTCGAAGTAGACCCGCAGCGCGGTTTCCTCCTGCACGGGGTCCAGCGCGATCACCCGCACCAGCCGGCTGCCGCCGGCAGCCAGGGCAAAGCGGGTCGGCGTCACCGCCACGGCCGCCGTCTCACCGATGGCCTCATCGACCTCCTGCTCCCGTGCCGTGCCGGGATGCAGTACGCGCTTGACGGTGACCCGGATGTACTGCGGATGCACCGATTGCGAGTGCACCCGCACAGCGGTGCCTTTTCCGGCTTCGACATGCACCCGCATCGGGTGCACATCGAGATTGGCATGGGCCTGCATGGGCAGCAGCAGGCACAGGGCGGTCAGACAGCGCAGCAGCATGATCGGCACTCCTTCAGGGTCAGGGTCGTCGGGTAGGCAGGCGCATGCGCAGGACCAGGGCACCCTGGTAGCGGCCGTGGCGCTTGCTGGACGCGGGCACACGCGGCACCTGCAGGGTCAAGACCATCGGCACGCAGTACACCGGATACGGCAGGCCCGGCAGGGTCACCGCACGCAGTGCTGCGCTGTCCAGGTCCTCCAGTGCCAGCTCCACGTGATTGCCGAGCGGATGCTCGTCCGCGCCATGGCGCAGGCGCAGCTGGTAATCGATCCGGTCGGACGCCGCGCCACCGCCGCTGTCGTGCCAGATCGAGAAGTGCGCCGATGCTGCCTGGCCGGTGTCGTGGGCACTCAGCAGCAGGCGGGGACTGTGCGCACCAGTGCCGTCGTACAGGCACAGGTCCAGCGTGGCGCTGCCGCCGATGCTGCCCGGCAGCGGCAACGGCCGATACTCGAGCGGCAGCTGCACGCGCCCGCTGGACGCGCCGAAAGCCGGCAGATGCAAGGTGGCACGCGCAGGGTCGGTGACCGCGATCTCAAGAACGAACACCTGGCGCCCGATCAACGCTCCGCCGGCATGGCGCAGATCCAGGTGCAGCTCGCCACGCCAGCGTCCGGCGACCAGCTGGACGATGTCGGCCGTCTCCAGCCGCAGGGTGGCTGCGGTCCCGGCCGGCGCGATGTGGCAGTCGCGGTTCGCCGACGTCCATAACGGAAACACGGCCTTGTCCCAGTAGTCATCGCTGCAGGTCCGTTCCCATTCGATGCGTTCCAGCGAACCGACCAGCCCCAGCGTGATGCGCTGTCCGCTGCGTTGTTCACGGAACTCCATGTGCAGCATCGCCGGACCGACCGGGCCCTGCCCGGTATCGGCCTGGGGGCAGCGTCCGTGCGCGGGTTCTTCGGTACAGGTGACATGCAACTGGCCATAGCCGCGCGCAACGTCGTCGTAGCCGAGCACCGTGCGCGGTGCCCACAGCTGCAGCGGCTCCGGCGCGGAGCGGTCGAAACCATGGTGCAGGGTGACCGTGGTGATGCCACCGGGCGGCACGGTGACCGGCGGCCGTTGGGCCAGCGCCGATGCAGGCAGCAGCAACGCCAGCAGCAGTACCCTCACAGCCGCGCTCATGGTGCACCCGCCGCGTGGCCTGCCATGGACGGAAGGCGCGCCGACAGCAGGCGCTGTACATGGGGCTGCGCGCTGATCGACGCCGGCAACTGCGCCGCCGCCAGCGGCATGCACGCCACGGTGCCGACCCGCAGCAGCCCGGCCCGGCGTTCGCGCACCTGCAGCGGACACTGCAGCAGGCGCTCGCCGTGCAGCAGGTACAGCCACGCCTGACGCTGTTCGAACTCGGCCAGGAACTCACCGTGGTCGCCCAGTGCCGGTAGTGCCGCATTGAGGATCGACGCCCCCGCCAGCCCTTCGCCGGCCTCATCGCGGGCCATGCCCAGGTAGGCGTGGGTCGCCGCCACCCAAACCGGCACCAGCATCAGCCGCCCCGGCAGCAGGAACGGCTGCAGTTCAGTGCTCTCGATGGACGCCCGCAGTGCGGCCGCCGCATCCGCACTGACGTCCTGCACACGCAGCGGATGCCGCTGGTAACCGTTCACGGGGAACAGGCGACGCTCGCCGAAGCGCACGGTGAACTGGCCACGCTGACCGGCCTGCACCTCGGCGGCCGGACCGTCCAGCGGCTGATCGGTGTCGAGGTCGGTATCGACCGTCACCACCACCCCGGCATCGGCCCCATCAGCGGCTCCCCAGAACAGCCCCTGCGACGACAGCGCCAGCGCCGTGCTGTGGTGTGCGCTCCACGCGCTGCGGTGGCCGTCAGCCGCGCGCGACAGCGCCAGGGTCAGCCCGCCCTGGCCCCAGCGCCGACGCAGGTCGGTGCTGGCCAACGCGTCCAGCGCACCACCGGGCCGCACGCCCAGTTCGGCGCTGAACACACGGGCGCTCTCGTCCTGTTCCTGTTGCCAGGTCTGCCCCAGCCGCAGGTGAGGTTCGGGCGCGTGCCCGGCGCGCTGCCGCACGTCGGTGCCGGCGCGTTGCAGGCGTGTACGTCCGCCTCCGGTGTCCAGCCGGGCCAGCTGGATGCTCCATTGCACGCCGTGGTCGGCGCTGGCCAGCCGCCCGTCTGCACTGCGCTGCCGCCAGATGCTGGCACGCGTGGCCACACTCAGCCCGCGCCAGGCCCGGGTGCGCGAGTAGCTGGCCTGCACACTGCGCGTCGCGCCTGATGCCGGCCCGGTCCCCGGCACGTCCCAACGAACGCCGCTGTACTGCGCCAGCGCGGGCAACGCACCGCGACGCCGGGTGTGGCCCAGATGCAGGCTGCCGCCCAGCAGCGGCAGTGATACCGAGGCACTGGTCGCGTCGACGCAGCTTGCACGGCCTGCAACACGGCCGTTGCGGTCATCGCAGGCACCACCGCGCATGCGCTGGTGATAGGCATTCCAGGCCACCTGGTGGCGCACACTGAGCTGCGCCTGGCCGCCACGCCCGCCGTCGTTGGCTGCGGTCAGTCCCAGGTCGGCATGCAGGTCGACCGCACCCCATGCGCGGCGCAGCCCGGCACGCAGTTCGTGGGCCGCACTGCCATCGACCTGCGAGAACCCCAGGCCAAGGCTGGTGCCGCCCGCCAAAGGCAGCCGCAGACCGGCCTGCAGCACCGGGGCCGCCGGCCCCGGCAGGCCCGGCTCACGCTGCCGCCCGCCCTGCACGAACCACTGCAGCGTGTGGTGCCCCGCGCCGACGCTGCGCTGGAAGGGCACGGTTTCGCTGCGCACGAAACGGCCGTCCTCATGGATGCGCAGGGTCAGCAGGTAGCTGCCGGGGGGAAACAGGCGCGTGTCCAGCGTACTGACCCCGGCCGGCAGGTAGAAGGTCTGCAGCAGCCGCGCGCCATCGAAGACGTCCACGCGCGCGTCGCGCCCGAGCAGCACGCTCACCGGAACCGCATCATCCAGCGCTTCAGTATCCACGTACGCCAGGGTGGTACCGGCGCGTACGCCCTGCATGCGCCCCAGCGGCAACAGGCCCAGACCGAACTGGCCGCCGAGCGGACTGGACAGGTTGCCTCGGTCGATGCGCCCCAGTTGCACGTAGTGCCTGGACCCGAGGTCGTGCCGGTAGTACAGCGCGTCGACATCGGTGCGCGCCTGCGGCGCGGTGCCGGCCGCACGCCAGCGCGCGTGGTTCCAGCTGCCGCCCAGGTGACCGGCGCGCCCCACTCCCAGCGCGGCACGTCCGTGCAGATTGAAGGCCAGTTCGCGCGCTCCCCCGCTGAGGTGCATCACCTGCTGGTGCAGCAGCGCATTACGCGCCTGTGCGGAGGCCTGGTGGAAACGGGGGCGCGCGGCAGCTTGCGGGAGCCAGTACGGGGAGGGGAACAACAGCAACACGCTTTCAGCCTCATCGAAGATGGCGGTCACCGTGGCAGGATCGTCCGGTGCCGCGCGCCAGCCACAGCCAGGCTGTGGCTGTGCATGCAGACAGGCCAGCTGGCTGTCGCGCGGCAGCGGCACCGACAGGGCGGGAAACAACGCCGTCTGCGCGTCATCCGCCAGGCCGAGTGCCGCCAGCACCTGCGCCGGCTGTTCGATCTGGACATGGTCGAGGGTCACCCACACGGGCCAGAGCCCGGCAGAACGCCCGAACGCGCGCACCTCGACACGCTCGGCGTGGCCGCCGGCGAGATCCTCGAATCCAGGGGGCAGACGCTGCGCAGCCGCCGGCCGCGCGCTCAGCAGCAGGGTCAGTCCAAGCAGCGGCAGTACAGGCAGGCGCAGGCGCATGACAACGTACGGACGCAGCGGCCGATGACGACCGCTGCGTCAACGACGCATTACAGACTGCCGGCCTTCTGCGCCAGCACCAGGCTGACCGGACCGTCATACAGACCGGCGGCACTGATCGGTCCGGGCACGGCCTGGGCAACGGTCAGCGGCATTTCGATGGAGGCCCCGGGAATGGCTCCCTGGAACAGCTGGTCGGCGGTGAAGTCGATCGGTGCCACGCCGAGCTCGCGACCATTGAGGCTGACCCGCAGCGGCACGTCGATCGCGCCAGCGGCGGCCACGCGCGGCACCAGCACCGCCGGTTCGGCCAGCCGCACGTCGACGTCCAAGGTGGTGTCGTTGGAAAAGATGCGCACGCGCTCGGTCCAGCTGCTCAGCCCCTGCCCGGCGCGATACGGCAGCTGCACGGCATCAGGCAGTGCGCTGCCGTCCGCCTTGAGCAGCGACAAGGTGGGATCGACATTGGCCCACACGGTGACGTGGGCTTCGGCGGCGAGTGCGGACGCTGCAGCGACACACAGGGCGAGTGCGACGGCGGTCTGCTTGATGATCCGGTTCATGCGTGGCGTTCCAGAAGAAGTGGACGCGCATGTTCGGCAAGATGGATCGCGTGCCGTATTCAAACCTTCCTAAAGCGGGGTTGCGGGTGCGCGGAACGCAAGCAATCCGATGCATGCAACGCAAAAAAAACGCCCCCGGTGTCGGGGGCGTTTTCTGGAGCGGTGCTGCCGGGCGATCAGGCCTGGTAGTCGCGCACGTCGTGGCCGGTGTAGACCTGGCGCGGACGGCCGATCTTCATTTCCGGGTCGACCTGCTGTTCCAGCCAGTGCGCCACCCAGCCGGAGGTGCGACCCAGGGCGAACATGACGGTGAACATTTCGGTCGGGATCTGCAGCGCCTTGTAGATGATGCCGCTGTAGAAGTCGACGTTCGGGTACAGCTTGCGCTGCACGAAGTAGTCGTCCTGCAGTGCGGCCTGTTCCAGCTTCACGGCCACGTCCAGCAGCGGATCCTGCACGCCCAGCTGGGTCAGGACCTTGCTGGTCATCTCACCGATCACCTTGGCGCGCGGATCGAAGTTCTTGTACACGCGGTGGCCGAAGCCCATCAGGCGGAAGCCCGAGGTCTTGTCCTTGGCCTTCAGCACGGCCGATTCCACGTTGTCGGCCGAACCGATCTCTTCCAGCATCTTCAGCACGGCTTCGTTGGCACCGCCGTGAGCCGGACCCCACAGCGCGGTGACGCCAGCGGCAACCGACGCATACGGGTTGGCACCGGTCGAACCGACCAGGCGCACGGTCGAGGTCGAAGCGTTCTGCTCGTGATCGGCGTGCAGGATGAACAGCAGGTCCAGTGCCTTGACCACGTCCTGGTTCAGTTCGTACTGGCCATCGGCCGATTCGAAGGTCTGCTTCAGGAAGCGGCTGACGTAGTCCAGCGAGGTGTCCGGCGTGTTGGCCGGCAGGCCCTTGCCATGGCGGTAGATCAGCGCTGACAGCGTCGGCACCTTGGCGATCAGGCGCACGGCGGCCTTGCGGCGCTGTTCGGCGTCAGCCAGGTCCAGCGAGGCGTGGTACTTGGCCGACAGCTGCGCGATGGCAGCGGCCAGGATGGCCATCGGGTGGGCATCCTTGTCGAAGCTGCCGATCAGGGTGTTGATCGAGGCATCGACGTTGGCTTCGGCGGCCAGCTCGTCGGTGAAGGCCTTCAGCTGCTCGGCGCTCGGACGCTCGCCGTTGATCAGCAGGTAGACCACTTCGACGTAGCTCGACTTTTCCGAGAGCTGTTCGATCGGGTAGCCGCGGTACAGCAGCACGCCCTTGTCACCGTCGATGTAGGTGATGGCGGACTTGCAGCTGGCGGTGGCGGTGAAGCCGGAGTCGTAAGTGAAGAGACCGGTTTCCTTGGTCAGCTTCGAGATATCGACGCAATCATTACCGAGCGTGGGTTTGATGACGGGCAGAACAACCGACTTGTCGCCGGCGTTGAGCGTGACCTGATCAAGATCGGACACTGTGTGCGCTCCTCAGGGGAAGGCGCCCGCCCAAGCGCATGGGTCAGGCACGTGAAGGAAGTCCACAACCTGTGCTGTGGATCACGACATTATCGCACAGCAACATTTCCCACGCCCTAGGACTGAAGTCGTAGATGGAGGGCATGCAAACGCCCGCGCAGCGAGGTAGGACGGGACTTGAGGGGGGCTGCGCGGACACTGCGTTCCGTACTTCCCGGCAATTTATGAATCTGCGTTCATATTCCAGCAGGGTTCCCGCACCGCCGGACGACAGACATAAAAAAACAACGGCCGCCGAAGCGACCGTTGTTCTTGTAGGGACGCAGGGCGTACCCCGCGGCGCAGATCAGTTCTTGCCGAAACGGCGGTTGAACTTGTCGATGCGGCCGCTGGTGTCGATCACCTTGTGCTGACCCGTGTAGAACGGGTGCGAAGCAGAGGAGATTTCAACCTTGACCAGCGGGTATTCGTTACCGTCTTCCCACTTGATGGTGTCCTTCGTGCCCATGGTCGAGCGGGTCAGGAACTTGAAATCGGAGGTGACGTCATGGAAGACCACGTCACGGTAGTTCGGATGGATATCGTCCTTCATGAGGCACACCGTAAAAAAGAAATGGGAAAACGCAAGAGCGGCATTATAGCCGCCGGCCCGCCCTGTGGGCAAGCCGGAGGTCCGCTCGATGTGAAGATAGCCGCCTGGGCGGTCAGGAAACCCCGAGCGCGGCCCGGACCTGGGCTTCAAAACGCCCCTGGTCGTAGGCCATCAGCAGCTGGGTGTTGTCCGGCTGCCCGGTCTGGCGGTTCCAGTCGACAATGGTAGCACCGCGGGCATGGCCCGGGGCCAGCTCCACGTTCAGCGGGCGCGATTCGACCCGCTGGGCTCCGTCCGGCTGCAGCGCCCAGGCCATGGCCAGGGCATCGGCGGCGAACCAGCGCTCGCCACGGCTGTCTTCAGACCACAGCCGGGTCTGGCGCGAGATCAGCTCGTAGAAGCGCGCCTTGTCGGTGTCGGCCGCCAGCCACTGCTCGACATCCTTGTGCAGCAGGCCGTGGGCGACGGTGGCCTCCCAGTCGGCAACCTCGATGTGCGGGAAGCCGGTGAACACCACGTGCGCGGCTTCCGGGTCGAAGGCGATGTTGAATTCGGCGGCCGGGGTGATGTTGCCGTGGCAGGTGACCGCCCCGCCCATCACCAGGAAGCGCTTCACGCGCTGCGGCAGGGTCGGGTCCAGCTTCAGCGCCAGCGCCAGGTTGGTCAGCGGACCGAGCGCGACCAGGAACAGCTCGCCGGCATGCTCGTGCGACAGGCGCAGGATCGCCAGGGCAGCGTGTTCGGCTTCGGCCTGGCGCGCGGCCGCCGGCAGGTTGACGTCGCCGAAGCCGTCCTTTCCATGCACATGGGCGGCGTCGACCGAGGGGTGGACCAGCGGCTCGGGGGTACCGGCAAACACCGGAACGTCGGTGCGACCGGCCACTTCACACAGCTTCAGGGCGTTGCGGACGGTGTGGTCCAGGCCGACATTGCCGGCGGCGATGGTCAGACCCACGATGTCGTGGCGGTCATCGGCAAAGGCCATCAACAGGGCCAGGGCATCATCGACACCCGGATCGGTGTCGATCAACAGCGGAATCTTCTTGGTCATGCGTGCCGTCTTCATTAGCGGCAAGGGACTGTCGCACCCCTGTATGACAAATACAAGATGGTGCCAGGGTCATCGGCTGGACCCAGTGGTGCCCGGACTACGCGGACGCGAAACGAACCGCGCTGCCTATCCATCGCTGAACGACCCGGTCCGCCACCACGGGCTGCTCGGCCAGCAACCGCTCGGCCAGCGCATGCACCCCCGGCAGCAGATCGGCATCCCGCGCCAGGTCGGCCATGCGAAATGCCGCCAGACCGGTCTGACGGGTGCCGAGCAGTTCGCCCGGACCCCGCAGTTCCAGGTCCTTCTCGGCAATCAGGAAGCCGTCATTGGTCTGGCGCATGGTCTCCAGGCGCTCGCGCGCCATCTGCGACAGCGGTGCCTGGTACAGCAGCACGCAGCGCGACACCGCCGAGCCGCGCCCGACCCGGCCGCGCAACTGGTGCAGCTGGGCCAACCCGAGCCGCTCGGCGTTCTCGATGATCATCAACGAGGCGTTGGGCACGTCCACGCCCACTTCGATCACGGTGGTGGCGACCAGCAGGTCGATCTGTCCGGCCTTGAACGCCACCATCGTGGCCAGCTTTTCAGCCGCCTTCAGTCGGCCATGCACCAGCCCCACGCGCACGCCCGGCAGCAGCGCCTGCAGCGATTCGAAGGTCGCCTGCGCCGGGGTGGCATCCAGCTCTTCGCTTTCCTCGATCAGGGTGCACACCCAGTACACCTGCCGCCCCTCCTGGCAGGCCAGTGCGATGCGTTCGATCAGCTCCGGGCGGCGATCATTGTTGAGCGCCACGGTCTGCACCGGGGTGCGTCCGGGCGGCAGCTCATCAATCGCCGACACGTCCAGGTCGGCGTACTCGGACATCGCCAGCGTGCGCGGAATCGGGGTGGCCGTCATCACCAGCTGGTGCGGCACGCTGCGCCCGTCGGCCCCCTTGTCACGCAGCGCCAGGCGCTGGTGCACGCCGAAGCGGTGCTGCTCGTCGACAATCGCCAGGGCCAGGTCGGCGAACACCACGGCCTCCTGCATCAGCGCATGCGTGCCCACTACCACCTGCGCCTCCCCCGAGGCCACGTCGGCCAGTACTTTGCTGCGCGCCTTGCCGGTGACCTTGCCGGCCAGCCAGGCGGTGCGCACCCCCAGCGGCTCCAGCCAGCCACGCAGGTTGTTCAGATGCTGCTCTGCCAGCAGTTCGGTGGGCGCGGCCAGCGCGACCTGCTTGCCCCGCTCCACGGCCAGCATCGCCGCCAGGGCGGCCACCACGGTCTTGCCGGAGCCCACGTCGCCCTGTACCAGACGCAGCATCGGGTGGGCTTTGGCCAGATCCTTGCGGATCTGCTCGAACACGCGCTGCTGGGCACCGGTCAGCGCGAACGGCAGGCTGCTGCGCAGTTGTTCCACCAGGGCGCCACTGCCACGCAGCGACGGCGCGTGATGCGCCTGCAGCGCCATGCGCTGACGGCGCAGGCTGAGGTGATGGGCCAGCAGTTCCTCGATGGCCAGCCGCCGCTGCGCCGGATGGCGGCCGGCAGCGAGCGCGGACAGATCCGCATCCGGCGGCGGGCGATGCACGGTGAGCAGTGCGCTGCGCAGCGAAGGCAGCGCCACCCCGTCCAGCCAGCCGGACGGCAGCAGTTCAAGGATCGCCTCGTCAGGCAGCCGGTCCAGCGCCTGCCCGATCAGCTTGCGCAGGGTGGCCGGGCCGATGCCCTCCACGGCGGGATACACCGGGTCGAGACTGTCACCCAGCGCCGCGTCTTCATGCTGCCCCAGAATCTGGTAACTGGGATGGACGATCTCCAACCCGAACTGGCCCGCCTTGGGCGTGCCGAAGCAGCGCAGGCGGGTGCCTTTGGCGAACTGCGCCACCTGCTGCTGACGGAAGTGGAAAAAGCGCAGCACCAGCGTGCCCTGCCCTTCGTCTTCCACCGCCACCTTCAGCATGGGCCGGAAGCGCATGCCGCGCTCCACGGCGACCACACGGCCTTCGACCTGCGCCGGCACGCCGTTGCGCAGGTCCTGGATGCGGGTCAGTGCGGTACGGTCTTCGTAGCGCAGCGGCAAGTGCAGCCACAGGTCCTGCAGCGTCAGAAGACCGCGGGCGGCCAGCTTGGCTGCCACGGCCGGCCCGACGCCGGCGAGCATCGACAACGATGCCTCGCCGGACGGTGCCAGGGCCGGAGCTGCCGCTGCCTTGCGTGCCACGTCAGGGTCAGTCGATGACCATCACCGCGTCGACCTCGAAGTTGGCACCCTTGGGCAGGCCGGAGACTTCGATGGTGGAACGGGCCGGGAACGGAGCCTGGAAGTAGTCCTGCATGACCGCGTTGACCTTGGCGAATTCGGCCAGGTCGGTCAGGTACAGGCCCAGGCGCACGACCTTGTCGAGCGAGCCACCGGCGGCTTCGGCCACCGCCTTGAGGTTGTCGAAGGCGCGACGGGCCTGGGCTTCGACGTCACCCACGCCGACGATGTCGCCGGTCGCCGGGTCCAGCGGAATCTGGCCGGAGAAGTACACGGTGTTGCCGGCGCGCACGGCCTGCGAGTACGGACCGATGGCGGCGGGGGCGTTTTCGGTGTTGATGATCTGGCGGGACATGGGCGCTCCGGAAAGTCAGGAAATCAGAACGGTTATTGTATCGGTTCCGATCATTGCCGCGATGACACGCATGGCGTGTCACTACGCGACGGGCATCCCGCGCCCGGTCATTGCCTGCGGACAGATTGGACGACTGACAACCGACGCAGGCGACGCATCACCTCGGCGAGGTGGTTGCGGTCGCGCACCTGGATGTTGAACGCCAGCACCGCGGCATTGAAGTCACGGTCCAGGTAATCCACGCGCTCGATGTTGGAGTGGCTCTGCGCGATGGCGGCGGCCAGCTGGGCCAGCACGCCGGTGCCGTTCTCAACTTCCACCACCAGCGCGGTGTCGTAATCGCCGGACACGGTGGTGTCCCAGCCGATCGGCACCCAGCGTTCGGGCGACTTGCGCAGTTCGGCCAGGTTCGGACAATCCATCCGATGCACCACGATGCCCTTGCCGGCCGTGTGGTACCCCATGATGTCGTCGCCGGGAATCGGCTGGCAGCAGTTGGCGAAGCTGACCACACCGCGCTCGCTGCCGTTGATCAGGATCTTTTCCTGCGAATGCTTGGAATGCGCGCCACCGCGCAGTTCGGCATAGGCCATCAACGCCTGCGCGGCCTGGTTGGGCATCCAGTTGCCCAGCGCCACTTCGGCCAGCAGGGCTTCCAGGCGCGGGTACCGGTGCTCGGCCAGGAACGCATCCAGGCGGCCCTTGGGCAGGCGCTCCAGCGAACTGTCCATCGCCTCCAGCGCGCGGTCGAGCATGCGGTGACCGAGTTGCACGGCATCTTCGTGTTCCAGCTGCTTGAGCTGGTGACGAATGGCGGTGCGCGCCTTGCTGCTGACCACGAATTCCAGCCACTGCGGCTTGGGCGTGGCCGAGCGTGCGGTGATCACTTCCACGGTCTGCCCGCTGACCAGCTTGGTGCGCAGCGGCACCAGCTTCTTGTCCACGCGCGAGGCCACGGCGGTGTTGCCCACGTCGGTGTGCACCGCATAGGCGAAGTCCAGCGCGGTGGAGTTGCGCGGCAGGGCCAGGATCTTGCCCTTGGGGGTGAACAGGTAGACCTCGTCCGGGAACAGGTCGACCTTCACGTTGTCCAGGAATTCCAGCGAGGAACCGGCAGCGCGCTGCGAGTCGATGAGCTCGACGATCCAGGCATGTGCGCGGCTCTGCGCGCTGTTGGGGCTGTCGCCACCGAACTTGTAGGTCCAGTGCGCGGCCACGCCGCGCTCGGCGATCAGATCCATTTCCTCGGTGCGGATCTGCACTTCAATCGGCGACCCGTACGGCCCGAACAGCACCGTGTGCAGCGACTGGTAGCCGTTGGCCTTGGGAATGGCGATGAAGTCGCGGAAGCGCCCGTCCAGCGGTTTGAAGGTGGCGTGCACCGCGCCCAGCGCGTGATAGCTGTTGGGTACGCTGCGCACCACCAGCCGGAACCCGAACACATCCATGACCTGGTCGAAGGTTTTGTTCTCGTCGCGCATCTTGTTGTAGATGCTCCACGGGGTCTTGATCCGGCTGACCAGGCGGTGCTCCAGCCCTTCCTTGGCCAGGCGCTGCGACAACTGCACCTCCACCTGCGCCATCGCCTCGCGGCGCACCACCGGCTGGCTGCGGATGTGTTTCTCCAGAATGGCATGACGCCACGGGTACAGTGCCTTGAAGCCCAGGTTCTGCAGTTCGCTCTTGACCAGGCTCATGCCCAGCCGCTGTGCGATCGGGGCGTAGATCTCCAGCGTCTCGCGGGCGATGCGGCCACGCGCTTCGCGGCTCTGCGCGCCCAGCGTGCGCATGTTGTGCAGGCGGTCGGCCAGCTTGATCATGATCACGCGCAGGTCGCGCGACATCGCCAGCAGCATCTTGCGGAAGCTCTCGGCCGCCGCTTCCTGGCGGTCGCGGAACTTCAGCTTGTCCAGCTTGGTGACGCCATCGACCAGTTCGGCCACCGCCTCGCCGAACTCGGCGGCCAGTTCCTCGCGGGTCAGCGGGGTGTCTTCAATGGTGTCGTGCAGGATCGCCGCGATCAGCGCCTCCACGTCCAGGCCCAGCTCGGCCAGCACCTGCGCCACCGCCACCGGATGGGTGATGTAGGGTTCGCCGGATTTGCGGGTCTGGCCGGCGTGCGCCGTCGCGCCCACTTCCCAGGCACGACGCAGCAACGGCAGCTGTTCCGGCGGCAGGTAATGCGCCGCGCGCTCAAGCTGGAGGACGTAGTCGGGGACGGCCGCGCCGGGGGACGCGGCAACCTTTGCAGTGGGGCCTGGGTTCATGGCTGGAAGACTATTCCAGCCACGGGATATCGGCAAACTGTTGACAGTCCTAAAAACGCAAACAGCCCGCACAAGGCGGGCTGTTCGTGGAACGAAACGGGTCGGGATCGATCAGTCGTCGTTCTTGGACATGTCTTCGTCGGCAACCACTTCGGCGGCGGCCCACTCCAGCGCTTCGCGTTCGGCACGCTCGCGCTCGGCCTTCTCGACTTCGTCGATCAGGGCGTTGTCGATCTTGCGGGCGGCAATTTCACGCAGCGCCAGCACGGTCGGCTTGTCTTCGGTTTCGCTGTTGTCCAAGGTGGCCTGGACGCCGTTTGCCAGCTGACGGGCGCGCTTGGACGCCATCATGACCAGCTCGAAACGGTTGTTCACGACTTCCAGACAATCTTCTACGGTGATGCGGGCCATGCGGGCTCCCGGCAGCCGGCGCGGGCTGCTCAATCGAATGAGGGAAAGGGGACGGATTGTACGGGGCGGGCCTGGACAAAATCAAGCCAAGCGGTTAACGCCCCTTTATGAATCAACCTGTTGCGCCCGGCTCCTGGGTCAGCAGCGCCTGGATCAGGCCGGCGTGGCGGACCTTCTGGGCCTCCCGGCGCAGCCGGCTGGCGGTGAAAATGGCGCACAGCTCGTCCACGGCGGTGTCGAACACCTCGTTGACGATGACGTAATCGAAGTCATTGAAGTGCAGCATCTCTTCACGCGCCGCGCCCAGGCGCTGGGCGATCACCGCCTCGCTGTCCTGGCCCCGCTTGCGCATGCGGTCCTGCAGCGCCTGCTTGGACGGCGGCAGGATGAACACCGTCACCGTACCCGGCACCAGCTGGCGGACCTGCTGCGCCCCCTGCCAGTCGATTTCCAGCAGCACGTCCTGGCCGGCCGCCAACTGCGGCTCGACCGATTGCCGGGCCGTGCCCTTCCAGTCGCCATGCACCCAGGCATGCTCGAAGAAGTCGCCGGCGGCGATCATCTTCTCGAACTGCTCGGCACTGACGAAGTGGTAATGCTCACCGTTGACTTCGCCCGGACGCATCGCCCGCGAGGTGAACGAGATCGACAGCGCGATCTGCGGGTCACGCGCGAGGGTGGCGTTGACGATGCTGCTTTTGCCGGCCCCGGACGGGGCGGCCACGATGTACAGGGTGCCGCGTGCGGGGGCACCGACCGGCGTGGGCTGGCTGCTCATTCGATGTTCTGCACCTGTTCGCGGATCTGGTCGATCAGCACCTTCAGTTCAACGGCGGCGTTGGAGGTCCGGCTGTCCACCGACTTGGAACCCAGGGTGTTGGCTTCGCGGTTGAACTCCTGCAGCAGGAAATCCAGCCGGCGGCCCACCGGTTCGCGCTGCCTGAGCACGCGGCGGATCTCGACGATGTGGCTGCGCAGCCGGTCCAGCTCTTCGTCCACGTCCAGCTTCTGCAGCCACATCACCAGTTCCTGCTCGGCGCGGCCCGGCTCCACCGGGTGCGGCAGGTCAGCCAGGCGTGCGGCCAGCTTGGTCCGCTGACCGTCGCGGATCTGCGGAATCAGGGTGGTGACCTCGGCGGCGATGCGTTCAATTGCGTCAACGCGCTCGCTGATCGCCGTGGCCAGCTTGTCGCCTTCACGCTCGCGGGCAGCGACGAAGCCGTCCAGCACCTGCTCCAGCAGGGCCAGCGCCTCTGCCTGCAGGGCCGGGGCATCGGTGGCTTCACCCTGGGTCACGCCCGGCAGCTGCAGCAGCTCGGTGAAGCTGACCTGCAGGTTGGGGAAATCGGAGGTCAGCCGGTGCGCCAGCGCGCCCAGCTGGCCGAGCAGCACCTCGTTGACCTGCAGGCTGGCGGCGGCCTCGGGCGCGCGCAGGCGCATCACCAGGTCCAGCTTGCCCCGGCTCAGCCGTGCGGCCATGCGCTCGCGCAGCTGCGGTTCCAGCGCGCGCAGCTCTTCGGGCAGGCGCGTGACGACTTCCAGGAAGCGGTGGTTGACCGAGCGCAGCTCGCATCCCAGCGTGCCCCACGGGGTCACCCGCTCGCCGCCGGCATAGGCGGTCATGCTTCGAATCATTCGGGGTTTCCGATGCTCTCAAAGGGGGAATGGTACCCTAGCGGTCTCATTCCAGCCTCCTCGCCCGCCGGTCTCCGGCCCGGGCGCGGACCCGCATCCCACGTACTACCGGAAACCTTTCATGTCCGATCCCCGTCCCAGCGGCCGCCAGGCCGACCAGCTGCGCGAAGTGCGCATCGAGCGCGCCTTCACCCGCCATGCCGAAGGTTCGGTGCTGGTCAGCTTCGGCGACACCCGCGTGCTGTGCACCGCCAGCGTGGAAAACCGCGTGCCGGGCTTCCTGCGCGGCAAGGGCGAAGGCTGGGTCACGGCCGAATACGGCATGCTGCCGCGCTCCACCCACACCCGTAACGACCGCGAAGCCGCGCGCGGCAAACAGGGCGGCCGCACCCTGGAAATCCAGCGCCTGATCGGCCGCTCGCTGCGCGCCTGCGTCGACCGCCGCGCCCTGGGCGAACGCACCATCACCCTGGACTGCGACGTGCTGCAGGCCGACGGCGGCACCCGCACCGCCGCCATTACCGGAGCCTACGTGGCGCTGGTGGATGCGGTGAATCACCTGATCAACAAGGGTGAACTGAAGCGCAACCCGATCTTCGGCGCGGTCGCCGCCATTTCCGTCGGCATCTATCGCGGCACCCCGGTGCTGGACCTGGATTACGCCGAAGACAGCGACTGCGACACCGACATGAACGTGGTGATGAACGACGGCGGTGGCTTCATCGAGCTGCAGGGCACCGCCGAAGGCCACGCCTTCCGTCGCGAGGAACTGGATGCCCTGCTGGCCCTGGCCGAAAAGGGTTCCACCGAACTTTTCGCGGCCCAGCAGGCCGCGCTGGCCCAGCCGTGAACCGCCGGATCGCCCTGACCACCCTGGTGGTGGCCGATTACGACGAGGCCATCGCCTGGTACACGGGCAAGCTGGGCTTTGCCTTGCTGGAAGACATCGACCAGGGCAGCAAGCGCTGGGTGGTGGTCGGCCCGACCGACGGCAGCGCCGCCGCGCTGCTGCTGGCCCGCGCCAGCAACGACGAACAGCGTTCACGGATCGGCAACCAGACCGGCGGACGGGTCGGCTTCTTCCTGAACACCGACGACTTCTGGCGCGACCATGCGGCCATGCTCGCCGCCGGCGTCGAGTTCCTGGAAACCCCGCGCGAGGAAAGCTACGCCACGGTCGTGGTGTTCCGCGACCTGTACGGCAACACCTGGGATCTGCTGGAGCCGAAACAATGAAACTGGTACTGGCCAGCGGCAACGCCGGCAAGCTGAAAGAACTGCAGGCCATGCTGGCCGACCTGCCGCTGCAGATCGTGGCGCAGGGCGAACTGGGCGTCAGCGACGTTCCCGAAACCGGCCTCACCTTTGTCGAGAACGCGCTGATCAAGGCACGTCATGCCTGCGCCAGCACCGGCCTGCCGGCGCTGGCCGACGACTCCGGCCTGATCGTGGATGCCCTGGCCGGGGCCCCCGGCCTGTACAGCGCCCGCTATGCGGGCAGCCCGACCAACGATGCGGCCAACAACGCCAAGCTGCTGGAGGCGCTGCAGGATGTGCCTGCTGAGCGTCGCGGCGCGCGCTTCTACGCCGTGATCGTGCTGTTGCGTCATGCCAACGACCCGCAGCCGCTGATCTGCGAAGGCAGCTGGGAAGGTGAGATCCTCGACGAACTGCGCGGCAGCCATGGTTTCGGCTACAACCCGCTGTTCCTGGACACGGTGCTGCAGCAGACCGCTGCGGAAATGGCTCCGGACCTGAAGAACGCAATGAGCCATCGGGCCAAGGCGCTGCAGTTGTTGAAGCAGAAGCTGGCCACCGCACTTTAATGATGGCCGCCCAGCGGCCGGCACGCCCCGATCATGTCTGACCATCACTGCCATCTTCCAGGCGAACACTGCGACCACGACCACGGTGTGTCGCTGGTGCCGCCGCCGCTGTCGCTGTACGTGCACCTGCCCTGGTGCGTGCGCAAGTGCCCGTACTGCGACTTCAATTCGCACGCCGGCAAGGGCGAACTGCCCTTCGATGCCTACATCGATGCGCTGATCCGCGACCTCGACCAGGACCTGCCGCTGGTCTGGGGCCGGGTGGTCAACAGCGTGTTCTTCGGCGGCGGCACGCCCAGCCTGTTCCCGCCCGAGGCGATCGACCGCTTCCTGCAGGCGGCGTCGGCGCGCCTGCGCTTCGCGCCCAATCTCGAGGTGACCCTGGAAACCAATCCGGGTACCGCCGAGCACGGCCGTTTCGACCGCTACCGCGCGGCCGGGGTCAACCGGATCAGCTTCGGCATCCAAACCTTCAACGACGAAGCGCTGAAGCGGCTGGGCCGCATCCACGACAGCGGCGAAGCCGAACGCGCGGTCAAGCTGGCCCAGGACGCCGGCTACGACAACTTCAACATCGACCTGATGTACGCGCTGCCGGAGCAGACCCTGGCCCAGGCCGAGCACGACCTGGAACGCGCGTTCGCCCTGCAGCCTGCGCACGTGTCGCACTACCAGCTGACCCTGGAACCGAATACGGTGTTCTTCGCCCGCCCGCCGCAGGGCATGCCCGATGATGACGCCGCCTGGGACATCCAGGAACACTGCCAGCGCATGCTCGCCGATGCCGGCTATGCGCAGTACGAGGTCAGCGCTTACGCCCGCCCCGGCCGGCAGAGCGCGCACAACCTGAACTACTGGCGCTTCGGCGACTACCTCGGCATCGGGGCCGGCGCGCACGGCAAGATCAGCTCCGGGGCCGAGCAGCACGTACTGCGGCGCTGGAAGCGCAAGCATCCGCAGACCTTCATGGACACCGCCGGCAGTGCCGCGTCGATCGGCGGCGACGATGTGATCGACGCCGCGCGGCTGCCGTTCGAGTACATGCTGAACCTGCTGCGCCTGCACGAAGGGTTCGGGTTGAAGGACTTCGAGTCGCGCACCGGTCTGGACCGGCAGGTGATTGCCGAGCCGCTGCGGCTGGCAGTGGCCCGCGGCTGGATGACGCTGGACGCTGAACGCGCCGTGCCGACCGAGTTGGGGCGGCGGTTTACCAATGATGTGGTGGAGTTGTTCCTGCCCTAACATGACGATGGCCGGCCAACGGCCGGCCCACG